>JAEUKE010000069.1 GCA_016794345.1 Myxococcales bacterium
TGGCGTCGCCGCCGCCCAAGGCGAGGACGACGACACCGAGCCCCTCGTCGTCGCCGCCCCCGACGAAGATCCCGAGGCTGCTCCTTCCGCCCCCCCGGCCGTCGCCGCGACCCGCGTCCCACCCCCGGCCACCGCGACCCCGACCCCCGCGACCCCGACCCCGACCCCGACCCCGAACCCCGCGTGTCCGCCCCCGCCTACCGACACCTGGAGCACCCGTGACCCAATCGAGTTCACCGGCTCGCTCTACGTGCTCTCGGGTGTCGCCATCGACGACTTCCGCGACGCGGGCTTCCTCGTGCGGCCGTCGCTCGACTTCGGCGTCTCGTTTGGGCTCGGCGACGTGAGCCTCTTCACGACCGCGAGCGTCCTCGCGATCGAGGCGGCGAGGTTCTCGAACAGGACGACGACCTCGGTACCGGCCCTTCTGACGTTGGGGATCAAAGGAGAGAGCTGGACGCTCGCCGGGGCCATGGGCATCTCCGCAGCGGTCGACAACGACTACGGCGATCGGCCGGACAACGAGGAGTCGCTCGTGTCGCCACGCGGCGAGGTCAAGGCCGGCTACCGCTTCGAAGACATCGTCGAGGTTCTGGGGCACGTCGGGCTCGAGCGCCGCCGCTTCGACAACCGTGACGACCAAGATCGCCTTCTCGTCGGCGTGTCGGTCGGCGTCGCGGGGCACTGAGCGATCTCACGGCGCCGGCTTGACGGCGCCTTCGCGCGGCTCAATAGTGAACGAGCTGTTCACGATTGGCGTGGGAGGTGGCGTGGCCCAGTTCCTCAAAGAAGACGTGCAGCGCGTGATCCGCCGTGCGGCGCTCGAGGCGTTTGCGGAGGAGGGGTTCGAGGCGGCGACGATCGCGCACATCGCGAAGCGGGCCGGCGTCTCGACGGGGAACGTCTACCGGTACTTCGAGAACAAAGAGGTGCTCCTCCTCGACGTGGTGCCCGAGGCCTTCGCGCGACAGGTCTCGCGCCTCTTGCGCCGCCGGGTGGAAGCGGCGCGGGGCCACGCGGACCCACGGAAGGTGACCGAGTGGCAGGACGTCTCGGCGGAGCTGCTCGATCTCGCGATCGAGAACCGGCTCGCGGTGGCCTTCCTGTTCGATCCGCAGAAGGCGGCGGGCACCGTGCACGCGGGCTTCTCGGACGCGCTGGTGGTGGACCTCGTGGCGCTCGCGATCTTGCACGCGCGTTCGCGCGACCGGCGCTTCGAGCCTTCGGCGGCCGACCACCTCGTGCTCACGCGGATCTACCGCGGCCTCGTCGACACGATGGTCGCGGTCCTCCGGGCGCACGCGGCCGAAGCGGACATCCGTGACGCCGTCGATCGATTCAGCACCTACCACCTCGCCGGGCTCAAGGCCCTCCTGGAGCGAACATGACCATCACGAAGGCCGGTGCGTCCACGCGTCTCTCTCCCGTCAGCTCGCGCGATCTCCTCGCGCGCGTCCTGGATGAGCCTGCGCTCGTCGAGGCGGTGCGGCACCTTCCGGCCGCGGCGCTCGCGGGGCTCGTCAACCGGGTGGGCCTGGAGGACGCAGGGGAAATCGTCGCGCTCGCGACGCCCGAGCAGCTCACGAGCGTGCTCGACGCGGACATCTGGCAGAGCGACAGGCCGGGCGCGGACGAGGCGCTCGACGCGGAGCGCTTCGCCGTGTGGATCGAGGTGCTGCTCGAGTCGGGCGCGGCGCTGGCCGCCGACAAGATCGTCGAGCTGCCGGAGGAGCTCGTGACACACGCGCTCGCGCAGCACGTGCTCGTCCTCGACATGGACGAGCTGGGGCAGGAGCTGGCGGAGCTCGAAGAAGAAGAGGTGGATCAGGTGGAGAAGGCGCTCGACTCGAGCCTCTGCCAGGAGATCGATCAGTATCGCGTCGTCTCCCGCCGCCACGACGGGTGGGACGCGATCATCACGCTGCTGGTCGAGCTCGACTCGCGCCACACGCGCTATGCGCGCCGCCTGCTCGAGCGACTCTGCGCGGCGAGCACCACGCAGATCGACGACGCCGGTGGCCTGGTGGACGCGCTGAACGACGCGGAGATGCTCGCCTCCGACGCGGCGGCCGATCGCGACGACAGGCGCGCGCGCCAGGGCTACGTCGCTCCGTCGGACGCGCGGAGCTTCCTCGCCCTCGCGAAGAAGCTCGGCCCCGAGCAGGTGCTCGCGGAGAAGGACCGCGATCCGACGACGCGCGCGTACCTGCGCGAGCTCGATCGCACGCCGCCCGCGCCGGTGCCCGCGGAGGCGCGGCCGCTCCTCTCGTTGGTCGAGGCCGCCCTGCCGAAGCCGAAGTCGAGCGCGAAGCGAGGCAAGCAGCTGCCTTCGAAGGCGGGCGGCGGCGAGGGCGCCTTCTCGCAAGCCATGCGCGAGCTCGCGGAGATCGATCCGGCCGCGCACGCGCGCGAGCTCGAGGTGCTCGCCTTCCTCCTCAACGTGGTTGCCACGAGCGAGAGCGGCGGCGGCAAGCAGGTCGACCCAGTCGCCGCCGCCCTGCGCGTCACCGAGACCTGTGACCGCGGGCTCGAATACGTGGTGAGCGCGCGCAAGGCGCCGGGCAACAGGGCCGCGATCGCGGCGAAGCTCGTCGCCGAGATCGGGGTCGATCGGCTGTTTCGAATCGGCCACCACGTCGGCGCGAAGCCGGCTACACGTAGCTGAATGATCGAGTCGAAGCGCCCGGAGAGCTGGCCCGTCGTCCCCGCCGGGGGCCCGAACTTGTGGCCCATCCCCGACACGAACGCGATCGCGGCGACGGCCGCGGGCGCCTCGCTCCCGGACGCGACGTGGCCCGCGCTGATCGCGGCGACGCTCGCGTTCTACGATCTCGGCAAGAAAGAGCGGACGGCGCTGCTCGCGCATGCGACGCGGCACGCGCCCGCGCTCGCCGCCTTCGACAAGAAGATGCCGTTTGCGAAGGGCTGCGCGCTGGCCGAGGAGCAGGGCCTGATGCCGGCCTTCTGCCACGCGATGCTCCTCTTCGGCAGGAGCGCGGTGGAGGAGGCGTGCAAGCGCCTCGGCGAAGAGGCCACGTTCGCCGCCATCAGCGACTGGCGACTCGTGGAGATCCGCTGCGCGAAGAAGCTCCCCGCGGGGCTCTCGGCGCTGAGGTCGCTCGACACGCTCGTCTTGCTCAACCCGGCCAAGCTGAAGAGCGACGCAAACGTCGACGTGCTCGCCGCGCTGCCGCAGCGGCCGCTGCTCGTGCTCGAGCACGACGGCAGGCCGGACCTGAAGGCCGAGCAGCTCTTCTCGTGCGTCGATCTCGGTTTGCTCACCAAGGGCCGGTTTCGCGGGATGGAGTTCAAGACGACCGGCTCGCCGGTCCAGCTCGCGCTCGAAGGTCTCGCGCCGCTCGCGCGCTGGGGGGACCTCACGTACCTGTCCTTGCGCCGCACACAGCTAGCTCGGCCGGACCTCCCCACGCTCGCGGCCATTCGCGAGGCAGTCCCCAACGCGCGCACGCTCCTGCTAGAGGTGGCGCCGCAAGGGGACTGGCGCACCGCAGCGCCCGGCGTCGAGCTTCGCGAGGGCTCCGACGCGAGACTCGTGCTCTGAGGTGATCGCGGGTGCTACGCTCCGGTCGGCGTCAACGTCGAGCCCGCGTCGCTGATCTCGACCTCCGCGCAGACGGCGAGAACCTCGGCGCCGAACGACGACTCGAGGCGGAACACCACGGCGCTCGGGGCGAGGCTCGCCGGCGCGAGGTAGAGGCGATCGGCGAGGAGCTGCGCGATCTCGGCGTCCGCGGCGGCGGTGGTCGCCGGCAACACGCGCAGGTTGAGCACGATGTTTCCTTCCCGGAAGGCGTCGACCGAAAGCGACGTGACGCCGGTCAGCGTGAGGACGCGGCGCTCGCCTGACTGGGCGCGCAGCGCAAGGTTCACGACGCCGCCGTTCCCCACGAGCACGCCGTCGAGGAACCCGTCGTGGTAGCTGAAGCCTCGCACGAGCCCGTTCTCGTCGCAGGTGACGCGCGTCATCACCAGCGTTCACGCTACCACGGCGCGGGTCGCTTCGCGGCGCTATGCTGCGCGCGCATGGCGACCGAGACCTTGCGGTGTCGCCTCCTGTCTCGGCAGTGGCGCGACGGCCCTCGCGGCGTGGAGATCACCTTGTGGGGTGTCTCCGCGTCGGGCGCCGTGAAGGTGAGCGCCCTCGCGGAGGCGGTGCTCTTCGTCCCGCGCACGACCCCGGCGGCGCTGACGTCGACCGGGCGCCGCGCGGCGGTCGAGCTCGCGTCGCCGTACGGCGACCCTGTCGACGCCGTCTACTTCGCCAATCAGCGCGCCCTCACGAGCGCGCGCGATCTGCTGCGGTCGAGCGGGTACGCGGTGTTCGAGTCGGACATCAAGCCGAGCGATCGCTACGTGATGGAGCGGTTCGTGACCGGCTCGTTCGAGATCACCGGCCGTGTGGTGAAGCGCCCCTCGCCGGGCGAGCGCGGTGTGACCGTGATCGAAGGCGGCAAGGTGCGCGCTACGGACCCGCCGGAGGTCGCGCTGTCCGTCGCGTCGTTCGACATCGAGACCGACGGGCCGCAGGGTGAGCTCTTGTCGATCGCGATCGTCTACCAGGGCCCGGATCGCGCTGCGCCGCGGGTCGAGCGCGTGCTGCTCATCGGCGAAGGTCCGCCCGATCCGAGCTTGCCGGCGCTCG
Source organism: Myxococcales bacterium (assembly GCA_016794345.1). Lineage (GTDB taxonomy): Bacteria > Myxococcota_A > Polyangia > Polyangiales > Polyangiaceae > Xiheicaenibacterium > Xiheicaenibacterium phototrophicum. The sequence continues at coordinate 4,664 of JAEUKE010000069.1, forward strand.
CGTACGTGCGCGACGAGAAGGCGCTGCTGGAGGCGTTTTTCGCGCTGGTCCGCGAGCTCGACCCCGACGTGCTCGTCGGCTGGAACGTCGTCGAGTTCGATCTCACCGTGCTCGAGAAGCGCGCGGACGCGCGTCGCGTCCCGTTTCTGATCGGTCGCAACGGCGAGCGCGCGCACGTCATCGCGGGCGACAAGGGTCAGGTGTCGATCGCGCGGGTGCCGGGGCGCGTCGTGCTCGACGGCATCGCCACGCTGAGGAACGCGACGTATTCGTTCGAGCGCTACACGCTCGAGCACGTCGCGCAGACGCTGCTCGGCCGCGGCAAGCGCATCGAGCAACACGAGACGAAGCGCGCGAAGGTCGACGAGATCCGACGCATGGCGCGCGAGGACCCCGTCGCGCTCGCCGCGTACAACCTGGAGGACGCGCGCCTCGTGGCCGATATCTTCGACCGCGCGGACCTGATCGGGTTCGCCTGCGCGCGCGCGGATCTGGTGGGGTTGCCGCTCGATCGACAGGGCGGCTCGGTCGCGGCGTTCGATCACCTCTACCTGCCGCGATTGCACCGCGCCGGGCTCGTCGCGCACGACGTCGACTCGGGCACCTTCGTCGAGCCGAGCCCGGGCGGCGAGGTGTTCGAGGGCGTCGCCGGCCTGCACCGCGACGTGCTCGCGTTCGACTTCCGCAGCCTGTACCCGTCGATCATCCGCACCTTCCGGATCGATCCGCTCGGGCTCTACCTGGCGCTCGCGACCGACAGGCTGGAGGAAGGCCAGATCGAAGGCTTCGACGGCGCGCGCTTCACGAAGACGCCGTCGATCTTGCCGGACTTGATCGCGCGGCTGCACGAGGCCCGCAAGGAGGCGCTGCGCGCCGGCAACGAGGCGCTCTCGCGCGCGATCAAGGTGCAAATGGCGTCGTTCTACGGCGTGCTGGGGACGCCGGGCTGCCGCTTCTTCGACTCGCGCTTGGCCAGCTCGATCACGAGGCGCGGCCACCAGATCATCCGCGGCGCTCGCGTGTTCTTCGAGGAGCGCGGCTACGCGGTGCTCTACGGCGACACCGACTCGCTCTTCGTCGACGTGCGCGGCGCGGCCGAGGGACCGGCGCTCTTCGCGCTAGGCGCCACGCTCGCGGCCCAGCTGAACGAGGCGCTGCGCTTGAAGATCCTCGCCGAGCACGGGCTCGAGAGCGCGCTCGAGCTGCGCTTCGATCAGCTCTTCACGCGCTTCCTGATGCCACGCCTCCGGAGCGGCGACGGCGGATCGAAGAAACGCTACGCCGGGCTCGCGCAGAAGCCGCCCGACGGAGCGCCGCAGCTCGTCATCAAGGGCCTCGAGGCCATCCGCACGGATTGGACCCCGTTTGCGCGGCGTGTCCAGCGCGAGCTCCTCGAACGCGTCTTCGCGGACGAGCCGTGGCAAACCTGGCTCCGCGATCTACGCGCCAAGCTCAAGGCGGGCGCGTTCGACGCCGAGCTCGTCTACCGGAAGAAGCTGCGGCGCGATCTGGGCGCGTATGCCGCCGCGCCGCCGCACGTGCGCGCCGCCAGGATGGTGAACGACGCCGGCGCGGCGGACGACGAAGGCATCGGTCGCGACGACATTGCTTACCTGGTCACGTTGAATGGTCCATTGCCCGTCGCCGCCACGGCCGGCGCGCGCATCGACTACGACCATTACATCGACAAGCAGCTCGCGCCCGCGTGTGACGTGGTGCTCAGCGTGATGGGGACGAGCTTCGAGCGGGTGGCGGGGGCGCAGCTGGGGTTGTTTTGAAGGAGGGAGGGGTCGGGGAGATGGGGGTCGGGGAGAGAGGGTCGGGGAGAGAGAGTCGGGGAGAGAGAGGGTCGGGGAGAGAGAGGGTCGGGGAGAGAGAGGGTCGGGGAGAGTGGGGCGGGGGAGAGAGGGGCGGGGATGGAACGGGGAACAGGACAGGACATCGCGCCCCGGCGGCGCGACACCTGCCGTCTTCGCGAGCCGCTCGACCGCGGGATAAGGTGAGGCGTGACGAAGACGGAAGGCACACCGACTGCGGAAGAGGGCGGCCGCCCGCTTCGCCGGCAGCTCGCCCATATGGCCACGGATCCGCCGGAGGATCTGAAGCCGCTCAGCTTGGCGCAAGCCGCGTTGGTCGGTGTGCTCGACGGCCGCGATCTCGGAGCACACGTGTTGCGGCTGAGGCAGCTCGCGGCGGATGCGCTTCCTCCTCGTCCGGACAATCGGCTGCGTCACGCAGCAGGTTTACGCGCTGCGGCCGACTTGCTCGGAGATCTTCCGTTGCCGGTGCTCTCGATCGCCGAGCTGGCGGAGGCCGTCGAACAGGTACGTGGGGCCGGCTATCTCTGGGAGTCGCTCGCGGATCTCGCGCTGGCGTACGCGCTCCGCGTGCATGGCGCGGCTGCGGCGGCTCAGCTGTGGCCCCGGCGCGCGGCCGCGCCGCTGGGGGAAGACGTCGTGGTATCCACGACGCTGGCCGCGGGGCTCGAAGCCGATGCGGTGGACCCCTCTTGGGTCGAGCGTGAGTCTGGCTGGCTGGCTGCGTCCGCGGCCGTCGAAATGGCCGGGACCGCGCGCGTCGCGACCACGCTGGCGCTCACGGCACGCATCGCACCTGCTTCGCGTTCGACGGTGGCGAGCCGGCTCGGCGAGCTCGCGCACACGTGGGCTGCTGCAAACGAAGGCGTGGTGGTGTCGGAGCCGCGGTGGTCGGTCTCGGCGCGGGGACGATTGGCGCTCGGCGTCGCGGTCCGCGGAGCGGCGGAGCAGGTGGCGGTCGCGTTGCCCAGCGTGTCCGTCGATCTCGTGCATCGCCTCGCGTGGCACCTCGAGCGTGTCCGCTCCGGCGCATTGAAGGTCACGGAGGTGGAGGGCGCGAAGCGGAAGGCCGATCTCGTCCGAGCTTCGGCCGCGGGCGTGGAGCTGATCCTGCGGACGGCGGGATACGAGCCCTCCGAGCGCGATCTCGTCGCGATGCGATCGCGTCAGGAGGCCGCGCTTCGCTGGCTGCGCCACCGGCGCGAGGTCGCGCTCCCCGAGCTCAGGGTCGAAGCCGGAGAGCGCTGAGTGGCGGAGCTCGCGACGGCGGTTGCTCTGTCCCTCACACCGGATTGCCCGCCGGCGTCGTCGAGGCCGGCGGGCCGAGCGCCCAGGTATGGACCGAGCCTTCGTGGAGCGCGGCGTAGATGCGATCTCGCAGCGCGCTGGCTTCGTCGTGGGTGAGCGTGCGGTCGAGCGCGCGGAGCACGACGCGGACGAGGAGGTTGTGCTGGCCGGGGGATATCCCGAGCCGTGTTGCGGCGACGGGCGGCAGCTCTTCGTAGGGTGTGGCGCTCAGGATCTCGACCTCTTCGACCATTGCGGCGTCGGCGCCCAGCGCCTCCCGGACGCGGTCGCCGAGCAGCTCGACGTCGAGAGAATGGGTGGTCGCGATGGAGAGGTCGCGCCGGATCGGCGGCATGCTCGAGACGCGACGGTAGGGCTCGAGGTCTTGCATCTGCGCGCGGACGCGCGGGGCCGCGGAGCGGAGGAGGCGGATGTCATCGATGCCCTTGAGCAGCATGACGAGGCGGTCGAGGCCGAGGCCCATCGCGAGACCGCCGTAGCCCGCGAGCCCGGCTCGCTCGAGCACCGCGGTCGCCGCGAGGCCGCACTCGCCTATCTCGAGCCAGCGATCTGGCTCCGCGGTGGCGACGTCGATCTGCAGGCCGCCCGAGGTATACGGATGGCAGGCGGCTTGCGTCCGCCACCCGCGATCGGGCAGCACCGCGCCGACCACCGCACCGATCATCGCCATCAGGTCGCTGTCGCCGAGCGGAGAGCCGCGTCGAATGCGCCAGAGATCGAGCTGATGGGGCTCGCCAGTGTGCAGCCTGTCGATCTGATCACGGCGGTAGACGATGCCGGGGCACACCAGGAGCACGTCGTCGGGTTGCTCGCGAGCCAGCGCCCGCAGGGCTGGTGGGACGAGAGCCGACGTCTGCGTGCGGAGCAACACGCCTTCGCCGGCGTACCGTGTGTACCGCTCGTCGCGGGTGACCGCGTCGGCTGGATAACCGAGCTCGTCGTAGTTGTCGCCCACGGTGACGAGCGGGCTCGAGCGGATCGTGCGAGCCGGGCATTGCCAGGCGCGAACGAGACCCGCGACCGCGCGATCGACGACGAGCTGGATGGCGTGTGGCCCTTCGGACGGATCCGTCAGATCGCGGATCGACAAGGCGTGAACGAGCGCTGCTTTCTGAGAATGGTTCATGACGAGCCTCCGGTGCGATGGGTCGAGCGGGGTCCCCCCGCGGTCGCACCGGGCTCGCGTCGCTTCAGCGTGCGCGCCGCACCGGCAGGACCGGGGGGCGCCGAAAGCGGCGAGCACGAAGGGTCGTCATGGAGCGACGAGACGGTCGTCCGGTCGCAACCCTGACGCGTGGTGGGTTGGCGTCCGTGTCGCCCGGGTACAAGGAAGCTGGCGACGACGGAGATGGACCCGTACAAGGCGGCAAGCACCGGTATCCCCGGGCCGTTCGAAGAAAAAACATGAGGGTGCGATACCGATCGCGCCGGGCGTCGTACTGCCGGCGGGACCATGCCCCTCCAGCAGGCCAGACCGCGACCACCTCGCCTCGGCGCGATACCGAGGCGCGGCACCGGCGTACCCAGCGGCGATGCTCGCATCCCTCGCGATTCAGGCGCCGGTCTGGGCCTCAGGGCCGGAGATGGTCGTTGAGCAGATCCTGCCGGCGGAGCGCTCGGCTGCCAGCCGGGCGATGGAGCGGCACGCCGAGGGGGACGAGGCCGCCTTCGCCGAGGTCTACGATGCGCTCGCGAGCAGGCTCTTGCGCTACCTCGGGCGGCTCGAGCGCGATCAGGCGACCGCGGAGGACCTCGTCCAGCAGACGTTCATCCGGATGCACAGGGCCCGAGGCAGCTTCCGGCCCGGGGCTCACGTCGAGCCCTGGGCGTTTGCGATCGCAAGGAGGCTGTTCCTCGACTCGCGCAGGCAGAAGAAGCGGGGGGTTCTGAGCTGGCTCATGCCCGAGCCCTCACCCGAGGTGGACGCCGAGGCCATCCTCATGGCGCGCCAGCTCAGCGACGCCGCGCGCGCGCGGCTGGAGTCGCTGCCTCCTCTTCAACGTGAGGCCTTCCTCCTGATCCGCGAAGACGGCCTGTCGATGGCCGAAGCCGCCGCCACGCTCGGCGTGACCGTCGCCGCGGTGAAGCTCCGCGCGCAGCGTGCCTACGACGCGCTCCGCGAGACGATGAACAGCCAGGGCGGTGAGCCGGAGGGGGAGGCTTGACCGCCATGAACGGTCCGAACGCCGCGCTCCGCGCGCGGGTCCTCTCCACCGTCGGCCGGGATCCGAGCCCGAGCCGCTCCGCCCTCGCGAAGCGAACGGTCGCGGCCCTCCTTGTCGGGGCCGTCGGGGCCTCGGTGTTCGCGGCGACGGGACGCCACGAGACACACGAGGGCTCGTTCTCGACGAGCGGAGGCGCGATCCTCCTCGCGGTCGCGCTCGCGCTATCCGGGCTCGCGCTCGTCCGACGCGCGTCTTCGCCTTCACGCGTCGCGCCCGCGATCGGGCTCGCGCTCGCTATCGCGGCCACGCTGGTCTTGGCCACGAGCCTCTGGGTCGACGATCCATTCGCCCACCTCGCCGTGGGTGTGCACCTGGCCTGTTCCCTGATGACGATTGGCCTGGGTGTGGCGTTGGTTGTCGCGATCGCACTGGCGCGCCGCGGAACGGAGCCCATCGCGCCGGGGCGTGTCGGGCTCGCGCTCGGGGGCGTCTTCGGGCTCTGGGCAGCCGGGCTCGTCTCGCTTCGCTGTGGGCACGCGGAGGTCGATCACCTGCTCGGCGCTCACCTCGCGCCTGTCGTGCTCGTGATCGGTCTGGCGATCGTCATCAGTCGTCGTCTCCTCACGGCGGGCGCGTCGACCGGCGCGTCCTCGAAATTCGACGCGCCCTGATCGATACCGATCGGCGAAAGCGGCGTACCCCGGGCAACTCTCAGGAGGGATTGAACATGAACGCTGCTTGGAAAGGTGCGGCCATCGCCGCCGGTGTCGCTGCTCTTCTCGGAACCACGGGCTGCGGCGAAGAAGAAGTCACGGCCGAGGCCGGGCAGGCCCTCGTGAAGTGCGAAGGCATCAACGAGTGCAAAGGACAGAGCGACTGCGCCGGTGCGACGAACGACTGCGCGGGGCTCAACGAGTGCGCGGGCACCGGGTACCTCGAGGTGACCGAGGACGAGTGCGCGGCCAAGGGCGGAAAGGTCCTCGAGGAGGGCTGAGATGGTCCCGCGAGCTCTCGGCTTCGGTTTCGGCCTGCGGCCGAGACACTTCTCCGACGCGCTATCGGGCCTCATCGTAGCCGACTGCGTCGAGATCATCGCCGAGAACTTCGCGGGGCGTGGGGGGCGGCCGCGCGCCGCGCTCGAGCGCGTTCGGCGCGACTGCCCCGTCCTCGTGCACTCGGTCGGCCTCGACGTAGGCGGGATGGACCCGCTCGACACCGACCACGTCCGACGCGTCGCTGCGCTGGCGGACGAAATCGAGGCCAGCTCCGTCTCGGATCACCTCTGCTTCTCGAGGCTGGGTGGCGGCCATGGACACGATCTCTGGCCGCTGCCTCGGACGCGCGCTTCGCTCGAGCGGGTCGCGGCGCGGGTCCGCCAGATCCAGGACCTCCTCCGGCGGCCCCTCGTGCTCGAGAACGTCTCGGCGTACATCGAGTACGCCGCGAACGAGATGGACGAGTCCGAGTTCTGGGCGGAGCTCTTCGTGCGGACGGGGTGCGCGATGTTGCTCGACGTCAACAACGTCTACGTCACCGCGACGAACGTCGGCGGGCGCGCGGAGCAACTCCTCGATCGCCTGCCAGCCGCGCGAATCTCCCAGATCCATCTGGCCGGTCACGCCCCGCTGGGCGCCGGGCTGCTCGACGATCACGGCTCCGCGGTCGCCGACGTCGTCTGGGACCTGTATCGAAGGGTCACGGCCCGCGTGGGGTCTGTCACGACGATCATCGAGCGAGACACGAACGTGCCGCCAGCTCTCGACCTCATGGCGGAGGCCGATCGCGCGCGCGCGTTTGCCGAGGCGGCCTGAGATGGTCACGACCGACTGCGACGTGTTCTTCGCCGCGGTGACCGGCGGAAAGATCGGGCAGTCCGATCTCGAACGCTTCGTGAGCCGCGGTGCTCTCACTCCGCGCGAAGGGCTCGAGAACTACAGACGCATGTTCCTGGCTCGGCAGCTCGAGGCGCTCGCGGAGCTCTACCCGACGACGGAGGTGCACCTCGGCCCGCAGGCGTTTCGAGCCCTGGGCACGGCTTACCTTCGAGGTCACGTCTCGAGGCACCCTGCGCTCGAGCAGGTGGGGGCCGCGTTTCCGCGCTTCCTGGCGGAGGCGGGCGACGAGCCTGCCTCCCGGATCGCCGCCCTCGAATGGGCGGTCTTGTGGGTCTTCCTCGCCGAGGACGAGCGCCCGAGCGACGGACGCCTCGCGCCCCCTCCGGATCGAATCGCGGAGGCGACGCTGGACGTGTCGCGCGCCCTCGCGATCGCGCCCCTCGATCTCGAGACGCGGAGCGCGTGGCTGCGCGCAGGAGGGGCGCCGATCCGGGGAGCAGAGGACGAAACTGTCACGCACGTGCTCGTCGTCCGGAGGCGCTTCGAGGCGCGGCTCCGCGCCATCGGACCCGACGAGGTGGACGCGCTCGAGCGAGCCCGTCGCGGCGAGCCGTTCGCCTCGGTCTGCGAGGCCTTCCTGGCCGCGGCCGATCCGGTCGCGAAGGCGTTCACGTGCGTGCGAGGTTGGCTGGAGACCGGCGTCGCGCGCGGATTTCGAGAATCGACATGAGGTCCACGATCTTGATCGCCTTGGCCCTCGCCGGATGCGGTGAGGTCGCTTCGAGCCCGGGCACGACGTCCCACAGGCCTGGAGACCCCTGCCTCTCGTGCCATGGGCAGTCGGGCATCGCGGAGCCCGTCCTCTCGATCGGCGGCACCGTCCATTCGACGTCGACCGCGGACAAGGAGAGCCAGGGTATCGCCGGCGTGACCCTCACGGTCACGGACGCGAGCGGCGTGACGCTCGACGTGGTGACAGACGACGCCGGAAACTTCTACACCGCCGAGCCGCTCGAGGCTCCGCTGCAGGTGGCGGTCTCATCGGACGGAGGCACGATTGCCATGCCCGTGCCGGCTCCGTCCGCGAACTGCAACACCTGCCACCGCAGCCCCGGCGCCAACGCGCGCGCGCTCGGCTGGATCCGTCCCGTTCGCGAGACCGGGCCCGACATGCGCCCGGGAGAGGACTGCCTGGGCTGCCACAGCCCGCCCGAGGTCGGAGACTTCGATCCTGCGCCTCACTTCAGCGCGGCCGGAACGATCGCCTCGACCGAGCCCGTCACCGTCACGATCGTCGACGCGAACGGCGTGACCGTGGAGCTCGCTCCGACCCCGTCGGGGAACTTCTACACAGTCGAGGATCTCGTGCCTCCGTTCGGGGTCACCGTGTCGAGTGGCTCGGCCGTGCTCACCAAGCAGACGCCGGTGGAGAGCGGCGCCTGCAACGGATGTCATGACGGT
>JAEUKE010000098.1 GCA_016794345.1 Myxococcales bacterium
GTGGGTCCGCTACAGCACGCCGGGCGAGGAGGGAGCCGAATACGTGGCGATCTGTCTGCCGGCGTTCTCGCCGAGCACCGTCCACCGCGACGCGTGACGCGGGTCGGCTTCAGCTCGCGCGCTTCGGCGCGCGAGCCGCGATGCCGTAGAGCACGCCGGCGATGAGCGCAAAGGGGACGAGGCTGAGAGAGTCCGACCAGGGCCCCTCGAAGAGCGGGTTGTGGACCTTCGCCCAGTCCTCGATCTGCGTCTGCAGGTCGCCGAAGAGCCCGGCGACGAACGCGATGACGATCCCCGCGATTGCGCCGCCCGCGATGTAGCCGGAGGCGAGCATGACGCCCGGGCTCTTGTCGCCTTCCGCCGCGAGCTCCTCCTCCGTGAGCTTGCGATCGGGGCTCCGCCGCTCGATCGCGCGGTCGGCGAGCCATCGCAAGAACCCGCCGGCGAGGATGGGCGTCGACGAGGAGAGCGGCAGGTACACGCCAACCGCAAACGCGAGCGATGGGATACCGCTCATCTCCAGGACGACGGCGATCATCACCCCGATGAGGACGAGCCCCCACGGGAGCTCGCGATTGAGGATCCCCTTGATGATGTAAGACATCAGGGTCGCCTTCGGCGCGTCGAACTTCGTCACACGCGAGCCGTCGGGCCTCGTCGTGTGCGTGCCGTTGATGCCGGGGTCGGCCAGGTAGACGGCGCAGCCCGCGTCGTCGAGCAGGTATTTCCCGGGCTCTCCCCCCTCCGCCGTGCGCTTGTGCCACGTGCGGTACGTGCCCGAGTCGTCTTTGGCCTGCGGGCCCGCGAGGGCCTCGCGCGAGCCGCCGATCTCCTCGGCCGGCGCGCAGGTGCGCTGGTCCGCTGCGATGGGGACGTACACCGTCGCGGAGTCGTTCAACCGGAGCAGGATGGGCCCGAGGATGAGCGCCGAGGCCAGCGCGCCCACGACGATGGAGATCTGCTGCGCCTTCGGCGTGGCGCCCACGAGGAAGCCCGTCTTCAGGTCTTGCGAGGTGGCTCCGCCGTTCGACGCCGCGATGCAGACGATGGCGCCGACCGAGAGCGCGGTGACGTAATAAGGCGGCGCCGTCCACCCGATGAGCAGGAACGCCCCGCAGGTGAGGAGCAGCGTCGCGACCGTCATCCCCGAGATGGGATTGGAGGACGAGCCGATCTCCCCGCAGAGACGCGACGAGACCGTGACGAACAGGAAGCCGAACACGACGATGAGCGCCGCGCCCGCGACGTTCATGTGGAGAGGCGGGGAGAGCGTGATGGCGACGATCAGCGCGAGGGCGCCGACGAGCACGACCTTCATCGACAGGTCGCGCTCGGTCCGCGGGACGTCCCCCCGAGCCTTGTCGCCGCCGCGGAAGTCGCGAAGCCCCGCGCGAATGCCCGACCAGATGGTGGGCAAGGACCGCGCGAGGCTGATGATCCCGCCGGCCGCGACGGCGCCCGCCCCGATGTAGAGCACGTACGCGCCGCGGATCTGGTGCGGGCCCATCTCCGCGATGGGAATGGTGCCTGGCGAGAGCGGACCGGGGATGTGCTCGCCGAAGAACTTGATGGCCGGGATGAGCACGAGGTACGCGAGCACGCCGCCCGCGCACATCGTCGACGCGATGCGCGGGCCGATGATGTAGCCGACGCCGAGGAGCTCCGGCGAGATCTCCGCCGAGACGCTGCCCGCTTTCAGCCCCGCGCCGAAGATCTTCTCCGGCACGTCCTTCCAGCCGCGCAGCGCGACCATGACGGCCTTGTAGACGAGCCCGATCCCGAACCCGAGGAAGATGGTCTTGCCGCCCTGCCCCGCGTCTCGCCCGTCGGCCGCGGCCGCGTGCGCGGCGGACGCCTCGGCAATCGACTCCTCCGAGGCGCCGGCCTTCAGCACCTCCGCGCAGGCGGTCCCCTCGGGGTACTTCAGCGTGCCGTGTTGCTCGACGATGAGCGCGCGCCGCAGCGGGATCATCATGAGGATGCCGAGCAAGCTCCCCAACACGGCGACGAGCGTCACCCGCAGCACCTCGAGATCGAAGCCGAGGATGAGGATGGCCGGCATGGTCACGCCCACGCCGAACGCGATGCTCTCGCCCGCGGAGCCCGCGGTCTGCACCACGTTGTTCTCGAGGATTGTCGCGTTCTTCAGCCCCAGCTTGGAGAGGATGCGGAAAAACGTGATCGAGATGACGGCGACCGGGATCGACGCGCTCACCGTCAGCCCGACCTTGAGGACCAGGTAGAGCGAGGACGCGCCGAAGACCATGCCGAGCAGCGTGCCGACGACGAGCGGCAGCGGCGTGAGCTCACGGAGCTTCGAGCTCGCGGGGATAAACGGCTCGAAGGGCGGCTTGTGCTCGGCCACGGCTCCTCAGGGCTTCCAGCGGCGGGCCAGATCCGGCAGGCCGATCTGGGACATCTCCATCAGGTGGGCCATGTGCGTGTGCGGCTCGTTGCCGCGGAACCCGCGCACGATGAAGTTGCCCTTCTGCGCCTCGGTCGCCCGCGTCAGCGGGATCATCTCCGCCTTGGGGAGCACACCCTTGAACGACTCGAATGGAGGGAGGACGGTCACGCCCTTCACCTCCGCGCGGACGATGCCGAAGTGCTCGAGCAGGTGATCGCTCGTCTCTTTGACGCCCAGGTAGTCGACAGGCTCGATGTTCGAGTGCGTGACGACGAAGAGCGTCTCGCCGCGCACCGCGCGCTCCGCGAACGCCTGGAACGGGTCGATGCTCATCCAGTTGAGCGCGCCGTCTTCCCGGTAGCCGACGTGCATGCCGTCGAGCAACACGACCGAGTCGATCTTGGAAGCCAGGCCGTCGTTCTTCAGGATGCGGAGGATGGCGCCATACCCCGCGCTCCAGGACGAGAGCGCGATGCGGCCGAGCCTCGCGTTCGGGATGCCGCGCTTCTCGATCGCCCCCTCGGTGCGCGTCAGCAGATCGAGGAAGGCGACGGGGTTGTCGAAGCGCTCCTCGTAGGGCCCGGACCCGACCCCGAGGTTCACCACCACGGTGGCCGCGCCGAGCTTCGCGTGCTCCGCGCTCTCGAGCACCATGTCCGTGTTGCCGTGGAAGTGGATGAGCACGTCCACCTGGCCGTCCGGTCCGACGCGAAGATCGGGAGGCAACGAGAACACCCCGCCGCCGAGGGGTCCGCGGCCCGGACGGAAGGTCGGCGGCGGCGCGTCGGCGGGCGCTGCGTCGGAGCCGGCCGGGGCGCTGGGCGTGAGGGCCGCAGCCGCGGCCGCGGGAGGCGCCCCGGCCACGGACGACCTGAGGCTGTCGAAGCGCGCCCGCGCCTGCTTGCCGAGGCTCGCCATGCGCTCGCGCACGTGGGGCTCGAACGGGACGAGCACGAAGGCGGAGAGCAGGGCCGCGCCGACGAAGAGCGCACGTTTGGTTCCCCGCGGGCGCGCTGGCCGAGCCGACCGCGAGGACGGGGCGGCCCCTTCTTCGAAGGCCAGGCCGGACAGGCTGTCGGGCGGCGGAGCGATCACGTCTTCCGCGGCGCCGTCCTTCGGAGGAGGCTGCCTTCTGCCGGCCTTCGACCTCGGCCCCCCAGCACGCGAAGGAGGATCGACGCGGCCTGTCTGCGCCTTGGCGGAGGCCCGTTTGGCCTTCTTGCGCTCGCCTACTCGCATGCGCAGGTAGTGTCGAGGGGATGTGGCGCACGGTCAACACAGAATCGGCCGTACTTTCGCGGTCGATGTACTAGACCCCCCTCACCATGTCCGTCCGGCTCCACGTCAACGTCGACCACGTCGCCACCGTCCGCAACGCGCGCGGGACGCGCTACCCCGATCCGCTCTTCGCAGCGCACGTCTGCGAGGCGGCCGGCGCGGACGGGATCACCGCGCACCTGCGCGAGGACCGCCGCCACATCACGGATGACGACATCGTCAGGCTTCGCGCCTCGGTCACCTCTCACCTCAACCTCGAGTGCGCCGCCACCGAGGAGATGCTCGAGATCGCCGCCCGCGTCGTGCCCGACACGATCACGCTCGTCCCCGAGCGCCGGCAGGAGCGCACGACCGAAGGCGGGCTCGACGTCGCAGGACAGCGCACGATGGTCGGCCGCTTCGTCGAGGCCGCGGGCCGCATCGGCGCCCGCGTGAGCCTCTTCATCGCCCCCGACGAGGAGACCGTCCGCCTCTCGAAGGATCTCGGCGCCAAGCAGATCGAGCTCCACACCGGCGAGTACTGCCATGCGTGTGAGCCCGGAAAGACCGCCCAGCGCGATCGCGAGCTCGAGCGCCTCGCACGCGCGGCCGACCTCGCCAGCACGATCGGCCTCGAGGTCGCCGCCGGCCACGGCCTCACCCGCCACAACGTAGGCCCCGTCGTCGCCATCGGAGCCATCGCCGAGGTCAACATCGGCCATAGCATCATCGCCGACGCGATCTTCCTCGGCCTGGCCAAGGCCGTCGAAGAGATGCGCGCCGCGATCGATCGGCGTCGCGGCTGAGCGCGCGCACCGGCTGGCCGGCGACAAGTCAGGCCCGCGACCAGCACCCGGTTATGTGGGGTGGGCGTAGCGCCTTTCAGCGCGCGCACGTGGTCGGGGTCGAGACGCAATCTCACCTGGAGCGAACCTTCCGCTACGTGCTCCGGCAAGAGGAGCATCACCGCGCCGCGCTGGACGTCCGCCATGAAGCCAGCAGCGCGCCGGACGTGCTCGGGCTGCGTCTCATCGCCCCCGACCTGCCGGAGCGGGTCCACATCGCGCTGCCCCGCCTCACCGGCCGCGCCATCATCGAGTGGCTCGGCTCCGCTTCGGGGAGCCCGACTACGCCCGCCTCGCGGACGCCGCCGCGGCTGCGCTCGCCCTGCCACAGCTCGACGACCGGTCCTCCGCGACGGCGATGGCGCGAGCCGCCGCGGTTCACGCAGCCACCGATCTCACGACGATGGAGATCGCGGATCGGCTCACCGTGACTCGGCGTTGCGTCGAGCGGCTGCGCCACCAGCCCCCACCGAGAGCGCTCGTCGAAGCGGTGTGACGACAGCTTCGGCTTCGCGCGACGGACGCAACGCACCTCGCCTTCCCCTTCGCCTGACCACCGACCACCGACCACCGACCGCCGCCCGCCGCAGACGAGAGGTCGACGCTATCCTCCATCGCCTCGCCATGTCCGCCACCACGCCCGCGCTCGCGCTCCTCCTCGTCGCTTGCTCGAACGAGACGCCGAGGCCCGAGCCTTCGGCTTCGGCACCGGTCGCACTCGCGACGACCGCCGCGCCATCGGCCGCCCCCCCTCCGGTGACCAAGCGACCTTACGAGGTCGCGAAGATCACGGAGGCCCGGTGAGCGCGGCGCCCGCCGTGGCCGAGCGGTACGTGGCCCTGCTCCGCGGCATCAACGTCGGCGGGAACAACATCATCAAGATGGCCGACTTGAAGGCTTGCTTCGAGAAGCAGCGCTTCACGAACGTGACCACCTACATCCAGAGCGGGAACGTCGTCTTCCAGGCAGCCGAGAAGGACCGTGACCGCCTCACGTCCTCCATCGAGGCGGCGCTGACGAAGACCTTCGACTACCGCGCGAGCGTGGTCGTGCTCAGCCGGAAGCAGCTGCGTTCGATCGTCGAACGGGCACCGGCGGGCTTCGGCTCCGCGCCCGACCTTTGTCGATACGATGTCATCTTCCTCAAGAGCCCGCTCACGGCCGAGGCGGCCATGAAGACGATCTCGCCGAAGCCCGGCGTGGACGAGGCGCATGGCGGCGCCGGCGCGCTCTATTTCTCGCGCCTCATTGCAAGAGCATCTCAGAGCCGACTTTCGAAGATCGTCTCGAGCCCCGAGTACAAGAACATGACCATTCGGAACTGGAACACGACGACCAAGCTGCTCGCGCTCCTGGCCCGGGCACCGACCGACTGAAGCTCAGGGCAGCGCCTGCTTCCCGTCCGGCATCCCCGCCGCGACCCAGGCTTCTATCGCGTCGAGCTCCGTCGCGCCCACCGCTCCCATCGGCGGCATCGGACGAAGGCCGTCCTTCATTCGCTCGAGCGCCATTTCGCCATTTGTCTTGGCCGGGTCGGACAGCGACGGCGCGCGCCACGCCTCCACGCTCGCGAGCGATTGCGGCGCCGACGACGTCGGCGGATCCCCGTGGCAAGAGAGGCAGGAGTCTTCGATCGTGCGCGCGATCTCCGGCGGCAGAGGCGTGCCGGGCCCTGCCGGCTCGGCCGCCGGCTCCGACCGCCGCGAGCAGCCGAGGGACGAGAGCAGCACGAAGGCCGCGACCGCGTTCGAGCGGCTCACGGCGCAGCCGACGGCACGACGATGCGGCCCGGCGCCACGCCCGAGTCGGGATCGCCGCCGTCCGAGCCCTCCTGCGTGTGGCAGAGGTTGCAGTCCCCGTTCGTCGGCTTGTAGCTCATCGCCCGGACGCCCGCCGAGCTGATCACGCGGGCGGAGTACGGCGGCGTCACGCCATTTTCGATGAAGAAGTTCCCCGCCTCGTTCGGGTGCAGATCCCACGTCATGCCCGCCGCGTCCTCGATGCGGACGATCACGTCGGTCAGGCTGGTGCCGTCCACCCCGGCGCAGTTGTCGGGCTCGTGCCCGGTCGGGAAGACCGTCCCGGCGATGTCGAACGTGCCCTCACTCTCGAAGAAGCCGTATTTCGTCGGGTTGGAATGGCAGTCGTTGCAGGGCATGCCGGGGAACATCTCCTCGCGTGTCTTGCCCGTCGCGTGATCCGAGTTGGCCGGCCACATGTCCATGCTCGTGCAGATCGCCGCGGCGTTGAGCAGAGGATCGTCCACCGGGTTCGCGTTGCAGTCCCCGCCCGGCATCCCAGCCTCGACCCAGGCGCTCACGATGTCGAGCTGCGCTTGATCGAGCAAGCCGGCGGGAGGCATCGGCTGCGTCGCATCCAGCATGCGCTCGATGGAGAGCTGCCCGTTCGACTTCGCCGGGTCCGAGGGCGACGGAGCGCGCCATTGCTCCACCGAGACGAGCGCCTGGGGGGCAGCAGACGACGGCGGATCCCCGTGACAGGACAGGCACGCGCTCTCGATGATCGGCGCGACGTCACACGGCAGCGCGGCCGTGTTGTTTGTCGTGCCCGCGCCCTCTCCGGTCCCGGCGCCGCTCCCCGTGGAGCCCGTCCCTTCTTCATCGGAGCAGGCGGCGGCGAGGGCGGCGGTGATCAAGCAAGCCAATGCGAGATTCTTCACTGCCGTGGTCTTCGCCCGAGCGCGGACCAGCTGCAAGCGAGACAACGGTTACGAAGCGGAACCCAATCCGGGAACGCTGGTGGAGGCAATGCTCAACGGCGTCGTGCCACGAGCCGCGCCTCGTGGTGGCCGTCCTCGGACCAGCTCTCCTCGAGGACGATCGGCTCGAGGTCCGGCGGGACAAGGCTCGCGAGCTCCCCGGTCTCGAGGAGGAACCCACGCGGCGGCTTGTCGTGACGCTCCAGGTTGGTGACCGTCGGCTGCAGGAACACGAGCACACCGCCAGGCCGCAACGCCGCCGCGATCACCGGGAGCAGCGGCCGTGAGAGATAGAGCGTGTCGACGACGAGGTCCCAGGGCCCGGCGGGGAGCGGCTCGTCGTCGAGATCCACGCAGACCGTTCGGAGCGCCAGCCCCGCGCGCGCCGCGCGAGAGGCCGCGAGGTCGAGCCCGACCTGCGACACGTCGGCGATGGTCACCTCGAGCCCGCGCGAAGCGAGCCAGAGCGCGTTTCGTCCGGCGCCTCCGGCGACGTCCAGCGCGCGGCCCGAGCGCGGCAACAGATCCGCCACGCGCGCGAGGAACAGCGACGGCGCCGCCGCCATGCCCTCGTCCGCGCCGGCGTAGCGGGCGTCCCACTTCTCGCGATCCGCCCGCGACACGCTCAGCCCTCGAAGAGCACCTGGTGGAGCACGAGCGCGGTCTTGCCGACGTCCTCGTCCCTGACGACGAGCGACAGGTTGATGGAGCCGAAGGCGTGGCTGATCATCTCGACGTTCACGCCCGCGCGCGCGACCGCGCCCAGGATCTCGGCGCCGAGGCCCGGCTTGCGCGAGAGGTGCTGGCCGACCACGACGACGATGCTCCGCCCGCGCTCGATGCGGACCTGGCCGCCTTGCGGCTCGATGAGCGGCTGGAGCTCGGCAGCGGCGCGCTCGAGGGGCTCGGCCGCGTTGGCTGTGAGCGAGACGCTCACCTCGGAAGTCGTCACCACGTCGACCACGACGCCCTGCCTGGCGCAGGCCTCGAACACGCGACCGAGGAAGCCGCTCTCGCCGAACATGCGCGTCGTGGTGATCGTCAAGACGAGCTGCCCCTCCTTGTAGGCGATGCTCGTGACGTCCCGCGGGTTCTGGGCGCGGTCCTCGATCACCGTGCCGGGGTGCTCGGGACGGTTTGTGTTGAGCACGCGGACCGGGATCTTCGCCTCCATCGCGGGCAAGAGCGTGGCCGGGTGCAAGACGCGGCTGCCGAAGTAAGCGAGCTCCGCGGCCTCTTCGAACCGCATCTCGGGGATGTTGCGCGCGCTCTTCACCACGCTGGGATCGGCGGACATGACGCCGTCGGTGTCGCTCCAGATCTGCACCTCCTCCGCGCCGATCGCGGCGCCGAGGAGCGTCGCGGTCAGATCGCTGCCGTTGCGCCCCACCGTCGTGATGTCCCCGTCCACCGTCTTGCCGACGAAGCCCGTCACGATGGCGACCTCGTCCGCCGGCATCGCCGCGACGGCCTTCTTCGCGGCGTCGGGGAACGAGGAGAGCGGCCGCGCGCTCCCGAACGTCGCGTCGGTCACGAAGCCGAGATCCCAGACATCGTAGGCGCGCGCCGGGAGCCCTTCGCGCCGGAAGAAGTCCGCGATGACCCGGACGCTCCAGCGCTCTCCGAAGCTGGAGACGAAATCCAGGCTGCGCGGAGAGAGCTCGCGCACGAGGTGGATGCCACGCAACAGGTCCGAGAGCTCTCGGTAGAGCGGCTCGAGCAGCCCGGCGTCGCAGCCGAGCTCGCCCGCCACGGCGCGCTGGCGCGCCAGCACGGTCTCCGCGTCCAGCCGGCCGGCGGCCGCTTCCTTCGCCGCACGGACCAGCGCGTCGGTGATTCCCTTGTGGGCAGAGCTCACGACGAGCGGCCGCCTCTTGGCCTGGCCGCGAACGATTCCGAGGACCTTCGTGATTTGCTCGCGGTTCGCGACGGAGCTCCCGCCGAACTTCATGACCAGCATGCGCGTGACCCTACGACGGAGGGCGCCCGAGCGAAAGCGCGCGACGGGCCGCTTTCGGCGGGCCTTCGTCCTCGATACGCTCGGCGCATGCGAGGCTCAGTTGGCTTGCGGGCGACGGCGGTCTTCTTGCTGGTCGCGTGCTCGGCCGGAAGCGAGGACGGCACCGGCGGCGGCGGAGACGGGACCGGCGCGTCCACCACCTCTCAAGGGACGTCGTCCGGCGGCTCCACGGGTTCGTTCAGTGAAGGCGGCGGAGGCAACGCGAACTGCGGGCTGACGTGCTCGGCGGATCTGCACTCGATCATCGACTGCAACGGCAACCTCGTCACGTCGTGCCCCCCCGACCAGGGCTGCGCGAACGCGACCTGTGTCCCCGCTTGTGACGCCGCGATCGAGAACAAGAGCAGCATCGGCTGTGAGTATTGGGCGCACAACCCGCAGACGCTCTTCGGCCGCGGCTGCCACGCGATGTTCATCGCCAACACCTGGAACGGCCCCATCACCATCGGCGGCGAGGCGGGCGGCCAGGCGATCGATCTCTCCAAGTACGCCTACCTGCCGAGCGGGACGGGCACCTCGCTCACGTACACGCCGCTCGGCCAGGGGCAGTCGCTCGATCCGGGCGAGGTCGCGATCGTCTTCCTCCGCGACAGCGACTCCGGCTTCATGGGCACGGCCTGCCCTGCGCCCGCGGCGGAGACGGACGCCGCCGCCTCCGGCTGGACCGACGGCGTCGCGGGCACGAGCGACACCGGGACAGCCATCCGCGTGTTCACGAGCGCGCCGGTCGTCGCCTACGACATCATCCCGTTCGGCGGCGGCCGGAGCGAGATCAGCGACGCGAGCCTGCTCTTGCCCACCTCCACTTGGGACACCAATTACGTCGCGATCACGCCGCGGCCCCTCGGCAACAACACGCTGAACCCCACGATCGC
>JAEUKE010000100.1 GCA_016794345.1 Myxococcales bacterium
CGACGTGTCGCCCGTCGTGGAGCGAGGGTCGCAGGTGGGCGAGGGGGATGGGCGACGGCGGGGCGAAGGCGGCCCGCGTGCTACGGTGAGGCTGGCTCCGCTCGTGGCTGGGCTACCGCGCTTGCGCGGTTTCGTTCAACAAGCGTTGCAGCTGACAGCGCCATCGGTCGCGCTTCGTGCTCCCTCTGGACACTGCAGCTGAACGGCAATACGTTAGGCCGACGAGCAGAAGCTCAGCCAAGCCCGCCGCAACACGTGCTCCTGAGGCGGTGGCCGCCGGACCCGCCGCGGCGAAGACCGCGCCGCCGAACTCGGGTACAATCAACCACCCTCCCCGCGCAGCAGGGAACAAGGCACGATCGATGCCCGGAACGACACGAACCTGGCACGGCAACGAGTGGCAGCGTCACGTGATGCGGCTCCTGAAGTTGAGGTACGCCATCGCGGACTTTCAGGAGATCCCCGACCGTCACCGAGGCGACTACGGGATTGAGGGCTTCTCCCGCGACGGCCGCGCGTACCAGTGCTACTCGCCAACCGAGCCGCTAACGACGAACGCCCGGTATGAGGCGCAGCGTGACAAGATGTCTGCGGACATTAAGAAGTTCGTGGACAATCAGGATGCCCTTACAAAAGTTCTCGGCACAACCGCGATATCTCGGTGGGTATTCGCGGTGCCGACGTTCGACAGCGGACCTCTTGTCCAGCATGGCGAGAAGAAGGCCGCCGAGGTAAGAGCGCTGAGGCGAAGCTACGTCGCGCCCGACTTCTGTATCGCTATTGTTACAGAAGAAGACTTCGAGCCCGAGCGAGCCCGCTTGCTGCGCCTCGGGCTGGACCAGGTAGCGCTGCAGGCGAAGCCTATTGACCCGGCCGCGAGCGCGAGCTGGGCCACAGCTCATTCGCCGCTCCTGGCCGTCTTGACGACGAAGCTCTCTCGCCTACCCGGTGGCGCCACCACCAGCGGGCCGCTCCAACACCGCCTGATAGGCCACTACCTTCAAGGGCAGGAGGTACTCGACATGCTGAAGGCCGAACACGCGGAACTCTTTGAAGTCGCCCTCCGGACGAAGGCCGGTCGCGAGTCATTTCTGGAGACCCATTGCCTAATCACGCCCGATTCGCCGCAGAAGCTGCTGGCAGCGACGCTCCAGGAATTCAAACGTGAGCTGATGCGGTTCGAGGTCATGACCGAGCAGATGGCGGAGGCGCTCGCATATGAAGCCGTAGCAGATTGGCTTATGCGGTGCCCGCTGGATTTTCCGCAGGAGGCGTGATGAGCACCGACTTTCCCGAGATCGGATGGCTCCCGCCGTTTAGGTTTCATCGACGTCCGGTGCCGATGCCACCCGACCTGCGTCCAATATGGAAGATGATCACCCTGTGCCTGATCCTGTCACGCTGCCGTGGGAAGAGAGCGCCTGTCACAAAGCTTCATGTCCTCTCTTGGTGCTTGAAGTCCTCGCGCGCTCAGCGACGCCTGATCGACTTCCTCGACGGTTCTCGGCCGCCGGAGGACGTGGTCATTCACCTCGAGCCGAGCGTAAATCGTGCCGTTGCCTTCGGATTGGCCGATGGCCTCTTCCAAGTCGACAAGGGCAAGGTGTTCCTCACGCCCAAGGGCGAGGTTGTCGCTCGGCAAGTTGCTCAGCTGGACGATGTACTTGTGCCTGAACGCGCATTCCTCGAAGCCGCTGCTAGCAGGCTGACTGACAAGGAACTTCGCCGCGTTACCGGAACCCGAGGGTCGGATGGGTCTTAGCATCCGCGCTCTCCGCTTAACTGCGGTGACCGCTCAAGGGCCCGTGGGCGCCACCCTCCGATTTGCGGATGGCCTAAACGTCCTGCGCGCAAACAACACGAGCGGCAAGTCGACGTGCCTGCAAGCGATGTAACCCCTCCAGGCCGTTCTCCCCCGGCGCGGTGTGACACCGCTTGACGGCAGCCGATCGCGGTCGGCTGGCGGCTCGGCTAGCGTTGGCGGATGTTCCTCGAAGGGACCCTGGTCGAGAAGCTCCGGAAGCTCGAGGCGTTGTACGCCGGGACGGCTGTCGAGGGAGAGCGCGAGGCGGCGAGGCGTGCCGCCGAGCGGATCCGTGCTCGTCTCGAGGAGTTGCGCGGTCGCGAGCAGGAGGTGGTGCTCGCCTACCGGCTACACGACCCGTGGTCGCGGAAGCTCTTCGTGGCACTGTGTCGTCGCTATGGTCTGACGCCGTACCGCGAGCGGGGCCAGCGGCACACCACGGTTCTGGTTCGAGCGCCGCGCACCTTCCACGACCGGACGCTGTGGCCCGAGTTCAAGGCTTTGTCGGACGAGCTCGAGGCGAGCCTCAACGAGCTCACGAATCGCGTGATCCGGGAGGCCATCAATGACGATGTCAGTGAGCCGGATGAAGCCCCGAAGGAGCTCCCAGCGCCGCAGAAGTGACCGCGCCGAGCTCTTGGTTGTCGCCGACGAAGAGCTCCGGATGGGCGACCAGAATGCGGTCGGGCAAGAGATCGCGAAGACGGGAGTGCGGCCACCCTTGGACGATTCGGCGTACGACGAGATGGAGGTAGGCCCGAGGGTTCACGTCGTGCGAGATCGCGGTGGCGATCACCGAGAGCACTCGGGCGGTGCGATGCCCGCCGTCGTCGCCCCAGGTGAAGAGCCAGTTCTTCCTCCCGAGGACAAGGCGCCTCAGCTCTCGCTCACGACGGTTGTTCGTCGCCTCGACGTTCCCATCCTCGAGGAAGAGGACGAGCCGTCGCCATTGCCGGTCGAGGTACCCGAGCGCCTTGCCGAGCGGCGTCTTCGGAGGCGCGCGACCGAGTTGGTGGTCGAGCCAGAGGCGCAGCGCATCGAGCAGCGGCCGCGTCTTCTGGACCCGCCGTTCGCGGCGCGCATCCGCACAGTCGCCCGCCATCATGGATTCTCGCTCCACCGCAAAGATGGGCGCGATGAGCCGGAGCCCTTCGAGCGCGATCTGGTCACCGGCTCGTGCGGCCTCGACCAAACGGCGGCGACCGTGGCTCCAGCAGCCGGGGCGCTTGCCGCCGGCGCGTTCGATGAAAGAGGTGACGCTCGTGCCGTCGCACTGCACGGTCCGCGCGAAGTCACCCTTGAGGAAGCGCCGGACGCTGTTCGAGTCGCCGCTCGGGCTGTACACGAAGCTCACCCAACGCGCGTTCGTCCACACCCACATCGCCGCCGAGCGGATGCCCGCGGTCATCTCCGGATCGAGGATGGGGATCGCCGAAGCGTCGGTGCCGAGGACGCCGGCCCCGCGCGTACATTCCTCGATCTGCTTCGCGATCGGCTCAAGCAAATCGATGGTGGCGTGCACACCGCGACCCAATGTTTGGGTCGCCACGTCGATGCCCGCCCGCGCGAAGCGCGTGGCCTGCCGTTCTATCGGCACATGCTCGAGGTACTTGTCACAGACGGCTTCGACCAGGAGCGTGTCGCCGAGCTTGCCGTCCTCGACGATCCTCGGCGCGGGCTCCGCACTCACCGTGGTGTCGTCGTGCTGACACCGGACCATCTCGTCTTTCGGCTGCACGACGACGATCTCGGCTGGGATGATGTCGAGGTACTCGCAGCCATCCGCGAAGCAGACGGTCTGCATCTCTTGTCCGCAGACCGGGCAGCGTCGCTTCTCGGCGTGGATCTCGTTCTTCTGTTCGACTCGGCGCAGGTGCGCCGGCAGCTCGCCGCGACCGGGATGGCCGCTGCGATCCTTCGAGCGCGGCCCACGCTTCACCTTTTCTCTCACCTTCGGGGCCTCGAAGATGGGGAGCACGAGCTGCTTCTCCAGCCGCTCGAGGGTCTCGGACGGCGGCCGGCGCCGTTGCATATGGGCGATCTTGCGCGCGAGCTCCAGGTTGATCTCGCGCATGCGACCGAGGAGCGTGATGATCGCAGCGATGACCTCGACGAAGAGCGCGGCCGCGATCTTCTTCTCCAGCCACGCACGGACCCTCTCGAGGTCGGGCGCGTAGGGCGAGGTGATCGCCGGCTTCTGGGAGGCGCCGCTCATCGTCCGTGCAGTCAGACGATCGCGCTCGGAATGGATTCACCCGCTCGCTGCAGAAAGCGCGGGCACCGGCTTCGTCGACCGCGGCTGCCATCGCGGACGGCGGTGGGCGTTGCGGAGGTCGAGGCCTTGAATGATCAGTCCGAGCTCAGCTGCCTCGATGCTCGATTCGCTCAGCAGGCCGTCGCTGGAGAACGTCGCATTGTATCGGCCCCGCTCGAGTCGCTTCGTCCACATCGCGAATCCGTCGCGATCCCAGTAGACGATCTTCACGCGGTCGCACCGCTTGGAGAAGAAGACGAAGAGGTGGCCCTCGAATGGATCGTGCCCGAACACGTCGCGAACGATCACCATCAGGGTGTCGACGCCCTTGCGACCGTCGACCGGCTGCGTGGCGACGTGAAGACGAACGCTCGGAGGAAGGCTCAGCACGGGACAGCCCCCAGGAACGCATCGGCGATTCGCCGCAGAGCCCCCACGTCCAGGCCTTCGCTCACGCGCAGCGTCACGCCCGAGGGCAAGAGGATCTCGATCGGGTCGATGGTGCGCCGCGGGATCTCGACGAAGGCGGGCGCTATCGACGTGCGCTCCCCTTCACCGAGCCTCTTTCGCCACGCACGCAGCCGCTGCGGGTCGAGGCCAGCGTCGCGCGCGAACGCCGCGATCGAGAGCCCGGA
>JAEUKE010000112.1 GCA_016794345.1 Myxococcales bacterium
GTCGATGGTGCGCCGCGGGATCTCGACGAAGGCGGGCGCTATCGACGTGCGCTCCCCTTCACCGAGCCTCTTTCGCCACGCACGCAGCCGCTGCGGGTCGAGGCCAGCGTCGCGCGCGAACGCCGCGATCGAGAGCCCGGACTCGCTCAGCTCCGTCAGTACCTTGCCAGCGTGCTCAGCGGTCCACCGTCGCGCTGCCGTCTTCCTGCCTGTCGACTGCTTCTGCTTCGTCATGCGGCGATGCTGCCGAGCTGACGCGCCCGCAGTCCAGAGCGCTCAGGCGGGTGCCCTGGAGGGGTTACCCTTCGCCTGCCTTGTCGTTCTCGACGATCGAGAACTGGCGCCCGTGTGTGGTCTCGGACATCAGCATGCTGATGTCCTCGCGGCGGAAGCCGGCACGCAGCAGGCTGTCGATCGCCATCTCGGCCGACATGCGGGTTGGAAACAGAGCAGTCACGATCGTGGCCATTTCGTCCTCCTCGTGGCGAGCGCCAGGCTGAGCGGCGTGCTCGGTTCACCGGGTGCACCGTGCGTGCCAGGCGCTCGTGGGACGAACGGCCTTCGCGCTGCCGACCGCCAGGCGCGATCGGCCGCTGCTCAGCCCTCTTGGCGCAGGCGCTCGATCTCGTCCTCGAGCCGCTCGGCGAGGGTGCGATCGGTCTGCAGGCGTCGCCGCCACACTCGGTCGAGGCGAAGCAGCTCGGCGCGCGAGATGGCGAGCTCCTCCAGCAGGTTCGCGAGCCTGCCGTTCTCCTTGGCGAGCTGCAGGCGCGCATAGGCGAGCTCGTCGATCGCCGTGCGCAGCTCGTCACAAGCCGCGACGTACGCGTCGTCGTATCGCTCGAGCAGCGCCTGGTCGCCGCCCTGCGAGGCCTCGTCGATGGCGCGCAGGTGCTCGCGCTCGAGTCGGGGCCACGCAGTGTCTTCGATGTGGTGCCGCGCGAGCACCTCGGCTCGATCGGCGCCTTTCTTGGAGAGCTCGGCGCGGATGGCGGCGCACTCCTCCAGCGTGATCGACTCACGCGCGGGCGGGGGGGGCTCCGGCTCGGGGAGGGAGCCTTCGTGCATCGTCTCGTCGATGTCGGCGCCGGGCTCGACGCCGCCGCTCTCGGCGGCGCTTGGCTGGACGGCCACGGAGGGCGCAGGCTCGCGCGTGCGCCCTCCGAGCGCGGGGATCGCGATCGCCAACGGTGCTGTCATGATCTGGGGCTCGGCCGGGGCCCTCTGAGGCTTCGCCGGCAGGGCCGGCGGGGGAGTCGGCCCCACATCGGGGACGGGCCCGACAGGGCCGATGGGAAGCAGGCGCTTCTTGGCCAGGGCCGACGGACCTGAGCTGCCGTCGCGAGGCGCCGTGCCGTTCGTCTCCTCGACCTGGCCTTCGCCCGCAGGCGGCGCGCCACGGGGCCCGGGGAACGGAAGCTCGCTTCCGGCTGCCGGCGGGGGAGGCAAGGTCTCATGCCCGAGGGCGGGCGTATCCTGTCGGGGCAACGCGCCCGGCCCGAGATCGTGCGTGTGTGTGTCCCAGCCGTCCGCGGAGCCGCTCTGCTGGAACGGGAGCGCCTGCTCGGGCGTGAGGACGATCTCGGAGGTGATCGATCGCTTGGGGGGAGCGGGAGGCGGCGGCGGGTAGCTCTCGCGCTCCGGGAGCGGGTTTGTGGTCTCGTCGCGCAGGCTCGGCGCGGGCGCGCCGTGTGGATCGGCGTACGCTTGGCCCAGGTGGACGCCGTGCCGCCGTGAGTCCGGCGCGTGATCACCCCTCGGCCACGGCGCGGCGCCTTGGGAAGACAGGGGATGGCCGCTCCGGCCTGCGAAGGGCAAGGCGCTCGGCGGCGCATTCAGGCTGCCCTGCTGCGTGACCAGCATGCTCGGCGGGGCGGCATGCGCCATGGGGCGGAGCGGCGTCGGGGCCTCGACGTCCGCGCGCAGGTGGATGCGCAGATCGGGTCGCTCGAGCTCGCAGGTCGCGCGGTAGACCATCATCACGATCTCGCGGTCGCCGTCGATCCACACCGTGTCGCATCGCGACCGCAGATCGAGGCGTCGGCCGGTCGCGCCATCGATCGCGGTCAGCGCCGGGCCCAGCGGGGGGAGGCGAGACGTGAAGATGGGCTCGTGCGGGTGGAGGTTCTCGAGCACGATCGCGGAGCCGGGCGGGATGTCGCCGAGCTGCTGGTCCAGCGGCGCGACGTTGAAGAAGGCGAAGTTGAAGCCCTCGGGGACGGGGCCGGGGCGCTGTCCGAGCTCGAGCGCGTTCAGCCACTGCGCGCTCGCCGGGCTCAACATGTTGCGGCGTGAAGGCGCCGGCGCCGGGATCGGCCCGAGCACCGCGCTGTACGAGCCCGCCGCCGGCTCCAGGTTGGGGAGCGCCAACCTGCCCTCGACGGGGATCGCCGCGGGGTCGAGCCCGACCGGGTTTTCGGCCGAGCGGAGCGCGCGCTCCGGCACCAGCAACATGCGCGAGAAGGGGCGGGGAGCGCTCGACCCCCAACGCGCTCCGTCGCGCACCCAGAGCCTGTCCCCGGTGACGCTGATCGCCTTCGAGAAGTCGCCGAGGCGAACGCGCGCGAGGAGCCTGTCGACGTCCGCGCCCGGCGGCGCGTACGCGTGGCCGACGACCACGACGTCCACCCGAGGTTTGTAGGGGGCGACGAGGTTCGATCGGGCGATGAGGGCCTGGGCCTCGTCGTAGAGCGGCTCGATTCCCGTCGGATCCGTCCAGACGGCCTCGCGTCCGTGCGCGAGCCGCGCCATGGCGACCGCGACGGCGGTCAGGGCGAACCGACCCACCTGCGGCTCCCAGACGAACGACGAAAGGAGGAATGGTGCGGCCGTAGGCTCCAAGCAGGGACGGAGCATACACGGTATCGCCGCCCTGGTAGCCGCGGGTGTAACGTCAGCCCGGCCATGTCGAAGCATGTCCTCTTCTGCGACGACGAGGCCCGGATCCGGGAGGTGGCGACCTTCGCCCTGGCTCGTGAGGGCTGGCGGATCAGCGAGGCGAAGGACGGCGCGGAGGCCCTGGCGCTGGTGGCGCGCGGCGGAGTCGACGCCCTCGTCCTCGACGTCATGCTCCCGGAGCTCGACGGCCTCGAGGCGTGCCGGCGAATCCGCGCGCTCGCCGGCCCCGCGTCACGGACGCCGATCTTGTTCCTGTCGGCTCGCGCCGAGGAGGTCGACCGGATCGTGGGGCTGGAGCTCGGGGGCGACGACTACCTCGTGAAGCCCTTTTCCCCGCGGGAGCTGGTGGCTCGCGTGCGCGCCTTGTTGCGCCGGGCCGAGGCGCTGCCCGAGCCGGCAAAGGCGCGCACGACGGTCCTGACCCACGGGGAGGTCGAGATCGATCTCGAGCGCCACGAGGTGCGATGCAAAGGCGCGCCCGTCCCGCTGACCGCGACGGAGCTCGGCGTCCTCTCGTCTTTGCTCGAGCGCCCCGGGATCGTGCTCTCGCGCGCGCAGCTCATGCAGCGCGCGTACCGCTACGACAACCTCATCACCGAGCGCACGATCGACACACACGTCAGGCGCATCCGCGCGAAGTTTCGCCCGTATGGGGTCGACCCGGTGGCGACCGTGCACGGCGTGGGCTACAAGTCGAGCTGACGGATTTGTCATGATTAGGGCGCGCCTCGTGCGAGGGATCGTGGGGCTGTTCGGCCGGCTGGGCGTCCGGCTCCTCGTGGTGAACCTCGTCGTGCTCCTGGTCCCGCTCGTCGGTCTGGAGTTCGCCCGGCTCTTCGAGCGACAGCTCCTCGCCTCGCTCGAGCGCGACATGAAGAACCAGGCTGTGCTGGTACGCGAGCACGTGGAGTCGGCCGTGGAGAGCGGTCGCGCGTTCTCCGACGTCGCGCGGCAGGAAGAGCCGACGCTGATCGGCGCGGCGAGGACCACGCGGACGCGCGTACGTGTGCTGGATGCGCGCGGCGCGCTGGTCGCGGACTCACACCGCGACGGGCCGCCCGAGGGCGTCGAGCCGCCGGCACCGAGCCTGATCTACGACGGCAGCGACGCGCGCGCGACCGGGGAGGACCTCGGCCCGCCCTGGCCGGAGGTCGCCCAGCGCCCCGAGGTGAAGTCGGCCCTGGTCGGGACTCCCTCGACGACCACACGCTTTCGCGGTCGCGCGCCAGAGGTGCTCCTCTTCCTCGCCGAGCCGATCCGCCACGCCGGCGGGATCGAGGGCGCCGTGTACGTGACCCGATCGACGCAGCCCGTCTTGGTCGAGCTCTACCGGATCCGGACCGGCCTCCTGCAGCTCCTGGCTGTCGCGCTCGGGTTCACGCTGGCCGTGACGCTCCTCCTGGCGTTGAGCATCACGCGCCCCCTGGTCCGTCTGTCTGCCGCGGCTCGCCGGGTCGCGGCAGGGGAGCTGAGCGTGCCCATCCCCGTCGCCGGGAGCGGCGAAATCCGTGAGCTGGGCCAGTCGTTTTCGGCGATGAAGGAGCGCCTCCTCGAGCGCCTGCGGTTCGCGAGCGAGTTCTCCGCCGACGTCGCGCACGAGCTCAAGACGCCGCTCACCTCCATCCGGGGCGCCGCCGAGCTCCTCGGCGAGGGGCTGCTCGACGATCCGGCGGCCCGCGCTCGCTTCGCGCGGAACATCGAGCTCGACGTCGCGCGGCTCGACCAGCTCGTCATGCGGCTGCTCCTGCTCGGTCGGATCGAGGCGTCCGACCTGCCGATGGAGCCAGTCGATCTCGCCGCGTTGGCTCGGCGCGTGACCGAGCGCACGTCGACGGCCGAGCGCCCGGTCGAGCTCCGCGCGCCTGGCCCGGTGGGTGTCTCGGGCCGCGCCGCCGATCTCGAGACGGCGCTCGTCAACCTGGTCGAGAACGCCCAGCGCCACTCGCCGGCAGGGGAGCCAGTCGTGGTGGAGGTCGGCGCGGAGCACGGTCGGGCGATCGTCCGTGTGACCGATCGAGGGCCAGGGATCAGCGCGGCCAATCGCGAGAAGATTTTTCAGCGCTTCTTCACGACGGAGGCCGAGCGCGGGGGTACGGGCCTGGGCCTCGCCATCGTCCGGAGCGTCGTGGGCGCACACGGCGGCGCGATCGACGTCGAGAGCGAGCCCGGACGCGGCGCGAGCTTCATCCTCACGCTTCGCTCGGTCGCGCTCCCACCCTGAACGACGCTGCCGCAGCCGTCACCGATTCCTCTTTCCGCCGGCGAGAAAGCGTCACAAGAGCGAGGCTAAGACGGGCTCCGCATGGGCGGATGTCCGCTCTCGCATCCGAGGTCTTCATGCGTCGAATCCCCGTGCTCCCCACCCTAGGGTTGTTTGCGCTCCTCAACGCGTGCGGTGACGACGCGGGCTCCGGGGGCTCGGGAGGCTCGGGGGGCTCGACGTCGAGCTCGACGAAGTCCTCGTCGAGCGCGACCACGACGGGCTCGACCACGACGGGCTCGACCACGACGGGCTCGACCACGAGCGGCATGGGCGGCTCGGGTGGGGCCGGTGGTGCGGGCGGATCGGGCGGCGCGGGCGGCTCGGGAGGGATGGGCGGATCGGGGGGGATGGGCGGATCGGGCGGCTCGATGCCGGCCGTCGAGACGAACTGTCTCGACGACATGGACGACGACAGCGACGGCGACGTCGACTGCGTCGACACGGACTGCGCCGAAGCCGCGGTCTGCGGCACGCTCGTGATCAACGAGATCGACTACGACAACCCTGGCGCGGACGACTTCGAGTTCATCGAGATCCTGAACAGCGGCTCGACCACGGTGGACCTCTCCACGGTCACCATCGAGCTCGTGAACGGCAACATGATGGTGAACGCCGTCTACGGGACCGAGGCGCTCGGCGGCGCCCTCGCGCCCGGCGAATACGCCGTCGTGGCCGACCCGGGCGTCACCGTCGCCCCTACCGCGGTCGTGTTCGCGCTCGGAACAGCGCCCCAGAACGGCTCGCCGGACGGGCTCGCGCTCTACGACACGGCACACGGCGTGGTGCTCGACGCGCTCTCCTACGAGGGCAGCATCACCACCGCGAACATCGACGGATCGGTGTTCGATCTCGTCGAGGGGACCGCCGCGACGGCGGTCGACGACGGCTCCGGCGTCTCCGCGCTCGTGCGCATCCCCAACGGCAGCGACACGAACGTCGCCTCGGTCGACTGGCTCGCCACGACGGTGCTCACGCCCGGCTCCGCCAACCTGCTCGGCGAGATCTGCGACAACGCGTCGGATGACGACGGCGACACGTTCGCGGACTGCGCCGACTCGGACTGCACAAGCTCGCCGCTCTGCCTCGAGATCTGCGACGACGGGCAAGACAACAACATGAACGGTCAGGTCGACTGCGCCGAAGGGTCCTGCAACCTGCAAGGCTGCGGCGCGAACGGTCTCGTCTGCATGGGCACGACCTGCGCGTGTCCCGGCGGCACGGCGGAGACGTCGTGCGGCGACAGCGTGGACGACGACTGTGACGGCCAGGTCGACTGCGCGGACGGGGACTGCGCCGCCGCGTGCGCCGAGAGCTGCACCGACAACGTCGACAACAACGGAGACGGCCTCGTCGACTGCGCCGACCCGCTCTGCGACACGCTCTCCTGCGGCCCGAACGGCCTGACGTGTGCGTCCAACCTGTGCAGCTGTCCGGGCGGCTCGGGCCCGGAGGCGGTGTGCAACGACGCGATCGACGACGACTGCGACGGCCAGACCGACTGCGGCGACACGGACTGCGCCGCGTCGTGTGCGCCGCCCAACCTGTTCTTCAGCGAATACGTCGAGGGCACCATGAGCAACAAGGCCCTCGAGATCTTCAACGCGGGCGCGACGTCCGTCGACCTCTCGACCTGTTCGCTCGAGCGCTACGCGAATGGCACCACTACGCCGTTTGTGATCGCGCTCTCGGGCAGCATCGCGGCGGGGGACGTGTTCGTCATCTGCAACAACAACATGGGCAGCTTGCCGGCGGCGAGCTGCGACGCGTTCAACACCAACGTGAGCCAATCCGGCGACGATGCCTTCTCGCTGGTCTGCAACGCGACGACGCTCGACGTCATCGGACAGATCGGGTTCGACCCCGGCACCGAATGGGGAACCGGCCTGACGAGCACGGCGGACAACACGCTGCGCCGCAGCTGCAGCGTGACGAGCGGCGACACGAACGGAGCGGACGCGTTCGACCCGGCGGCGCAGTGGGTCGGCTTCGCGACCGACACCTTCGACGGCCTCGGTTTGCGCGCGTGCCCGAATAATCCTTGAGAATCTTCTTGACTCTGCGGCTCATCTGACTAGGTTTCGCCGTCGCTCCCGGGTCCCCTCCCGTGAGCGGCGGCGGGCGCCTTCGGCTCGTCAGGTCACGAAGGCCCACACGTCTCGTGACCCGTCCCCGTAACCGGGCCGTCTCTTGGGGGATCGTCTAATGGCAGGACGCAAGACTCTGACTCTTGCTATCAAGGTTCGAATCCTTGTCCCCCAGCTAGGTCGCTCCGAAGCTTGACGCACTCGGTCCCGACCTTTCATGATTGGCTTAACAGTTTCGGTTTTGGTCCCATCGTCTAGCGGTTAGGACATCGGCCTCTCACGCCGGTAACGCGGGTTCGATTCCCGCTGGGATCGCCACTGTCAGTGCGCTGCGCGCCCTAACCACGCCAGCGCTCATCGGGCCTACTGGACTTCGAGTGCTGCGCACTCTGCGTCCAGCACGGCTCGATGCGACTGCGCTTCGCTCCGTCGGACCTCCCTTCCCTGTACTCCGTCGAGCGCAGCTGGACTCCGTACAGTCCGGGAGCGACTGCGCTTCGCTCCGTCGGACCTCCCTGCGCTCCGTCGGGAGGGGCGGGGTGGGGGCAATCCTGGACCGGGTCTGCGTGCAGACGTGTGCACCTCTGCACGCGGAAGGAGAGGGGGAGTGCCCGTGCTGCAACCGTGTGGGGTCTGCGTGCAGATGTGTGCACCTCTGCACGCGGAGCCCGAAGGAAGCGACCGGACTCCTTGCGGCGCGGGCGGCGCCAGCTGGGGTGCGAGCAGGGCGCGGCTGGGGTGCGAGCAGGGCGCGGTCGCTTCGTGGCAGTGGCCCGCTGGGCCCTTGTTCGGCCCTGTTGCTGGTTCCGCTCAGTCGGCGCTTGACGTCTCGGTCCCCCGATTTAACCTGCGCCGCGCCGTTAGCAGCCAACCAGGGTGAGTGCTAACGGAGTCCTCCGCGGGGGACCCCGCGTCGAGAAGAGCTGAGGGAGATCATGAACATCAGGCCGCTGCAGGATCGAATCGTCGTCAAGCGCCTCGAAGGCGAGTCCAAGACCAAGGGTGGGATCATCATCCCCGACTCCGCGAAAGAGAAGCCCATCCAGGGCAAGGTCGTCGCGGTCGGCAACGGGAAGGTGCTGAAGGACGGCAAGGTGCGCGCCGTCGACGTCAAGGTCGGCGACACGATCCTCTTCGGGAAGTACTCGGGCACCGAGATCAAGCTCGACGGTGAAGAGCACATCATCCTCCGCGAGGACGACGTGCTGGCCGTCACGAACGACTGAGCAGGAAGAGGAAAGAGGACAAGCCAATGGCCGCGAAGCAAATCGTTTACAGCCGCAGCGCTCGCCACTCCATCCTGCGAGGGGTCGACACCTTGGCGGACGCCGTCAAGGTCACCCTCGGCCCGGGTGGCCGGAACGTCGTCATCGAGAAGAGCTGGGGCTCCCCGGTGGTGACGAAGGACGGCGTGACCGTCGCCAAGGAGATCGAGCTCGGCTCGAAGCTCGAGAACATGGGCGCCCAGATGGTCCGTGAGGTCGCCTCGAAGACGAGCGACAAGGCGGGCGACGGCACCACGACCGCGACCGTGCTCGCGCAGGCGATCTACCGGGAGGGTCTCCGCCTCGTGGAGGCCGGCCACAACCCGATGTCGCTGAAGCGCGGCATCGACGCGTCGGTCGAGGCGATCCTCGCCGACGTGAAGAAGAGCGCCACGCCGACGAAGGACAAGGCGCAGATCGCGCAGGTCGCGACGGTGAGCGCCAACGGCGACACCACCATCGGCGAGATCCTCGCCGAGGCGATGGAGAAGGTCGGCAAGGAAGGCGTCATCACGGTCGAGGAGAACAAGAGCATCACGACCGAGCTCGACGTGGTCGAGGGCATGCAGTTCGACCGCGGCTACCTGTCGCCCTACATGGTGACCGACACCGAGCGCATGGAGGCGGTGCTCGAGGACGCCTTCATCCTCATCTCGGAGAAGAAGATCTCCAACATGAAGGACCTGCTCCCGGTGCTCGAGGGCATCGCGCGGCAGCAGAAGCCCCTGCTCATCATCGCCGAGGACGTCGAGGGCGAGGCCCTGGCGACGCTCGTCGTCAACAAGCTCCGCGGCACGCTCCAGTGCGCGGCCGTCAAGGCCCCGGGCTTCGGCGACCGCCGCAAGGAGATGCTCAAGGACATCGCCATCCTGACCAACGGCCAGGTGATCTCCGAGGAGCTCGGCGCCAAGCTCGAGAACGTGACCCTGAGCGACCTCGGCCGCGCCAAGCGCGTCAAGATCGACAAGGACAACACCACGATCATCGACGGCGCCGGCTCGGAGGACAAGATCAAGGCCCGCGAGCGCGAGATCAAGGCCCAGATCGAGAACACCACCAGCGACTACGACCGCGAGAAGCTCCAGGAGCGCCTCGCGAAGCTCGCCGGCGGCGTGGCGGTGATCAAGGTCGGCGCCGCGACCGAGGTCGAGATGAAGGAGAAGAAGGCCCGCGTCGAGGACGCCCTCAACGCGACCCGCGCGGCCGTCGAGGAGGGCATCGTGCCCGGCGGCGGCGTGGCCCTCATCCGCCTCTCGTCCGCCCTCGACAACCTCAAGCTGAGCGCCGACCAGACCTGGGGCGCGCAGATCATCCGCCGCGCCTGCGAGGAGCCCCTCCGCCAGATCTCGAACAACGCCGGCGTCGAGGGCTCGATCGTGATCAACAAGGTGCGCGAGGGCACCGGGTCCTACGGCTACAACGCCGCCACCGACACCTACGGCGACCTCCTCGCCATGGGCGTGATCGACCCCGCCAAGGTGGTCCGCTGCGCGCTCCAGAACGCGGCCTCCGTCTCCGGCCTGATGCTCACCACCGAGGCCCTCGTCGCCGAGCGGCCGAAGGAGGAGAAGAAGGCGGGCGGCGGTCACGCGGGCCACGGCCACGGCGGCGACATGGACTTCTGATCGGCGTCCGCAGGGAGCTCCGCGCTCCCTCCGCACGACGCACGGGCGCCCGGCGCGAGGTTCTGTCGACCTCCGTCGGGCGTCGGTGCATTTCGCCCCCGACGCCACCAGCCCTGTACTAGCTTCGCGCGCGCATGCGGGCCCCTGCCCTGGTCACCCTCGTCACCCTCCTCGCGGCCTGTGAGGCGACGGCCCCGACGGGCCCGCGCACGCGCACCGTGGCCAACTCCCGGCGCAGCACGGGCGCGGCCGCGCGAGGCGGACGGCGCGGCGGCAACCCCCCGCCGGTGGACTCGG
>JAEUKE010000125.1 GCA_016794345.1 Myxococcales bacterium
CAGCGCGCTCGTGTTCTGGCCTGCACCGATCTCACCGTCCTCGCTGGTTGGCTCAAGCGCGCCGTCACCGCCGTGTCGACCGACGACATCTTCGCCGACTGACGTCACGCCCAACCAGCACAGGGTCTTGCGTCACCAGTCCGCGCGACGCCGCCAGGCCCCTTCCCCATGTGCGCGCAGAGGGCGGGCGAAGCGATCACGTCGATGGCCCACCTCTCCGGCGGTATCGACTATTCGCCCTTCGACCAGAGGAGGAAGAACGAGCCGCGCGACCGCTACTTCCTTTTGTCCAGGGGATCGCCGAGCGACAAGAGGAACTGCTCGAGATCTGCTTTGTCACCCTCGCTCAACCCGAGGTCGAAGAGCTCGTCGTAGTGGTCGATGACCTCGCGCAGAGTCACGAACCGACGTCGTGGTAGAAGCCGCCCTTCTGGTGCGTCCATAGCCCTCCGAGGCGACGAGTCGCGTACCGCTCGTCGGGCGATCGGCTCGCCTGAACATCGTCGATCCCCATCTCCTCGGCGGTGTGCATCGCCCATCCCGGCTCCGTGTAGAGAGGCGGGACGTGGCAGGTCGCGCAGCGTGCACGACTATTGAATAGCCTCGAGCCGCGCGTCGCTGCTTTGGCGTCGAACGATCCGGCGGGCGGCGAGGGGGCGGCGAGCGAGAGCTGGTAGATGTGGAGCGGGGCGAGCTTCGAGGTGATGGCGTCCTCGTCGTCGCGTTTGTTCCAGTCACCTGTCTTGACGGCGATTGGGAACTTCTTCGGACCGTTCAGCCGCGGATCGTAGAACGTGCCCAGCCCTCGCATCTGCGTGTTAGCGACGTGGGCATTCCTGTAGGGGATCGATCCCCAGCCCGTCCACGTGTGGAGGTTCTGCCCCGCCATGCCGAACGTAGGAGGGATGAGCGTCGCCGCGGGCTTGCCGTCCGGTCGGAGCGCGCGCCCGTCGTGAGGACCTCGGCGCCGAACTTCCCGGGCCCCCAGCCCTGAAGGACCGTGCGCAACGTGGCGACGACCACACGGAGGACATCACCCCAGAACGTCTCGCTCTTGAAGGTATCGTCTCGAAAGATCCGCTGACCTTCGCGTGCCAGCGCCGTCAGATATGGAAGCCGACCCACGCCATTCGGCAGCAGGATCGGCTCGCTCGCCTGCTCCGCCGGCGCGACGTCGCTCGGACCGATCCCCAATGGTTGCGAGGGCGAGGCGATCGCGCGACCAGATCGGCCGCCGACCCTCTCGCCACGAACGCACACTCGGTTCGGCTGCTCGGAAGAAGCAGCCTTTCGCGGCAGTCTAGAACACCCCGCCGACAACGCCCACCGCGCCGCCCTCGGTCGGGGCGACACCAAACGACCACGCGGCTTGTTTCGGCTCCGTCTCGCCGCCATCGAGCGCGCTCACGACGCCCAGCACGACTGCTGCGCCGAGCGAGGCGACGCCTACGCCGAGCGAGACGTCGGCCACGATGAGCTTCGTCCTGATCGAGCCCACGGTGGAGTCGCTGCATTCGGGCGCGCAGGTGTCCTTCGCGTCGCTCTTGTCCATCAGCGCCAGCCCGCCGAAGACGCCGAACAGGGTGAGCCCCGCGAGCCCGATGCCGCCGAGCACCCAGGTACCGGGCGAGATCGAGATGCCGTTCCCGCCGCCGACCTCGGGCGCAGTCGTTTCGGCCTCCGCCCAGCTCACCTCGACCTTGCGGTCTTTCTCCCCCTGCTTGACGACGATCTCCCGCGTGATGGGCGCGGCACCGTCACGCTCGAAGACCAGGCTGCGCTTGCCGGGATCGATGACGAGCGCCTTGCCGTCGAGCCGGGACGTGAGCGGCTGGCCGTCGAGCTTCACGCGAACGTCCACCAGATCTTTCCCGCCCGCGTCCACGGCGCTGAGCACGACCGTCGGGAGGCTCACCTCGACCTCCGACAGCCACACCGTGCAGTCCTTCTTGGTGGCGACCGGACAATCCGCCTCCGAACAGACACGGAAGAGCTCGAGCGAGGCCTTGAGGCTCCCGGACGCGCGCTGTTTCTGGCCTTCCTCGTAGGCCTGGACACAAGTGGCCTTGTCGGCCGCGAGCGCGACGCCGGGGACGAGCAACAGGAGCGAGAGCAGGGCGAGGGGTCGCAGGGTCATTTCTTCTGCTCTGCCTTCAGCTGGGCGAACAGCGCGGCTGCGGAGGGCGCGGGCGGATCGGCTGGCGTGCTGGAGCCCACCTTCTTCAGCAGGCCCACCGTGGTCTCGAACTGCTTCTCGTAGCTCTGACACCGGCCGCACACGAAGAGGTGCAGCGCGAGCTGCGCGCGCTTGACCCCGGAGAGCGTGCCCTCGTCACGCTCGGTCAGGAGCTCCGTCATCTCGCGGCAAGTCAGGATGACACCCATTCGATGGAGCCTCAGTGTAGCGGACCCGGCTCGCGCAGGTAGCGCTCGAGCGCGGCCCGGAGGCGCGACCGCGCACGGTGCAGGAGCACCCGTTGGTTGGACTCGCTGATCTCGAGGGCGTTACAGACGTCCGCCGAGTCCCATCCTTCCAGGTCCCGGAAGGTGACGACGGCCCGCTGTCCCTCGGGGAGCTCGGCGATCTCGGCCTCGATGAAGGAGCGAAGGCGGACGTCCGCGAGCAGCTCGTCCGGGGACCGGCCGCCCCAGGCAGAGGGCACGTCCGTCCAGAAGCCGATCGAGTTGAATCGCGATCGGTCCACGACGGCCTCCGCCTCCCCCGCTTCGTCCGCCAGGGCGGAGAGCGGCACCGTTCGCCCGAGGCGCACCATCGTCGTCTTCGCGCGGTTGAGGGCGATGCGTGTCATCCAGGTGCGCAGGCTCGAGCGCCCCTCGAAGGTCGGCAACGCGCGGAGGATGGACACCCAGGAGTCTTGCACGATGTCCTCGATCAGGCTCGAATCGCGGACCAGCGTCCGCACCACACGACAGAGCGGCGCGTGCTCGCGCGCCACGAGATCCTCGAGCGCGCGCTCCTCTCCGGCGAGGATGCGGTCGAGCAGGGCGCGATCGGGCTCGGGGACGACGGTCATCGTCAGATGCACTCGGGCTTGAGCTTGCGGATGCCGTCGACGATCACATACGGCGGATCACAGTCGACCTTGGGCTTCGGCGCGCTCGTCGCGATCGGGCGCGGACCGGATGGACGCGGCGCGACCGCCGTGCTGGCCGGCGCCGTGCCGACCGGCGGTGTGCCGACCGGCGGTGTGCCGACCGGCGCCGCGCTCGACACCGCGGTCGGGTCGCTCGAGGGCGCGACGGCGGTCGGCTCGACGGCGATCGTCGACTGCGGCTCGGCCGGCGCGCTCTCGCGCGGAGGCGCAGCCCCGGTCGGAGAAGAGGCCGCCGTGGCAGGCGTCTGCCGGGTCCCGATCACGGCCAGCAGCGCGAGGGCGGTCGTGGCGCCGAGGCCAGCCATGATCGCCAGCGCCACGAGGATGGAGCGCGAAGGCCGGCGCCGCTCGGTCTTGTCCTCGTCCGGAGGACGAGTGGGCGTCGGCCCGCCCGCCATCGGCCCGGCGAGCACGCTGGAAGCGGTGACCATCGCGCTCATGTCCGTGTGCACGCTCTCGAGCGTCTTTCGCCGCGCCGTGCGCCGCAGGATGGCCTCCTCGGCCATGCGCTCGACGATCTCCCCGACACGACGCGGCGTCTCCACGCCGAGCGCCTCCTCGAGCGCGACCGCCATGTCCCACGCAGTCGGGAAGCGCTCGCTGGGATCTCGCGAGACGGCGCGGAGCACGATGTCGTCCACCGCGCGGGGCAGCTCCGGCAGGAGGATGCTCGGCCGCGGCACGTCGTTCTTCACGATCTTCGAGAGCACCGCGCCCTCGTTCTCGCCGTCGAAGAGCCGCTGCGCCGTGAGCGCCTCCCACAGGACGACGCCCGCCGCGTAGACGTCCACGCGGCGGTCGATGGCGCCGCCTTCGATCTGCTCGGGCGGCATGTACGAGAGCTTGCCCTTGATCTGGCCCTCGCGCGTGATCTGCGATCGACCCACCGCCTTGGCGATGCCGAAGTCGAGCACGCGGGCGACCCCGTCCACGCCGACGAGGATGTTCTGCGGGGAGACGTCGCGGTGCACGAGCTCGAGCGGCTCGCCGCGCTCGTTCTTCGCCTCGTGCGCGGCGTGGAGGCCGTAGAGCGTCCCCGTGATGATCGACGCGACCACGCGAGGGGGCAGGCGCATCCCGGAGACGCGGCAGGCGCGCAGGAGCCTCGCGAGCGACTCACCCTCGACGTAGTCCATCACGAGGAAGAGCTCGTCCTCGAGCGCGACGACGTCGACCGTCGAGACGACGTTCGGGTGTTGCACCCGAGCCGCGAGCCGCGCTTCGTCGAGGAACATCGAGACGAAGTCGGGGTCCTTCGCGAACTGGGGGTGGAGCCGCTTGATGGCCACCGTCCTCGAGAAGCCCACGGGCCCGAGCAACCGTCCGAAATGAACGGTGGCCATGCCGCCGGACGCGATCTCCCCGTAGAGGGCGTACCGGCCGAGTACTCGAAGGGGGCGGCCGTCCATGGACCGGCAGGAGAATAGAAGAGACCCTCTCCCTCGTCTCACTCGTAGTAGAGACATCCCGATGATCCCCGCGCGCCGTCCCCTCCCGAACCCGTCCGGACCGGGCTCCGCTCCCGCTCGGGTCGTTGTCGGCCCCGTCGCCCTCTGTTTCGTCCTCGGGGCGACCGCGTTCGCCTGCGGGGATGACCCGCCGGCGCCCAGATCCGAGCCGAGCGCCACGAAGCCCGCCGCGACCACGTCGTCGGCCAGCTCCGCCTCGCCCCCGCCCGCGAGCGCCTCCGCCGCCCAGGCCGAGCCGAGCGCGGCGCCCGAGCCCGAGCCCGAGGCGAGCGCCTCGGCCGCGCCGAGCGCCTCGGCCGCGCCGTCCTCGAAGCCCACCACCACGTCGAAGCCCACCGCCTCCGCGGCGCCCACCGCCGCGCCTCAGCCCTCCGGCCCCGCGCCGGAGCCGCTGCCCACCGCCGTGAACCTGCCGCCTCCCGTCCCCGGCTCGGCGGACGCCGTCGCCGCCGACATCGACTCCGTCTTCTCCGACCAGACGCGCTTCACCGCGCGGTTCGTGCAGAAACACAAGCAGAAGGTCGCCGGCGTCGAGCGCGAGCAGAAGGGCGTCGTGTGGGTCGAGCGCCCGGGCAAGATCTCCTTCCGCTACGACGCGCCGAACAAGAACAGAATCGTCAGCGACGGCACCACGCTGCGCGTCTACGTCGCCGAGGACGAGCAGATGTTCGAGAACCCCGTGAAGAACACGGAGTACCCCGGCGCGTTTTCGTTCATCATGGGCGAAGGCGTCCGCAAGAGCTTCAGCTTCACCTTCAACGAGAAGGTGAAATACGAGCCCGGCCCCGTCATCTTCGGCAAGCCGCGCAGCCCCCAGCCCGGCTACGAGTCGGTCCAGTTCTACATCGACAAGGCCAAGCTCGAGAAGAAGAACCCCGGCGCCGTGGTGGGCGTGCTCGTGCTCGACGCGCAGGGCAACAAGAACCGCTTCGAGCTCAGCGACGCGAAGTTCCCCGACAAGATCGACCCGCAGGAGTTCGTCTTCACGCCGCCCGCCGGCACGAACGTCGTGAAGTGAAGGGCCTCGCCGACCACCGGCTCTGGCGAGCCTTTCCCGCCGGACGCATCCTCCACGACGACGATGACATTCTCGTCATCGACAAGCCGTGGGGGCTCGCCACCCACGCGCCGGAGAAGGGCCGCTTCGACGACGTCGCGTCGTGGCTGCGCGCGCATTTCGGCGCCGCCGGGAAGAGCGACTACCTCGGCATCCACCAGCGGCTCGATCGCGAGACGTCCGGGGTGCTCCTCTTCTCGCGCCGAAAAGAGGCCAACGCGTCGCTCGCCAAGCAGTTCGAGGGGCGCGCGGTCGAGAAGACGTACGTGGCCGTCGTGGCCGGGCGCCTGCCGGAGCGCGCGACCCTCCGCCACTTCCTGCGTGAGGGCGACGGCCGCATGGAGGCGCGGCCCGCCCAAGGCACGCCCAAGCGCGGCGAGCAGCTCGCCGTCACGCTTCTCCGCTCGCTCACGCGCAAGAGTGGCCGCGTCCTGGTCGAGCTGTCGCCCGAGACGGGGCGCACGCATCAGCTCCGCGTCCAGCTCGCGGCGTTGGGCTCGCCCATCGTCGGCGACGCGACCTACGGCGGCGCGCCCGGCGTGCGGCCGCTGCTCCACGCGCGGCGCCTCGTGCTCGACCACCCGCGCACCGGCGAGCGCGTCACCTTCGAAGCGCCCGTCCCCGACGATCTCGAGCGCGGGCTCGACGTGCGGCCGGCTGCGCTCCCCGAGT
This sequence comes from Myxococcales bacterium, assembly GCA_016794345.1. Classification (GTDB taxonomy): domain Bacteria; phylum Myxococcota_A; class Polyangia; order Polyangiales; family Polyangiaceae; genus Xiheicaenibacterium; species Xiheicaenibacterium phototrophicum. Next base: position 6,315 of record JAEUKE010000125.1, read on the forward strand.
CCACCGCCGAGATCACGGCGCGCATCGTCGAGGCGGCCCAGCGCCGCTTCGGCGTCGTCGCGGAGGGCGACACGACCGCGCTCCGGATCGCAAACGCCGAGGGCGACGCGCTGCCCGGCATCTCGCTCGATCTCTATGGCGAGCACGGCGTGCTCTCGCTCTACGACGTGCTCGACGAAGCGACCCTCGCGCGCGTGCTCGAGGGTGCGACCAGTGCGGGGCTCCGCGGGGTCTACGCCAAGTTCCGCCCGAAGGACGCGAGCCGCCTCCCCGACACGCGCCGGGAGGACGTCGCCCCCGCCGCGCCGCTCGCGGGCGAGGCCGCGCCGGAGTCGTTCGAGATCGTCGAGCGCGGCGTGCCGTTCGAGGTTCACCTCGGCGACGGCCTCTCGACTGGCATCTTCCTCGACCAGCGCGAGAACCGCGCGCGCATCCGCGAGCTCGCCAAGGGCGCGCGCTTCCTCAACCTGTTCGCTTACACCGGTAGCTTCTCGGTCGTCGCGGCGCTCGGCGGCGCGCGCAGCACCACCACGGTGGACATCTCCCGCACCGTGCTCGCGTGGGCCGAGCGAAACCTCGCGCGCGTCGGCGCCCACGCGCCCGACCACGTGACCGTCGAGTCCGACGCCGTCGGCTTCCTCGACCGCGCCGCGCGCAAGGGGGAGAGGTTCGATCTCGCCGTGCTCGACCCGCCGAGCTTCTCGACGACCAAGAAGCGAACGTTCTCCGCCGAGAGCGACTACGCCGACCTCGCGGCGCGCACCCTGAAGGTCATGGCCCCGGGCGGCCGGCTCCTCGCCTGCACGAACCACCGCGGCATCACCATGAGTCGCTTCCGCAAGATGCTCCACGAGGCAGCACGCCTCGCGGGCGTCACCGCTGCACAGGTCAAGTCGCTCCCCGCCCCGGCGGACTTCCCGCCGCCTCCCGGCGCGGAGCCGCATTTGAAGAGCGTGCTCGTCACGCTCGCGAAATGAGAGGAGCGCCCGCCATGCCCCACCGAAGAGCCTTCCTCCTCCGCAGCGCCGCGCTCGTGCTCTCGGCGTGCGGCGGGTCGACCGCTCCGGCCTCGCGCGCCGCTTCGTCGGCGAGCGGCTCGCAAGCGGAGCCCGATCGGTCCGCCGCGCTCGCAGCAATCGAGAAGGCCGCGGGCGGCCGGCTCGGCGCTTACATCCTCAACACCGCGACGGGGCAGGGCTTCGGCTGGCGCCATCGGGAGCGGTTCGGCATGTGCTCGACGTTCAAGCTCAGCCTTGCCGCGTTCGTGCTGCGGGAGAGCGACGCCGGCCGGCTGAGCCTGGACGAGGTGATCCCGTACACCCAGGCCGACCTGCTCCAGGTCTCGCCCGTCACGACGGCGAACGTGGACAAGGGCGGCATGACCATCGCCGCGCTGGCGGAGGCGACGCAGCTGACGAGCGACAACGCCGCGGCCAACCTCCTGCTCCGTCGAATCGGCGGTCCCGAGGTCGTCACCGGCTTCTGGCGCGAGCTCGGCGACGCTGCGTCGCGGCTCGACCGCCTCGAGCCCGAGATGAACCTCGTGCCGCCGGGAGAAGAACGAGACACGGTCGTCCCGGAAGGAATCGCGCGGAGCGTCACCAAGATCGTGACGGGCGACGTGCTGAAGACCGAGACGCGCGCGAAGCTCCAACACTGGATGGCACGCACGGCAACCGGAGCGCGCCGGATCCGCGCCGCGCTCCCGCCGGGCTGGCGCGGAGGCGACAAGACGGGCACGTTCATCCACCAGACCGTGGCCAACAAGTACAATGACATTGCCGTTCTCTACCCGCCGGCAGAACGACCGCCGATCGTGGTCGCGGGGTTCTACGAAGCCGACGGCAGCTACGAGGACATCCGCCCCGAGGACGAGGCCGTGCTCGCGCGTGTGGGCGAGGTGGCCGTCGCGCTCGCGAAGTGACGGCTCACTCCTCGCTCAGACGAGAAATGCTGCCCCTCAGTTCGCCGCCTCGCCCGGCCCCAATGCGTCGAGGCGCTGCCTGTAGACGTGTGTGTCCGTCTTGTAGAAGACGTAGGTCGCGTCGACGTAGCTGACGTCGTTGAGCAGGGCTTGCCACTCGTCCATCGGGATGGTCACCGTCCAGAGCCGAGCGTCGCTCAGCCGGACCACATGGTACGTCGTCGGCGAGCCCCAGACCGCGTAGTAGCCCTCGCTCAGCGCGCTCGAGGCACCGGGCTCGACAACGGGCATTGCCCGCCGAGACGTCCCGTCGACCGCAGCCGCGGTCGTGGCATACGGCGACGTGTAGAGGGTACCCGCCGGCCAGGGCCCGGGCTCGGGCTTCGGCGGCGTCTCGATCCAGAGGAGCGTCTCGCCGTCAGCCTGCACGTCGACGACGTGTCCCGGGTTCCTGTCGATCAGCTCCTGGTAACTGCCCGACGCGCGCGTCCACACCCACGCCTCGGGCTTGTTGTAGTCCAGGTAGGCCAGGAAAAACGCCGCGTCGTCCACCAGCCGTGGCACGTCCGCGCCGAGGACGACCGCTGGCGTCGTGCGGACGAGCTGAGTCGTTCTGTCGAAGATCTCGAGCCCCTTGCCGAAATCCAGCTGCAGCGCGAGGAGCTCGTCGCCTCCGCGCTGGTACTGCGAGAGCGAGGTCGTCGGCGCGACGAGCGCCGAGCTCGGGCTCTCATCACGAGGCTGGAAGACGTAGCGGCTGGGCTGAGGGAGGCCGATCTCCTGGACGCCGATCCAATGTCCAGCGTCGGAGAGCATTGGGTGGATCAAGTTGCAGCTCGTTCCCGGAATGGTTCGGTAGCCGGCCGTTGGCGCACCATTCATGTCCACGACCACAAGTCTCTGCTCAAGCTCCGGGAAGACGAGTCCGAGGGCCAGCTCATACCCACCTTGGCTTTGACGCACAGCCGGATTCGTGATTGCGGCAGGCCCGGCTTCGGGCCAGTTCTTCACGATTCGTTCGCAGCCGACGCTTCGCCCCGGACAGGCCTCCCACTGAACCTTAGGGAGCACATGCTCAGGTTTCTGCGCGTACTCTATGCAATGGCTTCCCGACCACCACGGGACGATTGTCCATTCGGCATCACCACCGCTTCCTGTGCCCGTGCTGCCCGAGGTCGAGCCCGATGACGACGACGAGGCCCCCGCGCCGCCTGCTCCGGCCGAGGATGAGGCTGTCACCGTGTTTGGGGAGCCGTCGGAGCAAGCAAGCAAGCTTGCACCCAGAACCAGTACGACCGTTCTCATGTCACCATCTCAGTGCTGGAAGATCGTCGGTGCGTCGGCGCGCCAATCGGTGATCATCGACGAGAAGGCGACCTTGGAGGCGGTCGGCCGGCTCGGATCGACGGTCATGGCAAAGGCGCTCGGCGTCATCGCCGGAGGCGCGAGCACCGGCGTCGTGAGCTTCGACAGTCCGGCCGGTTGGAGGCGATGCGCATCGGTGAGGGTGAACCGTCCGATTCGTGTCTTCTCGGAGCCGGTGCCGTTCCAGGCGACCACCGCCAGGTCTCCGCGCGGGCCGGCGACGACCGTGTACCTGCCGAAGCCGCTCCAGCCGGAGGGAAAGGTGGCCAACGTGATCAGCACGCCGCTCGAGAGCTTGCGCTGGGCGTGCCAGCGCCTCAGCCGGAGCGTGCTGCCGCTCTTGTCGAGGAAATAGATGGCGCGGTCCTGGTGGCGGTAGGTCATCCCCAGCACCTCGCCGACCGTCTCACCGGCCGGCATCGGAAACTGCCGCCACGTCGACGTCGGCAGATCCAGGAACCAACCCGCGTTCCTCGGCTGTCCACCGGCCGTGACGCCACCGAGCACGTAGAGGCGCTGGACGAGCGCGCTGAAGGCGAGTCCTTCGCCTCGCACGAAGGTCGGTCCCCCCGGCGCCGCCAGTGGCTGGGCGGCGGGCAACCCTTCCAGGCCGCTCGCGACGAGCTTGCTCGCGACCGAGCCGTTCGTCCCTAGCCCGAGCGCTCGCACATAGCTCACGCCGGGGGCATACATCCGCGACAGCGTCGCGACTGGCTCCGAGGCCGCGACATGAAGCCGCGTGCCTGCCCCCACCGCATCGAAATGGGACCGCGTGGCCGGATCCACGACCTCGACCAGATCGAGTCCCTCGGGCGTCACGCGATGCCACCAAGGATTGGTGGTCTCGAGAACGATCTGCTCGAGCCCGGCATCACACATGGGGCACTCGATCCAGTCATTGATGGCGACCCAAAGGTGCCCATCCGGTCCGTAGCTCCGGTGCGCACCTCCGTCGCCGAGCGCGTTCGCGTACTTGCGGACGTTCGCCTGGGTGAGCGGCACGTTCACGTTCAGGAGCTGGTCGACATGGGTCCAGAGCATTCCTTTCACGCTCAAGTTGTTCGTCGAGCCCGTCACATGCGTGGGGCCGAGCGCCGCAAAGTCCCAGGTCACGCCGAAGGGCGCGGAGCCGGCAGCCACGTTCCATTCCGCGCCCAGGAGTGGGTTGCTCCAGTTCGACCCGTTCTTCGTGGTGAGCTTCAGCCATTTGGAGTTGCTCTCCCCGTAACGGGTCTCGTTGTACTGGCAGTCGGACTGAAAGTTGGTTCTACACAAGGCGCGCCCTGCGAGTGAGTTAGCGAAGCCCGCGGCAAACTGACAATCACACCACCTCAACCCAATCCGCTCGTTGGTTCCTCCGGCGGCATCGACCACCGGCGAGGAGAGTGGCGTGATCTTGATCTTGTTCTTCGTGACGACGTCGCAACCACCGGTGTACGCCATACACGGCCAGTTGACGAAGTCCGGTGTCGGCTCCGACACCGAGCTGGGCAGATCCCCGCCGGACTGGAGGGTCGCGAGCGGAGCCGGGTACGGGTCGCATGCGTCGGGGACGAACGCAGCCAGATAGGCCGTGCGGGCGGCGATGAACGCCGCATCCGACGCGTAGTCGCTGCGCTTCAAGACCGGGTACTTGGTTGCCGTCGGATAGCCGATGGCGAGCTCGACCTCCTTGTTGCGATTCGCGTATTGGCTCAGCCCGTCGACTCCCGGGCAAGCGTCGCAAGCCGCACCGAGCCCGTTGCCGTCCGGATCGTCGAACGTGTTGAGCTGCTCCGGGTTCCACACCTGCGGGCAGTTGTCATCGCTCCAGGGGATCCCGTCACCGTCCGGATCGTTCTGGGCCGTGACCGGCGTCTCCCCCTCCCAGTAGTTGTCGACATCCAGGATGTACTGAGAGAACCACGCAATCGCGTTCGGGTCGTCGACTGCGACGGTGTGGTAGTCGCAGGAGAGGTTGCTGGTGTTCGAGCCGGTGCACGCCCAGTACCCATCGCCCGAAATGACGCCGCAGAACTGCCCGTCACTCGCGCGATAGAGCGAGCCGCCGGAGTCGCCCCCAACGCCGATCCCCGTCATGTCCGTGCAGCCCTCGAACGGATCAGAGGTGAAGACGTGGCGGTGTGTCGAGCCCGTGTAGTTGCCGTCGTCCCAGTTCCAAGCGACGGAGCTACCGAACCGTCGGGTCCCGAGGGCGGTTCCATTGCACGCATACCCGTTCTCGTTGTAGCCGATAGGGCCATAGCCGACGAGCTGGCCCTGGAACGCACCACAGGCGAGCGCGGTCAGCGGCGGATGCGCCGGCCGCGCCCACGGCACCGGCGCCGGCGCGTCGAGGCGAACGAGCGCGAGGTCTGTCTCCCGATGGCCGTTTGCGGGCCAGGTCCACACCGGTCCCGAGGTCGCGAGTGTGTGGGTACGCTTGCAGAAGGCGGGGCTTCCGCTGCTTGCGCAGTTGCCAGGATCAGCGCCGGGGTTGGCTGACGCACCCAGCCAGACGTTGTCCGTGCCCGAGACATCCCCCGGGTCCTGGTAGCAGTGCTCGGCCGTCATCACCCAGTAGGGGGTGACGAGCGTGCCCGAGCAACCTTGCCCGTTGATCCGGACCGACGCGGGAAACGCCGCGTTGGCGGTCGTGTCCGCCGTGCCGTTGACGACGAACGCTCCCGCCTCGCCCAGCGTCTCGTCGTCCTCAGGTGCGAGGCAGCCGGTCAGCGCCCCCCCAACAACAATCATGCCCAACCCCGCGTGACGAACCATCGGTCGCCTCCCTCGTGGGTGCCCACAGTAGCCGGGTTCGCACCGGCGTCAACTGGAGGCCCGAGACAGGCGCCACAATGACAGTAACGTCACGTCGCCGACCACGATCTCGAGCGCGCACGCTCCTGCGAGGTGGCCGTCGCGCTCGCGAGCTGACGGCACCGCTGCAAACGCGGAGTCTCCGACACCGTTGCCGCCGTGGCGTCCCAATGCGAGGGCGAGGCATGGGTCGTTTGCTCCCCTTCCTCGCGCTCGCGACATCCGTCCAGCTCCTCGCTTGTGGCGACGATGGCTCGTCCGGGACGGGCGCCGGCTCGACGACAACGACGACCGCGAGCGGGGGCTCGTCGTCGGGCGCCGGCGCCATCGACCCGGGCTCGCCGCACACCCCGGAGGGCGGCTGCAAGGCCGGCTTCGTCGAGTGCGCGAGCTGGTGCGTGGACACGAGCACGGACGCGGCCTTTTGCGGTGACTGCGAGACGGCGTGCATGCAGCAAGGCAACGGCCTGACTTGCGAAGCCGGGTCGTGTGTCCCCGGGGATTGCCTGGGCGCGCAGTGCGGGGAGGAGTGTGTCGAGAACCGCTCGAGCAACGCGGACCACTGCGGCAGCTGCTTCAACCAGTGCGCGAGCGACGCACTCTGCTTCGACGGCGGATGTGTGGACGGCAACGGCGACGGCTCGAGCTGCGCCTCGCCGCTGTTCTGGAACGTCGACGCGCAGGAGCGCGTGGGCTTCCGGTTCACGCCGGCGCTGACGACCCCGCACACCTTCCCGTGCGGACCGCTCGACCCCCTTCCGACGCGGTGGTTCCGATTCACGGCGAGCAAGGACCAGACCGTGGTCGAGGTCCGCGCCGACGGATCGGACGACTTCGTCCTCGAGGCGTTCGACCAGGTGGTCTGTGGCCCGAGCGACAGCATGGCCTGCAACGACGACGACTCCGGAGCCGATCCGCAGCTCACGCTGACGACGACCGTCGGCGGCACGTATTGGGTCGCGGTGGGCCTCAAGGGCGAGTGGTCCGGCAAGTCGGCCTCGATCCGCGCAGATCATTGAGCGGCGCCCCCCGCCCCGAAGAGCGTGCTCGTCTCCCCTGCGAAGTGTTAGAACGCGCCGCCTCGATGACGTCCGCCGAGCGACTCCGTTCGATCCCCGACCGAGCCCTGATGGGGCTCGGCCTCCTCGTCATCGCGTGCGCGGCGGGCCTGGTGCTCACGTTCGATCACGGGCGTGATCAATCCATCTACGCGCTCGTCGCACGGGAGACGCTGGCCGGCGGGGCGCCGTACCGGGACGCGTTCGACTTCAAGCCGCCCGGCATCTTCTTCGTCTACGTGGTGGCCCGGGCCATGTTCGGCAGCGCCATGTGGGGCGTGCGCGTGCTCGAGGTGGGGGCGATGTTGCTGACGGCCCTCGGGCTCGTGCGCCTCGGGGAACGGTGGGCCGGCTCCCGCGGGGTCGGCGTGCTCGCAGCCGCCATCGCCAGCCAGATCCACGCCCAGCTCGACTTCTGGCATACCGGCCAGCCCGAGACGTTCGGCGCGCCGCTCACCATCTGGGGGCTCGTGCTCGCCGGGCGCGCGTTCGACGCGACCTCCGCGCGCTCGCGCCGCCTCCTCCTCCTGGCCGTCGGCGTCCTCTACGGCGCGAGCGGCCTGATGAAGCCGCCGCTCGCGGGCGTCGGCGCCCTGTTGTCCCTCTTCTTCGCCGCTGGCGAGCTGATGCGGGCGCGCTCGGAGAAGCGCCGGCCCGCCGTGCTGGGCCTGGTCGAGCCCGCGATCGTCATCGCGGTCGGCGGCATCCTGCCCTTCGCGCTCACGCTCGCCTGGTTCGGTGCCAAAGGCGCCCTCGGCGATCTGCACGAGGTGCTCTTCGTCTTCACGCCGCACTACACGAAAGTCAGCTGGCAAAACGTCAGCATCCTGGGGATGGCGTATTACGGCTTCGAGGAGTGGCTGACGACTTACTCCAGCACGCTGCTCGCCGGGCTCGGCTGCCTCGCGCTGTTCGGCGCAAAAGATGACGAACGTGTCCTGGTCTCCGTGGTGCTCGGCGCCGTCGTCGTGCACGTCGCGGGCATCGTGATGCAGGGCAAGTTCTTCCCCTACCACTGGGGCGCCACCTTCCCGCTCACGTCGCTCTTGGCGGCGCTGGGCATCACCAAGGCGTGGCGAGCGGCGCGCGCGCGCGGCGCGCTCGCGTCGGTCGCGTTCGCGGGCGCGTTCCTCGTGGTCGCGGCGGCCAAGTGCCCCGTCCCGAGCTTCGGCGAGTCTTTTTTCATTCGCACCTGGGCGCGCGTCGACCTCTTGCGCCACGGTGCGCCCGACGAGCAGGCCGCGTGGGACGATCTCGCGTCGGTCGCGGACGTGAGCGCCAGCCAGAACCGCGCGGTGGCCGCCTACCTGCGCGAGCACACCCAGGTGACGGACCCGGTCTTCGTCTGGGGCTTCGAGTGCGCCATCTACGACCTCGCTGAGCGGCCGCTCGCGAGCCGGTACATCTACAACGTGCCGCAGCGAGCCGCGTGGTCGGCCGAGCCGATGCAGGCCGCGCTCATGCGCGATCTGGAGGCGCGTCCGCCGGCGGCCATCGTGGTCGAGCATCACGACGTGTTCCGTATGGTCACCGGAAACGACGAGGACTCGGCGCGCAGCTTGCGGACGTTCCCCGCGCTCGAGCACCTCCTCGAGGACCGGTTCGATCACGGCGCGCGCATCGGGGACTTCGACATCTACATGCGCAGGCCCGAGGGCGAGTAGGAAAGCGGTGTCGGACTTCCGGGGAGCGCGGCGCACTCCGGCACAGAAGAAGGGCAAGAAGCCGGCGCGTGCGCTGGCATGCTCGTTGTAGAGCGCGGGGTATGTTCACCGATCGAGCCGGACTCCGCGTTGCTTCTCTCCTCTTTGCTGCGACTGTCGTCGCGAGCGCAGCCGTGGGCTGCGAGTCGGAGGTCAACCCGGGAGAGCCCTCGTGCGAGGGGTACGACAACGTCGAGCCCGCAGCTTCTGCGGCTGTCACCTGGCGCTTCGTCAACGCGACGGATGTCCCTCTCTACCTGGACCCTGCGACGTCGTGTTCCTTGGTCGAGGCCGGCTTCCACCTCTTCGACTCCACCGGGACGGAGCTGCAGCTCGACGGGGGCTCGTGCGGTGGCAGCTGCCAGTCCCTGCAGGACCAGGGCTACGTCGTCTGCGACGCCGCTTGCGCTCTGCCACCCGTGCAGTTGCTCGCCCCCGGCGCGACCTTCGAGCACGTGTGGGATGGCGCCTTCTGGCAGAGCAAGAAGATGCCGGAAGAGTGTGTGGCTGGGTCGAGCAGCTTCCCGCAGTCGGAGCCCGCCGATGAGCCTGCAGACCCGGACCAGGTCGCCAACGAGGTGGAGTGCCAGCAGAAGCAGCTCGCTGCCGACGGAACCTACGAGCTCCGCCAGAAGGCCTTCACGGTCTGCTCGCAGGGCGCGGAGGTCTGCGCGTGCGATGGCCCCCCCGACGCCGACGGGAGCTGCCGCGTCGCCGACTCCTTCTCGGCCGAGCTCGGGGGCGAGATGATCGACGGCAAGGTCTCCTTCTCGGTCCCCGCCCCCGGCGTCATCGAGCTCCGCTACGAAGGGATGTTCGCGCAGGGCGAGTGATCGCGAGCGCTTCCGCGCGCGCCCTCACTCCTGCGGCTCGAGAACGATAGCGAGCTCGAGCTTCAGGCTCGCGTTGGGCGGCGGGAACCGCACCTTTCCGAGGATGACCGCGGCGCACTCCCTCTGCTTCGGTTGATCCGGCGTGGAACGGCGCACCGCGACCTCGCCGACCTCGCCGGACGCCACGATCTGCATCGAGACCTCGACCCGGGCCTCGGCGTTGCCATAACAAGCGAGGAGCTGGCTCTTCGAGCCGGCGATCGTCTGCTCGACCTGCTGCTGGGTGAGGCTCCCTTGAAGGCCCGTCACGGTGGCGAGCTTCACGCCGCCCCGGCGCTCACGCCCGCCGCCCGCGCTGTCCTTCGATGCCCCGGGAGCGCCGGATGTCGCTTCCGCCTTCGGCGCCACGACCGGCTTCTGCTCCTCGACGTCGGCGGGCGGTGCGGGCTCCTGGGCTCGGGAGGAGCTCGCGCTCTTCGCGCGCTCTCCGGCCGAGGGAGCGTCGGGCTCGGCGCCGCACGCCACCAAAGAGACGAAGACGAGTGAAGTCGCGAGGCGTCGCATGAGCATGAAACGTAGCTCACACGCCATCGATCTGTCCCTCGTCAGAGCCAGTCCACCTTTCTCTCCACGGCGATCGAGCACCGCACGTGTTGCCCGGACCTCCTCGCTAGCGGCGGTGCACCTCGACCCACTCGCCGCCCGAGACCGGGCGCGGCGCCCTCCCCTTCCCCTTGGACACCATGGCAGTCTCGTAAGCCTCGACGCCCGGCCGAGGAAGGAGCTCGACCGTTGCGGTGTAGAGGTAGCTCGCCTTCCAGCGCGAGGGTGCGATGAGCCATTGGGGGCCCAGATCCCGCAGCGACCCGAGGTGCTGCCGCGCCAGCGAGAGCACGGGCGTCTCCACCAGCTTCGCCCGGAAGCGCGGCGCCACCTTCTCCGGCAACGGCCCGGCCGCCGCGAAGACGACCACGAGCCGCGGCGCCACGCCTTCGACTGGCTCGACCCCGAGCAGCCGCGTGTCGTCGTCGAAGACGACGGTGGGTCCCGAGAGGCGCGCCTCGATCACCCGTCGCAAGCCGTCCGCCTTCGACGGATCGCCCGCCGCGAGCGCCGCGTCGTAGGCAATGGCGAGCTCGACCGTCGTCCTCGGCTCTGCGGACGGCTCGGGCGTAGGGCCGCCATAATGGTCGGCCACGAGCCACGCGGAGAACGGGCTCGGGTGGATCGTCCTCACCGGCTCGAACGCTGCGCCCAGCAGGCGCTCGTGCAGGCTCGGCTCGCGCTCGGCGAGCCCCTCGCCACGGATGCTCGCCTCACCCGGGGTGACGATCGCGAGGTGATCGACGATCCGCACCGAGCAGCAGGCAAGCAGCCGCTCGACCGCACGCGGCCTCAGCCCGCGGAGATCGGCGACGACCAGGTCTTGCGCCCAGTCGGATTCATAGGGAAGCGCCACGTCGTGGTCGACCACGCGGCCGCCGAGCGCCCAGGTATGAGCCCAGGTCGGGCCCACCGATTCGTGCAGCCCGATCCGGGCCTCGGGCGGCAGCTCGGCGGACAGCGCCCGCAACACGGCGATGTCGTCCGCGCCGCTCGAGATCTCGAGACCTCGCTCGTCGAACCGGCCGCCGGTTCGACGAGCCCAGATCAACATGTCGACGCCGTCCCGAGCGATGACCATTGCGACGAGCAGGGCGCCCGCGACTGTGACGAGGTGGCCGCGCCCAGCGAGCCTCCGGTGGCGGCTCACGGCGCGGGCGATAACGGGCGCCAGGGAAGCCACGAGCGCGCCGGCCGCGAGCGCAAACCCGAGCGCGAAGTAATGGGGCCAGAAGACGTGGATCCACGCACCCTGCCGGAAAAGGCCATATTGGATTGCCGCCATCGCGAGGACCAAGATCGGCACGAGCTCGGCTGCTCGGCGGAGCTTCCCGCACCGGACCAACGCAGCCACGACGCCGAGCGGCGTCAGCCAGAAGAAGGCGCGCGTGAGCATCCACTCGTCCCAGGAGCTGCGACCGTCGATCAGCTCTCGCAGCGTGAGCTCCTCTGCTCCGCGCCGCAGCTCGTAGGTGGTCGACAGATCCTGGAGCATGCCCCATTTCGAGAACAACCACAGGTAGAGGAGCCCGCTCAGCGTGGCCGATAGCCCGAGCAACGCCCAGCCGATCACGACCCGCCTCTTGGGCTTCGACCGCCCGAAGAGCAGGCCCAACAGATCGACGCCGAGCACCAGCCCCACGAGGACGAACGCTGGCCAATCCGCGTGCATGGCCATCGTCGACCCGACGAGCATCGCCGCGATGTGACGCCGCTGCCCGGTGCTCTTGGACCGGACCCAGCCCCAGAGCGCGAGGGTGGACCACGCGATGACCGGAACCTCGAGCGCGTTGAACTGCGCGAAGGAGAGCGCGATCGGAGAGGCGACGAAAAACGCCGCCATCACCGCGCCGGCGAGCGGCCGGTACAACGCACGGCCAAGCGCGGAGAGGAGGGGCACCGTGAGCACGGAGAGGATCGCGGGCGCCAACCTGCAGGTGAGATCGCTGCGGCCGAAGACAGCCTGCAGGACAGTGGTCGTCCAGAAGATGCCAAACGGGTGGTGGCAGTAGTAGAGCGACGGGTCGGGCGGCTCCGCCGTGTAGAGCCAGACCGGCGCGACGATGCCCCAGCGCCGCATGTTGTCCGCGATGATCCCCATGCTCGCCGAGGACGCGTAGTGCCCCGCCACGAGCGGCGCGCCGATCTCCCAGAGCACGACACACGCGAACGCCGCCGTCAGGACCCAGGTGACGACACGCGCGACCTTCACCTCGAGGTCCGAGGCGATCGCGGGCCACTCGCCAGAGGGGTCGACTGCGAGCTCCGGAGTCATCGACGTCCGCGCGCATCTTCGCACCGATTTGGTAAGCTGCGCGCGCCTTGCGCCGTCGGATGGAGGTCGCCCTCGTCGTGCTGGCGGCCACCGTCGCCGCGGTCGCGGTGTTTTGGCCGCTCTTCTCGGCGACCTATCCGCCCATCACGGATCTGCCGTTTCACGCCGCGCAGACCTCCGCGCTGAGGCACTGGCTCGACGACTCGTACGGTTTCCGCGCGCAGTTCGATCTCCGACCGCTCGCGGTCCCCTACCTGTCGAGCTACCTCCTCGGCGCGCTGTTCATGCTCGTCTTGCCCGCGACCACCGCCGTGAAGCTCGCGACCGGCGTCATGCTCCTGCTCTTGCCGGCCGGCCTCGCCACGCTCGCGTGGGGCATGCGCAAGTCGCCCGTCCTCGGGCTCTACGGGGTCCCGCTCGCGTGGGGCCACCTGACGCACTGGGGCTTCATCAACTTCGTCGGAGCGTTGGGCCTCTTCGCGATGTGCGTCGGGCTCGCCCTCCGGACGCTGGACAAGCCGTCGCGGCGCACGCAAATCGGCCTCGCGGCCGCGCTCGTCGCCGTCTTCTTCACCCATGTGTTCCGCTACCCGTTCGCCGTGGCCGGAGCTCTCGGCGCAGCCCTGGTGACGTGGCCCGTTCATCGGCGCCTCCGTCCCATCCTCCTGCCCGTCGTCCCTTCGCTCGCGCTCTTCACCATCTTCTGGTTCGTACGCCCGCGGGAGATCTCCGGCTCGGTCGGCCCGCTCGACGTCCACGCGGAGCGCTGGGCCGAGCTGGTCCCCGCGGCGGTGGACGGGTTCACCGACCCAGCAGAGATGGCTGCGTTCACCCGCCACCTCTGGATCGTGGCCGGCGCCTTCGTGCCCACCCTCGTGCTCTGGGTGCTGCGGCTCCGCACGGAGACGACGGAGTCGCGACGTTTCGCCGCGCTCTCGACGCTCGCGCCGCTCGGGAGCGCGCTCGCCTTCCTCCTCCTGTTCCTCACGCTGCCGATGGAGATCGGCTCCTGGTGGTACGTCTACCCGCGCGAGGCCACGGCCGCGCTCTTCGTCGTGCTCGGCGTGGTGCCCGACGCGCCGGCCGGACTCGTCGGACGCGCGAGCCTCGTCGGTGCCCTGTCCATCTCGAGCCTCGGGGTGAGCGCCGTGGTCGCACGGAACTACGCCGCGTTCGAGGAGACGACACGCGCCTTCGACGCGACAATCGCCGAGATCCCCAAGGCGCCGCGGTTGCTCTACCTGATCTTCGACCACGAAGGCTCGACGCGCACGACCACGCCCTACATCCACTTGCCCGCCTGGGTGCAGGCCGACCGCGGTGGCTGGCTCAGCTTTCACTTTTCGGTCATGGGCGCCTCGCCGCTCCTCTATCGGTCGGACGCGGACGCGGTGGTGCCACCGCCGGTGCCGGTTCGCTGGGAATGGACGCCGCAGAAGTTCGACGTCAGACGGAACGGCGCGTTCTTCGATTGGTTCCTCGTCCGTCGCGACAAGGACCCGAAGCGGCTCTTCGCCGCCGACCCGACGATCGTCCTCGCGAGCCACCACGAGGATTGGTGGCTCTATCGGCGTGAGGAGCGTGACAGCACGCCATGAGCGCGCGCCGCGTGAGCCTCCTCGTCCTCGGGCTGGGTCTCGCTGCGTTCGCGGCCACGCGCGCGTTCCACCCCGTCCAGGGCATCGGCAACCCCGACATCGGGGGCATCCTCTACAGCGCGGACACGATCAACGCGGGCCTCTTGCCCTATCGCGACACGATCGACGTGAAGCAGCCGGGCTCGTTTTTCCTGATCGCAGGGATCTTCCGTGTCTCGCGGAGCATCCTGGCGCTCCAGATCGGGTTCGCGGCCTGGCTCCTCGTCGGTGCGCCCGCGATCTGGATCGCCGCGCGCGCTCTCCATGGCCGGGACGGACGCGCGCAGCTCAGCCCGGCGATCGCGACAGCGATCTACCTCGTCCACTCGGCGGCCTTCGATCTGAACTACGCCGCCTGGATGATGGTGCCTTACGCCTGGGCCTTCGCCGCGCTCGTGCAGGCGCTCCGCGCGCCGAGCTTCGCCTGGGCCGTGTTCGCCGGCGCCTTCGCGACGGTGGCCTACACCTTCAAGGCGCAGGCCGTCGTGTTGCTCCCGCTCTACGTCGCAGCCTGGCTCCTCGCGCGCCGCGCGAAACAGAGCGGGGCAACCCTCCGCACCTGGCTCGGGCTCACCGCGGGGGCGGCGCTGGCGCTCGTGCCACTCGTCGCCGTCTACGCTCATGGCGGCGCCCTCCGTGAGCTGGCTGCCGGGCTGGTTCCCCTGTCCGACGCGAGCGCCTACAGCGCGAAGCGCGTCGCCGCCACGTCCGATCTCGCGGCGCTCTGGAAGGTGCCGCGGCAGCAAGGGCGCGTCTTTTTCGTCCCGCTCGTCCTCGCGCTCGCAGGGCTCTTTGGGTACTGGCGCGCTCGGCGAGCCCATTCGAAGAGCCCCTCCCCCGTCCCCGCGCTCCTGTTCTACGGAGCGAGCCTCCTCGGCTGCGGCGTAGGCGGCAGGCGATTTTTCGTTCATTACCTCGCCCAATGCCTGCCCGCCCTGGCCCTGCTCGCGGGGCACCCGGGCGCGATCGATTGGCTGTTCGCGAAGAAGTCGGAGCTCTCGTCGCGCGGCTGGCTCATCGCCGCGCGATTGCACGCGGTCGCCGCCGCGGGCCTCGTCTTGTTTGGGCTGGGACGCATCCCCTTCCACAAGAACGCGGTCGTCGACAACCCTGGCTCGCCTCACGTCGAGCAAGCGGGACGATACGTGCGGGAGCATTCGACGCCAGACGAGCCGCTCCTCGTCTGGGGCTGGGCCGGGTGGGGCTCCTACTATTACGCCGAGCGCCGTTCCCCTTCGCGCATCTTCAAGGTCCTGGGCCAGGTGACGGAATACAACGACAACACCGCGTTCTCCCGAGGAACGTCCATTGCGTTCAAGCCGGGCCCGCTCGCGGACATGCTCCTCGCCGACCTCCGGGCGCACCCCCCGTCGTTCATCATCCGGGCCACCCCCTTTTTCCCCGGCACGACGGGCGACCCGCTCGACGAGTGGCCCGAGCTGCGGGCCATGGTCAACCGCGACTACAAGCAGGCCACGCGGTTCGGTCACCTGATCGTCTACGAAAGGCGCCGGCGCCCCCGGCCGCCGGCGCGCTCCCCCCTCACGGAGTGAGGGAGGGGCGTCGGGTTGAGGGCGCTCAGCTGCGCGGGCGGAACCAGGGCTGCTCGTCGCGGACCGTGGTGCCGCCCGTGATCATGCCCTGCATCCGTCGGTCGAAGAACGTGTACGGGTGCGCGGGCGCGGGGCGGCTCACCTCCTCCAGGCGCGCATGGAGCTCGGGCGGGATGACGACATCGAGCGCGTCGAGGTTCGCGTCGAGCTGATCGAGCTTCGTCGCGCCGATCAGGGTGCTGGTGACGCCCGGACGGTGAGCGACGAAGGAGAGCGCGACCTGTGCGGGAGTCTTGCCGAGCTCCTTGGCGACCGCGACGAGCGTGTCGACGATCTTCCAGTTTCGCTCGTTGAACAGGTTCGCCACGACCGGGTGACCCGAGCTCTGGAGGGCCTGGAGCCTGCCGTCTCCCTTGGCCGCGGCGCCCGCGCCCTCGCGCGTGTATTTGCCGGTCAGGAAGCCGCTCGCCAGCGGGCTCCACGGCGTCACGCTCGCGCCGAGCGCGAGCGCCGCGGGGATGTGCTCGCGCTCGATGCTCCGCTCGACCAGCGAATACTCGAGCTGGAGCGCCGCGACGCGCTCGGTCCCGCGCAGGTCGGCCAAAGTCTGCGCGCGAGCGAAATACCAGGCCGGCACGTCCGAGAGACCGACGTAGCGGACCTTGCCGGACCGAACCAGCGCGTCGAACGTGCCCATCACCTCCTCGACGGGCGTGAGTCCGTCCCAGGCGTGGAGCCAATAGAGATCCACGTAGTCGGTGCGGAGGCGCCGAAGCGAGCCCTCGAGCGCGCGGAGGATGTTCTTGCGCCCGTTGCCGCCGGCGTTCGGATCGCCGGGCCGCGCGTTGAAGGAGAACTTCGTCGCCACGACCACCTGGTCGCGGCGCTTTGTCTCTTCCAGGTACTCGCCGAGGATGGCCTCGCTCGATCCTCCTGTGTACCCGTCGGCTGTGTCCAGGAAGTTCCCGCCCCGCTCGATGTAGCGGTCCAGGATCTTGTAGGCCGTCTCTTTGGGCGAGCCCCAGCCCCACTCGGTGCCGAACGTCATCGTCCCCAGGCACATGGGGCTCACGCGCAGGCCGCTCCGGCCGAGGAGGGCGTATTCGGCGTTGCTCTTGCTTGTCGATTCGGGCTTGTTCGTCATGGCGCGAGGATGCGACCTTCGGATTGATTCGTGAAGGCACACACCCGAGATGAGGCTAGTAAGCGTCCCTTACCAATCTACGCAGGCTCGCTGGCCGCGCTCACGGTCTTCCTCACCGTCGCCGAGAGAAAGAGCTTCCGCGCGGCTGCCGCGGTGCTCGGGGTCTCGCCCTCGGCGGTCAGCCAGGCCATCTCGCGGCTCGAGCGGGACGTCGGGACGGCGCTGCTCGTCCGCACCACGCGCAGCGTGAACGTGACCGAGGCGGGGGCCAGGCTCGCGGAGCGGGCCGGCGGAGCGGTGAGCGTCGCGCTCGGGGCGATCGCCGAGGCAGCTGGGGAGGAGGCCACGCCGCCCTGGGGCCCGCTCAGGCTCAACGTCCCGCACCTGGCCTGTCGCGCCGCGCTCCCTGCGCTCGTCGCGGCGTTCACCCGAGCGCACCCCGCCGCGCGGGTGGAGATCCGCGTCGACGACCGCAACGTCGACATCGTCCGCGAGGGCTTCGACGCCGGGATCCGCCTCCGGGAGGCCGTGGAGCGCGACATGGTCACCGTCCGGATCTCGCCGCCGTTTCGGTTCGTCGTGGTCGGCTCGAAGCGCTACCTGGCCAAGCGGGGACGCCCCAAGCACCCGCGCGATCTCGTCGAGCACGACTGCGTCGTCTGGCGCTCGCCCACCACGAACGAGGTCTGGCGCTGGGAGCTCGAGCACCGCGGGAAGATGCTGGAGGTCGCGGTGGATGGCCCCGTCTCCACGAACGACGAGGACATGTTGGTCGCCGCTGCGCGGGAGGGGCTCGGACTCGCCTACGTGGCCGAGCACGCCGTGCAGGCGGACCTCGCGGCCAGGGGTCTCGAGGCCGTGCTCGAGCCGTTTTGCCCCGAGGTCCCCGGGCTCTTCCTCTACTACCCGCGCGCGGCGCGGAACGTCCCCAAGCTCGCGGCGTTCGTCGCGTGCGCACGCGAGCTCCAGCGCGCGGGCGCCTCCCGCTGACTGGTGGCTCAGCCGCCGTGGAGGGCGACGATGGCGCCCTCGCTCGCGTCGCAGACTCCGCGCTCGGTGATGATCTTGGTGACGAGGCGCGCGGGCGTGACGTCGAACGCCGGGTTCGCGGCGCGGACGCCGGGGCGGGTCGTCACTTCCGAGGCCGCGCGCTCCTCGATCGGGATGCTCGATCCGTCGCGCAAGGTGAGGTCGAGCGTGGACGCCGGCAGCGCCACGTAAAACGGGATCTCCGCGTCGCGCGCGGCGAGCGCCTTGAGGTAGGTGCCGATCTTGTTGCAGACGTCCCCGCTGCGGGTCGTTCTGTCGCTGCCGACGATGCAGGCGTGGACCTGGCCGCGCAACATGAGGAGGCCGCCGGCGTTGTCGGCGATGAACGTGCACGGCACGCCGTGTTGGCTCAGCTCCCAATACGTGAGCGCGCCCTGGTTTCGCGGGCGCGTCTCGTCGACCCAGACGTGCACCGGAACGCCTTCGTCGAAGAGGCGATACACCGGCGCGAGGGCGGTGCCCCAATCCACCGTGGCGAGCCAGCCCGCGTTGCAGTGGGTCAGGACGTGGAATGGGTCGGGCCTGCCGCGGCGCTCCCACTCCGCGCGGAGGAGCGCGGCGCCGTGCTCGCCGATCTTGGCGCACGCGGCGACGTCTTCCTCGGCGATCTCGGCCGCGAGGCGATAGGCCAGGCTGGCTCGCTCGGTGGGTGAGGCAGGCGCGAGCGCCGCAAGCACGCGGTCGAGCGCCCAGCGGAGGTTCACGGCCGTCGGCCGCGTCTCGAAGAGGGCCGCGTGCGCCGCCTCGAGCCGGGCGTCGCTCGGGTCCTCGCGCATGGCGAGCGCCAGGCCGTAGGCCCCGGCCACGCCGATGAGCGGCGCGCCGCGGACGACCATGGTGCGGATCGCCGTGGCCATCTGCTCGACGGTCGCGACGGATTGAACCTCGAACCGATCCGGCAGCGCCGTCTGATCGATGACCTCCACCCGCGCGCCGTCCTCGGCGAGCCAGATGGTGCGGAAGGGCGTGCCATTCACGCGCATGGCGCGCTCAATGACCTTCGAACTCGACGAGGGCGAACACGTTGTGACCGAGCTTCTTGATCCGCTCGGCGCCCTTCAGCTCCGGCAGATCGACGAGGAAACAGGTCTCCACGATGGCGGCGCCGGCTGCCGTGAGGAGCTTGATGGCGGCCTCGGCCGTCCCGCCGGTCGCGATGAGATCGTCCACCAGGAGCACGCGCTCGCCGTGCTCCACGGCGCCCACGTGCATCTCGATGCGATCGGTGCCGTATTCGAGCGCGTAGTCTTCCCCCACGGCCTCGCCCGGCAGCTTGCCCTTCTTGCGAAGCGGGACGAAGCCGACGCCGAGGCCGTACGCGATGGCCGCCCCGAGGATGAAGCCTCGCGCCTCGATGCCGGCGACCTTGTCCACCCGCGCTCCCTTGTATCGCGCGATGAGCAGGCTCATCGCCTTGTGAAAGCCGGCCTTGTGGCCGAGCAGCGTCGTCACGTCGCGGAAGAGGATGCCGGGCTTGGGGAAGTCCGGGATGGTGCGGATGAGGGCGCGCAGATCTTCCATGGCGGCTTCCTCTAGCCCAGCACGCGGCCGGCGACAGCCCGGCACTTCTCGACCATGGCGGGGTCGCGCGCGTCGGGCGCGGTCATGATCGCGTTGTCGAGCGCGTGGCTGCACCCGTTCGGGCACGGCCCCTTCTGGGCGCCAAGCTTGGGGATGACCCGACGGATGAGCTCTCGCGCGTGCTGCGCGTTCTCTTTCATGACCTTGACGACCGCGTCGACCGTGACGTGACCGTGATCGTCATGCCAGCAATCGTAGTCGGTCACCATGGCCACGGTCGCGTAACAAATCTCCGCCTCACGAGCGAGCTTGGCCTCGGGCATGTTCGTCATCCCGATGACCGAGCAACCCCAGCTCCGGTAGAGCTCGCTCTCCGCGCGTGACGAGAACTGCGGGCCCTCCATGACCATGTACGTGCCGCCGCGCACGTGATCGAGGCCCGCCTCCTTCGCGGCCCCTTCGAGCGCGTCTCCCACGCGGCCGCAGACAGGGTCTGCCATGGAGACGTGCGCGACGAGGCCGGAGCCGAAGAAGCTCTTCTGGCGGGCGAAGGTGCGGTCGATGAACTGATCGACGATGACGAACCTGCCCGGCGCGAGGTCCTCGCGGAGCGAGCCGACCGCCGAGAGCGACACGATCTGCGTGACGCCGGACCGCTTCAGCGCGTCGATGTTCGCGCGGTAGTTCAGCGTGGAGGGCGTGTCGCGGTGGCCGCGGCCGTGCCGGGGTAGAAAGACGACGGGGACGCCGTCGACCTCCCCGAAGAGGAGGTCGTCCGAAGGTGTCCCGAAAGGAGACTCCACCTTCTTCCACTGGGCGTTCTCGAGCCCGTCGATCGCGTAGATGCCGCTTCCACCGAGGATTCCGATCATGGCGCCGCGAGCATACCGCACAGGAACTCGTGTCCCGACGGTCAATTGCTGCTAAGGGAGCGCCCGATGGAAGCAGTCGAACTCGCCGCGCAGCTCGGACCCGCCTTCGCCGCGGCCTTCGCCGAGCGCGGGTACACGAGCCTCACGCCCGTACAAGAGGCGGCGATCGACCCCGACGTGAAGGACTGCGATCTGCGGATCAGCTCGCAGACGGGGTCGGGGAAGACGGTGGCCATCGGGTTCGCGCTTCGCGACCACCTCGCCAGCGCCGCAGCGGCGGAGCCCACTGGGGGCGCCGCGCGCCCCGCCGCGCTGGTCATCGTCCCCACGCGGGAGCTCGCCAAGCAGGTCGAGCAGGAGCTCGCCTGGCTCTTCTCCCACGCCGGCCACCGCGTCGCCTCGGTCACGGGCGGCGCCAGCTACCGGGACGAGCGCCGCGCGCTCAGCGCCGGTCCGGCCCTCGTCGTGGGCACGCCCGGCCGCCTGCTCGATCAGCTGAGCCGCGGAGCCATCGAGGTCTCGGGCGTCCGCGCCGTCGCCTTGGACGAGGCGGACCGCATGCTCGACATGGGCTTCCGCGACGACATCGAGAACATCTTCGCCAAGCTCCCCGAGGGCCGGCGGACGCACCTCGTCTCGGCCACGTTCCCGAAAGACGTGCTCGCCCTCGCGGACTCGCTGCAGACGGAGCCGATCTTCATCGAGGGCACGCCCCTCGGTGTCGCCAACGCGGACATCGATCACGTCATCCATCTCGTTCTGCCGAACGAGCGCACGGACGCCATCGTGAACCTCCTGCTCGCCCGTCCCGGCGCGCAGACGCTCATCTTCGCGCGCACCCGGGCGGACGTGGCGGAGCTCGCGGACACGCTCGACGAGGCCGGCTTCGCGGTCAGCGCGCTCTCCGGCGAGATGGAGCAGCGCGAGCGAAACCGCGCGCTCGCCCACTTCAAGTCCGGCGAGCTCGACGCGCTCGTGGCGACCGACGTCGCCGCGCGCGGCATCGACGTGCAGGACGTGTCGCGCGTCATCCACGCCGAGCCGCCGACCGACGCCGACTCCTACACGCATCGCAGCGGCCGCACCGGCCGCGCCGGCAAGAAGGGGCAGAGCATCCTGCTCGTGATCCCGGCCGGTCTCGCCCGAGCGAAGTTCCTCCTCCGGCGCGCGGGCGTGCAGGCGCGCATCGAGCCCCTGCCCTCCGCCGACACCATCCTCGACGCGCGCGACGAGATCGTCGTCGCCGACCTCACGGGTGACGCGGATCTCGCGACCGTGCCCGACGAGCGGACGGTCGCGCTCGCGACGCGCATCGCCGAGAGCGGGCACGCCGTGCGCGCGATCTCACGCCTCCTCGCGCAGCGCTTCGCGCGTCGAATGGCTCCGCGAGAGGTCTCCACCGTGGAGCCGCGGGCCGCAAACGAGCCGCGACGCGAGTCCCGCCGCCCGCCGCCGCCCATGCGCGACAAGCCGCCGACCCAGAGCGCGGAGGACTGGGTCCCGTTCCGCGTCACCTGGGGCGAGGCCCACGGCGCCGACGCTCGCCGCCTCGTCGCGATGATGTGCCGCCGCGGTGGCATCGCAGGGACGGACATTGGCGCCATCCGCGTCGCCCGCAGCTTCAGCGTCGTCGAGATCGCTCGGCGGGTCGCCGACGCGTTCGCCGCCGCCGCCGCGCAGCCCGATCCGCGTGACCCGCGCGTGAAGATCGGCCCCTTCGCCGCGCCCGAAGGCGGCCACGCCCCGGCCCCCCGCGCGCGCAAGCCGCTCGGCCACGGGCCGCGACGATCCGACGGTCCGCGACACGAGGCGCCGCATCGCGCGGAACCGCCGCATCGCGCGGAACCTCCGCATCGCGCGGAACCTCCGCATCGCCCGCGCGCCGAAGCTCCGCAGCGCGCCGAGGCTCCGCAGCGCGCCGAAGCGCCGCGCCGAGCCGAGGCCCCACATCGCGCCGAAGCGCCGCGCCGCGCCGAGCACCCGCGAGCCGAGAAGCCGCGAACCGAGAAGCCGCAGCCGGCCGAAGCACCGCATCGCTCGCGCGCCGAAGCGCCGCGTCGTGGAGAAGCACCCTCCACCTCCCCGCGACGCCCCTTCGCGGGAAAGCCGCAGGGCCCCAAGCGTGGCCGCGGCGGGCGGCCGGGCGGTCGCACACCCAAACGCTGACGCGGCGGGCGGCCGGGCGGTCGCACACCCAAACGCTGACGCGGCGGGCGGTTCGGGCGGTCGCACACCAGGCGCTGACTCGGACAGCCAGGGGCCGAAGGCAACGTCGCTTCCCCGCGGGACCATTGCCCCTTCGCTCTCCCATGTGCAGACGTGCGCACCTCTGCACATGACTTGATCAGGAGCGAGGCCCCAATTCTCCGGGTGTTCTCCAGGTTCCTTTCGGCACGCCGGTGTGCAGACGTGCACACCTCTGCACATCGCCCGCCGATTGCGAGATCCCCGCCGCGCGCGGTCGCAGCGCCCCCGCCGCGCGGTCGCAGCGCCCCCGCCGCGCGGTCGGCTCAGCCGGGCACCCTCACCTCGAACCCCGCCTCCTCCGCGGGACGCCGCGCCTTGATGTACACCTCGCCCTTGCCATCCCCGCGGTCTTCGAACTCGATGGGTGAGACCCAGACATCGCGCGCGCAGTTGCCCTGGGCGGCGCACGGCGCGTGATCGAGACGATGATGCGCGAAGTACCAGCTCGCGCCGTCAGGCCCGAGCACGGCCGAGCCGTGGCCGAAGCTCTGCCCCATCGAAGGAATGAGGTAGCGGCCGACGAGGCGTGAGGGGCTGTCCGTCGCGAGCTCCTCGACGGTCGGCGCCGCGATCCAATACACGTGGTAATAGGCCGAGTCCCAGATGCTCCCCGAGAGGAGCGCGTAGACGTAGTCGCCGCGACGGAAGAGGCTGGGACCTTCGACGACGCCCCACGACACACCGTCGCGCACCACGTCTTCGCCCTGGCGCCCCTTGGTGAACGACAGCATCTGGTCGCAGCCAGGGCACGACGACGCGAGCGCGGCGAGCAGGTTGGGGTCGTGTGGGTTGGCGATGGGAACCTGAGGCGTCGCGACATCGCACCGCACGGCAAAAGGGTCCGCCGCGTCGAGCTGGACGAGACCGACGTGCTCGCCGTGATTCGACAGCTCCCACGGGACCTGCGGGGGCGTGTTCGTGTACCAGGCGTAGGCCATCCACCAGCGGCCGTCGGCCGGATCGCGAAAGACGTCCGAATCGAGCCGCATGATGTGGTGGCAGAACGTGCTCTGGCAGTCTTCCGAGACGTAAGGCAGGCTGCGCGGCAGCGCGCTGCGAACGTCGGCTGGGCAGGCTGCCTCGTTCGCCCCGGAGGGGAACGGCTCCCAGCTCTTCTCGAGCGGTGCGTACGGTCCTTGAATTGCGGCGCTCGACGCGAGGTAGACGCCGCTGTCCTCGAGGTACGGCCCACACGCGCCTGGGCTCGCGTAGCGTTGCGCGGTGAACGAAAGGAGGTAGCTTCCAGGCGCCACGTCGACGATCTGGGGCGCCCAGAGCGAGCAGTAATACGCGTCGTTCAGCTGGAAGCGCTCACCTACGGGGTGCGTCTTGCCGAAGAGCCCTGCCGGAGCCTGCGTCCAGTTGACGAGATCGCGCGAGCTGTAGAGCGGAAAATCGCCGCCGTTGTGGACCGTGTGCGACAGGTAATAAAGCGGCCCCTCGCGGTCCTCGACGCGCAACACGAAAGGGTCGGGCTTGTCGGTGCCGAGCACCGGATTCTGGCCCGTCACGATCGAGAAGCCGCCGCCTTGTCCTCCCGCGCCGACGGCGGTCGAGACGTTCGTCACGGCGGTCGTGGTCGCGCCGCCACCCACTCCGGCTGCGCCCGAGCCGGTCGACGTCGCGGTCCCGGACTCGCCGCCGCAGGCAGCGGCCACGAGCGCGCCGATCGGCGCAAGTCGAAGGAGGCGTGCGAACATGAGGGGCCCGGATCTGGATGACGAGCGCGGCTCCGTCAATCCGGCGCGCGCATTTGGCGCTTTCAGCCTCCCACGCGCTGGCCCGCGCCCGTGTCCGGCGTGCTACAACGCGCTTCGCGATGATTCTCGGGGCTCGCGCTCGCAGCCTTCTCACCTCCCTCACCCTCGTCGGTGCCGTCGGTGTCGCCGCCCTCGCCGGCGCGTGCGGCACGAGCAGCGCCACGGGCAGCGCGTCGACGACCGCGAGCGGCGGCACCGCCTCCGCGCAAGAGGGCAAGCCCACCGTGCGCCTCTATCTGCTCAGCTCCGTCGCGGGCGCGCTCGAGCCGTGTGGCTGCTCGAAGGACCAGCTCGGCGGCATCGATCATCTGGCTGCCTTCATCACGGCCGAGAAGCCCAAGGTGGAGCAGAGCGTGCTCCTCGCGGCCGGGCCGCTCTTCTTCCTCGACCCGACGCTGTCGCCTCAGAAGGCCACGCAAGACAAGTGGAAGGCGGAGGCCATGGCCGCCTCGCTCGCGAAGCTCTCGCCGCTCGGCTGGGCGCCCGGCGTGAACGACTACGCGGCGGGCGCTTCGGATCTGCAGAAGCTCGAGGCCTCTGCGAAGCTCGCTCGCCTCGGCTCGAACGTGACCGACAAGGCCTTCAGCCAGGGCACCATCGCGAGCTACCCACATCCGGGCGGCACGCTCCGCGTCGGCTACCTGGGCCTCGTCGACCCGAAGGCCCTGGCGGACGCGGCGTCCGGCCTGCAGACCAGCGCCCCGCTCGACGCGCTCCGCGAGCGCGTGAAGGCCATCCGCGCGGACGGCGCGAACCTCGTGGTCGTCTCCGCGGCCATCCAACGAGGGGAGGCGCTGCGCCTGGTGGACGCGCTCCCCGACATCGACGTCCTCGTCGTCGGCAAGCCTGTCGAGAAGGGCGATCTGAACGACAAGCCCAAGGCCGCGCAGCTCGTTGGCCAGACCCTCGTGGTGGAGACCTCGAACCACCTGCAGACCGTCGGCGTGGTGGATCTGTTCGTCCGCGAGCCCACGCCGCAGGGGCAGGCCATCAAGCTGGCGGACGCGGGCGGCGTCGCGCGCACGGAGGAGATCGTCGGCCTGACCGATCAGATCCGCGAGCTCGAGAACCGCATCAACGGCTGGGAGAAAGACAAGGTCGTCAAGGTGGAGGACCTCGCGGCGCGAAAGCGCGATCTCGAGCAGCTCCGCCGCAAGAAGGTCGACCTCGAGAAAGATGCGCCGCCCCCGCCGAGCGGCAGCTACTTCCGCTACCAGCTGGTGGAGGTGCGCGACAGCCTCGGGGTGGACAAAGACGTCGCGGCCGAGGTGCTCGCCTATTACAAGCGGGTCAACGACCATAACAAGACCGCCTTCGCCGATCGCAAGCCGGTGCCCGTCGCCGACGGCCAGGCCTCCTACATGGGCATCGAGAACTGCACGAGCTGCCACGCGGAGGAGCGCGCGGTCTGGAACAAGACCCAGCACGCCAAAGCCTACGAGACGCTCCAGAAGCAGTTCGTCGAGTACAACCTCGACTGCGTCGGCTGCCACGTGACCGGCTACGAGAAGCCGGGGGGAAGCACGGTGACCGCCGTCGACAAGCTGAAGGACGTGGGGTGCGAGGTCTGCCACGGTCCGGGCTCGCTCCACGCGAACGACCCGAACAAAAAGGGGCTCATCATCGTCAAACCCGAGCCGAAGACGTGTGTCTCGGAGTGCCACCACCCGCCGCACGTCGAGGGCTTCGACCCGGTCGCAAAGATGCAGCAGATCCTCGGCCCCGGTCACGGGCTGTGAGCGCAAGGCCTCGAACATGACCTCCGCCAAGATCGTTCTCGCGACCGAAGACGAGAACCTGCAGGGGCTCCTCGGCGCCTCGCTCCCCAGCGAGATCACCCCGGGCGTGGTGTACCGCCCGGAGCAGATGCTCGGAAAGGGCGGCGGTTCCGTCGCGTTCCTCGCGAGGCGCGTCGCGCCCGAGGGCGAGGCCCCGGTCGTGGTGAAGGTCCTCCGCCCGCTCTTCGTCAAGAAGCTCGGACCCAAGGCGCACCTCCTCATCCGCAAGGAGGCGGTCGCGCTCGGCCGGCTGAACGAGCGCATCCCACCGACGCCGTTCGTCATTCGCCTTGTGGATACGTCCACCATCGGCGTGGTCCGCGGGGATCTCGAGATCGATCTGCCCTGGGTCGCGGTCGAGTACGTACACGGCGGCGCGCTCGGCACCACGCTCGCGCAGCGCGTCCGTCGAAGTCTCCGCGACACCGGCTACGCGTTCGATCCCGCCCGCGCCGCCGTGGCGATCGACTGCATCGCGCAGGGCCTCTCGGCCGTACACGAGGTGGGCGTCATCCACCGCGATCTCACGCCCAACAACGTGCTCTGCACCGGGCGCGGCCACGAGGAGATCTTCAAGATCGCCGACTTCGGCGTCGCCCGCCCG
>JAEUKE010000155.1 GCA_016794345.1 Myxococcales bacterium
CGGCATGGCGCGGTACGCTCCGCCCGTGACAACAGCTCAGGTGCGCAGCCTCCGGACCGTCTGCAACCGCGACTGCCCCGACGCGTGCTCGATCGTGGCGACCGTCGAAGAGGGCCGGGTCACGAAGATCGCGGGCGACCCGGAGCACCCCGTCACGCGAGGCTTCCTCTGCTGGCGCACGAACCAGTTTCTGGAGACGCAATACGCTCCCACGCGCGTCACGACGCCGCTCTTGCGCAAGGGCGACGACCTCGTTCCGGTAGGCTGGGACGAAGCCCTCGACTACATCGCAGGCACGCTCCTGCGAATCCGCGCCGAGTCGGGCCCCGCGGCCATCCTCAACTACCGGAGCGGCGGATCGCTCGGCCTCACCAAGCTGGCCGTCGACACGTTCTTCGAGGCGCTCGGGCCCTGCACCACGAAGCGCGGGGACATCTGCTCGGGCGCCGGGGAGGCCGCGCAGGAGCTCGATTTCGGCGTCTCCGACTCGAGCGATCTGTTCGACCTGCTGAACAGCAAACACATCCTCCTCTGGGGCAAGAACGTCTTCACCTCGAGCCCGCACACGCTGACCGTGCTGAAGGACGCGAAGGCGCGCGGCGCGGAAATCGTCGTCGTCGACCCCGTGCACAACCGGACCGCTTCGATCGCGGACCGCTACGTCCAGGTGCGTCCCGGCGGCGACTTCGCCCTCGCCATGGCGGTGGCGCACGTCGTTTTCGATCGGGGGTGGACAGATCCGGACGTTCGCTCGTATTGCGACGGGCTCGAGGCGTTCACCGCGCTCGTCCGCTCGAAGTCGCTCGAGGCGTGGTGCTCGGAGGCCGAAGTGGAGCCAGCCGTCGCGGAGGATCTCGCGCGCCGCCTCGCCGACAAGCCGGCGGCCATTCTCGTCGGCTGGGGGATGGGTCGCCGAAAGAACGGCGGAGCGATCGTCCGCGCGCTCGATGCCCTCGGGCTGATCACGGGGAACGTCGGCATTTCGGGTGGTGGAGTCTCCTTCTACTTCCGCCGCCGCGGCGCCTTCGACACGAGCTTCGCCGGACGGAAGAGCCCTCCTCGGACCATCTGCGAGCCGCTCTTCGGTCAGGAGATCCTGAGCGCGGAGGATCCGCCCATCCGCGCGGTGTGGATCACGGCCGGCAACCCGGTCGCCATGTTGCCCGACAGCCGGACCAACGCCCGCGCGCTCGCGACGCGCGAGCTCGTCGTGGTCGTCGACTCGATGCTCACCGACACGGCACGCCTCGCGCACCTGGTGCTGCCGACGACGACGCTGCTGGAGGCGGACGATATCCTCGGCGCGTACGGTCACCACTGGCTCGGGGTCGCGCGGCCGGTCGTGTCGCCCCCCGAGGGGGTGAAGAGTGACTTCGAGATCATCCGCGCGCTCGCGGAGCGCGTCGGGCTCGCGGACGTGTTGCCGGCCACCGCACGCGAGCTTCAGCAGAAGATGGTCGCGACCAAGCTCGAGCCCCTCGGCGTCACGCTCGAGAAGCTGGAGGCGGGGCCGGTGAAGAACCCGCTCGCGCCAGCCGTCCTCTTCGCGGACAGGGTCTTCCCGACCGCGACCGGGCGCGCGAGCTTGATCGCCGAGGCGCCCGCACCTGCGCCCGCGCCGACCGCCGCTTACCCCCTGCTCCTCACGAGCGTCAGCACCCCGCGCTCGCAGTCGTCCCAATGGGCACGCCAGCCCGAGCTCCCGCTCGAGCTCACCGTCCACCCCGACGCCGCCGAGGGTCTTGCTGACGGTTCTGTCTGCAAGCTCGAGTCGGAGATCGGCGCCATCGCGGTGCGGCTGCGCTTCGATCCGAAGCAGCGTCCCGACGTCGCGCTGCTCCCCAAGGGCGGCCACCTCGCCGACGGGTCGGCGGCGAACGCCATCACACGCGCGGCGCTCACGGATCTTGGCGAAGGCGGCGCGCTCTACGACGAGCCGGTCCGGATCGTGAGGGGCTGAGCGACCCAGGCTGGCACCCGGCCGCGAGCCGGTCACCGCGCCGGATGCGTCCGCCCGCGTCGAGGGGTGCTTCGTCGTTCCCTTCGAGCTCGATGCGGGCGAACCGTGAGGCCGAGCGGCTCACACCGAGGCCGGGGATGTGAAGCGCGCTGCACACGAAGTGCAGCGCAGGCGAGCAGGAATCGCGGCGAAAGCTGGTGTTTCGGCGATCCGGCGTTCAATGGGTCAGACCTCTTTCGGCGCCGCTCGTGATCCTGACAAAACCGCGAGGATCGGACGGTGAACGCTCGACGATCCATCGAGCGCCTCACACATCGGCCGCCCATGTCGCGGCTGCTCCCCGAACACGGAGCGATCCTGATGGTGCTGCGCCCCATCGACGATCTTTCGCGCAAAGCGGGCGGAATTTTTCGATGTGGTGCGTGGCACGTGGCGTGCTGACTCCGCTGCCGTGCTCCTCCGCTCCACGCTCTCCCTCGCCGCCCTCGCCTCCGTCGCCGCGCTCCTCGCCTGGGGTTGTGCGCCAGCGTCCCCCGAAGACGATCAGGAGCTCGACGGCGAGGAGCCGACCGAAGAGACGGACGCCCCGGTCTCGAACGGCAACGTCGAGCAGGCCATGAGCAGCACCTGCTCCACCGCGAGCATCAAGCCGCTGTCGCAGCAGATCATCGACGAGATGAAGTGCATGGCGCCGAATCAGTTCGTCGACGTGCCGTCGCGGCCCAACCTCGTGATGGGCGAAGCGGTGTTCCCCTACCTCATCAAGCCGGCTCGGGATCGGCTCGTCCAGGCGCTGGACGCGAACCCGAACAAGACGATGAACGTGGCGTCGATGTTCCGCACGGTGGCGCAGCAATACATGCTGCGGCGCTGGAAGGAGCAGGGGCGGTGCGGGATCAAGGCCGCGGCCACCCCGGGCAACTCGAACCACGAGACCGGGCTCGCGATCGACCTGTCGCCCAACTCGAGCTGGCGCAGCGCCCTCGAGTCGCGCGGCTACGACTGGTTCGGCAGCGGCGACCCGCCTCACTTCGACTACTTCGGGCCCGGCGCGGTGAGCCAGAAGGGGCTCGACGTCGAGGCGTTCCAGCGGCTCTGGAACCGCAACAACCCAAACGACAAGATCGACGAGGACGGCGCCTGGGGACCGCAGACACAGAGCCGCATCAAGAAGAGCCCGGCCAAGGGCTTCCCGATCGGCGCGACCTGTGGGTCGGACGCGGATCCCCAGCCGGACCCGCAGGACGACCCGACGCCGCAGCCGCAGGGCGAGCCCTGGTCGTGTGACGGCTCGACCGGAACGACGCCGGTCGAGGGGGGTGAGTACGTGGCCACGTCCTTCGGCTGCTCGGTCCTCGAAGACGGCACCGTCATCAGCGACCCGGGCGACAACTGCATCCCGGCGTGCTTCAGCCAGCTCAAGTCGAGCGGCGTGTGCTCGTCGAGCTCGAGCGGCGCGACCTGCGAGAAGCAGATCAACTGGTACGCCGCCGATCGGGACCGCTTCGGCTGCGGCACCAAGCTCCGCGTCACCGAGCCCTCGAGCGGCAAGAGCGCCATCGTGATGGTCATCGACGCCGGCCCGGCCTGCTGGGTGGAGGAGACGGTGGACATGGGCGTCGTCGACCTCTCCTACCGCGCCACGGAGCACCTCTTCGGTGGCCAGGTCGGCGTCTCGGAGAAGCAGATGGTGAAGGTCGAGGTCGTCTCGGCCGACACCCCGCTCGGGCCCCAGTAGCGTCCCGGGGTTTTCTGCCGATTCCTCCCGGAACCGGGAGGAATCGCTTATCCTCGCGGCCGCAATGCCGCTCCCTCCGCTTCCCGGTCACCGGCTCCGGATCGTCACCGAGCGGGAGCCCGCTCCGGGGGAGCGCGGCTTCATGAACGTCCGCAAGCTGACGATGGTGGCCCGGTTCGAGGGCGAGCCCGGCGAGAGCGAGCCGTTCACCTACGACTGCGCCGACCGCACCCGGATGGACGCGGTGGTGGTCGTGCCCCACTACCGGCGCGCAGACGGCACGCGCATGGTGGTCCTCCGGTCGGCGCTGCGCCCGCCTGTCGCCGCGCGCCCGCGCGAGGTCTGGCCCGTGCCCGAGAAAGACTCGCTGGGCGAGCTGTGGGAGGTCCCCGCCGGTCTCGTCGAAGAAGACGAGCGGACGCCCGAGGGCGTGCGCGGCTGCGCGGCGCGCGAGCTCTTCGAGGAGACCGGGTTCGAGGTGGACGTCGCGAAGGTCGCCGAGCTGGGGCCGAGCACCTTCCCTTCGCCGGGGATGATCGGCGAGCGCCACTTCTTCTTCCACGTGGAGGTCGACCCCGCCGCGCAGAAGCCGCCGCCCGAAGACGGCTCGGTGCTCGAGCGCGGGGCGGCGCTGGCGCACGTGTCCCTTTCGGACGCGCTCACCGCTTGTCGTGCGGGCGAGGTGGAGGACGCCAAGACGGAGCTCGCGCTTCGACGCCTCGCCGAGACGCTGGGAGGCTGACGTGCGCATCGCGTACCTCGTCAAGCGATCGGGCTGGCAGTCGTTCGCCGAGCGCCACGAAGAGGGCCGCTTGCGGCGCCTCTACGCCAAGGGCGACCCGACCGCGCGCCGCCTCAAGCGCGCGCACGAGGCCAACCTCAAGACGATCGCCGAGCTCCACACCGCGCTCGACTCGTTGGGCGTCAAAGGGGTCTTGATCGGCCCGCGCACGAAGACCATCTCGCGTGATCGATTCGATCTCGTGGTGACCGTCGGCGGCGACGGCACCCTCCTCCGCGCGTCGCACCGCGTGCTCGACGTCCCCATCGTCGGCATCAACAGCGACCCGCAGACGTCCGTCGGCTTCTTCTGCGGCATCCAGGCTGGCGAGGTGTTGCCCAGCCTCGAGCGCGCGCTCGACGGCCGCCTCTCGCAGAAGACGCTCACCCGCATGCAGGTGACCATGCAGGGCGAGGTCCTCTCCAAGCGCGTCCTGAACGACGCGCTCTTCTGCCACTCCAGCCCCGCGGCGACCTCGCGCTACCTCGTGCAGATCGGCAAGGTTTCCGAGGACCACAAGTCGAGCGGCTTCTGGATCGGCCCCGCCGCCGGCTCCACCGCCGCGCAGAAGTCTGCGGGAGGCCGCGTGCTGCCGCTCGAGAGCGAGGCGCTGCAGTTCATCGTGCGCGAGCCGTACACGCCCAAGGGGGAGCGCTACGAGCTGAAGAAGGTCCTCCTCGAGCCCGGCCAGGTGGTCGAGGTCCGCTCGAAGATGCACTCCGGTGCACTCTTCCTCGACGGCCACGACGACATCCGCCCCAAGTTCGGCGACGTCATCACGTTCACCCGATCCGACGAGCCGCTCCTCATCCTCGGCTTGGGCGGCAAGAAGAAGCGGTAGCGTGCGCCGAGCAAAGGGAGGGGTGCCCGGTTTTGAAAATGACGGTGTTGTTGCTTTCGTGGGTGACATGTCGAACATCCGCAACATTGTTCTGGCCATGGAGCAGGCCGGTGACTTCACGGTGGATCTCTTTGCGCAGCTTCCTTGATCGGGCGACGCTCGGGGTCCTGCTGGGCGCGCTCGCGAGCTGCGCAGACGAGCCAACCCTGCCTGCGCCGTGCCCGCTCGAGGACGGCACGCCGCCGCACGTCGTGGATCTGCAGGGCAATCAGGACGTCTTCATGGCGCTCCATTCCGACGGTCGCGCGTTCTGCTGGGGGGAGGACTACGCCGGCGTGTGTGGCTACTCGGGCGGGCTTTATTACGGGCCCGAGCTGGTGCCATCGGCGTCTTGCTTGGTCGCGATTGCGCCGGGTGAAGTGGGCGTTTCCTTGGGAATCAACGCGCAAGGCGAGCTGCTGGTTTGGGGCAACGAGATCAATCCCTGGGAGGCGGGCGACGGGAAGGGC
>JAEUKE010000160.1 GCA_016794345.1 Myxococcales bacterium
GCCCGCGCCTTCGCCGCCCGCGCCTTCGCCGGATGCGACGGTGCTGCTCGTGCCGTCGTCGTCATCGTCCCCGTCCCCGTCCCCCGACGTTGCCTCTCCGCAAGCCGAGAGCGCGAGCGTCGAGCCGACCAACGTCCCCCAGAAGCCGATGAACCGTAGCGTCCCCATTCGGTGACCTCCCGCCGGGCCGCATTGCAGTCCGCATGCCACGGAACGCGAAGGTGAAAAATGCCGAGGAACACTCGGGGTCCCTGCCGCCGAAGCGCGGCATGCCGCACGCGAGAGGCGCTCGTCCTGCTGGACCGCGCCTCATGCCATCGGACGAGCGAGCACCCGCTCTAGCCGGACGAGCTTCTCCGGGTTCAAGACGAGGTGGATGCGGTGAATCTTCTCTGCGTCGGCGACGACCGTGATGACCTGGAAGAGGTGCCCGGCGCGGTGCATGAAGAGCGCAAACTCGCCGTTGGCCTCGCCCATGGTGAAGGTGATGTCCGACGCCGCCTTCTTGGCGACGCCGAGAAAAAACGCGGCGACGCGCTCGGCGCCGACGATCGGCTTGCGCGCGGCCGTGACGCGTCCGCCTCCGTCGCTCGTCGCGACGGCGTCGGCGGCGAGGAGTGAGACGACCGCGTTCGTGTCGCCCGAGCCGACAGCGGCGAGGAAGGCGGTGGCGAGACGGGCGGCGTCCTCGGGCTTCGCGTGAAAGCGGGTATGGCGGGCCTCGACGTGCGCACGCGCCCGATGATGGAGCTGGCGACAAGCCGCTTCGGCTCGGCCGAGGCAAACGGCGATCTCGGCGAAGTCGTAATCGAATGCCTCTCGAAGCAGAAAGGCAGCCCGCTCCAATGGCGAGAGGGATTCGAGCACGACCAGGAGCCCCATCGAGACCGACTCGCGCAAACCGAAGGCTGTCTCGGGCGTGTCGTCGCGCTCGCCCGCGGGCACGCCGGAGCCCGCGATGGGCTCGGGGAGCCAGGGGCCCACGTAGGTCTCGCGGCGCGCGCGCGCCGACTTGAGCTCGTCGAGGCAGAGCCTGACGACCACGGTGGTCAACATCGCGCGGGCCGACCTGGGGATCTCGTCGGTGTCGCGGACACGAAGCCACGCGTCTTGCAGCACGTCGTCTGCCTCGGTCGCGCTCCCGAGCATCCGGTACGCCACGGCGAAGAGGTGCTCGCGCTCTTCTTCGAATGCCTTCGCCCAATCGAACGCCATGGCTCAGCCGATGTTGGCCGCGAGCTCGCTGCTTGTCGAGCCCGGGAGGATGGGGATGTGCCGCTTGGGCCAGCTGTAGGTGCCGGGGAAGAGCCGCTCCATGGCGAGCGCAGCGAGCGTGAAGCGGCATACCCCCTCCTTGATCTTCGCGCCCAGCCGTCCGGTGATCACGCTCTCCATCGGCTGGTCGTCGCTGCTGACGCGTTGAATGAGGCCGCGCCGCCGGCCCAGGCTGATGCAGCGGGCGAAGAACCCGAACCCGAAGGGCTCGAGCGCGGCTCCTTCGATTGTCGCGATGACGTTGTCTGCCGCCGCTGCGCCCAGCGGGAGCGCGGTGACGCAACCCATTCGGACGTAGCGCGCCTCGTCGGCCGCGAGCCCCACGCCGTCCCCGGCGCCGAAGATCTCGGGCGCGCCGATCGAACGCAGGTGCCCGTCCAAGGCGAGGCGGCCGTCCGCCAGGGTGGGCAGACCGGACGATCGCGCGAGCGCGTTGGGGAAGAAGCCGCCGCACCAGGCGGTGACGTGCGAGTCGAGCTCCTCGCCATCAGCCGTGCGAATCGAGGTCCTCGCGGCGGAGGCCAGGGCGGTGTGCTCGCGGACCGTGACAGACAGAGCCGTCATGGCTCGGGCGAGCGCGGCGGCGCCGGCTGCCGACAGATCCGAGCCCAGGCTCCCGGAGGTGAGCAGGGTCACGCGGAGGTCGGGCCGCGCCTCGGCGATCTCGGTCGAGAGCTCCACGCCGGTCAGGCCTGCGCCGACGACGGTCACGTGATCCCCTTCGCGACATTGCCCGAGCCGGGACGCGAGCCGCCGGGCGCCTTCCTCCGTGGCGACGTGGTGGGCGTGCTCGGCGATACCGGCGATCGGCGGTGCGCCGCTGCCGCTGCCGAGCGCGTACACGAGGTAGTCGTAGGACACCGAGAGCTGGCCCTCGGCGGTGGCTACGGAGACCGTCCTGTCCCCGGGATCGATCTCGGTGGCGCGCCCGACGAGCAGCGTCGCGCCGGTCTTCCGAAGCAGGTGATCGAGCGAGGGCGCGGCGACTCGCTGGCCCACGGCCAGCTGGTGCAGGCGGATGCGCTGCACGAAATCCGGCCGGTCGTTGACCAGCGTGACCTCGGCCCGGCCCGCGAGCCTCTTGGCCATCCTCACGGTTGCGAGCACCCCCGCGTAGCCGCCGCCCAACACGAGCACGCGGACCCTTCGAGCCTCGAGAACGTCGGTCATGAGAGCCTCCTGCCCCGAGGACGAGGTAGCCCGCGCGCTTGTGACATGAGCCGTGGCCGGATGGAGTCAGAGGGGAGGACGCACGACTTCTTCCAGTCGGGCCACGATCTCGCCCCGGGCTACGGCCGACCGCCCGTCCCGGTCTCGTAGATCCACGAAGCCGCCCTCGACCTCCTTGGGCCCGATCACGACCACGAAGGGGACCTCCCAGGCGTGAGCGAGCGCGACCCGCTTCTTGATGCTCTCGCCGCTGGGGTCGATCTCCACGCGGATCCTTCGTTCCTCCAGCTCGTGCGCCAGGAGGCGCGCTGCCCCTTGCTCCGAGTCGTGCAGGGGCAGAATCCTCACTTGCTCCGGAGAGAGCCAGGGCGGAAGACGGCCGCGGTGGTGCTCGAGCACGATCGCGAGAAACCGCTCGAGGCTGCCGTAGAGCGCGCGATGCAACATCGCCGGTCTCTTGTGGCTGCCATCGGAGTCGACGTACTCGACGCCGAATCGCTCGGGCAAGAAGAAGTCGAGCTGGATCGTTCCGCATTGCCACGAACGACCGCTCCGATCACGCAGGCCGATCTCGAGCTTGGGCCCGTAGAACGCGCCACCGCCGGGGGCGAGCTCGGGATCGAGACCGCCGGCCTTCGCGCCTTGGGCCAGCTGAGCCTCCGCGCGGTCCCAGCTCGCGTCGTCACCGAGGCGCGACTCGGGCCGACCGGCGAGAGCGACGTGGATGTCCTCGAACCCGAAGGCGCCGTAGAACGGGCGTATCGAGGCGCAGAACCGGGCCACCTCCGAGGCGACCTGCGCTTCCGAACAGAAGACATGCCCGTCATCTTGAACGAACTGTCGCAGCCGGAAGAGACCGGAGAGCGCGCCGCTCTGCTCGTTGCGATGACACACCCCGAGCTCCGCCAGCCGGAGC
The DNA here is from genome assembly GCA_016794345.1 of Myxococcales bacterium. GTDB lineage: Bacteria > Myxococcota_A > Polyangia > Polyangiales > Polyangiaceae > Xiheicaenibacterium > Xiheicaenibacterium phototrophicum. The sequence continues at coordinate 3,362 of JAEUKE010000160.1, forward strand.
GGCAGGTCGCGGAATGACGGCGCCATTCGCGCGACGATCTCGAGGTGACCGGGGCAACTCACGGGCTTGAGCGCAGCGAGGCGCGCCGGCTCGTCCTCGAGGATGAACATGTTCTCACGGAAATGATCCCAGTGCCCGCTCTTGTCCCAGATGGCGCGCCGGAGCACCTGAGGCCCGCGTACCTCGCGGTAACCCTCGCGCCGCACGTGACGCCGCGCGGCCTCCTCGAGCTCGCGGTAGATGGCGAGGCCACGTGGGTGCCAGAACACCATGCCTGGCGCGTCCTCCTGAAAATGAAAGAGGTCGAGCTTGTTGCCGAGGTTGCGATGATCGTCGGGCTGCATTCGTCGTCTCCGGTTGGGCCCGGTCGCACGCTGCAGCGGAGGAACGCTCGAGAAGGCGAACGCCCCGCCTGGCGGGCGGGCCGGGCGGGGCGTTCTTGTTGTCTGTCGGGCTGCGCTACGCGGCGCACACGACCAACGCTCCGCCGCGGTGGCGGGTGGTGGTCGTCGGGGTCGTCGAATAGCGAGACATGGCAGGACAGGAGGAGCGACGGGTGGGGGAGGACCGATCTGACGGTCCAACGCGCGGACTCCTTCGCGTGGATCAGAGCGCGGTGGTCACCGTGATCTTGGCTCCCGCCTTCGGCTCGGGCGGCGCGTCGACGAGGAAGACGAGGCGTCCCTTCGCGCGGGTCTTCTTGTCGAGGTAGATGACCGTGATCTTGATCGGCTCGTCGGCGCCGAGGACGGTGGTCTCGCCTTGTTTGGGCTTGCTTCGCTCCAGGGTGAGGCGCAGCGGCTCGTCTCCGTCGCGCGACACGAGCCGGGCGTTTTCGACCTCCACCGCGTTCGGGAGCCAGTCGCCGGCTGGGGGCAGCAGCGTGACGGCGATGGCGCCCTCCTCGTCCGCGCTGGCCGTCGAGGGCTCACTCGACGGCGTGAGCGGGGGGACGTCGGGCCCGCAGCCCGTGAGGGCGAAGGGAACGAGCGCGAGCGCGGCGACGACGAGGAGGTGAGCGCGAGTCATCTGGCGGAGCAGCGTACTCGCTTCCGAGCGCAGCTGCGTGCCTCCAGGTGAGCGAGCGCTTGCACAGCGCAACGGCTCGCGTACCGAGCCGTTGCGCACTCCGCCCCGCGTCACAGCTCGGTCAGGCTGATCTCGTCGCCCTTTGTGTCGTTCATGGTGAGCTGAATCTTCGACTTCTTTCCGTCGACCTCGACCTTGCAGGTGATCTTGCGGCCCTTGGCGATGATGAAGGCGTCGGCCTCGCAGTCCACGTCGACCTTGCCGCCGGTCTTGTCGGCGATGTGGTTCTTCACCTTCGAGACCGGCAAGAACTTCTCCTGCATCTCCCAGCTGACGTCGCCACCCTTTTTCTGCGTGACGTCGACCGTGAAGTCTTCTCCGTCCTTCTCGGTCCCCTCACAGGTGAACTCGTCGCCCTCTTTGATCTTGCGGTCCTTCGGGCACGTGACCCTTTCGATGTGAAGGCCTTCTTTCTCCAGCTTTTCGCTGATGCCCTTCTCGAGCTTGCTTGCGTCGAGGGTGCAGCCGGCGAAGACGAACGAAACGGCGATCAGGGCGGGGACGCGGAAGAATGTCATCGTGGGCTCCTGGTCCGGGCGCTGAGCAAGGGCTGGACCAAGAGCGGGCCGTTCGACGGAGCGCCCGTGCTCGCGTACTTTGAGGGCGTGCGCTTCCGATGTCGCTCCACACTCCTTGCCCTGGGGACGCTTGCCATCGGATGTTCCGGCGAGATCTCCAGCTCGACGGACGCGAACAGCGGAGCGGCTCCGGTCAGCTCCGCTTCGGCCACGCCGCCTGCTCCCAGCGCGCTCGTGAGCGCGACCCCACTCGCGACGGGCTCCCGTTCCGGCTCGCCGAAGACGTCCGCTTCCCCGCCAGACGAAAACGACCCGAGGTTCGAGGCCGATCTCCTGGCGATCGCGGCCGAGTACCAGAGCTTCTATCGGAGCGACGGCACGACGTTCTCGCCGTTCGACTGCCGGGCACCGGTGCATCCGGCACAGGCGTCGCGCGCGTCGGACGGGGGGCATGGGCGGAAGCTCTACACGCTGTTCATCAAGGACTTCACCGCATACGCGAAGCTGAGCGGCGTGTCTGCCGCCGCGTCGACCGCGATCCCGCTTCATGGGCCGGTCCGAGCGATGCCGCAGATCATCGTCAAGGAGGCATGGACCCCCGTGCTCGCCGATCGATACCGCGAGGAGTGCCGCGACAAGGAAGGCAAGCTCCCCAGCTACCTCGACCACGTGACCGTGGACGGAAAGAACTACGCGGCGTGTGAGCTCGCGGCCCTCTTCGTCATGTACCGTCCGGAGCGCCCCGAGCGCGCCGTCGACGATGGCTGGGTGTACGGCACCGTCCAATACGACGTCGGCCCGGGCGACAGAGACGGACAGACGAGGTTCACACCACGCGTCACCTCGGCCGGCAAGCTCGCGAGCTGCGCTCGCTGTCACCGCGAAGCGCCACACGGTCGGCTCTTCGGCTTGCCGAAGAAGGCCGTCGAGGCGCGCTGAGAACGCCAGAGTCGCAAAGTTGCTCTGCCTTTCTGAGGTCTTGGAACCTCCCGGGGCGTGGGGTAAGAGCGTGTGCGATGCGTCCGCGATCGTCCGTGTTGCCCGCTTCGTTGCTCGTGACCCTGATCGCTTGCGGCGATGAAGCCCAGCAGTCGGAGGACTTCACGGAGTCCAAGAAGCTCACCCTGAAGGAAGGTCCGGAGCTCGTGACCTGTCGGGTGGAGAAGGGCACGGGCGACGACGTGTTCTTCCGAGTGGATCGCGTCCTCTGCAAGCTCGCGCCGAAGAACGACTTCCCGCTCCAGCCGTCCTCGGTGCACGTGGCGGTCGCCTCGGCCAAGGGGCACGCGGGCGACGCGGAGGTGGGCGCAGACGAGTCGGAGATCGCCAAGGTGTACGGCGACAGCTACCCGCTCGATGTCGAGATCTCGGCGACCTACAGCGAGACGGAGGCGGCCGGGCTCGTCGGCTTCGGCAACAGCGGCTTCTTCAAGACGTTCCAGTCTCGTCATGGCTTCGTGGCGCCGACCGCGGAGCCCGTCTCGGTGCGGTTCCCGTTCGACCTCTGGCCGGTGGAGATCCGCGCGAAGGCGGCGAGCTTCTCCGGAGGTCTCGATCCGTTCTCCATCGACCTGAGCCCGATGAAGACCTCGAGCGGCGAAGGGTCGCTCGGCGTGGAGGCGCGGCTCGGCACGATCTCCCAAGGCGCGAAGCGTTACTCGCTCGTCCCGGTCACGCGCGGAACGAAGACCTTGTCGGGAAAGGCGAAGATCGGCGACAAGGAGGTCGCCATCACGCTGACCGGCCCCGGCGCGTACATCGTCGAAAATGACGGGCTCCGCGGCGCCACGCAGGCGGATCTGGAAGACTTCAGCGGCGGGCCCGCGTTCGCGAGCTGCTGGACCGCGCCGAGCGCGGAGGCCGACATGGTCGACGTGATCTGCCGCCGAGACGAGGTGGCCGGTCTCTCCATCGCGAAGCTCGAGACCCTCGTCGGAGACGAGGAAGCGACCGCGGTCGCAGGCGCCGTCCTCGAGGCGTCGGAAGCGACGGTCGCAACCGTTGCCGCGTCGCAGCTCCCGCTCACGATCTGGGCGCGCGCGACCCTCGCAAAACCGGAGATCGTCGGCATCCCCGAGTGGCAAGCGGCGCTGCCCTTCACCGTGCCGGTGGTCGTCGCGGCCGAGGCCTCCGCCACCACGCCGGTCGCCGCCACGCTGCCGTTCGACGTCTGGCCCATCACGGTCGACGCTGCCGGTGGTTCGTTCCTCTGCGACCTCGACGCCTATTCGGTTCCCCTCGGAGTGGAGTGGGGCGCCGCGTCGCTCATCAAGGTCGAGGGCCAGTCGACGCCGTACGTGAACGAAGGCGAGACCACGACGTTCTACGTGGTGGCCGACTCGCGCGTCGAATCGCTCGCCTGCAAGGGTCTCATCGTGACGAACAGCGGCGAGGTGACGGAGGGCATCGACGTGACCCTCGTCCGCGGTGGCACCTACGAGATCGGCCAGAAGACGGTGCAACCCGGAGGCTGAGCGCGCCGAGCGCGGGAGCGGACGACGTCCGCTCCCGCTCCTCGCGCCGCCTCACATGCAAGAAGGACGCGGGTTCGGGCACGCTCCCTCGCGGGGGAGCGTGGCGGGGCAGCCCGCGAGCGACTCGAACTCGTTGTTCGAGCGGAAGTCGACGTTGCTGCCGTCGTAGCCGAGCACGAAGCCGTGCCCGCTTCCGTTTGCGATCACCGAGTTGGAGATGAACGCGCTCGGGGGCGGCTGCGACATGATCACCGCGCCCTCGAACTGATCGATGTCGCTGCAGGTGAGGAGCACGCAGCCGCAGTCCGCGCCGGTGTATTCGATGCGCACGTGCTCGAGCCGGGTCTCGGGGCGGACGATGCCGCCGAAGGTGAGGCCGACCCAGTCGCCGGGCGCCGGCGTGGGAGCCGACGAGGTGAAGACGATCGGTTCGGCCTCGGTGCCCACCGCGATGAGCGCGCCGGAGGCGGGGAACTCGCCGGTGAAGTGCTCGACCTTGAAGGCCGTCGAAGGGTGCATCTTCACCGTGACGCCCGGCTCGATGGTGAGCGTGGTGAGCGTCTCGCCTTGGTCGCCGGCGCCGATGGTGAAGTGATCGACCGGGCTGTCGCCGATGCGGTAGGGAACGCCGAGCTTGCGCATCGTCGCGTCCTCCTGCAGGCGCTCGAGCGGGTTGATCAAGATCTCGTCGACGCGGTTGCCGGTGTACTTGCCGGTCGGGATCGTCCCGATCGCGTGCTCGGAGACCTCGAGCGGGTAGGGGTGCTCGTCGCTCCCCGAGCCCGTGATGGTGAGCTCCTTCGAGCCTTCGGCGAAGCCGGCGAGCCGCTCGACCACGGCGCCGGCGCCGAGCGAGTTGGAGATGGTGACGTTGTCGACGAAGAGATCACGCTTCGAGGGGAAGGTGCCGTCGCCACGCGCGATGAGGCTCGCGCCCGAGAGATCCACGCCGCCGCCGCCGTCGATGGTGACGTGCGCGAGGCGAGCGGTGCCCGGCGCGTGCACGAAGATGTGACCCCAGCGCTCGCCGTCGAGGCCTTCGAAGCGAATCGGCCGCTTCGCCGTACCCTCCGCGATGAGCGAGCCGGTGGTGGGCGTGCCCGGGTACGCGACGTTCAGGCCGTGGCCCTTGCGGACTTGCACGACGGCGCACGGCTCGATCTCGAGCGTGCCGCCCTCGACCACGTCGACCGTCCAGTCGATGATGTGAGGGCTGCCTGCCGCCGTCCAGACCTCGTGGCCCGTGACGTCTTCGTCATGAACGGTCGGTCCGCTCGTGGGCGCTTCGCACGCGGGCTCGACCGGCGGGTCGTCCGGCGTGTTCCCACCCCCACCCTCCGACGAGCCGTCGTCGCTGGAGGGGTCCCCGTCACAGCCGGTCGTTCCGGCGACGGCGAGGATCGAGAGGAGGCAGGCAAGCGAGCTTTGGGAAAGGAACGAGCGGGACATGTGAGGTTTCTCCAAGTTGGGTCGAACCGCGTTACGTCTCTCAACCTGCTTCCCCCGGATGACCGGAGGATGACCAGGACGCCCGGCGAGTCGTCAGTCGGCTAACGACGAGAGGTGTGCCTCGCGGGAAATCGGACTGGCATCCGGTTTGCCTAGGCCTCGCGCACCATGCGATCCCCGCGCGTTTCTTTGCTCCTCGCCCTCCTGCTGTCCGCGTCGTCAACGATCGTGGGGTGTGATGACCCCGTCGAGACGAACGAAGGCGGGGGCGGCGCGACCTCCGTCGTGACCACCGGCGCGGGCGGCACCGGCGGGGGGCAAGGTGGCGAAGGGGGAGGGGCCGCGCCGCTCGTCTGGGGACCCTGCGACACGAGCGACTGGGTGGACGGCTACCCGAAGCCGGTCGCCGGCGTGGAGTGCACGACCGTCGACGTGCCCATCGACTACGCCGCGCCGGACGGCGAGACGATGCCCCTCCGCGTGGCCCGGCAGGTGTCGAAGTCCCATCCGACCGGGAAGGCCGTGTTCAACCTCGCCGGTGGGCCCGGCGGGGGCGCGGTCACCCAGAGCGGCATCATCCCCCTCGTCCAGCCGGAGCTCTTGGACGACTTCGATCTCGTCTACGTCGACCAACGAGGTACTGGGGGCTCCAACTACCTCGGCTGCCCGGGTGGTTACCCCGAGACCCAACAAGACTGGGAAGATTGCGCCGCCGAATACGCGACGAGCCCGGACCTCGCTCACTACTCCACCGTGGAAGCAGCCCACGACGTGGACTTCGTCCGCGGCCGGCTCGGCTACGACCGTATCCACGTGCGCGGCGGCTCCTACGGGACACGCAGCGGGCTCGAGTACTTGCGCCAGCACCCCGACCACATCGCCGCGCTCATCCTCGACGGCCTCGCGCCGCCCGACATGGATCTGTTCGGCGAGGACGTGAAGATGCTCGACCGCGGCGTAACCATGCTCGTCGACGACTGCACCGGCGACCCGGCGTGTCTCGACGTCTCCCCGGCTCTCCTCGACGATCTCGTCGCGGTGCGCGCCGCGCGCGCCGCCTCTCCGCGTCCCATCACCGTGAACGGCTCGCCCTACGTCGAAGACGAGGAGCTGTTCCTGGTGTTCCTCCAGCAGTTTCTCTACACGGCGCGCGCTCGCTATCAGGTGCCTCGAGCGATCCACGCGGCGGCGCTCGGCGATCCGTCCGGCTGGTACGAGATCGCCTCGGACCTCTTCGGAGTCACGATCGTCGACGCCGGCGGTGGCAACCTCGCAGCGCCTGCCTATCGGGTGCCGGCGGAGCGGCGCGTCCCGGCGCGCGCGCAGGAGTACGTAGCGCCCGGCCTGTTCGCGACGATCATGTGCTCGGAGTTCCTCCCCAACTCCGCCGGCATTCCGGCGCTCGAAGCCTCCGCCGCCGAGCAGACCTGGCCCAGCACGTCGATCCTCGACGTCGCGCGGGCCTGTGCCGCGTGGAACGTCGCGCCGCTGTCGCGCGATCTCCGCGCACCCGTCAGCTCGGACGTACCCGTGTTGCTCCTGAGCGGCGAGATCGATCTCAACACCCTCGCCGAGTGGGGTGACCACACGCT
>JAEUKE010000164.1 GCA_016794345.1 Myxococcales bacterium
GAAGAGCGGGATCACGAGGCAGCCCGAGAAGTGCTCGTGCCCGCTCTCGCGGTAGACGCCGAGCTCAATCAGCTTCGTGCGAAGCGCCGCGCCGTCCTTCACCCGGCCCTGCGGCAGCTTGTAGCCGAGCGTGCGGTTGGCAAGGCCGAGCTGGAAATGCTCGGCCACCTCCGGGTGCTCGAGCCCGCGCGCCTGGAGGTACGCCTGCGCCTCCGCGCTCTCGCGCAGCGTCGCGTGGTAATGGTCGACGACGCGCGCGAGCAGCTCCGCGCCCTGGGCGTCGGCTCGCGCGATCGGCTCGAGCTTCCTCCGCAGCCCGTGCTTCGGCACCGCCGTCATCTCGCGGCCGCTCGGCTCGAGCGACGCGCCCTTGCGCAAGATCTCCACCGCGTGCCGGAAGCTCGCTCCCTCCGCCCGCATCACCCAGTCGATCACGCTCCCGCCCGCCTGGCACGCGCCCAGGCAGTGCCAGAGGTTTTTCTCCGGCGTGATCACGAGCGACGGCTCGCGGTCGTCGTGAAACGGGCAGAGGCCGAGGAGGTTGTCGCCGCTCCTCGCGAGCGAGACGCCCCGCGCCTCCGCGAGGCGCACCACCGAGATCTCCTTCTTTAGCCGCTCGATCTCGTGCTCCGGGACACGGGCCATCGCGGTGCTCCTTGGGAAAAGCCGTCAAGCCGAAAGTCGGCAACCGACCCGATTTCTTGTAGCCGCAAACCGTTCTTCGGTATACCCATTCTCGGTATATGCTTCCGCCATGAGCACGAGCAACTCCGGATCCGCGACTACCTTCAGGTTCATGCCCAAGAAGGTGCCGCCCTCTTCCGCCTTCGGCGAGCGGCTCATGCGGCTTCGCATGGCTCGCGGCCTCACCCAGACTCAGCTCGCGGAGCTCATCGACTCCTCGCAGCGCGCCGTCTCTCGCTACGAGACCATCGCCGAGCTGCCCCCGACTGCCGTCCTCATCAAGCTCGCCAAAGCTCTCGACGTCTCCACCGACGTGCTCCTCGGCCTCAAGACGCCGCGCAAGGTCGCCGAGCCCAAGGAAGACCCCGAGATGCGAAGGCTCTGGAAGCGCTTCCAGCTCGTCCGCTCTCTGCCCGACAAGGATCAGCGCGCCGTCATTCGGCTCATCAACTCCCTCGTCTCCGTCAAAGAGTCGCGCCGCACATCCGCTGCCTGATCCCACCGCGCCCGCTCGGCGCAGCCGCACCGCCGCGACGAGCACGCCGAACTCGCGTTCGAGCAGACGGTCACGGTCACTCGCGCCTCCGGCGCTCGCTCCCACCGCTGCTCAACGCAGCGTTCGGCATCTGAGGCGCGGGGCTGGGGTTGCTTGCGCGCTTGGGGGCTTTCGTGACGAGCGAGGACGCGGCGAGGCGCAGGCCGGCGCCTCCGGCGCCGGCCTGGTGCCCGCCACGGAAGGGTGGGACGGCGGTGTGGGGGTGATCGGGGTGCGCGAGGGTGGCGGGGATCGCGACGCGGGTGCCAGCTGGACCAGGCCCAACACCACTACCCCTCGAATCGAAGGCGGGCGGCGCCCGCCGTCGGCAGCATCTCCACTCCAGCCTCCTGTGCAGCCTTTGCCCCCGCCGAGTACCTATGGTTCTTGACTCGAGACTCTGCGCCAGTCGCTGGATCGAAGGCGATCGCCCCTGCCTTGGTCATAGACCTGACCCGTTTGGCGAATCTGCGCCACAGGGCAAGCCTCTCCTTATCCTCCGAGGCCGTCGACATCACCGACTCGCCGAGGCCCTCAGCGGACTTCTGACCTATGTCCACAACGAGGCAATCACCGTTCCTTTCGAGCATATCTCGAATATTTGACGCCGAAACATCGACCGGTTCCGGTGTCATCACCACGCGCAGCGCTGTTCGTCCTCCTAGGAATGAGGGCAAAGCATCTGCCTGCGCTTCTTCCGCGCGGAACGGAGGAAAGGTCACCACCGCCAGACTGAGGCGCTCCACCCGAACGAACTCATCGATCAAGTCGATGACTTCCGATGGCAACGCGTGAAACTGGATCGCTATCCGCGTCATCGCTTTCCGTAGGGGATAAAAATGGTTGGAACTCGGGCTCGAAGGTTCAAGTCCTCGAGAGCCTCTCGCTCGCGGCGCACAGGACCGCCACTTGCGTCCTGCAAACCGACGTTGACCGCTCGCGTCTCACCTTCGCGGGTTTGGTACAAGATATCTGGGCGGCGACCTCCCTTGTAACCGCCCGGTGTCTTGATCAGCTGCTCTGTCAGCTTCTCGAGCCGACCTCCCGCGATGATTTGGTTGCCGCCCTCGATGAGTAGGTTCCGAATCTCGATGATCTTCGCGTTGTGCGGCGCAAGGTCCGAGGTCTTCGGTCCGCGCTTCAGGCCTCCGCCCCCAGGACCGCCGGCCCCGGTGAACCCCCACAGGGGCGCCGTCAGCGTCCTGCCAAGCCGGCTCTGCAGGAACGAACCCGGCTTCGCTGCCGCCCCGGGCTCTCCCGTTCGAGCGCCAGCGATCTGGGACACCGTGTCGGCTGCCCCAATTAGGGCCTCGCCATACATCTCGTTGCGCTGCGCCTCGTCGGCGGTGTCGCTCGCTTCGAGCGCGGTGTAGGTGGCCTTCCCGGAGGTGGTCGCCAAGCCGACCAGCCACATGATCGGCATCGAAGCGTTCGCGATCGTCTCGATCGGCCGCTCGGTGACCGCCTCGATCGTCTCGCCGACACGTTCCTGTGCCGCACGGCGCGCCCCTCCCGCGATCGTTCCATAGTCCCCCGGGGTGCCGTACTTGCCGCTCCACAGGTCACTGACGAACCCGAGGGTGGCCTCGTCTTCATCGGCGTTACCGGTGAAGACAACATGCCCACCCTCAACACCGCCAGCGCTCTTCGCCTCAGTTGCGCTCCGGTAGGCGGCGCCAAGCTTGACCTGCTGATAGACAGCTTTCCCGACGTCGGCCCACTGGGTGAGGAGATTCTCGGACTTGGTGTCCTTCATCCCGTTCGGATCCACCATCACCACCGGTGACGCCCGCCCGTACAGGTACAAATTCAACCCCGCCTGCAACCCGAGCGGATCCGCCGTCGTCCACCTCCCCAGCCAGGGCGCGTAGTACCTTGCGCCAAGTGATTTGCCTGACGCGAGTTCTCCCACGAAGACGCGGGTTCTCGCGCGAGATGCACTTTTTCGGCGAAGCGTAGGCGACGATCGCGCGGCCCGGGATCCGCGGTTCCTGAGGTGCACAGGGACCGAGCGACGCGAGCCGGCGCCGCGGACGTAGCGCCGCGCCGCGGGCGCGTGGCAGCCCTCGCGCTCGTCGCCGCGCGCGCGCGGGCGGCGCACGACGACGGAAGCGGAGGAGGCGATCACGACCGCATCGTATCGGGGACGCGGGCTCAGTGAGAGGGGAAGCGGGGGCTGCGTTCTCGGGCGGTCGAGCGGATGGTGAGGACTCGGATGACGTCCTTCTCGATGCGGTAGTAGACGTGGTGCTGCGAGTCGCGCAGGAGGATCCGGTAGACGGTTCGGCCTCGCGAAGAGGCATAAGGGGAGCCGGCCTCAGGGACACGCTCGAGCATCGTCAACGTCGCGTCGAGCTCGAGCAGCATCGCGCGCGGCTGTGTGCCGAGCTCGCGGAGCCACCAGGCCGCGATGCGGTCGATGTCG
>JAEUKE010000193.1 GCA_016794345.1 Myxococcales bacterium
ACACCGATCGAGATCTCGTGGGCCCGGCGCGTGGGCCGCGCGGCCGTGGAGCGTCGGAGCAGGGCCCGCGTGACGAGCCCGCCGTCGAGCGGCAAGACGGGCAGCAGGTTGAGCAGGCTCCAGCCCAGGTTCACGTGCAGCAGGTCCGTGAGGACGCCGCCGATGAAGGGCAGGTCGAAGAGGCCCGGCACCAGTGACAGGAGGAGGAGCGGGATGCCCAGGGTCAACCCGGCGAGCGGGCCCGAGACGGCGACGAGGATCTCCGCGAGCCAGGTGAGGCTCGAGCTGATGGATGCCTGGGCCTGCCCGCCCATCATGTTGAGCGCGACCGAGGGGCGGTGCCCGAGCCGCGCGAGCACGAGCGCGTGCCCCATCTCGTGCAGGAGCACGGAGCCGAAGACCACCGCCACCCAGGAGACGAGCGTGTGCGGCGCGGTCAGCCGATCCGAAGCGAGCAAGACCGTCGCGACCCAGAAGCTGGGCTCGACCTCGATGGGGATGCTCGCGAGCTTGAACCGGAGAACCATGCTTCGATTCGTGTCACGAAGCGGCGCTCATTGCACGATGGTGGCGCAGCCGAAGCGGACCTCGACGCTGCCGGGTTGGTTCGGCATCGTGAGCTCCTGTGCGTGGTCGCAGCTCGTGGGGCAGAGCACCACGCTCGTCGGCATGGCCGGGTCGTCGTAGTACCAGCCCTCGCCGTTGCCACAGCCGGCCTGGGTGCCGACGTTCGGGATGGTCTCGGTGGAGTTGCCGCTCACGAGGTCGACGTTGACCTTGTCGTAGTCGAGGTCCTGGCCCTGCGGCGGGTCGGGGATCGTGAGCTCGCAGTCGATCTTCGAGGTCTGCACGACCGACTGCGCCACCGCGTCGAAGAACGGCCCCCAGGCGGCGGCGCCGTCGCAGATCTTGGCGCGCACACCGCCCGACTGCTGGACGAGCGTGGTGTATGTGGGGCCCGCCGAGGGCGGCGAGGTGGTGTCGGGGTACTGACAAATGACAGAAGGGTCATTGGGGTTGCCCCAGCCGTAGATCCCGCTGAACACGAACGAGTCGAAGAGACCGCCCCAGGACGGGTCGAGGATGCCGGGGGGGAGCGTGAGCGAGTTGAAGGGGTTCTGTCCGCCTGCGAAGGTCTGGAAGTCGCTCGCCGAGAGCCGGGAGTTGTCGTCGGTCACGACGACGATGGTCTTTGTCGCCTCGGGGCGGAGCTGATCCGCCCACGGCTCGCCGCCGCGCGGCTGGCCCTCCATGTAGCCGTCCGTCTGGCCGAGGGTGCCGAGGAACTGCTCGAGCGGTTGAGTGCTGAGCACGTCCACGCTGGAGTGGAAAAACCGGGGGCCGTTGCCGCAAGCGTCGTCTCCGGAGAGTGGGGGCGGAATGCAGATCGACAGGTCGCTGGTGCCGCGATGGGAGAGCAGGATGACCCGGTAGTCGAGGTTGCTCGCGGAGATGAGCGCCGCGAAGTCGTTCAAGCCGGCCTTCACCTGCGCGATCGCGGGCTCCATGCTGTTCGAGTTGTCGACCATCCAGATGATGTCGACGGGCAGGGTCTCCACCGTGGCCGCGGCGGTCACGCCGGTGCAGGCCATTCCGCCGCC
>JAEUKE010000219.1 GCA_016794345.1 Myxococcales bacterium
CCTCCGAAGTCGGTGCGCTGAAAGCCTCGACGCGCTCCTTATCGAACTTCGCCGAATCCAGGCTGGAACCACCCGGAAGAGCATCGCCGCATGGTTCAGGCATTGTATCGAGAACCCTCACTTCAACTGATCCCTGCTGTAGTGGGCACGACCCTGCCCGCCCGCCTGGGCGGCCCGTGGAGCTTCGTCGCCGGCGGCCCCGACGCGCTCGCGGAGCCGGACACCGTCGTCTTCGAAGACTCGGAGCGAGAGAAGTACGGCACATTCGATCTCGGCACCATCCGCGAGCTCGGCGGAAGGCGCGTGCGGGCGGGCGGGTTCACCTGGGGGCTGATCCCCTTCGGCCCCGCCTACGCGTTCGCGGAGATCTCCTTGGTCCGCGAGATCACCGGCACCCCGACCGACAAGATGAGCTTCGTCCTCGTCCGCGTGCGACAGGGAGAGGATCTGGACGCCGTCCGCAGTCGTCTCGCCGAGCGCATACCCGAGCAGCTCGTCGTCAGCACCGACCAATACGCCTCGAACGTGGTGACCCGGCTCCTGAAGGATCAGCTCGGCGCCTCATTCGCGACGTCGACCGCGTTCGGGCTGATCATCGGCTTCGTCATCGTGGCGCTGTCGATGTTCTCGAGCGTGCTCGACAACCTCCGCGAGTTCGGCACGCTCAAAGCGATCGGATGCAAGAACAGCGATCTGTCCTTGCTCCTGTTCTGCCAGGCCGCCTTCTACGCGCTCTCCGGTTCCTTGATCGGGCTCGGGCTCGTCGCGCAGATCGCGGAGGGGATCCGGTCGCCGCAGCTCGTCCCCATCGTCCCGCCGGCGCTGATGGCGATCGTCCCGGTGATCATGCTCGGGGTGTGCGTTGCGGCGTCGGCGCTCGCCCTCATGCGAATTCGAAAGCTCGAGCCAGCGATGGTGTTCCGATGACGCGCCACGCGGTCGAAGCGCGCCAGATCACGAAGGTGTTCGGCACCGGACCGCTCGCCTACCAGGCGCTCCGCGGCGTGGACCTCGCGGTCGAAGCGGGGGAGTTCTTGATGCTCGCCGGCCCGTCCGGCAGCGGAAAGACCACGCTCCTCTCGATCGTCGGGTGTGTGCTCGGCGCCACCTCGGGGACCTTGCACCTCGCCGGGCAGGACGTGACGAAGCTCACGCCTTCGGCGCTCCCGGACCTGCGCCTGCATCGCATTGGCTTCATCTTTCAGGGGCATAACCTGATCGCGTCGCTCTCGGCGCGGGAGAACGTCGCCCTCGTCGCGAAGATGCAGGGGCGCGGCTCGAAGGAGGCGCAGAAGCGCGCCGATGCGCTGCTCGAGCGCGTGGGGCTCAGTGACAAGCGCACCAACCTGCCGTCCGAGCTATCGGGGGGTCAGCGCCAGCGTGTGGCGATCGCGCGCGCGCTGGTGGCCGACCCGCCGCTCGTCCTGGCGGACGAGCCGACGGCAGCGCTGGACGCGCAGAGCGGGCAAATCGTGACGGAGCTCCTGCGCGAGCTCTGCCGTCAGCGGGGCCATACCGTGATCGTGGTCACGCACGACAGCCGCATCTTTCACCTCGCCGATCGAATGGTTCACATCGAAGACGGGCAGATCACTTCCGACCGAGAGGAGGCGTCATCGTGAGCACCTGGAGGAAACGAATTCGCTTCTCGCGCTGGGCTGCTGCCGGCGCGCTCCTGCTGGCCGCCGCGAGCGTCGGTCGCTCGGTCGCGAGCGGCTCGCCGACGGTACCGCGCCCGGAGGACGTTGCAGCCGGCGCGAGGACGCTATCGGGGGAGGGAGACGAAAAGCTCTTCGTGCCCCCGGGCGCTTACGTGGGTGGCCAGGGCGTCGTGGAGCCCGCCGATCGCGAGATCGAGGTCGCGGCCGCGGTCGCCGGGAGGATCGCCAAGGTCGAGGTGCGCGAGGGCCAGCGCGTCGCGCGCGGCGACGTCATCGTGGAGCTCGACAGCGCGGTCGAGGCCGCGATGGTGGAGATCGCAAAGGCCGAGGTAGCGCGCGACGAGGCGGAGCTCACGAAGGCGAGGAACGGTCAACGTGCCGAGGACCGAAGGGCCGTCGAGGCCGAAGCCCAGGCCGCACGCGCGCGCGCCGACCAGTCGAAGGGCATCGAGGAGCGACTGCGAAAAGCGGCCCAAGGCGGCGGCGCCACCGGGGATGACGTGGACCGCGCCGCGAAGCAAGCCGCGCAGGATCTCGCGACGGCCAATGCGGCCGAGGCGCGTCGGAATGCGGCGTTTGCCGGTTCGCGATACGAAGACCTCGCAGCCGCGCAGGCGCGGCTGCAGGCGTCCAAGGCGCGCCTGAGCGAAGCCGAAGCGCGGCTCGAGCAGCGGCTCGTCCGCGCGCCAATCGACGGCGAGGTCCTCAGCGTCAAGGTGCGCGCCGGCGAGCAGTACCAGCCGGGCAGTGACGGGCTCGTCATCCTCGGGGACACGTCCAAGCTTCGCGTGCGCATCGACGTCGACGAGCGGGACGTCGCGGCCGTGCAGACCGGAGCCGACGTCATCGTCCGCGTCGCGTCGCATCCTGGCGTCGACTTCACCGGCAAGGTCGCGGAGATCGGCCGCCGGATGGGTCGGAAGAACGTCCGCGCGGACGATCCCGTCGAGAGGAACGACACGAAGATCCTCGAGGTCGTCTGCGATCTCGAGAAGAGCGGCGGCCTCTACGTCGGCCAGCGGGTCGTCGGGTTCGTCGCGCGTGCGGGGGATTGAGTGTCGTGAGTCGTCGCCGAAACGGTCAACGCCCAAGCCGCCCTCTCGCTGGGCTTCGGCCGGGGTACTGACCGTGACAAGCGCGATTTGACGAGCCACGATTCAGTGGTTCGCGCTCGAACGTGGAGCTAGCCTCGGGCGCGATGGTCGTTGCCGGCCGCTACGAGCTCGGGGAGCGCATCGGTCGCGGCGGCCAAGGGGACGTCCATGTGGCCGTGGATCGCACGACCGGTCGGCGTGTCGCCGTCAAGCTCCTGAAGAGCTCGAGCCGCAGCCTCGCCGGCCGCTTCGCGCGCGAAGCGCGGGTGATGCGGCAGCTCACACACCCGAACACGGTTCGCGTGCTCGACTTCGGCGAGATCGAGGACGGTAAGCTCTTCATGGTACTGGAGCTGCTCCAAGGGGAGTCGCTCTCGAGCGCGTTGCAGCGCGGCCCGCTCGGGTCGGAGCTGGCGATTCACGTGGTGTACGGCGTTCTCGGCAGTCTGGCCGAAGCGCACCGGTACGGGATCGTGCATCGCGACGTGAAGCCGGCGAACGTCTTCTTGTGCACGGACCCCAGCGGGCGACTGCCCGTCGTGAAGCTCCTCGACTTCGGGATCGCCAAGGACCCGCATTCGGCCGGCGCGACGGTCGAGCTCGCCGCGATACGAGCTGCGCTCTCGGGTGGCGTGCTCCCGACGGTCGCCGGCGCGGGGCTCACGCAGCAAGACATGATCATCGGGACCCCCCGCTACATGGCGCCCGAGCAGATCGAAGGGGGGGCCGTCGGGCCCGCGACCGACGTCTACACCGCGGGGCTGCTCTTCGCGGAGCTGCTCGCGGGTGGGCCGCTCTTCTCCGGGATGGGCGAGCTGACGCTCCTGTTGTCTCGCAACACCTCGGTCCCGCTCCCTGCTTCCATCCAGCGGTCGCCCTACGGCGCGGCGATTCACCGGGCAACCCAGGTTGACCCTGCGCTTCGGTTCCCGGACGCGGGCAGCATGCTCGAGGCGCTCTCGGCGGCGCACCGTCCGACTGCAACCGCGGTGTCGGCGCCGCACCGTCCGGTCGCACCCGCGGTGCCGGTGCCGCACGGTCCGTTCGCACTCGCGGTGCCGGCGCCACGTCGTCCGATCGCGCCCGCCATCCTCGTGTTCGCGGCGCTCGGCATGCTGCTGTTCCTGGGCCGCCTCGCGGCGTGTTCGGTCGGACGGACGGACAGCTCGAAGGTGGACGCAAAGACTGAATCGTCCGAGGGAGAAAAGCAGCCCCGGCGCTCCCCCCGCGCCAAGCCGAACGATCCGGAGACGGCTCCCCTGAAGCCCCCTCCCGCTCCGCTCGTTCCGCCGTCGCCGGAGCCGACCCGCGAGGTGCTCATGAAAGGCGCCTACTGGTACAGCACCGCGCCGGAGGTCGACCGCACCGGCCTCAGGGCGAGGCTCCGAAAGGCTGGATTCAAGCGCCTCGAGTTCGACACGGACCCGGACACGGTCAAGACAATCACGGGCGACACCTTCTGTGCCGCCCAGCGGCTGGAGGCCTTCTTGTCGAAGGAGGCGTGCTCCGCCATGGGTGCGGGAGCATCGAAATCGTCGAAGAACCAGCTGAACCTGGTCGTCTGCGGGCCGGGGGTGGCGCATGTCCTGTTCTGCGTCGACGAGACGCCTGCGCTCCGCGAGCAGATGCGCAAGTTCGTGATCGCCTACGGCTTGAACCCGGACGTCGACCGGCCGGAATGAGCTGCGACGGGGGCGGCTCAGGTCGCAAGAAGGGGGCCAGCATCCTCCCGTGGAGGGGAGGGCCTAATTCTTCCGGGTTTCGGCGCCCTCCAGCCTGCGCGACGCGGATCATTGGCATCCCACCTGGGTGGGATTTCGATCCGCCAGCCCCCATTGCGATGAGCCCGAATCCGAGGCGTCGCATGGCACGACCTCTGCTTGGTGCCCCGTCGGTCGCGCCGAGCAGAGCTGGCTCGGCGAGCCACCCGAGCCCTCACTGCGGCGCCGAGATCGCGCCGTCTTCGCAGGAGTCCATCGCATGGTCGCATCCGCTCTCGACCCCCTCCGCTCGACGTCTCGCCTCGTGCTCCGCGTCTCGTCCGGCGACGCCCTCGACGTCCGGACGTTCTCGGTCGAAGAGGGTATCTCCTCGCTCTTCACGATCCAGCTCACCGCGTTGTCGGAGGACCCGGACCTCGACTTCGCAGGCATCGTCGGGCAGCCGGCCAGCTTCGAGATCGAGCGAGCGAAGGCGTCCGTGCTCACGCCCCAACGGAGCTGGACGGGCATCTGCACGAACCTCGAGCAGGTCGGCGTGGAGGAAGATGGGCAATCCACCTACGCCCTCACCATCAAGCCGTTCCTCTGGCTGCTGACGCAGCGGCGAAACTACCGCATCTTTCAGCAGATCTCCGAGCCGGACATCGTCCTCGAGATCCTCGCGGAGTGGGGAATCCAGCCGGAGGTCCGCATCGACGCGACGAGCTACAAGGCGCGGAAGTACCGAGTCCAGTACGCCGAGTCGGACTTCGCCTTCATCAGCCGAATGATGGAGGACGCGGGCATCAGCTACTTCTTCGAGGACGACCCGGGCGGCGCAGGCACCAAGCTCGTCCTGACCGACGCGCCGCAGAAGGCATCGCCTCGGGCCGAGGCCATCCCGTTCGTCGCGACGCCGAACGACCGCATCACTCACGACTTCGTGACCGCCGTCCGCGTCCAGCAGCAGGTCCTTCCCGGTCGGTACACCGTTCGAGACCACGACTACCGTCGCGCGACGGACTTCGCCCTCCTCGCGTCCGCTGCCGGCGGGGACGGCGTCGAGTCACGCCTCGAGCAGTACCATTACGTCCCGGGCGCGATGCTCTTCCGCTCGGACCAGCCGAGCGCCACGCCCGTCGCCGACGACCGCGGCTCCGCCCGCCACGACCCGGCCGAAGGGCAGCGCATGGCGAAGAATCGCCTCGACGCGAAGCGCGGCCCGGCGCGCACCTGTGTGTTCAAGACGTCCGCGACGGATCTTCGTCCCGGGCAGACGATGCGCATCCGCAGACATCCGAGGAAAGACCTCGCGGAGCAGAGGACACTGCTCGTCAGCGCCAACAAGCTGTCAGGGGGCTCGGTCGAGGCCTGGTCGCAGAGCTGCGAAGCGCGCTTTACCGACGTACCCTTTCGGCCGGCGCTGGGCACGCCTAAGCCGCGGACGCAGGGCATGGAGAGCGCGACGGTCGTCGGGCCCGACCTCGAGGAGATTCACACGGACGAGTTCGGGCGCGTCCGCGTGCACTTTCATTGGGATCGACAGAGCCGGCGCAACGAGCGCTCCTCCTGCTGGATTCACGTCAACCAACCGTGCGGAGGCAGCGGGTTCGGCTCGCTCACCATTCCGCGCGTCGGTCAGGAGGTGCTCGTCGATTTCCTCTCCGGCGATCCGGATCGTCCGGTGGTCGTCGGCCGTGTATTCACCAATCTGCAGAGGGTCCCCTACGACCTGCCTCAATACAAGACGGTCTCCGGGATGCGCTCCGAGAGCACGCCGCGCCTCCTCATGGGCGCGAGCGGCGCGGACTCCGCCGCGCGCCCGCCCGACTCGCCGCTGCTCGGTGGCGCGAGGATGACCGCCGACGAGATGGCCGAGGAGATCCTCAAATCGCGGAACTTCAAGGCGGCATCCCCGAACGCGCTCGCGCACACCTGGAAGGGGAACGAGTTCACGTTCGACGACAAGGCGGGTCAGGAGAAGGTGTATCTCCAGGCGTACAAGGACCTGAACGCGGTGGTGAACGACGCCTGGACCAGTCTCGTCGGCAATTTTCGGAGCACGAAGGTCGGCAGCGACGACATCTTGAGCGTCCGCAACAAGCAGCAGACGTCGATCGGCAGCGACCGGAGCGTCGCAGTCGGCGGCAGCCAGACGCACACGGTCGCGGGGAACGCCTTCCAGATGGTGGAGGGCAACCAGGTCTTCAAGAGCGATCTCAACACGACCATGCTCGCCAAGGAGACGCGGATCAACAGCCTGGACATCAGCGTCTTCACCTGTGGAAAGTCCATGATCGTGATGCACCCGGACTTCATCGTCATCCAGGCGAAGGAGGTCTTCATCAACCCGGGGGAGGAGGAAGCCAACGCGGCAGCGAACGGCGTTCGCCCGACGCCCCAGCACGAGAAGGACGCCCAGGCCGCCGCCGATGCCGCGGCGCGAGATCAAGCCGTGGCGGACCGCGCGCAACAAGAGCGCGCGGCGCAGGACGGATACGTCGCCGAGCACGGGTATTCGCCGGATCAGCCTGCGGCGCAGTACGCCAACCAGTTCGACGCCGCGACGTCTCCGGACGACCAAGCGTACTGGGATCTCAAGGGCATGGCCGCATCCGGTGGCTCGCAACAGCTGCCCACCTACGGCGTCGCCAGAGACTACATAATGGAGACCTATGGCCTCGACTCGATGCAGGCCGACACCGTTGTGCAGCGCTTCCTGCGAGGATGACGTGTATCCATGGGAACTGGCGACATGAGCGGGCACACGTACCACACGGACGATCTCATCTTCGGCGTACCGGCCGGCTTCACGGACCGCACCGTCCACGCGCTCGAGTGGGAGGTGAACGGCGATCGCTTGGCCCTCGCCCTTCAACGAGAAACGGTGCGGCCGCACCAGTCGCTCGAGCAGATCTACAACGTCGCGATCGGGGGCTACCCGAAGCAGTTGCTCGGGTTCCGGGTCGACGAGGAGAAGACGCTCGACCTCGGGGGGCTCGACGTTCGCGCGGTCCGCTTCCGCTGGAAGCATGACAAGGGCGTCATGTATCATCACCAGGTTTTCTTCGTCCTCGACGGAAAGTCCTTCGTCTTCACCGCCACCGGGCCGGCGAAGGCGAGCGCAAAGGTCGACACGCTCATCGAGCAGGCGCTCGCGGAGCTCAGGCTGCGGGAGAGCTGAGATGTCGGAGAAAGCCGCACGCGTAGAGCATCCGATCGGGCACTCGGACAACACGTTGCCGACGATTTTGGCCGTTGGCGGGGTGGTGGTCGGCGTCGTCATTACCGTCGGAACGGCCGGCGCTGGGACGGGAGTGGGGGCCGTCGTCATCGCCGCAGCGTCCTACGGCGCGACGGTCGGGGGCGCCGGGATCACCATCGGCGAGTACATCAGCAACGGCAACTTCACCGCGCAAGGCAAGATCGTGGATGGCGCGAGGACGGTCTACACGGAGCTCCAGCGCGCTGCCAAGGCCCACCCGGACACGCGGGTGGACTGTCACGACCCCGAGTATGTCTGCACGGGCTCGAGCACCGTCTTCATCGAGGGACGAGCGGCCTCCCGCCGCGGCGACTTCACCAAGTGCGGCGGCATCGTGATGGACGCTTCGAACCAGGTCTTCATCGGCGGCAACACGATCGGCGAGCAAGGTCAGCTCGCGCCCGCGCGGTCCGACGAAGAACGCGCCGGGCTCTTCTACGCCATGCTGAACAAGACGCTGGCGGCCGGCGGGCTCCTCAACCGGCCGACGAACCTCGTCGAGCTCTACGACGCGGGCAGCGCCGTCGCGGACGTGCTGGGGATCGACAAGCCGACCGCCCTCCGCCTCATCGACCAGGGGCTGGACGCCAAGAGCATTCTCACTGGACCTTGACCGTGAAAATCCGAACCATCACCACGAGCGGCCTGCGCTCCGTACCCGATCGCACGTTCTCGCTCACCGGGGACGCGGCAGTCCCCTTCGATGTGGTCGTCGTGACCGGGCCGCCTTCGAGCGGAAAGACGACCTTCCTCGACGCGATCGCCGCGCACAAGGAGGTTGTCTCGCCCTACGGCGCGCCGCCACCTGCACGGGACCTGATCCGGCCAGGGGGCACCACCGCGAAGATTTCGGTCGAGTGGTGGCTCGACCCGGCGGAGCTCGATACGGCGGGGTTGAAGGGCCCGTCGACGTCGGAGACCGTGTTCAAGCGGCAAGGCCTCCACGGGTCGGACGCCGACCCCGGCCTCCTGGCGGTCCTCGAGCGGTACAGCCACTACACCGGCATCGGGAAGATCGACTACTTCCCCGATGACCGAGGGCTGCCGCTCCACGGCGCCCTCGTCTCCGATGTCGTGCTCGATCAGCGGTTCCAGCGCCTCACACGCGGTCCGGGCAAATATGCCTCGCTGGTCCGCTTCGTTCGCAACATGCTCCTCGGGACGGATGACCAATCGCGCCTCGAGCCGCTCAAGCAGCTCTTTCATGCGCTCTGTCCGTGGCGAACGCTCGCCAGCGTGAACGGCGTTGGAATGCCGGTCTTTCACGCGACGAATGGCCTCGAGACCCCGCTGGACAAGCTCTCCGGCGCGGAGCAGCAGGCGTTTCTGTTTGCCGCGACCGTCGTCATGGTTGGTCTCTTCGACTCGGTCGTTCTCATCGACACGCTCGAGCTGCGGCTCGCCCCAGGCGAGGCCGCGAGGGTACTCGCGGCCTTGAAGGCTTACGCCCCGACGAACCAGTGGATCGTCGCCACGACCGACCCGGAGATCGTCGCGTCGGTCCCTGCCCCTGCGTGCATTCGTCTGGGCGATGGGCGAAGCTGAGCCTCGAGGAACAGGCGGGAGCGAGAGATGATCCATGTCGTGTCCAGCCCATCGGTACCGGCGACCGGCTTCCGGTGGACGTGGGGGAAGCGTCGCGAGCCCTGCTGCACCATCGTCGCCAAGCTGACCTTCACGCTCAAGCCGGGCGAGTCCGACCTGTCGGACTCGCCCGAGCCGATCTCGACGCGCCCCGTGCTGGACGCACAGGCGACCGGGTTGCTGCGTCCGCCCGACGTCGCGCCGCTCAAGCTGAAGGTGGATGTTTTCATGACCGGCCTGGCCTATCCGCCCGGCCCAGGGCCATTCGTGGCCGCGCTCGCCGTCGGGGGGCTCCGCCGCGTCGCTCATTGCCCGGCGTCGTCCAAGCCGCTGCCGTTGCCGGTGCTGCCTGCGCCCGAGACGACGTTCATGCGCGTCGACCACATCGACTCCGAGGCCGACGCGGTCGGGCTGCAAGACGCCCCCGAATCGCAACAGTGCCCGACCCTGGAGCCGAGCTTTCCCATAACGATGGAGAATCTGCATCCCCGGCATGCGCACCTGACGACCCGTCTGAAGGCCTATAGCCCGGTGGCCCGATTCGAGGACGGTGCCATCGCTTCGTTGCCGCTGGTCCTCGATACGCTCCTGTTCGACACGGAGGCCATGAAGTGCGTTGCGACGTACCGCTGCTGGCGCGCCATTCCGCCGCGCTCGGAAGAGATGCGCGTTCGCGTGGAGCTTCAATCGGGGAAGGCGCCGCATGCAGCGGGCAACAATGGGGACGCCGCCGAGGCGATGACGAAGGAGATCGTGCAGCCGGGCGCGGCGCGCGCGCTCCCGTTTGCGCAAGGGTCGGCGCCCGCCGACGTGAGAAAGCCCGCTTCGCTCGCCCCGGTGACGGCTCCGGCGTCGTCGGGCGCGCCGAGCTGGCCGGCGGAGGTCGCCAGCCCTGTTTCACGCGCGAGCGCGCCGCCGCTCGTGACGGAGCCTGCGCCGGTGCTGGTGAAGCCCCCAGCGCCGGTCGACGCCAAGGCAGCATCGGACGCCGCCGCGGGCTCTGCCAGCAAGGAACGTCCGCGCGATGGGGTGCCGCGCGTTCCGCGCAGCGCCGAGGCGGCACCCATCGACCGTCCTCTCGACGACCGGTTCGTCATCTTGTGGTTTGCGCCCGAAAAGGCGGGTGAGATCAGGATCGCCCCCGCCATCAAGGTCGCGCGGGCGCGAAACCCCCTCGTCGCAGAGAGGGCTCGCGCAGGCGGATTGGAGAGCGCAGACGAGCGCCACGTCGCGGCGGCGTTCCGACACGGATCCGCCGCGCTCTCGCACGACATCGGCACCGTGAGAGAGGACTCGGTCGACGAGGCAGGCCGGGTGACGGCGCCTCTCGTGCTCGCCGTGGGGGAGCTCCGGGTGCTCTTCGACGAGAGAAAGCGCCTCGAGGCGTGCATCGCGACCGGCAACGCGATGTTCGCCGGTACGAAGGCCTTCAAGGATGCTCTGCCGATGCCGGAGGCCGCGCTCGGCAACACGTGGGCGAGCGCCGGGAGCCTGGAGCACGCGACCAATCAGCTCCGTGAGGCCGTGGGGCGCATCTCGAAGGACTCCCTGGCGCTCCTCGACACGCAGGTGCGGCGGGCGCTCCTCGAGCATCGAGCGTTCCGCACCCGAGTCGTGCTGGGGGAGGAGCACCTGCGCTTCGACTTCGACGTCGACGGCACGACGTTTCCGCTCTACCTGCCAATGGCTGTCAAGAACGTGCTCCCGATCTTCGAGAGCTTCGCCGCACGTGTCATCGCCGAGGTCCACGCCGGCGTGGACATGTTCGATGCTCCCGGGGACTCTCTGCGTGCATGCGCCCTCGCGCGCACGATCGTTTCGCCACCGGCACGGCGCCCAGGATGAGGCCTCTATTGATTCGTTGGGTCGGTGACGCCCTCGAGCCGCTCCCGTCGAGCGGCTGAAGCGGCACGTCGCGTCTTCGCGATCAGGATGCGATTCTGAATCACAGTGCTCGCGGCCAGAGCAACTGCCGAAAGGGCCATGGCCCATCCGGATACCGCAGGTATTGCCGCAGCGACGATGAAGCCCGCGGTCGAAATCACCCAGGGAATCATCGCGCGCAGATCGAGGAGCCAGGTGACGAGACCCAGCGTGAGCGCCTGGAGCAACAAGAATCCTCCGTAGGCGGCTGCCAAGTCGAAGCCGCGTGCGTGACAAGCCATGGCCCAGGCGGTCGAGCTCCCGACGGAGAACAGCGCGCCGACGAGGTTCGTTCGGTTCGACTGCGTTCGCACGATGGCGAATCCCTGGACGCCCACGAACGCAAAGCCGAGGATCGTGTAGACGACCAAAAAAACCACGACGGGCAGCACCGTCTCCGGGGGGCGCGCCGCGAACCAGATCCAAGCTACGAACCAGATTGGCGCAAAGATCGCCAGGAGCGTTCGGCGCATCAGCACGCCCACGGCCGGGTCGCGATTCCGCTGTTCGAGCATCGCCTCAGCTCGCCCGCGCTCGGCCGCGTCGTACGCGTCGCGGACCCGGCGGGACGTGCTGGCCGGAGGATCCTCGAGACGCTCCAGCCACTCGAGCGCGATGGCAGCATGTCCCTGGCGGAGCGCGCGCTCGATCCGCTCGATGGCGATGCTCCGTACGCCCTGTGCCGCGCGCTCGTCCTCCGGCCAAGCTTCGAGCACGAACCGAAACCCAGCCTCTGATTGCGTCAGCAGGAGATCGCGCTGCGTCGCGTCTTCTGTGCTCTGCGCAAGCGCAAGCTTCCGATCCGAGGCGTCGAGCAGCTCCAGCGCCTCACGGCGGCGCCGGTATCGCGCGACCTCGAGGCGCAGCTCCTCTACCGAGACCGGCCGGTCGTCGGGGTCCGGCGAGAGCGCCCGGAGCGCCAAGGCCGCCATCTCACGGGGTACCGTCGGGGCGAGCGGCGCGACGGGGCGCTCGCGCGGCGCGCCACCCTCGCGCTCCGAATGGGGCGGCTCGCCGCTCACGATCTCGTAGAGGATGGCACCGAGCAGATAGACGTCCGTCCGAGGGCCGAGCGCTTCGGGCAGACCCTCGAGCTGTTCGGGCGCCATGTACCGCGCCGTGCCGGCGATGGGAGACTCGCGGACGTGTGCGATCTCCGGATCCTGGTGATCACCCCAGAGCCCGCCGATCCCCCAGTCGAGCACGTACACCTCTCCGAACGTACCGATCATCACGTTCGACGGCTTGAGATCCCGATGGATCACGCCCTGTTCGTGCGCGTAAGAGACCGCACGGCAGACCGCCTCGAGGACCGAAAGGTTCCAGTCCAGCTGGTCGCGTGCCCCGAGCCGTCCGAGGACCGCCGATGGGGCGCGCAGCAGCGCCGACCAGCGAGTCCCCTCGACCCGCTTGAGGACCACGCGGAGCTCACCGTCTGCGCTCCGAAGGACATCGTGAACCGGAACGATGTTCGGGTGCTGAAGGCGCGCCGTCAGCTTGGCTTCGCGCAGCAGACGCTCTTCGCCCGCGCGATCCGGAGACTTCAGCACCTTGACGGCCACCGAGCGGCTCAGGTTCGCCTGGAAGCCCAGGCGCACCTTCGCCATGCCGCCTTCCCCGATCGTAGGCCCGACGACGACGCGGCCCGGGCCTTCGGTGAGCGACGGGCTCGCGAGTGTCCGCTCGCGCGGCGAGTCGACGCTCGTCGGGCGCTCGGCGGGCGGGGTGCCGTCCGGCTCCCCCTCTTGCGCGCCGAACCCATCGGCCGAGCTGCCCGGCATGAGCGCCAGGCTACCAGCCGGGTGCTCGCCCGTCTCGCGGTCGGGGCCGCGGGTCATCCGGCGCCGCCCCTCCGTCTCCGTAGCCCGCTGGCGTCAGGGCGGGGACCCGAATGCGATGCTCTCGTACAGCCGGAGCGACGCGCACGCCGCCGGATCCCCCGCGAACGGGTGCGGGGCGCCCAGGCGCGCCGCCGCCGCGAAGCCGCTGGTCACCGCGATCTCGTGCGTGTTCATGAGCGTCCACGCGCCGGCGTAGAAGGTGCGGTTGCGCCCTTGGATCGCGCGGACGAGCGGGACCACGCGCGCGAAGTGTTGCCAGGTCGGCGCGAGCTGGTGCCACCATCGGCGGGCAAGGATGCGCTCCGGTCGTATCGACGGAAGCGACCAGCCGGAGGCGCGCCGTTCGTCCAGGAAGATCGTCTGGAAGAGCCCCTGCGCGGCGTCGCGGAGCTGGGGCTGGTACCTCGTGAGATCGAAGCTCATCTCGATCTCGGTCGGATCGCGCTCGGAGACGTGCACGAGGTATTGGTCCCCCCGCGCTCGGTCGAGCGTGTAGTGCCCGCGCATGTACGCCTCGTCTTCGTGCGTGACGGTGAGGTCGTCGAAGTAGCGAACGCCGCCGAGGCAGAGCCGGTCCAGGCGTGAGGGCGCCTCCAGCGAGGCGAGCGCGGCCTGTGCCTCACACGCGAAGACGACGTAGTCGTAATGGCGCTCGGTCCCCTCGGCCGTCTGCACGACGGCGTGGTCCGAGGCGCGCTTGACCCGGACGACACGGCTGCCGACGAGCACGCGGGCCCCGCTCGCCCGGGCGAGGGCCGTGTAGACGTCGCCGAGCTTCGCGAACGCGAGCATGGTCGGCGATTCGCTGAGCAATCGGCGGTCGTCGTACTGGAACAAGCGCTGCTCGGGATCGAAGAAGACGCGCGCCACGATCGAGGCCGCCACCCGATGGGTCTGGTTGCCGGTGCCGAAGAAGAGGGCGACGAGCGGGAGCGCCATGTGATGAACGAACGCCGCCGAGAAGCCGCCGGCGCGCAGGAAGAGGCCGATCGGCACGAGCGTGGCCGCCGGCCCGGCTGCGTACACCCGCCGGAGCACCTGACCGAACCGCGCGATCTCCGGCGCCATCTTCCGGGAGAACGGCGTCTCCTCGACGTTGCTCCACGCGGTCTCGCCGCGACCGAAGGAGATTCGCATCGAGATCGGCGCCGGCTCGAACCCGAGCCTGCGATGCAGGGCGAGGACGTTGGCGTAGCTGGGCGCCGCGGCCTGCACGCCGTCGTTGATGAACCGCGCACCGCCCAGCTCGAGCGAGCCCGCGACACCCCCGACCCGCGCGCTTGCCTCGAACAGGTCGACGTCGAAGCGCTTGCTCTCACCGAGCGCGTAGGCGGCCGCGAGCCCGGCAGCCCCCGCGCCCACGACAGCGATGGTTGGTTTCATTCTCGGCCTGCTGCCGCGCTTACCACGGTCCGACACGAGGCGCACGCCGCGGGCTACGCCGAGGACGGCGGCTGCCCTTCCTCCGCGGGCTGACCTGTTTCATCAATGGCAAGCCTCGACGCGGGCTCGTAAGAACGGGTCATGCGTTGGACGAACCCTTGGTTCTTCGGCGGCATCGCGTGTGCGTTGCTGAATGCGTGTGGTGACGACGCCGACGGCGCAGGTCCGGGCGGGGGCGGGGTGGTGAGCGAGAGCGGCGGGAGCGGCGGGGGCGGGGGACAACCACCCACCGCCGAGCTGGTCTTTGGCCCGTGCCCGGCAGGGTATGTGGACGAATGTGCCACGCTCGCGGTTCCGCTCGATCATGAGACCCCCGACGGCGAGACCATCGAGCTGTTCATCGCGCGGCGGCGTTCCGCGGCCCCCGCGAGCCGGCAGCTCTGGCTCCTCAGCGGAGGACCAGGACAGGCCGGTTATGTCTTCGAGACGCTCGTGCCGGTCCTCGCCGATGCGATCCCAGGGACCGACGTCTACGTCGTCGATCACCGAGGAACCGGGCGGAGCCACCGCTTGACCTGCGCGGCGCAAGAAGGACCGAATACGTTCGGCGGCTACGCGCTCCCGGTCGAGCAGGTGCCGGCCTGCCTGGACGAGCTCCGCGACGGGGGCGACTACGATCGGCTCGCCTACTTCACCACCACGCAGGCTGCGCGCGACGTGCTCGCTGCCGTCCGGGCGACGCGACCCGACGGCAAGTCCGTCTTCGTGTACGGCGGGTCCTACGGGACCCACTGGGCCCATCGCGTCGTGCAGCTCGAGCAGGGCGAGATCGCCGGCGTCTTCTTCGACGGGTTCATGACGCCCGAAGCCTTCTCCTTCACGCACTACGACGAGGGGGTGGAGGAGGTCGGCGCTATCCTGTCCGCGGCTTGCGCGGAGGACGCCTCCTGCGCGGCTCGACTGGGCTCGGATCCGCTCGGCCGCGCGGAGCAGCTCTGGTCCGCCTTGGACGCCGACCCGTGCGGGCCCTACGACGGTGAGCTGGGCCGGACGGTCGTCTCGCTCTTCGTCGATCAGGGCTTCTACGAGAAGGCCTTCGTGTTCCCGCTCATTCATCGGCTCGAGCGCTGCTCGGCCGAGGATCTCGCCGCCATCGAGCATCTGGTCGACACGTACTTCGGGGCGCTCGGGGCCCAGACCGCCCCGCCGCTGAACTCGGGGATCTTGCAGTACAACATCGTCCTCTCCGAGCTGTGGAGCGTGCCGGGTGAGCCGGAGCGAACGCCAGCCGAGCTCGAGGCCGCGGCCGAGGCCCAGACGTTCCTCGTTCAGGCCTCGTACCCGGCCATGGTGGCGCCGCTTCGCGCGAGCTGGCCGCTGCCTCCAGACGATTACACGGACTTGCCCGTCCCCGCGCCCACGTCGAAGCCGCTCTTGTGGCTCTCCGGCGGGCTCGATTCGTGAACCCCACCCACCCAGTCTCTTGCGGTCGAGTCTCTCTACCTCGCTGCCAATCAGCCGCACGTCGTCTTGAGCAATGCCATTCACACGCCGGCCTGGGGCTCTCCTCGCGCGTCGGAGCCCTCGCGAAGCTGCGGGCTGGATCTGATCGCGAGCTTCCTGCAAGGCGCGCTCGATACGGCGTGCGTCGAGGACCTCGCGCCGGTCCTGCTCGAGGCGCCGACGGAGGCATTCGCGACGACCTGGTGGGGCACCGCCGACGATTGGGGCGATGGGGCGGCCTTCGCGCCGGAGCGGGCGCGATCGTTCGCGCGCGATTCATCCTCGTCGGCTCCGCCTGTGGTCCCGCCCGCGCCCAGTTTCCGCGCGAGTGGCCCGGGACGAGGACCGCGCGCAGACGTCCCGGCACATCGAGCGTGGCCCCGGGCACGTAGCCGACTGCGCTTCGCTCCGTCGGACCTTGCCTGCACTCCGTCCAGCTTGCTGGACTCCGTGCACGCGGTTCCACATGATCCGTTACCACGGCGTGCTCAGCTCGCATGCGAAGCTCCGGTCCGAGGTTGTGCCGAAGGTGGACGACAAGGGACCGAAGCAGCTCGCGCTCTTCGAGCATGACAAGACCGTCCTGGCTCCGGCGCCGCGGAAGAAGCCGTGGGCCTGGCTCCTCAGGCATGTCTTTCAGATCGACGTCGTCACTTGCATCCGCTGCAGTGGCACGACCCGCTTGCTCGAGGCGGCCACGACGCCCGAGGCCATCGCCAAGCTCCTCGCCAAGCATGGGCTCGGTCCAAGGCCTCCGCCGCCCCGAGTGCTCCGACCGGTCAGCTCCGCCTCGCGCTCTCGACCGCGTAGCACCTGACCTGCGAGCGGCGCAACCGCATGCCGTCAGGGGACCCGTCCATCTCGAGGTTTCGACACTCGAGCGCTACCCCAGACACGCAGCACGAGCGGCGCGAGCTGCACGTCGAGAGGATCGGTGTGGAGGTCACCAAGCCTCGTCGAGCCAGCCGCGACGTAGACGTGATCGACGCGCTCTAGACTCTCGAAGAACGACGCGAGCGACGGTTCATCGGACACGTCGGCCGAGCGCGTCTCGAGCCCCTCGCGCTCGGCCTCGGCGAGCCGCTCCGAATCAATGTCGAGCACCGCTGCATGCGCGCCGCGCTCTCGCCCGCCCCTCGCGACGGCGAGGCCGATGCCCGAGGCGCCCCCTACGACGACGACGGTCGTGCCATCAAGCCGTGACGCGCTCATCGGACCACCTCGGCGCGCACGGTCGTCGCGATCGCGTCGCGCGTCGCGCTCGAGTACGGGCAAGCGTCTCTCGCCCGCGCCACGAGCGTGTCGAGGTCCGATTGCGAGACATCGGCAGCGCGCACCACGAGGCGGATGGCGAGGTCGAACCGCGCGTCGCCGGCATGGAGCATGTCCACCTCCGCGCTCACGGAGACGTTCCCGATCTTGGTGCCAGTCGCACGGGCCACGGCGCCAATCGTCGACGCGAAACAAGCGGCGTAGCCAGCGCCGAAGAGCTGCTCGGGGTTGCTCCCCTCGCCGTCGCCGCCGAGCGGCTTCGGGAACGCGAGCTTCGTCGCCAGCATGCCGTCGTCGGACGTCGCTCGACCGCCGCGCCCTCCGGTGACCTCGACCCGACCCGTGTAGATGACTTTCATCGTGCTCATGGAGTCCTCCTGTCCGGTGGCAGTTCGCCTCGAATGAGCGACACCATGCGTTCCCCCGAAGACATCGACAGCCGCATCCCGATGAGACAGCCTGTTCCAAATGCTCTCGGATGACGAGCTCGCCCTGCTCACGTTGCTCCACAATCATTGCAACCTGCGGCGCGCGTCGCGCGCGCTCGGCAGGCCGCTCGCGACGCTGAGCCGACAGCTCGTCGCGCTCGAGGCTCGCCTCGGCCACCCGATTTACCTGCGCAACGGCCGCGCGCTCGTCGCGACGCGGCCTGGCCAAGTGCTCCTCGAGCGGGCGTCCCGCGCGACGCACGCGCGCGAGGAAGTCGAAGCCGCCGTACGGAGCTTCGCGGGTGGTGGTCCCGAGAGCCTCGTCGTCGCAACGTCACCGCTCTTCGCGGAGCTCGTGCTCGCGGACGCGCTCGCGTCGTTCGCGGCCAAGCGCCCGAACGTGAGCGTCGACGTCCACCTCGGTCACGACATCCGAGCGCTGCACGAAGGGCGCATCGACCTCGCGCTCCGGCGCGGCCCGCTCGCCGACACGAGCTCGCTACGCGCACGGAAGCTCGGCCGTACCACGATGGTCTGTGTCGCCGCGGCCGACGACGGGGTCGACTTGGCCGTCCCGCCGGCGGCGCGGGTGGCGCCCCTGCGTTGGGTGCGCGTCGCCTCGAGCAGGGCTCCCCTGGAGATCAGGTTCGCTGACGGACGCCGCCGCGCGTCCGTCGTCGTGCCCCCACGCATCACCGTCGACAGCCAACGCGTCGCGCTCACCCTCGTCCGCGGCGGCGGCTTCGCGGCTCGGCTCAACGAGTTCTTCGTCCGGGAGGGGATCGCGCGAGGCGAGCTCGTCGAGATCCTCCCGGAAGGGCGAACGACGGAGGATGTCTACGCCGTGTTTCCCGACCGTCGGTCCCCCGACCCGCTCGTGCGTGAGCTCGTCGTCGCGATAGAGCACAACACGCTCCACCGGGAGGTGGTCGGTGAGCCGAACGCGCGCGGGGGCGCGGTCCGCAAGCGACGTACCACCTGCCGCGCCTGCTGTTCCCGCAGATCCATGGTAGAGGCGTTCGACGGGCCGTCATGAGCAGCGGACCCAGCTTCATCACCCGGTACTTTCGCCAGGACGCGAGCCTGATCGGAACGATGCTCGCCTTCGGCCTGAGCACGCTCGTGATCGTCATCGCGGCGACCGTCCCGATGGACCTGAGCAAGGACGCCCTGTTTGCCCTCGCGGTCGTGATGGGCCCGGCCGTCGCGCTGCCGGGATTGGTCGTCTTCTTGGCGCGACTCGTTCGCCGTCGCAGCCACCGTGGCCGCTGCGACGAGTGCCGCGCGCCCGGCGCGCTCGAGGTCCGTTACCTCCAGGTCACCGGGCTCCTCGTCCTCGCAGTCGTCAAGGAGGCGCGCTTCGAGGCCTGCAGCGAGTGCAGCGCCCGCGCCTGCTCGGCGACGAGCGCGCACACCGCGCTGTTCGGCTGGTGGAGCGTCCTCACCCCGCTCGTCGTCCCATGGGTCCTCCTGAACAACCTCGCGTTCTTCCTCAAGCAGCGCATCGCTCGCGGAGCCGCGCACACCGCCGCGCTCGAGGAGCACCGCGACTACGCCAAGAACCTGCTCCGCACCAAGGACTTCGACGTCGTCGTCGAAGTCATCAGCGAAGTGACGCGCTGCGACCCCGCCGTCGTCGCGAAGTGGCTCCGCACGCTGTGACTTGCTCGCCGGTGGGGAGGTCCAGGCCGCGGCCCGGCCGGCGCGATCACGCGCTCACTCGGCGCTGAGGTGCACCTCGACCTGCCCGCCGCCACCCGGGAGCGCCGACGCCACGATCATGTCGAGCTCGCCGTCTTCGTCCAGGTCCGCGGTGATGACCTCGCCCGGCGAGTCCGACGGGAGCGTGAGCGGCTCGCGGAATCGCCGAGCGCCTGCTCCGCCCAGGACTACGAGCTGGTTGTTTCGCGTGCTGGCGATGAGGTCGGGGAGGCCGTCGCCGTCGAGGTCCGTCGAGGCCACACCCGCCGCGACTTCGGTCAAGCTATCGGATAGACAGAACGGATCCGGAGGCCCGAAGGTGTCCTCGTCGTTCCAGTGGACGTGGAGCCCGCCCTTCGCCGCTCGAAGGAGGTCATCGAGCCCGTCCCCGTCGAAGTCACCCGGCGAGCGGGCGCCGGTTCCCGGCTGCACCATTCCGACGTGCCCCTCCTGTCGCGCCTCCGAGCACGTTCGTGGACCCCGACCCCCCCATCCAGCCGGCCCAGCCCCCCATCCAGCCCGCCCAGCCCGCCCGCTGCGCGCCGAAGGGCTCCCCGTTCAGACGCCCATCCCGGCCAGATCACGGTTCA
>JAEUKE010000296.1 GCA_016794345.1 Myxococcales bacterium
GCCGGGCTGCATGCGGTCCCCGGTGCCGAGCACGGCCTCGATGATCTGCTTGAGGCTCTTCTCCAGGAAGATGCGGCTGCGCGTGCGACACGCGGCGCGGGCGAACGGCGGGCGCAGGACGAGCTCGTAGAGCGCGCCGTATTGGGAGAGGCCCTTGTCTTCCGCTTCGGTGATGAGGCCGTGGACGCAGCGAATGGCCGGCGTCGAGCCCGTGGCGATGCGCAAGGTCGCGCGCTGGCCGACGAGATCGAAGGGGTCGAGCTCGCCGTCCAGGCTGCCGACAAGCAGGATGCGAAGCTCGTAGGGGGCGCTCATCGCGTCCGTGAGCTCGAACCGCACGACCCGCAGGTCTTCCCACTCGGCCTTGCCGCCCTCGAAGTGAAACGCGAAGTCGCTCATCGGTTCGCCGCCTCGTGCAGGAGTCGCTCGTATTGCTCGCGCAGGTTCGGGTGCAGCTTCATCGCTTCGCCGAAGGCGCGGAGCACGTCGGGCCAGGTCGCCGGGTCCACCCCACGAGCGCGGAGAGTAGCGGCTCGGTCCGGGGAACGGGCGAGCTCCGCCTGGAGCGCCGCGAACCGATCCACGGGCATGGGCAGCGACTGGAGCGCGCGGACCTTGGCCTGGAACTCGGAGAGGTCGAGCTTCTCGGTCCCGCGGGTCGCGGGAGTGGTGGTGGGGCTCGGGGGTGGAGAGGCCTCCACGCCGATGCCCATGGCGCGGAGCTTCTCGCGCATCTCTGTCGCGTCGACCTCGACGGTCTCGCCGCTCTGGTCCTTCGGCTCGGAGGGCGCGGGTGGTGGCGGGGGCGCGGGCGCGGCTGAAGAATCGAAGGGCAGTCCGCGGTCCTTGAGCGCCTGGACGACGGCGCGGTTGTCCGTCATGCCGGTCGCGTCGACGTCGACCTCGGCCGCGGGCTCGCGGGCGGTCGGGTCGATCGGCTCCGGCTTGGAGCGCGGCGCGCGGTCCGCCGGCGCAGTCCCGAGGAGCTTCGCCCGAGCCTCCTCGTACGCGTCCGCGAAGGCCTCCGCGCGTGTGGTCTTCCCTCGATCGACCTCGTCGGCCAGCTCGGCCAGGAGAGACTCGAGGCCTGCGCTCCAGGCGGACCGGGTCAGGGCCTCGCGAGCGAGGACGTCATCCGGGCGGTCGGTAAGGTCGAGCTCCGCGCGGAGCGCCGCGATGCGTTCGAGGGGGAGCAAGTCAGGCATGCCTGCACCGATGATTGCCGCCTGCGCGCTCGACCGCTCAACAAAGTTCGTCGGCCGGTCCCGCACCCGGTTAACGCGACTCCGGGCCCCCGTCAGGGCAGGGGAGGGCAGATCGTCGCTCCCCCCATCGCGGACGTCTTGACTTCGGGTCGCTCGTCGACCATGGTCCGCGGCCGTGCACGAGCGGGTTCGCCCGCAAACGGCTCCGGGGCGTAGCGCAGCCTGGTAGCGCACCTGGTTCGGGACCAGGGAGTCGGAGGTTCAAATCCTCTCGCCCCGACTCATGTCGTGAGCAAGCTCACGAGGCATGCTCGTTTCTTCGGCCCTCCGTGGACTGCGCTTCGCTCCGTCCACTCCGGGTCAAATCCTCTCGCCCCGACTCTGTTTGGCAGAGCCAAACCAACCTCGAGGCTGCGACTGCGCTTCGCTCCGTCGGACCTCCCTGCACTCCGTCCAGCGAGCTGGACTCCGTGCAGTCCGGTTCGGCCGAACCTGATACTCCGTCCCCTCCGCTTCGGACTCGCTTCGCTCGTCCGGCTCCGAGGACCCCGTACAGGTTCGGTCAAATCCTCTCGCCCCGACTCATGTCGTGAGCAGAGCTGACGGCTCCGCTCGTTCTGTTACTCGTCTGGATCGTCGTCGCCGAAGAGCGCGCCGACCCTCACCTCGATGGCATCGAACGGCTCAGCGCGCACGACCTCATCGGCCTCCGCGGCGAGCGCGATGATGTAGCCGTCAGGGCCGTGGCGGTACACCGTCAGGGCTCGGGCGACCTCGTCCAGGATCCAGTAGTGGGGCACGCCGGCTTGGTGGTAGCGGCGCACCTTCTTGACGGTATCGGTCGAGCGATTCGACTCGCTCACGATCTCGCAGACCCAGTCGGGGCGAACGGTCATCGGCCGCTGTCGTGGCAACGCCGGTACACGGTCGCGTCTCCAGCCGGCCAGGTCGGGACGATAGCCGCGCCCGTCGAGGAGAATGTCGACCTCGCTGGCGATCCACCATCCGCCGGGACCGCCGCGGCTTCCACGCCGCGCGAACGCACCGAGCGAGATGCCCGTCGCGACCTGGGCACGCCCGTGCTCCGCCGTCGGAGCGGCCTTGGGGATCAGCTCGCCATCGATGAGCTCGAGGCGTGCGTCCTCGGGCTGGGCGAGCCAGTCGGCGACAGTCGCGGACTTCGTCGAGGGCGCTGTCGGCATCGCGTCGGCCTCAAACGTAGCATGCCCGCACGATCGGCTCACCGTCGCGGCCGCGCGCTCACTCCCCGCGCACCTTCAGGCTCTCCAGCGGCTTGCCCGCCGCAACGCGCTGGTAGAGCGCCGGCCAGTCCCCGAACTCGGTGCCACCGAGGCGGTCCATCAAGGCGGCCTGGAAGCCGTAGTGCCCGGTCCACCGCGCGTGGTGGAGAGCGTGGAAGACCCAGGGGTTGGCGAAGAGTGTCGCGGCGCGCGTTGCGGAAGCCGCGCCGGCGAGCTCGACGTTGGCGTGCCCAACGATGTTGCCGCTCACGTTGAAGACCATGTACGCGACGTAGCCCCAGAAGCCGATCGGCACGACGAGGGAGAAGGCGAGGGGGAGGCCGACGTACCCGAGCATCCACGCGAGCGCCTCGAACACGCTCATCGACTGCGCGCTCAGCGCCGTGGTGACCTGCGAGCGGTGATGCCACCGGTGCATCCACAGGAGGGGACGCGTGTGCATGGCCCGGTGCAGGAAGTAGTAGAAGACCTGAAAGCCGAGGAGGAGCGCCGCGAACGTGGCGAGGCTGCGCAACACCGAGTCTTCGCCGAAGCGGATGACGCCGCTCGAGAGCGCGGCGGTGAACGTGACCACCGCGACGGCGAGGAAGACGAGGTTGCCGGTGAGCTCGAACCCGAGCTGCCCGTGCGCGAGCGGGACGGCGAAGATCTTCCGCTTCGGAACGATGCGCTCCATGACGAACCCGAGCACGACATTGCCCATCGTCAGGAGGCCGAAGAAGGCAGCGACGATAGAGACGAGGACGGGCAAGGACGCGTCGTGGAGCGGCTCGGGCATCTACCTTGAGGTAGAGCGGAGCGCTCGGCCGGACAAGGCGGCGCGGGCTAAATGACCGGCGGGTGCGGAATGGCCTTGGGCTGTCGGAAGGGCTGCATCACGGGAGCCGGGGGCTCGTTTGCGCTGATCTCGCGTGGCTCCGCGAGCGAGCAGGACGCCTTGTCCTTCGTCATGCGCTCGCAACGCGCGAGGTCGATGGCGATTCGACCCTGATCCAGGGCCGAGCGGGCGGCGGCAAGGTAGGCGGGCTGGGCGGGCTGCGCGGTCGTCCTGAGGCGAGCCAGGGCCGCGTAAGCGTGCGCGGTGCCGACGAGGTCGGCTGTCTCGAGCTCGGCAAGGGCGCGCTTGGCCTCTTCCCGCTTTGTCGGATCCTGGGCGAGCACCTCGGCGAGGTCGGTCGTGATCCCCGCGTCGGAGGGTTGCTTCTGCGCAAGCTCCCGCATCGTCGCAGCGGCCCATTCGAGCCGCTTGCCCGCCGCGCCTTCGCCGTCGGTTTCACCCTCGAAGCCGAGCGTGAGCTCGCCGCCCGTGCGCGCTGCGGCGCGCGCGAAGACCCGCAAGGCCAGATCGGAGGTGGGCGACGCCCCCGGTTTCCGCGAGATCAATGAGGGATCGACGCTCTTCAGCTTGGCTACCGCCGCGCGCGGCCTCCCCTGGTCGAGGAAGCGCTCCGCCTCGGCCACACCCTGCGGAACGGGGTCGACCTGCTTGTACATGCCGTGGATGCAGGCCTCGGCTGGGGTTGGCTCGAGGGTGGGTACCAGGGCACCGAGGAAGAGGGCGGTGATCGCGAGATGACGCGGGCGCAGAGAAAGACGCATGGCTGCCTCCAGTCGAGCGCCCGACAACGGGAACCATCCGGAAGTTCCCGGTGTCGCTCACGACATGCGAAAGCTCTCGTTCGCGCTGGTCCTGTTTCCGCTCGCGTCGGGTTGTTCGTCCGAGGGCGCGAGCCCTTCCGGGAAGCCGGCCACGTCGGGGTCGGCCGCTGCTCCTGCGGTCGCGCTCTCGCCTTATTGTGAGCAGGTCTGCAAGCGCTCCACCGCGTGCGGGCTCGAAGCCGCCGAGTCCCTCGCGAAGGGCCACGCACACGAGCTCGGCGTCGTCGAGCAATTGCGGAAAGATGCGCCGAAGACGGAAGCCACCTGCGTCGAGGCCTGCAAGGCCTCGAAGGTGACCGAAGCAGACGGCGACGCGCTGGCGCGGGCGCAGGGCTGCCTCGAGCAGACCACGTGCAAGACCTTCGAGGGGTGCCTCGTGCAGATCGGTTCTCCAGCCGGGGGCTGAACGCGCCGCGGTCACGATTGCCCGGCACGTGCGCACCTCGGCAGGAGTCCCCTATGCTTCGCCGGATGTCGTCTCGCGCCCTCGGCTGTCTCCTGTTCGCCGCGACTGCATGCTCACCGGCCGTCGAGCACGCGCGGAAGCCCAGCGCCCCCGTCTCCGCTTCGCCGCCGAAGGCCGACGCCCCGCCGCCTCAGTGGGTCCTGAAGCCGCCGCCCGCCACACAGCAAGATCGGGTGTTCGACCTCGGGGGCGGCAAGGTCGGGATCATCACCGCCTCCCGCCGAGCGATCGTCTCGCCGGCGATGGCCTGGCCCGAGGTCGCCCCCGCCGACGTCGCCGTGCACCGCGCGATCCCTCTCCCCGGAGACCAAGGCTTCCTGTTCCTCACCGGGCTCGGGGTCGGTCGCGCGCAGAGCTTCCTCGGCCCGATCACGAGCCTCGTCCCGGGGTCCATCGATCAGGTCTTCGTGGGGCCGGGCTTCTTGCTCGTGCGCAAGGCGGACGGCGAGACCGTGGCGGTCGAGACCGCGACCGGCAAGCCGAAGAAGGGTCTTCCGCTGGGGCTATCCGTCGTCGCCACCGCGCCCGGAGTCACGATCGGGCTCACGACCTTCGGCTCGCTCCATCGCTCGGTCGACGACGGATCGACCTGGAAAGAGGTCGGCAAGGAGCTCGGCTGGAGCCCGACGAACGTCGTCAATCAAGACGGAACCGTCATCGTCATCTCCTCCCCTGAGCAGGTGGCCGCCCGCGCGGACAAGAGCGGCTTCACCGCGGTACCCATGCCGCGACCCAAGCCGGTACGGGAGGAGGGCGGGTGGCGATCCACGGTCTCGCCCCTCGAGGCCGCGGTTGCGCGTGGCGTCCCGCTGGATCGCGAGCGCGCGCTCGTCGCAGACCAGGGCTCGATCTTCGTCGTCTCGACACGCACGGGCGCGATCGTCGAGCGGGAGGCCGGGGTGCTGCCGCCCGAGCGACAGTGTGAGGCGACCAGGCTCACGAAGAGCACGCTCTTCCTCTGCCTCGGGAGCCAGGGCGCTTCGGTCTTCCGGCGCCCGGACGGCGAGAAGCGGACCACGCTCGAGCAGACGTTCCCCTCCGTTGCGCTCTTTCATCGGGGCCGGGGGGACAGCCTGCTCTTCGCCGGCGCGTGCACCGGCCCCGTGAAGCCGGCGGCGGTCTGCGTCCGCCACGACGACGGCACGTGGCACGATCTCGACCGCGCCGAGCTCCGTGACACGAAGCCGGGCGAGCCCGTCCCCAACATCAGCGGCATCGTCCCCGACGGGGAGGGCGCGCTCCTGATCCTGGCCGCGCCGAACGGAGGGATCCTCGACGCCAGGACCGGTGAGCGGCGGAAGCTCGACGACGCACAAGCGAACGCGCTCGCGTCGCGGTTCCGCGTCAGCGGCTCCGTCCTGGTCGACCGCTTCGCCGTGACCGAATCGGGCGAGATCGTCGGGCTCGACTCCAACAACATCGGCGTGCGCATCGCGAAGGACGGCAAGACGATCACGGAGTCGCCCTTCCGGTTCAGCAGCGCCGACGTCACACACGGCCGGGTGCTGGCCGCCTCGGGTGATCGACTCTGGCAGTCGTCGGACTGGGGCTTCACCTTCCAGGAGGTCGCGCCGCCGCCGCTGCCCACGTCGTCGACGACTCCGTCATGCTCCGCCGCGGGGTGCGCGCTCTACGAGTGGCTGCGGGTCGGCTGGGAGCCCACCCCTCCTCCCGACAAGCCCGCCGCCGCGCCGCTCGGCGTTCTCACGACTCCACCCGAGCCCGAGCGTCCGCTGCCCGTCATCCGCTGCCAGGCGACGGGGCCGGCCGTGAGGAAGCTCGCTGCGCTCCGCGGCGACGCGGAGCGCCCGGGGCTCGGCGCGATTGCCGTCTCTGGTGGGCCAAACGCGTACGCGGCGACCTTCCCGCGGGGAATCGCGAGCGCCTCGGGGGGCTCGATGGAGGACGAGAACCTCCGCGCGCTCGTCACCGGCACGCGCCCGGACGCCACGCCCGAAGGCGGCATTCCGCTGTCGAGCGCGCCGCGCAAGCTCCGCGTGCTCCTGCCGTTCGATCCGAAAGCGACGATCGTCGACGGCACGGTGAAGATCATCGACCTCATCGACGCTGCGCGCGCGGCCGGCGGCGCGGTCCCCGACCTCCTGCAGCAAGACGAGCGTGGCACGCCCGTGGTCGTCGGCGGGGCCACCACGAGCGTCTTGCTCACGGGGGTCGCGGGCCCGATGATCTGGGCTCGACCGAAGGGCCCGCCGGTCGCGCTCTCGCTCGGCGCGAACCAGTTCAACTTCGGTGTGACCTCGGCGATGCAGACGGGGCCGGACGAGCTCACCGTGCTCCTCGAGGACTACCTCGGCGCGACGTCGATCCAGCGCATCACGCGGAGCAGCGTGGAGGAGCTCTTCACGCTGCCACCCTGGCCGGAGAGCGCCGCGCCGGTCACGCCGGACGCGCTGGCGGTCGGCCCCGATGGAAAGGTCGGCGTCATCCGCGTGCCCGCGCGGTCCGCCCCCACCGCGGAGCAGCCCGCGGTCTTGCTCACGAAGGGCGAGGCGCCGGTCGTGCTCGCGCCGTGGTCCACCGCGGTCGCCGACGGCGCGCCCGGCTGCGAAGGTGCGAATGGCCATCGTGCGGTGATCGGCATGCCGACCTCCTGGTTTCGCCTGGGCGTGGTCGATCCCGGCAGCTCCGAGCGCATCGCCTTCGCGCGCGTTCGCTGGAGCAAGGAGCGCGTCTGCGTGGAGGCAGTTGAGCTGCCGGCTCACCAATACGATCTGCCCAATGGACAAGCCGGGAGCTACGTCGTCGCGCGATTCGGAAAGGATGCGGCGGCGATGCACGTCTTCTTCAGCCTGGGCGCCGAGCTGCGCGAGCCGCGGAGCTGCACGCTGGAGCCGGCCGCGCGGTAGCGGCGGGCGGGCCGCTCACGGATCGGCAGGTGCGCGCAAGAGGGCGGGCACGCGCGCGGTCAGCACCAGTCGCCCCTCTTCGTCCCAACGCAGGAACCTCCGCGGGTCCGCGTCGAGGAGGTGCGCGAGCCGGTCAACGGCCTTGTAGACGGCCGCGCCTTGCGACACGTTGCGAAACTCGGCGTGCCAGACCTCTCGATAGAGTCGCTCCTTGTCGAGCGCCTCGTTCGGACAGGAAATGGCGACCTCGAGCAGCCGCGCCAAGATGGGCTTCTTGCGCAGGTCGATGCGCGTCTTCCCGTCCACCACGGCCGAGCGCTCGATGGCGTCGAACGCCAGGTCTGCGTCGAGGGGGAGCGAGTCTGCCCGAATGGTCCCCGTGCGCCCGACGAGCTCGAATCGACCCGAGGTGCTCGGCGCTCCGGAAGCAGGGGGCGCGGCGCCCTCGGTGGAGCCGAGCGCGGCGCGGCGCAGGAGGCGGACCTCGGCCGACGTCGTCGCGCGCGGCTCGGCGGCTGCGAGCAATCGTGCGGCTTCGCCCGCGGCGGTGTCTGCGGCCTTCTTGTCTCCCCGTGCCTTCGCGCGGCTCGCTCGTTCCAGCTCGACGAGAGCTCGCGCGGTGTCGACCAGCGCGACGTCGATCTCCGTCAACGACGCGAGCTCGCCTGCGGTACGCGCGATCTCGGCGTCGGCCGCGGCGAGGTCGCCTCGCATCGCGAGAGCAGCCGCCGAGCCCGCCGTAGCCGCCGCGCGTCCGGGCGCGCTGCCGAGCTCCTCGGCGACCACGCGCGCGCGCCCGAAGTCCGCGGTGGCGTCGGATGCTCGCCGCTCGAGGAGCGCCACGATTCCGAGGAGCAACGTTGCCTGCAACATGATGCGCCGGTGCTGGAGCTCGCGAGAGAGCGCCTCGGCGTGGGTCGCGCGCGCGCGCGCGTCGGCGAGCTCTCCGGCCTCGGCGAAGACGGTCGCCAAATTGACCAGCTGCGCGACCTCCGTCTTGCGCTGCCCCCATTTCCTCGCGAGCGCGAGCGCCTCCTCGAGCGTCTGGGTGGCCGACGAGAGGTTGCCGGCCAGGAGCAAGACGCGACCGAGGTTCCCGAGCAAGATCATGTGCTGCGGCGGGTGTTTGACCTCTTCCATCAGGGCGACGCCGCGTCGGAGGTGTTTCTCGGCGAGACCGAGCTCCCCCTGGCGCCGGTAGACCCCTGCGTGAAGGTTCTCCGCAAACGACTCGACCATGCGGAAGCCGTGCTCGCGCGCGATGGCGATCACCCGGTCCGCACAGCGGGTCGCGAGCGCGAAGTCTCCCTCGTCGAGCGCGCAGAAGCCGAGCTGATCGAGGGCGCGCGCGAGCGTGGCGTCTGCCCTCGAGGACTCGGCGACGGCGATGGCGTGCTCGGCGTGGGCCCGCGCCTCCGCCAGCCTGCCTGCGTCATAGAGGGTCACGCAGGAGATGTAGTAAGCCTCCGCGAGGAGAAAATCGCGCTTCGCCGCGGTCGCCGCGGCGATCGCAATGGCGGATTGCTCGACCGAGCGCTCGACCTTGCCGAACCGCCGAATGGCCTTGGCCTCCGCGATCTCGAGCTCCGCCGTGGCCACCACGTCGTTCGTGAGCCGCCCGCGCGCCCGCTCGAGCTCGGCGAGGTGCAGATCGGCCGGGAGCGTCCTGTGGAAGACCGCCCCGTGGGAGAGGGCGGACCGCGGTGCGTGCCGGAAGGCGGCGAGCAGGTTCTCGGTCTCGGCGGCGATGATCTCGACGGCCGTGCTCTCCGCGTTGCGGGCGCGCTCGGCGAAGAGATCGACGAGCGCGTGGTAATGGGCGGCGTGTCTGTCTTCTGCCTCGGCGCGCAGCCGGGGGTCATCGGCGAGCCTCTCGGTCGCGAGCTCGCGGACGCTGTCATAGAGGGCGAAGCGGGGCCCGCGAGCGCTCGCGGCTCGATGCACCATGCTCGTCGCGAGGAGCGACTCGAGGGCGTCGGGCGCGTCCTCCCCGAGCACGGCCTCGGCGGCTTCGAGATCGAACGTTCCGCGAAACACGGACGCCATGGCCAATGCGCGTTGCTCGATCTCGGTGCAGAGCTCCCAGGAGCCGCTGACCACGGCGCGGAGCGACCGGTGCCTCGCCGGCAGCTCGGGCGCGCTGCTCTTGAGCACGTCGAGCCAATGGGAGACGCGCCTGAGCAAGGCGCTCGGGGGCAACACGTGCGCGCGGGCGGCCGCGAGCTCGATCGCGAGGGGGCTTCCCTCGAGCCTGGCAACGAGCTCTGCCGTCGCCCCGTCGGCCGCGAGCTCGGGGGCGACACGCCGGGCGCGATCGAGGAACAAGGCGACCGCATCGCGCTCCGCGAGCGGGCCGACCTCGACGTCCGTTTCTCCTTCGACCGCGAGCTTGGTCCTCGACGTGCCGAGGATGGGGGGCCCGGCGGTGAGCAGGCGCGTCACGACGGCCGACATCCCGGAGATGCCTTCGAGGTTGTCGAGGATCAAAAACGGGCTGCGCTGGGCCGCGATGGCGTCGCGGACCTGATCGAGCGCCGCCTCGACGTCGGCGGCGCCGACGGTCAGCCCGAGCCCGGCGGAGAGCGTGGCCACCACGCCGGCGGAGGTCGCGGCAGAGGAGAGGTCGAAGAAAGGAACCGCCCTCTCGCCGGCTCGCGCCGCGAGAGCGCGCGCGAGCGTCGTCTTCCCCGCTCCGCCGGGACCATGCAGGAGAACGAAGCGCGAAGCCTCGAGCGCTCTGCCGATGGCGGCGATGTCGGCCTCCCGACCGAAGATGGGCCGGGTGGGGGAAAGCTCGGTCGCGCTCACGACCGCGCGAAACTACCACGGCTCGGGCACGCAAATCCTTCGCCACTTGACGGCGCGACAGCCTGGATTGCGCGTGTGGCTCGCAGCTTGCTTGGGCGCGGCACATGATCCGCCTTTCTTCCGCTCGCTGGGTCCTCGTGCTCGCCCTCGGCGCCTCGATGCCCGCGCTCTCCAGCTGTACCGAAGAGGTGATCGAGCCCGTCCCCGTCGTCGAGCCTACCTGGTCCGTCGTCGCGAACGAGCTCGAGGCTGCGCTCCTCTCCGTGTCGGGCGCATCCGCCGGCGACGTGTGGGCGGTCGGCGCGGACGCCGGCAAGGGCGGCCTCCTCCTGCACTACGACGGCGCCGCCTGGACGCGGGTTCCGTCGGGGCAGGCGTACGACCTCTGGTGGGTGCAGGCGCTCGCGCGCGACAAGATCTTCGTCGGCGGCGCGGGGGCGACGATCCTCATCGGCGACGGGCAGACGTTCACCCGCCAAGCCACGCCGGGGCTCGCGG
Organism: Myxococcales bacterium; assembly: GCA_016794345.1. Taxonomy (GTDB): domain Bacteria; phylum Myxococcota_A; class Polyangia; order Polyangiales; family Polyangiaceae; genus Xiheicaenibacterium; species Xiheicaenibacterium phototrophicum. The sequence continues at coordinate 10,766 of JAEUKE010000296.1, forward strand.
CGGATACGGTGTTTGGTGTCTGGGCGAGCGCCCCGAACGACGCATGGGCAGTCGGCGGGCGCGCGGGTCGGTACGGCTTCTTGTGGCACTTCGACGGCACCACGTGGACGAACGTGGACTTGCCCGACGACGTCCCCCTCGCTGCGGACGGCGAGCTGCCGGCGCTCTTCAAGGTATGGGGGCGATCGAAAGACGACGTGTACGCGGTGGGCGGTCACGGCACCATCCTGCACTACGACGGCAGCAAGTGGAGCGTCATCCCCTCCGAGGTCCAGGACACGCTGTTCACAGTCACCGGTGACGAGGACGAAATTGTCATTGTTGGTGGAGATAACCAAGGTGTCATCTTGGACGGGGCCGGGAAGAGGGTCGGTCCGACCGACGCGCCGCTCCTTCAGGGCGTGACGAGGGCAGCGGACGGCACGTTCTGGGCCTCGGGCGCAAACGGCGTCGTGTACTCGAGGAAGCCCGGCGCGGCCTGGGCGCTGGTCGACACGAAGCTGGACGTGAAGCCGGCGTCTTTGCACGCCGCCTGGGCGGACCCGGACGGTGGGGTGTGGGCCGTCGGAGGGCAGGTGCTCTCGGCGGCGCTCGACAAGGGGGTGATGTTCAACCTCGGAGAGCAGCCCGCGACGCTGGCGGCGCTCCCCCCGGACCCGACGCCCACTGCGGTGTGCCCGGAAGGCCGCGCCGACATCGCGCCCACGGGGTCGATCGCACGCCGCTGGAACGAGCTCTTGCTCGACTCGATTCGCCGCGACATCCCCAAGCCCGGCCTCCACGCGCGCAACCTCTATCACGTGTCCGTCGCGATGTACGACGCGTGGGCGGCCTACGACGCCGTCGCGGACGGTGTCGTCTTCCACGAGAAGGTCGACGCCGCGGACGTCGACGCCGCCCGCGAGACGGCCATCTCCATCGCTGCGTACCGGGTGCTTCACCACCGCTACGCAAGCGCGAGCGGCGGCCCGATATCGCTCGCCTGTTACGAAGACTTCATGGGCGTGCTCGGTCTCGACGCGGGCGACACGCACACCGACGGGGACGACCCGATCGCGGTCGGCAACCGAGTCGGCGCGGCGGTGATCGACGGGTTTCTGAACGACGGCGCAAACGAGGCGAACGGCTACGCCGACACGACGGGCTACACGCCGGTCAACCCGCCCCTCGTCGTCGACCGCCCCGGCGTCACGTTGACGGAGCCCGACCGCTGGCAGGAGCTGAACCTGGCCCAGGCCGAGACGCAGAACGGGCTCATCGTCGACTCCGGCGTGCAGAAGTACATCGGACCGAACTGGGGGTACGTCACCCCGTTTGCGCTGCCGCCCGACCCGGACGGAGACGGCGTCCACCACGCGGTGGCGCTCGTGCCCTCCGTCTCGATGACCGAGATGCGCGACTGGGTGGTCGAGATGATCGACAAGGCGTCTCGCCTCGACCCCGACTCGGGAACGACCATCGACATCTCTCCGGGCAAGTTCGGCAACAACCAGCTCGGAACGAACGACGGAACGGGTCACCCGGAGAACCCGGCCACGGGGGCACCTTACGCCGCGAACGTCGTGCCCGAAGGTGACTTCACGCGCGTGTTGGCCGAGTTCTGGGCAGACGGGCCAAAGTCGGAGACTCCGCCGGGGCACTGGAACGTGCTCGCCAATCAGGTGTCGGACGCGCCCGAGACCGAGCTCAGGCCCTGGGGAGAGGCCACGACCGTCGATCGTCTGGAGTGGGACACCAAGCTCTACCTGGCACTCAATGGCGCAGTACACGACGCCGCGATCACGGCGTGGGGCCTCAAGCGCAAGCACACGACGGCCCGCCCCATCTCGCTCGTCCGGTACTTCGCGCAAAAAGGGCAGTCATCCGACCCGTCGCTTCCCCACTACGATCCCGAGGGGCTGCCCCTCATCGACGGCCTCATCGAGATCGTGACGGACGAGTCGTCCGCGCCCGGCCAGCGGCATCATCACCTGCGTTGGTTCAAAGACGAGATCGTCGTCCGCTCCTGGCTCGGGGAGCCGGGGGACCGCAAGAACGAGATCGGTCACGTCGGCTGGATGCGCGCGGTGGACTGGATCCCCTACCAGCGAAGGACGTTCGTGACGCCGGCGTTCCCGGGGCTCGTCTCCGGCCACAGCACCTTCAGCCGGGCCGCGGCGGAGGTGCTGACCGCCTACACCGGGAGCGCGTTTTTTCCCGGCGGTCTCGGCGAGTTCGTCGCCAAGAAGGGCGAATACCTCGTCTTCGAGGACGGCCCCGCGAACGACGTCCGCCTGCAATGGGGGACGTATTACGACGCGGCCGATCAAGCCGGGCAATCGCGGCTGTGGGGCGGCATCCACATCTGGCCAGACGACAGCCAAGGGCGCGAGCTCGGCTCGATCGTCGGTATCGATGCGGCCGCTCACGCCAAGACGTATTTCGAAGGCACGGCCGTCCCGTGACGACGGACGCGTCAGCGGGAGCCGCGACTCCCGCTGGCGAGGCCCGGTTGTTTCGTCTTCTTCGACTTCTTCTTTTTCTTCTTCTTCGACGGCCCGGCGTATTCGGGCAGGGTCGTCGGGTAGGCGACGACGTCGAGCGGGCCCTCGTCGCTGACGAGCTCCGCCAGCTCCGGGTCCCGGAGCATCTCCCCGAGCAGGTGGAGCTCGCCGTCGATCTCGACACGCTGGTCGATCAGCCGGACGCCGTGGGAGTAGTCCGCGTAGCGGCACGAGTGCATCGTCGACAATGGTTGAATGACTGTACTGTCGTTCTTGTGCCACCCGTAGATGGCGACGCGATCGGGCCGCTGCAGGAGCCGCTCGCAGAGGACGATGTCCTTCTTGTCGCCGGCGGTCAGCACCCCGAGCGGGAAGCCCAGGTTCTTGCGGTTCTTCTCCAGCTTGTCGTGGTGGAACAAGAAGTCCGCTATCTCGTCCTCGGTCGGGCCGCCGTCGATGTAGCTCGGCGGGAGCCTCGCCACTGCCTGCTTGTAGATCTCGTCGACCAGCTTCGGCGTCGGCAACATGGTCTCGGTCAGATCCGCGATGCGCTGCGCCGCGGCGGACGTCATCGGCATCCGGATGAAATCGTCGTCGCTCCCGATCGCGAGGTAGTCACAGAGCACGCGGAGCTTGGCGGACCTGCCTGCGTCGCTCGTGACCACGACGGGCAGGAGCCTTCGCTGGTGCTCGGGGATGTTGCCGGCCGCGATCTCCCCGTAGACCGCGTCGTCGAACCCAGCGCGGCCGAGGCCTGCCGCTCGATCGAGGAACGCGCTGCCCGTGAGCGCGCCCTTTCGACGTTGCGGGAGCTTGAGCGAGAAGTCGGGCGCGGTCGGTCCGTCGGTCGGCGCCTCTTCGTCCTCGGGCTCGACCGCCGCCTCGGTTGGCGGCGGGGGGACCACCCCGCGCGGAGCGCGGACGGGCTGTCCCGCGCGGCCGGGGACCGCCTGGGTCATCGCAGGCGCGCAGCCGACGACGTGGCTGACGGCGACGCCTGCACCGAGGAGAAAGACACGTCGCTGGAGCCCGCCACGCGCCATACGGGAAGCAGCATGCTCCGAGTTGGAAGCGGACGCCAGAACCTCTCTTTTTGCTAGCCTCGCCGCCACACGTGACATTCGACCCCGTGAACCGCACGCGCCTGCGCGCCTCGCTCCTCTGCGTGGCGATGATGCCCCTCGGCTGCGGCGCCGGCGCCGTCTCCACCGCGCCGATGACGCCTGCTGTGACGCTCGAGCAAGGCCCCGCCGGGGGCAATAGCTTCGACTTCTGCTCGGAGCCGGCGTCGCCGGTGAACCTCACGAACGCGGCGTGGCTCTCGTTCCTGTCGGCGAACGAATACGCACACGCCGCGGTGTTCGCGCCCATGCTGAACGATCTCGGCTTTCACAACCCGAACGAGCCGGGTGATCTGGCGTGGCCCGATTGCCTGGCGGACCTGCGGAGCCTCCGCGCCGCCGAGCAGAAGCGCTCCCCCGAGCTCGTCGCTGCGCTCGGGTCCGACCGGCTGCGTCCCATGGCACGCGGCTTGGTCCCGGCCGGCGCGCCCTGGGGCAGCTGCGTGCGGCCGTTCCTGGAGGCGGCCTCGCTCCGGACCGACGCGCTGCCGGCAGCGTCGTTCCAGCATCACCTCGTCCGCGAAGCCCACCCTGGGTCCTTCTTGCAGTTTTTCTCCGCCGGCGAGATCCAGAGCGGCGGAAGGACCTTCCGCGACGCGAGCACCCAGGTCGCGTTCGCCAGGCATCGAGACCGCCCGCTCGTGCTCCTGGTCTTCCGAGGGACGGAGCCCAGCCAAATGGCGGATGTCGCGACCGACCTGAAGACCTGGAAGACGCCGCTCTCCGAGCACGGCTGGCCCGCCGAGTGGGGGAGCGTGCACGCGGGGTTCCTGGAGGCGTTCGAGAGCGTGGAGCCGCTCCTGCTCCAGAAGCTCAACGAGGTCACGGAGCGCGGAGACAAGGTCTGGGTGACCGGCCACTCGCTCGGCGGTGGTCTCGCGACCTTGATGGCGGCTCGGCTCCTGCGCGCCCGCGACGAAGGCGCATCGATCGATCTCGCGGGGATGTACACGTTCGGATCGCCGCGTGTCGGGGACAAGGCGTTCGCCGCGCGTTTCCGGGAGGCGGCCGGGCGCCACGGCGCGCACGTCGTCAGGGTCCGGAACGAAAACGACGTCGTCACCTCCATCCCCGGCTTGATGCTCGAGTTCGAGCACGTCGGGACCCTCGCGTACCTGAAGGAGGGCGCCATCTCCGTCGCCCCTCGCGAAGACCCGCCTTACGGCGTGCTCAGCGTCGCAGACCACGGCGTCTCCGGCCTCGCCCCCGACGGCACCGAGACGAGCGGCTACTACCGCCGCATCCAGGCGCTCCGCAAGAGCGGCCGCTTCCCCGACCTCGATCGCTGCAAAGAATGACATGACAGTCAGCAAATCAGCCGTGATGAAGGCCTTCACGGAGCGCTTCCGCCGCGACGGGACGGCTGAGCGCGCCGAGGGGATGAAGGCGTACATGAAGAGCGAGCTCTCGTTCTTCGGCGTCGACCAAGGCACGGTCCGTGCGGCCGCCCGTGAGCTCTCGTCGGAGCACGCCGAAGAGCCGCTCTCGGCGCTCTTGCCCGCGCTCGAGGCCCTGGCCGCCTCCGATTGGTTCGAGCTGCGCTCGGCCGCGATCGGCGTCCTGGAGCGCAGGCGGAAGGACCTCGAGCCGGCGCACCTCGACATGTTGATCCGCTGGGTCGAACGGATGGCCTGCTGGGCGCACGTCGATTGGATCGCCACGAAGCTCGTCGGTCCGGTGATCGCGCGGAGCCCGAAAGAGAAGGCGCGGCTGCTCCGCTGGGCGAAGGCGCCGAGCTTCTGGGTCCGGCGAACCGCCATCCTCGCTCAGCTCGAGGCGCTCAGCCGAGGCGGCGGGGACTTCGAGCTCTTCACCCGCATCGCCGTCCCCTTGCTCGGCGAGAAGGAGTTCTTCATCCGAAAGGCGATCGGTTGGGTCCTCCGCGCGGTGTCGCGCAAACGCCCCGACCTCGTGCGCGCCTTCCTGGCCGAGCACGGGGAGGTGATGAGCGGCCTCACGCGGCGTGAGGCGTCCAAATACATCTGAGCACGCGCGCCTCGCGCGAGCGGGTTGCGCCCGCGCAACCCAGCGTTTCCGCCTCGCCGGCGCGCCCGGGGTTCCCAAAGGGAAGGGCCGTGGCCATCCTGAGGACCGAAAGGCAGGTCGCCATGATCAGCATCCGCAAGGCCGGCGAACGGGGCCACGCCGACCACGGCTGGCTCGACTCCCACCACACGTTTTCGTTCGCGGACTACTACGACCCGGCGCACATGGGCTTTCGCAATCTGCGCGTCATCAACGACGATCGGGTCGCCCCCGGCCGGGGCTTCGGCTCGCACCCGCACCGCGACATGGAGATCGTCTCGTACGTCCTCGAAGGCGCGCTCGCCCACAAGGACTCGACGGGCACCGGCGCGGTCGTTCGCCCCGGGGACGTGCAGCGGATGAGCGCCGGCACGGGTGTCGTGCACAGCGAGTTCAACGCCTCCGACCGCGAGGGCGTGCACTTCCTCCAGATCTGGCTGTTGCCGGGGCAGCGCGGGATCGCGCCGAGCTACGAGCAGAAGACGTTCACGACCGACGACAAACGCGGGCGCCTGCGGCTCGTCGCCTCGCCCGATGGGAAGGAGGGGAGCGTCACCGTCCACACGGACGCCTCGATCTTCGCCGGCGTGTTCGAGGCCGGCGAGAGCGCGAGCCTCACGATCGATGCGGGACGGCACGCGTGGGTCCACATCGCGCGCGGCGGCGTCCGCGTGAACGGTCACGACCTGGCGGAGGGCGACGGGCTCGCGATCAGCGACGAGGCGGCGGTCCACGTCGAGGGTATCGGCGGCGGCGAGGTGCTCGTGTTCGATCTGCCCTGACGGACCGCGACGCTGTAACCTGCCGACGCCATGCTCAACGACCAGCAGATCGACGCCCTCGCGGACAAGCTCAACGCCAAGCTCGATATCCCTCTCGCCGGTGAGGGCACCGAGAAGCAGATCCTCACGACAGCTCTGCAGCAGCTGAACAAGGTGCTCGCGGGCCAGCTCGGGGAAGAGCTCCGCGCGACGATCGGACCGCTCGTCGACGGCAGCGCGAGCGGGGAGGAGGCGGCTCGTCTGCGGACCCAGGCCGTCGATCTGCTCAACAAGAAGGTCAACCTGCCGGTGGTCGGCGAAGAGACCGAGGCGAAGCTGCTCGGACCGGTGGTGGACGGCATCGTCGACGTGCTGCGCAAGAACGTCGGCTGAGCCGCTCAGACCTCGGCGCGCTCGAGCCAGTGCGGGTTCTTGACGGTACCGTCATATTTGGTGCCGGTCTTGAACTGCTCGAGCGCGCCGCCCTTGGCCAGCTCGCGCGTGCGCGCGAGCAAGGCGGTCGTCTGGTGAGCGGACAAGGGGATGAATCCCTTCCCCATGCGGATCGCCTGATCGAGCACCTCGACCGTGTCGCAGCCGGTGATGATCACCGAGGCGGGGAGGCTCAGCGCGTAACGCAGGCACTCCGCCGCGGCCACCTTGCCGCTCGCCAGGATGTCGCCGCCGCAGAGCGCCTTCATCCCGAGGGGGGCGATGCCCTTCGAGATCAAGATGGGCAGCACCTTGGCCTCGAAGCTCTGGAAATGGTGATCGAGGACGTTCAGCGGCAGCTGGACGGCGTCGAACCGGAAGCCGTGCGCGTCCGCCTCGTCGAGCATCGCGAGGTGGATGTCCGGATCCTTGTGGCCGGTGAAGCCGATGAAGCGCAGCCGGTTGCCAGAATGGCAGGGGCGGGCGTCGCCAGGCTCGGTGCCGTGCCAAAGCTTCTCGCCACGCGCTCCTTGTCGCGCCCGGCGCAGCGGGATCTCGCGTGGCACCTGCCTTGCACCGGACACCTCGATGCTTCCGCGGATTGTCTTGCTCCTCGCGCTCGTGCACGCGCTCGCGTTTGCCGTTGCCTGCTCGGGCGAGACGGCGGCGTTCGAGCCACCCACGCAAGACGAGCTCGATATCGACGCGCTCGTCGCGGGTGCGGAGTCGGGCGCGCTCACGAGCGTGGACGATCTGCTCCTCGCGCTCCCGGCCGAGCAGAGGGCGAGCGTCGTGCTCCTCGAACGCACGAAGAGCCTGCACCGCGCCGACGTGGAGCACCCGCGCGCGATCTTCTTCGGGCCCGACGCGCGGCTCGTCGTGGCGGTGAGCACCGACCCGGAGGATCCCCGCTACGAGACGGCCGAGCTGATGGAGCAGGACGAGGAGAGCGGCGAGTTTCGGCTGGCCGCCATCACCTTCCGCGAGGAGGGCGCGACGGTCGAAGGAGACGCAGGATGCACGCGCTGTCACGGCCAGACGCCGCGGCCGATCTGGGGCGGGTATCCGGTCTGGCCCGGCGCGTTCGGTGAGGAGGACAACGAGCTGACGGCCGAGCAACGGCGCGTGCTCGAGGACGCCTCCGACTCGGGCTCTCGCCTTCGCTTCGCGCGGGAGTCGCTCGGAGCGGGCTATTCACTCGCAGCGCGGAGCTACGGTTACCCCAACACCAGCTTCAACTTCGAGCTCGGTCCGCGGGTGGCCACGTGGATCGTCGAGCGGGCGCGCGAGTCGGCGCGCTTCGAGCGGTTCGCGCCGGCGCTCGTCGCACTGCCCCAGTGCTCCTACGTGGACGACGAGCGTGTTCGTGGCGTCGTGAGCGCGATGCGCAGCGCCGTCGAGGCCGAAGGCTTGGGCTCCTCCGGGTACGATTGGGAGGCGATCTACGATCTCTGGGGCCTCGACCTCGCGCGGGACTTCGCCGTCGAGTCGCGGGTCGATCAGGTGTCGGTCTCGCCCGACGCGCAGCTCGCGCTGTGGAACAGCGGCGCCGCTTACCTGGACGACCTCGTCAGGTTCCTCGTGCTCGACAAGCTCGCCGCGTCCGACGCCGCGCTCGAGACCATCCTCGCTCCGGCGAGCGCCGCGCGGTCGGACCTCCTCCTCTACGGCTGGCAGCTCGCTGGCGCGCAGCGCGCCGCGGCGCTGGCCGACCCCGATACCTACGCTCGCGCGGAGATCGATCCCGAGGCGCGTGTCCTCTCGGCCGCGCTCGGGGAGATCGACGCGCCGAGCGAAGCGCGCGTGGCGTTTTGCCTTCGCCTCGGCGAGCTCTGGGAAGCTCGCCGGCGCTGACCTCAGACCGGCTCGAGCTCCGGGTAATCCGGGAACCACATCTCGTCGACGACCGCTCGATCGATCTCGGCGTCGGGGATGGCGCGGCCGAGGCCCCGGTCGCGCGCTTCTCGGACGACGGCCGCCGCGACGCGCGCGGTGACGTCTCGCAGCTCCGAGAGCGGGGGGAAGAGCGCGCCTTCTCCGAGATCCGCTTCGGATACCGAGGCGGCGAGCTCGCGCGCGGCGACCGTGAACATGGAGTCGGTCACGCGGCTGGCCTGGGCCACGAGCGCGCCGAGCCCGACACCGGGGAAGACGTAGACGTTGTTCGCTTGAGAGAAACGATGGCGCCGGTCCTTGTGGGTCACGGCTTCGAACGGGCTGCCGGTCGCGACGAGCGCGCGGCCGTCGGACCAGGTGATGACGTCGGCCGGGGTCGCCTCGCTCTTGCTCGTGGGGTTCGAGAGCGGAAAGATCGCGGGGGCTTCGGTGCTGCGCACCATCGCCTCGACGACCTCGCGACCGAACACGCCGGGTTGGCCGGAGGTGCCGATGAGGACGCTGGCCTGGAGCTTGGTGATGACTGTGGGCAGGTCGGCCGAGGGCGAGAGCCCGAGCGATCCGACGAGATCGCGCGGCCAGGCGAACTCGTCTTTGTGCGGCTCTCCTCCCGTGTTGCCTTCGACGAGGAGCCCTTTGCTGTCGAGCACGGCGATACGACGAACCAGATCGTCTCCGGTGACTCCTTCGCGACCGAACGCGTCGCGCAGCTGCCTCGCGATGCCGACGCCCGCGGCGCCTGCGCCGAGGATGACGACGCGCTGGCGCTCGAACGGCTCTCGCCTGGCTCGGCACGCCGCCATGACGCCGGCGAGCGCGACGGCGGCGGTCCCTTGGATGTCGTCGTTGAACGAGGGGAGCCGATCGACGTGCCGCTCCAGCAGGCGGAACGCGTTTCCTTTCTTGAAGTCCTCCCACTGGACGAGCGCGCGAGGGAAACACCGCTTCACGGCTTCGACGAACTCGTCGAGGAGCTCGTCGTAGGCGGCTCCTCGGAGCCGGCGGTGCCGGTACCCGATGTACAGATCGTCCTCCAGGAGGTCCTCGTTGTCGGTCCCCACGTCGAGGCTGATCGGCAGGGTCTGCGAGGGGTGGATGCCGGCGGCGGCCGTGTAGAGCGCGAGCTTGCCGATGGGGATCCCGATGCCGCCCGCCCCCTGATCGCCGAGGCCGAGGATGCGTTCGTTGTCGGTCGCCACGATGAGGCGGATCTCCTGGCCTGCGGCCGTCGCCAGCACCTCTGCGATCCGACCCTTGTGCTCCGGAGTGATCCAGACGCCGCGGGCCCGACGGAAGATACGGCTGTACTTCTGGCACGCCTCGCCGACGGTGGGCGTGTACACGACCGGCATCAGCTCGTCCGTGTGCTGGACGAGCAGGCGATAGAAGAGCGTCTCGTTGCGGTCCTGCAGGGCGGCCATGCCGATGTACCGCTCGAGCGGCTCGGCCTTCCGGGTGATGCTCTCGTAGGCCCGACGGGCCTGCTGGTCGATGGAGAGGATGGTGCTCGGGAGGATGCCGTCGAGGCCGAAGACGCGGCGCTCTTCGCGGGTGAAAGCCGTGCCCTTGTTGAGGAGCGGGACCGAGAGCAGGGAGCGTCCTCGCTGCGGCACGCGCACGTGGACGCGCCTCGAAGACTGCTCGAAACTGACGCGAGACATGGCGGGTAGCCTACCCCAAACGTCCGCGGAAAGTCGCTCGCTCGGCCCCGTTCGCCGTCGCGTCGCAACGCGGCCTCGGTGTGGCACGGAGCACCAATTTGGCGCGTGACAGCTGGAGAATCCGCCGTCGTCCATGCGTACGACGAGCATCCATGCGTTTCCGCTATCTTTCCTTCCCGCCAATCGCAGCTCTCCTCCTGTCTCTCCTCGCGCCCGGTGTCGCCCGCGCCGGTGACGACGAGGACATCGACGACGACGGCGCCCCGAGCGCTCGAGCCGAGGGAGAGGAGCAGGAGGCGAAGCGCAAGCCGAAGAAGAAGTCGAAGCTCGAGACCGACGACGAGGCTGACGACGCCGAAGACGTCGACGCGGCCGGAGGCAACATGGAACGAGACGGCGCCCGGTTTCGCGGCGGCGTGTCGGTCGAAGGTGGCGTCCTCGCCATCCCCGACTCCAGCCTGACGATGGGGGCCGTCGGCGTGCAGGGGCAGGTGGGCGCGCAGATCAACCACCTCGTCGGGGTCTACTGGGTCCCCAGCTTGGACATCCTGGTCGGCCCCGCGGGCGGCGTGAACGTGGCCAGCGCGGTGCTTGTGGACTTCACCATCATCGACATGATCTCGATCGGCGTCGGCCCCGACGTCGGCGCGTTCGCGGCCATCGGGACGAACAAGCTCGCGTCCGGAGCGAACTACGGCGCTCGCCTCCACTTCGCGGTTCACCCCGTCTTCGGACGGGGGGATGACGGGATCCGTCGCAAGGCGTTCTCGATCGGGCTCGAGTCGCGTTTCCTCGGCGGGCCCGTCGTCACGGCCAGCACCACCGACGCCGACGCCACGCTCACCGGCTTCATCGTCCAGCCGATGCTGACCGTCGGCTACACCGCCATGTAGCTCCGGCGCGGGTCAACGAGCTCGCTCGTACGTACCGATGGTCTCGCCGAAGGCCACGATGTCGTCGTGGAGCAGGGAGTAGAGCTCGTTCCTGTCGGGCGGATTGGCCAGCTCCAGCGGCTTTCGCAAGGCGAAGAGCTGGAAGTGGTAGTGGTGCACGCCGTGGCCGATGGGAGGCGACGGCCCATCGTAGGCGCATCGTCTCTTGCCGTTTACGCCCTGCTTCATCCCCGGCTTCATCCCCGCTCCCTCCACCACGGCCCAGGTCTCCGGTAGCCCCGCGGGCAGCTCGGTCGTGGTCGGAGGAATGCGGTAGACGATCCAATGGACGAACGGCTTCGGCAGCGGGGCGTCCGAGTCCTCACAGACGAGCACGAGCTCGCGCGCCGTGGCAGGGATGGAGCCCCACGACAGCGCGGGTGACACGTTGTCGCCGTCCGCCGTGCATCGCTGGGGCATGGGGCCGCCTTGCACGAAATCGGGGCTCGAGATGTTCATCCACGGGAAGTCCGAGGTCCGGAGCCGCGTTCGAAGCAGCCTGCCTTCTCCCGCCCGAACCGGATGTAGCGCTCGACCGATTCCCGAGACCAGATCCCGCAGAACACTCATGACGGAATCGTCACTGCAGGAGCCGTGCCTCAGCCCTTCCCGGCGCCGACCACCGGCGACCACGAAGGCGGATCACTGGCGGGGAAGGACTCGTCCGAGGACTCGTCGACGTCGGGGGTGGGTACCGCTCCAGAGTGCCACGTGAGCAGCAACGCACGTGCCGCGATCACGCGGCCGGCGACGCGTGACGTTGAGGGCGGAGCGCCGTTCGTGAGACGCTCGGCGCATGGACTCGCGCGCACCCTCCGCTCCATTTCACCTCGCGTTTCCCGTCGACGACCTCGAGGCGGCGAGGAGGTTTTATGTCGGGCTGCTCGGGTGTCGGGTGGGCCGAGAAGACGTTCGATGGATCGACTTCGACTTCTTCGGTCACCAGATCACCGCGCACCTCGTCGACGTCGACGCCTCGACCGCGGCATCCAACCCGGTGGACGGAGATGACGTCCCTGTCAGGCATTTCGGTGTGATCCTCCCCTGGGAGGCGTGGCACGAGCTCGCCGAGCGCCTCCGCGCGGCTGGCGCTGGATTCGTCATCGCGCCTCGCATTCGGTTCGTGGGACAGGTCGGCGAGCAGGCGACCTTCTTCCTCCGCGATCCGGCGGGGAACGCGCTCGAGATGAAGTCCTTCAAGGACCCGGCGCGGATCTTCGCTCGCTGAGGCGCGCCGGCGCTACTGGTTGCGCTTGATCACGTGGAACCCGAAATGGGTCTCCACGACGGGGCTGATCTCGTTCACCTTCAGCGCGAAGGCTGCGTCCGAGAAGGGTTTGGTCATGCCGTCGCGGGTGAAGGTCCCGACGCTGCCGAGCCGCTCCTTGGATGCGGGGTCGTCCGAGTGCTCCTGGGCGAGCTTGGCGAAGTCCTCTCCGGCGAGCGCCTTCTTCCGGACCTCTTCGGCGAGCTTCCGGGCTTCTTCCTTCGTGCGCGTCGCCGTGCCGACCTTCGTGCCCTTGTACCCGATGAGGACGTGTTGCGCCGCGATGCGCGTGGGCTCCGCGTCGGCGCTCCCCGAGGAAGGAGGCGCCGTCGCGGTCGCGGCCTGGGTCGCGGAGGGCTGCGGAGCTTGTGTCGCCGCGGCGGTCGCGGACGTCTTGGTCGGCGCCGGCTCGCCCCCGCAAGAGGCCGCGGATAGGGCGAGGAGAAGGGCAGCGAATCGAACGGGGCGCATGACGACCGTCTGCACCGGACCCGGCGCGGCGTCCACGGGCGGGCTCGGTCGGAGGCGCGGTGTATGCTCCGGGCATGTGCCGCAACATCCGGGTCCTGTTGAACTTCGAGCCGCCCACGACCGACGCGGAGATCGAGGCAGCCGCGCTCCAATACGTTCGGAAGGTCAGCGGCACGCGCAAGCCGGCGAGGGCGAACCAGGAGCTGTTCGACAAGACGATCCAGGAGATCGCGAAGCTCACCCGGACCCTCGTCGACCAGATGGTCGTCACCACCCCCAAGCGGACACGCGAGACCGAGCTCGCCCGCGCGAGGGAAAGGAACGCGAAGCGCTTCGGGCCGCGCGTGGTCGAGGAGACCTGAGGCGCGGTCCGCAGAAACGGCGCGAGTCGGGCGCATTGGTTGCGAGTCAAAGGAGAGCCTCGACGTCGCTTCCACCGCAGACAAGCGGCCCGGTTCCTGCAATCCTGGTGGACGAGGCAAACGATGGCAGCTCGAATCATCTCGGTCGTCTGCGTTTCTGCTGCCGGTCTCCTGGGCTGCGCGAGCTCCGGCGCCAACCCTGCGGAGCAGCCGCCGGTGGAGCAGGCATCGACCGAGCCGAAGCCGGCCGCACCGCCCATCGAGAACGCGAGCGCGGCCCCCGTCGCCTGGCAACCGGCACCGATCGTCGGAGCCCCCATCGGCTCCGAGCTGGTCCCGTCGATTCGGATCGAGAGCGCCGAGGGGATCGACACCGCGCGCGCCAACGCCGCGCTCGGCCGCGCCGCGGCGGCCGCCCGTGAGTGCGCCGGCGCAGGCACCGTGGTTCATGTCCGCATGAAGTCGGGCTCGGGGAAAAACGACTTCGAGCTCGACCCGAGCACGGTGCTCGATCAGGTTCAGCGCGGGTGTGTGCTCGACGCGCTCTCGACGGTTCGGTTCTCGAACGAATACCCAGCCGGCGAGCACCTGCGCACGGCGGACCGGTATTCGGTGCAGTTCGTCCTTTCGTGGTAATGCGCCCGCGACCGGCCGCTCATTGCCGCATCCAGCAGATCTCGTCGCGGCGCTTGCAGACGCCCTCCTCCACCGTCGCCTGCCGATAGGTCGCTGGCGCCGAGGTCGTGTTGGGCAGGCAGAGCCCTCCGCTCGACTCGCAATCCGGGCTCTTCGGCGCGGCGGGCTCGGCGACGCCCGGCGCTTCTGCGGGGCCCGCAGAACAGGACAGGATCGTCAGGAAGACGAGGCAGGCGAAGGGGCTGGCGCGGTTCATGGGGCGAGCGCCAGCATAGCCGCAGTCTCAGCCGGCGCGGGATGCGCCGCGCGCGTGGCCGGAGAGCGACGCGTGCTCGGCCTCCGCGTCGGCGAGCGCGGCCTCGACGGCCGGCTCGTCGGCGTTCTCCACGATGCGCTCGAGGGCGACGCGGAGCTTGGGGGAGGCCGCGCGATCGAGCGCGATGCGCACGCGCGCTCGCATCTCCGGATCCGCGTGGCTCGCGAGGAGCATGGCGGCGCCGGCCCGCTCGGTCGGGGAGGCGTCCGCGGCTTCGAGGGCCTGGGCGATGTCCGAGGGCTCGAGGCTGCGCGTGCGGTAGTCGCCGCCTTGCCCGACGATCGCGCCGAGGTCCCGCCGCCACGCGCCGAGATCACGTCCTCGGCGGCTCAGCGCGTCGAGCACCAGGCGAGGGCTGGTCGAGGCCTGGAGGACGGCGCGCGCCTGCTGGATGCGGGCGGCCGCCGCGCGCACGGCCTGGGCCGAGGCGCCGAGGCCCCGTATGACGACGCGTTTCCCGCCGGCTCGGGTCAGGTAGACCGCCTGGTTCGTCCAGCTCACGTCGACGATGTCGCGAAGCGGGATGCTCTCCGAGCCGGTGGACCGGCGAACGATGACGACATCCGCGCCGATCTCGACGAGCGGCGGCCGCGTGAGCGCTCCGAGCCCGAGGAACACGGCGACCGCGAGCGCGCAGAGGAGCGAGAAGAAGACGGGGCTCGCGAGATAAGCGAGGACGGCAAAGACCCCCAGAGGGACCGCGGCGAAATACGCGAGCAGCAGGCCGACGGCGGTCCGGCTCTCGCCCGTCAGATCGAGCTGGGTCCGGCGACGAGACGCGTCCAGGCCCAGCTCGGCGAGCACGGCCTCGGCCTCCGCCCAGGTCCACGCGCCGACGTGGACCTCACGACCATCCGCGAGCGTGAGCTCCGCCTGCGCGCCCATCCCCGACGAGGTCACGACGCCGCGTTCGACCTCGGCGCCGTTCAGGATGACGGAGCCGGCGCTCCGCACGCTCGATCGGTCCACCTGGACGAGGCCCGAGGCGAGGAGCTTCGGGCTGCGCGCGAGGGCGGCGGTGATCGCGACGATCGCCGCGAAGGGGATGAGGGCGATCGGTATCAACGCGTGGAGGGGCGCGAGCACGATCCCCAGCGCGAAGGTGATCCAGGCGACGCGGCCTCGTCGCTTCGCCTTCGCGACCTCGTACTGTCGAACCCGCGCGTCTCTCAGGGAGATCATGGTGCGTGACGCGGGTCAGTGTAGCCGCGCTCTCACCCTCCCGCGGACCCTGATCGGGCGCGGCGCTCAGGGCATCGAGACGTCGACCTGGACGTCGAGGCTGTTGTCGCCGGTGCCGTGCGTGAGGACGTGGTGCTCGCCGGGCCAGCCGTCCTTGAAGGAGATGAGCGTGCCCGCGATCCCGAAGTCGTCATCACTCGAGAGCTCGCCGGTCGAGCCGTCCTCCTCCCACATGTCGGCGATGAGGCAGATCTTCTGGTCGGCATCGACCGGGAGGTCGTGCAGGTCGATCGAGGTGGGGGCCGACGGATACCACGTGGTGAGCTCGGGGAAGCTGATCCAGCTGCCGTCGGGCGAGATCCAGACCCAGGCGAGCTCGCCGCCGGTGTTGCAGTCCTCGACCGGGCTCGTCGCCGTCGGGTAGCGGACCACCACCTGACCGAAGATCTCGACGTTGCCGCCCGGGTCGCCCCCGCTCACGTGCTCGATCCCCACCAGGTCCAGGTGCAGGTCCGTCCGGTTCTTCGTGCACTGCCGCTCGGCGTAGTCGGTCGTGAACGCGAGCTGCGTGACCGCGTTGTCGAGGTACGCGAGCTTGTAAGCGATGGGGGCGCCGGGAGAGTCCTTCGAGTAGCTGCCGCCGTTCTTGATGTAGGCGACCAGGCCTTCGAAGCCGTTGATCGCGCCGGTGGCGTCGTCGCCCGAGCCGCCGAGCACGAAGGCGCGAATCGTCGACTCGGCGAGCGTCTCCTTGTGCTCGGTCGCGACGTCGACGCCGATGTCGGCCACGCCGGCCGCGGCGTACGACGCCTCGAGCGCAGCCTTCACCTCGGAGGCGCTGCGGTCGGTCTGGACCGAGAAGATGACGCGGCGGCCGTAGGTGATCGATTGCACGTAGAGCGGCGGGCTCGCCTCGTTCATCCACGGGGTGAGGTCGTCGACCGTCGTGCCGTCGGCGAAGAACTCGGCCGGCGTGCCGTGTGTGTCGACGTCGACCGTGTAGTAGGCCTGCGTGAAGTTCACGAGGATCTTCGTCTTGTGCTCGCTCGAGGCGAAGTCGAAGCTGGCGGCGATGTCGGGACCCCCCGGCCAGCTGACGCTCGCGCCGAGCGCGACGGAGAGCTGCGAGGTGCTGTTCACCTCGATCACCTCGAAGTCGAGCGAAGCGGCGGTCGCGCCGTCCACGCCGGCGGAGAGGATCTCGGATTGCTCCTCGCGGAAAGACGAGAGGCTCGGATCGGCCATCTCGCCGACGGGGCTCCCGACGAGGTTCTCGAGGGAGACGCTGAACTTCACGGGCGCGAGGGGGACGCCGACCGGCGTGAGCACGCCGTTCGCGGCGTCCTCGCCGCGGACGATCACGCCGGGCCAGAGCGTGGCGCTGTTCGGCTGGAACGCCACGAACTCATCGAACTGCGCGGTCTCGGTGTACCGCGAGTAGGTGCAATACGACTCTCCGTCTTGCTCCGGGTCGGGGCAGAGACCATCGCAAGAGATCTCGGTCTTCGGCTGAGCGGGGGCGACGGCCAGGTTCGGGATGGCGAGGATGAACGCGTTGACGTCCGAGCCGGTTTCTTCTTCGGCCTCTTTCTGGTCGGCCGTGACCTTCCCACCCTCGCTGCAAGCCGCGGAGAAGACGGAGAGGAGGGCGAAGCTGAAGGCGGTCGAGACGGAGCGAGCGTTTCGCATGCGAAGCGTCTCCGAGCAGGAACTGTGCCCGGTCTGACGACACCATTCCCCCACGAAATCGTCACATCGAGGGGCGGGTCTGGATCAGCGCTTCACCACGGGCGACGCCTCAGGGCGGCTCGCGATGCCCGCTACTGGTTCGTCGCCGTGACCGTGTACGCGTCGCAGGCCGGCGGCGTCGTTCGGTTCAAGCGGACCGTGACCACCGTCTGCCTGGGCGTCGTGTCGGTGCAGCAGCCGGCGCCGGCGACGTAGTTGTAGCTCTGCTCCCAGACGGTGGCAGCGATCCCCGTCTCGTCGTTGGCGCCGCCCGTGGTGGAGCAGCCAGCCGCGGTGCCCGCACAGTCCACCATCACGTCCATCGAATAGGAGCCGCCCGCGTTGTTCGTCAGCTCGACCTTGGGATGGAACGGCAGGCCCGCCGTCGGCTGATCGAACTGGAAGGTGAGCCAGTCGCTCGAGCCCGACATCTCGACGACGCCCGTGAGCGCGACGATTCCTCCGAGCGGAACGGTGGTCGTGGCGGCGGCGCCGCAGGCCGTCGCGGCCTGATCCGTGATGCACTCGCAGCCGTCGTCCGCGGACGCGTTGAAGTCCCAGCTCCCCGCCGTGCAGGCGGTGATGGCGCACGTGCCGGTGCACGACCAGTCTGCGACGTTCTGCGCGGAGGGATGTTGCGTCGGACAGGTGTCGTTCCCGTCGACGTCGTCGATCATGTTGTTGCAGTCGTCATCGGCTGCGTTGCAGATCTCGGGCTGGCTGCCCGGCTCGACGTTGGGAACGCAGGTGTTCACGCCCGCCTGGCAGAGCGTGGTCCCCGCGCCGCACGCGCCCGGCGTGCCCGTGTCACACGGCAACCCGTTGAGGACATCGGGGTTGTCGATCGTCCCGTCGCAGTTGTCGTCTTTGCCGTTGCAGGTCTCGTCGGTGCAGCCGGCACCCGTCGTGCCGGCGCCCGTGCCCGACCCGCCGGCGTTGACGCCGGTGCTCCCGGCGCTGCCCCCGTCGCCGTCATCGAGGTTTCCGCCTTCGGCGCAGGAGACCGACGCGAGGATCGTCATGCAGGCGAGCAAGCGGCCGATCATGCTGAAGCTACCTCTCCTCGTAGGAGACCAGCAAAGCCGCGATCCTCGCAACCTTCCCGGTGACGTCGGGATAGGATTTCCCGGCATGCACGCGCGGCCGCCTACATCGACGCCAAGGCTGCGGACGGTCGCCGTCGTCACGAACCGTCGATGCAACCAAGCGTGCACGTTCTGCCTCGAGCGAAGCGACGCGGAGGACCCGTCGGCGACGGGGGCGCACGAGATCGCGCGCCGGCTCCGTGAGGCCGCGGCCTCGGGCGCGGAGGAGATCTGCCTCACCGGAGGAGAGCCGTCGCTCCGGCGTGATCTGCCGCTGCTCGTGGCAGGCGCGCGAAAGCTCGGCGTGAAGCGCGTGGTGCTCGAGACGAACGGCGCGCTGATCGATCGGGAGCGCGCGAACGCCCTCGCGCGCGCTGGGCTCGACAAGGCGCGCGTCCACCTGTCCGGCTGGGGCTCGTCGCTCGACGCCGTCACGCGCGACCCCGGCGGGTTCGAGGCGTCGTCGGCGGGCGTCGTCGCGCTCCTCGAGGCGGGCATCGAGATCGAGATCGTGTCGGTGATCACCCGATCCACGAAGCCGCTCCTCACCTCGATGCCCGGCCAGATCGTGCGGTCGTGGCCCGGCGTCCGCGCCCTCGTCTTGGTCGTGCCGCGCGAGGCAGCCGACCCGACGGAGGTGCTCCCGTTGGGGGAGGCGGCCGCGGTGGCCCTCGAGATCGAGGCCGCTGCGCGAGCGGTGGAGCTGCCCACCGCCCTCCACCCCCGATCATCGATGACGCCCTGCCTGTTCGACGCTCGAGCGCGGCCGCACCACTGGTTCTCTCTCCCCGAGGTCGCGGACCGCGACGGGCGCATCCGCGTGCCGGCGTGCGAGGCGTGTGACGTCGCCTCGCGGTGTGGTGGTCTTCCCATCGACTCGCCGGACGCCGCGCTCGAGCTCCACCCCGTGCGTGGCGAGAAGGCGCGGCGCCGCCTGACGCTCGTCGGATCGGTCGAGGAGCAGATCTCGCGCGAGCTCGTGAGCCCCAACCTCACGATGGTCGGAGGGGAGAGCGTCTACGAGGAGATCGTCCGCACGAGCTTCCGGTGCAACCAGGCGTGCCGGTTCTGCTTCGTGTCGACGCATCTGCCCGCGCCGCCCGACGAGGCCGTGCGAAAGGCCATCATCTCCGCTGCCTCGCGCGGCGCGCGGGTGACGCTCTCCGGCGGAGAGCCCACGCTCAACCCGAAGCTGCCCGAGTACCTCGCGCTGGCGCGGCAGCTCTCACCACACCCGGTGCAGCTGCAGACGAACGCGGTCCGGCTGGACGATCGAGGCCTCGTCGACGCCCTCGTGGCCGCCGGGCTGGAGGAGGCCTTCGTCTCGTTGCACGGCGCGACCCCCGAGATCTCGGACGCGGTGACTGAGGCGCCGGGGACCTTCGTCCGCACCGTCGCGGGGATCGACAACCTCGTGGCCGCGGGGGTCCGGGTCACGTTGAACTTCGTCGTCTGCAAGACGAACCTCGGCGAGCTCGTCCCGCTCGTGCGGCTCGTCGCCGGTCGCTGGCCGAAGGTCGAGCTCAGCATCTCGTTCGTGGCGCCCTCGACGGATCTCGTCCCGCGCGACCCGGCGCTCGTCCCCCGCTACGCCGAAGCGCTCCCCGTCATCGCCGAGGCCGTGTCGCTGGCCGCGAGCTCGGGCGTGCGTATCACCGGCTTCGAGTCGATGTGTGGGCTGCCGCTTTGCCTCGTGCCGGGCTCGCTCGCGCCGTACGCCGAGATCGCGGACCTCCCGGCCGGCTTCGATCGCGGCGAGTTCGTCAAGCCGGAAGGCTGCGAGCGCTGCGTGCTCGAGCGGAAGTGTTACGGCCTGAGGCGAGGGTACGCCGAGATGCACGGCACCTCGGAGCTCCGGCCGCTCGATCACACGGGCGTCATCTCGTCCCAGCCGTAGCGATCGGCGTACACCGACCACACGCCCTCGCACACGCCGTCGTAGCGGCAGCGAGCGCACTCGGGGCGCTTCACGCGGCGCGCCTCGTCGAGATCGTCGCGGGAGACCATGACGAGGCCGCGACGACCTTCCTCCGCGCGTGGCCTGGCGACGGCGGGGGCCGCCGCGTGGCGCTCGGTGTCGTAGTGGACGTAACGCTCGACGTACCCTCTGTTGAAATCGGCGATGCCTTCCGTCGTGCAGAGCGGGATGTCGACCAAGAAGGCCATGGGACGGAGCTCGCCCACGTCTCTCAGGAAGCCGCGGAACGTCTCGGCGATCTCCGTGTACCGCGGGAAGATGTGCTCGAAGTTGGTTTCGGCGCGGCCGTTCGCCTGCATGACGTTGAAGACGACCTGGTCGACACCGAGCGCTCGCAAGAACCGGTAGATGGGGAGCAAGCTGGGGAGGTTTCGCTTGGTGACCACGGTGGAGGTGTGGAGCTCCACGCCGAACCGCTTGAGCTTGGCGACCGAGCGAAGGCCCTCCACCGTCTGCTCGAAGCTCTCCGGCGTCCGGGTGAGGCCCTCGTGGAGCTTCTTCTCGTGCCCGTGGATCGAGACGTAGAAGCGGTTCATGCCCGCCTTGGCCAGCGACGCGGCGTACGGCAGCTGGGAGAGCCGCCGTCCGTTCGTCATCGTGCTGATGCGCGGGTAGCCGAGCGCCTTCGCCCACGCGACGAACTCGGGCAGCTCCGGGCGCGTGGTCGGCTCGCCGCTCGTGAAGCAGACCTCTTCGGCGCCGCGGTGCCTCTCGAGCATCCACCGCACGCGCTCGCGCGTCATGGCCGAGTTGTTCTCGTACCGAGCGTCGCGGTCCTCTTCCATGCAGAAGACGCAGTTGTTGTTGCAGACGGCGCCGATGGAGACGTGGAGGCGTTCTCCCTGGGAGCTGATGCGCTCGACGACGTCCCGTTCCGCCACGAGAGGCATGGTAGCAGAGCCTCGCCTCGCGCCGGCGTCAGGCTGTCGGCCCCAGCCCGGCGAACCGGCCCCGTGGTCCGGGCTCGCCCGGCTCGCCCACGGTTACCTGGACCCCCAACCGTCTGCCTTCCGTCGCGGCCGCTTCGAGGACCGGCCTGGCGAGCTCTTCGTTGGGCGAGATCCGGAGGAGGCTCGCTCGCGCCGACCCCAGCGGTTCCAGGTGCGCGAGGCGCAGCGCGTCGGCGCCGAGCGCGCGGACGAGCCGCACCACCTCGACGAGGTGCCGGAAGTTGGAGCGCGTCACGACGACCGAGACGCCGACGGGCATCCCTCGCGCGCGGGCGTTCTGTATCCCGCGCGCGGTCTGGGCGAAGCTCCCTGGGCTGGACGTGTGGTAGTCGTGCATGGCGGCGCTCGACCCGAACAAGGAGACGTCGAGCGAGAGCTGCCTCGACGCCTGCGCCAGCACGTCCGCGTACGCGGGGTAGGCGAGCCGCCTGCCGTTCGTCTGGAGCAGCGCGCTCACGCTCGGCCGGTCGGCGGCACGACGGAGGAGATCGGGCAGCTCGCCGACAAGGGTCGGCTCTCCGCCGACGAAGCAGAGGACGTCGCCAGGCTCCGCGGCGTCGATCGTCCGCGACGCCTCCTCGATCGAGGCCAGGGGCGCGCTCGCCCGCAGGTCGCCTTGCGCGCAGACGATGCAGCGATTGTTGCACGAAAACCCGAGGAAGACCGTCCGTCGCGCCAAGCCTCGTAGAAGCTACACTGCGGCCGCACCGGGAGCGATGCCCTGGTACGATCGTGGCTGTGCCGCTCCTCGACGTCGTGCTCGGCTACGACTGCAACCTCGGTTGCTCGTATTGCACGATCACGCCGGCCATGCGACGGCGCGCGCTCCCGACGGCGCGCGTGGCGGCCGCGCTCTCGGAGGCCTTCGACGCCGGGTACCGAGACGTGGCGTTCACCGGCGGTGAGCCGACCATCTTCGAGGACTTGCCTCGGCTGGTGCGGCTCGCCAGGTCGCTCGGATACGAGCACGTGAAGGTCGCGTCGAACGGGCTTCGGTACGCACACGAGCCGTACCTCGATCTCCTGGTCCGGAGCGGAGTGGATCGTTTCCACGTCTCGGTCCACGCGCCGTCGGACGCAGCCTACGACGCGACCGTGCGGCGCGAAGGCGCCGCTGCGCTCAGGCAGCGCGCGATCGAGGCGCTCGTCCGACGTGACCTCGACCCCACCGCAGACCTCATCCTCAAGGAGGACACCTACCGCGAGGTCGGCGCGTGGATCGCGTCGCTCCACGCGCTGGGCGTGCGGCGGTTCGCGCTCTGGCTGCTCTCGCTCACCGATCAGGCGGCGAACCTCGGATACGAGCTCCCCCGCATGACCGACGTCGCCCCGCACGTCGTGCAGGCGTTCGACGCGGCGCGGGCCGGCGACTACGAGGTCGTGAGCCTCCACCTCCCGAGGTGCCTTCTGCCCGGCTACGAGGAGCACGTGCGCCACCCGGGCTCGGATCGCGTGCGGGTGATCACACCCGACGACACCTTCGAGCTGAGCGGATCGCGGCTGAGCGGAGGGAGCTTCCCCGAGGCTTGCGCGCCCTGTCGCTTCCGCAGCAGGTGTTGCGGCCTCCGGGCGGACTACGCGGCACGGCACGGGACGGCGGAGGTGCGGCCGTCGTGATCGATCTCGAGCCGCCGCGCGACCTCTGTGTCCCGGTCCCGGGCGCGGGCACCTTCGCCCGGATCTACGGGCTCGCCATCCGGCGGCTCCTCGCCGAGCTTCTCCGGCTCGCGAGGGCGCTGGGCGAGGACTCCGGGCTCGCGGCAGTCGGCCGCGTCCTCTCCCGTGCTCGCGCGGAGGAGCCGGGCGCGCTCGCGTCTCTGGCGTGCCTCCCGACAGTCGGCGTCCTGGTGAGAGGTCTGCGCGAGCCGCTCGTCGCGGCAACACGGCGCCGGTACCTCAACGAGCTCGCCGGGACGCTCGCCCTCGAGCTCGCTCACGCCGGGCTCCTGGCCGAGCCGATCGTGCTCGCCGATCCACCACGCGAGATCGTCGCGCTCGGTGCGCATCGGCGCGCGCGTGTCCTCGAGGGCGAGAGCCGGATCACGATCCTGCCGAGCGGGGAGGTGACAGGAGCGGAGCAAGACTCGCCCTACTCGCCGCTGATCGGCGGAATCCTCTTCGCCCAGGCGGACAACAACCCGCTGCGCATGCTCGAGGCGCACCCCGACAAGGCGGGCAACGCCATCGATCTCGGCGGAAGGTCGCTCGCGGAGTGGACGGGCGCGCTCGTTCGCGCGCTCGACGCCATCGGCGCGCACCTGCCCGCGTTTCGCGCGGAGATCGATCTCGTCTTGCGACAGATGGTGCCTGTCGGGTTCTTCGAGGAGGCGCATCTGTCGGCCTCGTACCAGGAGGCGATCGGCACGGTGTACCTGAGCCTCCACGAGAGCCCGCTCACCATGGCCGAGGCCATCGTGCACGAGGTCTCTCACAACAAGATCAACGCGCTGCTGGAGCTCGATCCGATCATCGAAAACGACCGCGACGAGCGCTACGCGTCGCCGGTGAGGCCCGACCCGCGCCCCATCCACGGCGTGCTCCTCGCGGTGCACGCGTTTTTGCCCGTCGCGCGCCTCTACGAGCAGATGTTGGAGGCCGGGGCGGGCGAGTCGGCGGGCGAGATCGAGCACCACCTCGCGCGGGTGCGTCGCCTCAACGCGCAGGGCGCGGAGGTGCTCCTCGCCCACGGACGGCCGACGGCGATCGGCCGCGGGGTCTTCGAGGAGATCGAGCGCGAGGTCGCGAGGGCAAGGGACTAGGCGTGGCGAACATCGGTTATTTGCAGGTCGTCCGCCATTGCAACCATTATTGTGGGTTCTGCTCCAACCCGTCGACGCCGTTCGAGCACACCCTCGAGTCGATGAAGCGCCTGGTGGACGACCTCTGCGAGCGCGAGTACTTCGGCGTCGTCTTGACCGGGGGTGAGCCGACGCTCCACCCCGAGCTCCCGGCGATCGCGCGGTATGCCAAGGCGAGGGGCCTGCACGTGCGGATGATCACGAACGGCCACCGCCTCGCCCAGCCCGCATTTGCGAGCGCAATGGCGGAGGCGGGGCTCGACCTCGTGCACGTCTCGATCTATTCGGTTCGCGCCGAGGTGGAGGCGCGCCTGCGGGGCACGCCGGGGACGCTCCGGCTCGCGCTCGCGGCAATCGAGAACGCACACGCGTCGGGGATCGAGGTCAACGTCAACTGCGTGATCAACCGGCACAACGCCGACCACCTGGACGAAAACGTCGCGTTCTTAACCGAACGGCACCCTTACGTCCGCCATTACGTCTGGAACAACCTCGACCCTTCGATGGGGCGCGCCGAGGTGAACCAGACGGAGTACCTCCCCAGCCTGCGGGCGTTCGAGGCCTCCCTGCACCGGGCGCTCTCGCTCCTGCACCGCACCGGCCGCACGTTCCGCGTCGAGCGCGTGCCGCTCTGTTACATGACCGAGTTCGCCTGGGCGAGCACGGAGACTCGCAAGATCGTCAAGTCGGAGGAGCGCGTCGTGCACTTCCTGGACGAGAAGCAGACGGTGCGACAGACCGAGTGGGAGCACCAGTACGCGGCGGCTTGTTCGGTGTGCTCGCTGCGGTCGATCTGCGGCGGGCTGTTCGATCGCGGCGGCGCCTACGACCCGGCGGAGCTCGCGCCCGTCTTCGTCTCGCCGGAGCCCATCATCCGTGCCATCCGAGGCGATCGGCGAGACGACGGCCCTTCGGCCAAGCCCGCCCCGCTGCCCGAGGTCGGGCTCGTCACGGAGGAGAGCCTGCGCAAACACGCGCGCAGGCGCGAGGTGGAGGCTCGGCGCGCGGCCGACCTCGGGATCGCGCCGGAGCGGGAAGGCGCGGATACGGAAGAGGAACGGATCGAGTAGACTCTGCGCCCGATGGAAGGGTTCCGCATCGATCTGGACGGCGAGCTGTACCCGCTCGAAGCGGTCTACCAGGCGGCCTACACGAACCTCGATCGCGCCTGGGTCCTGCTCAAAAAGACCGAGACGGGCGTCGCTGCCACCGTTCGGTCGAAGCGTGCCGGCGTCACCGACGAGGTCGCAGCAGGGCGGCTGGGGAACGAGGCGCTCGCGCAGGCGTATCGCCTGTCGCTCGCGACGAGCGGCCGCCGCCTCATCGAGGCCATCACGACGCGCGCGATCGCCGGGGCGGCTGGGCCTCCCGGCCTGGACGAGCTGCTCGAGATGGAGATCGGTGACGCGACCGCGTTCGACGACCCGCTCGGCATCGCGATGAGCTGGGAAGAGAAATACGGCAAGAAGGCTCCCAAGAAGGAGGAAGGCGAATGACCGAGCTCAGGTTCGACGAGGCGCTCTACGACGGGTTCGCCATCGACGAGGCCGCGAAGGTCTTCGAGCCCTTCCTCGCGATCGAGCGCGAGCGCGCGGGGGGCTTCTTCGTCTTGCGTGTCTCCCTGACCGAGGCCGCCGCGGCCGACGGCCACGTCGAGGCGGACGCCGCGGCGGAGCTCGCGAACTACGCCCTCGGCAAGACGATCGAGCGGAAAGGCAGCTTCACGTGACCTTCAGCGCCGACCTTCTCCCCATTCGCTTTCGGAGCGTGGGCCCCGACGTGCTCCTCACCAGTCCGTTCGGAGACTGGGCATTCGTCTCGCGTGACGAGCTCGCCGCGCTCTCCCGAGGGGAGCTCCCGGCGGATCTCGCGAGCAAGCTCGGCGCGCGCGGCTTCGTGAAGGGGCAGCTGGATCGGCAGAAGCTCAGCGAGCGCGTCGCGCGCAAGAAGCGCTTCCTCGGCTACGGACCGAACCTGCACATCGTCGTCGTCACGCTCCGGTGCAACGAGACCTGCGTCTACTGCCACGCGAGCCGCGCCGACATGACGGCCACACACACGGACATGACGCCGGAGATCGCCGAAAAGACGGTCGACTTCATCCTGCAGTCGACCTCGCCGGCGGTCACCATCGAGTTCCAGGGTGGGGAGCCGCTCGTGAACTTCCCGGTGGTGAAACACGTCATCGACTATGCGCTCGAGCGCAATCGCGCCTACGGCAAGCAGCTCGAGTTCACCATGGTGACGAACCTCGCCCTGATGGACGACGAGAAGCTGTCGTTCCTGCTCGAGAAGAAGGTCCAGATCTGCACGAGCGTGGACGGGCCGGAGCCGCTCCACAACAAGCAGCGCGTCCTCGCGGGCGGCAACGCACACCGCGCCGCGTGCGAGTGGATCCGCAAGATCAACCGCCGCTACGAGGAGATGGGGCTCGACCCGACCCTCTACCACGTCGAAGCCCTCCTCACGACGACGCGGGAGGCGCTCCGCTACCCGCGCGAGATCGTCGACACGTACGTCTCGCTCGGCTGCCGGGCCATCTTCTTGCGGCCGGTGGATCCGTTCGGGTTCGCGGACAAGACCGCCAAGACGGTCGAATACGATCGCGCGGCGTACCACGATTTCTATCGCGCGGCGGTCGACCACATCATCTCGCTGAACAAACAGGGTACGCAGGTCCTCGAGCGTTATGCGGCCATCTTCCTCACGAAGATCCTGGCGGACGAAGAGCCCAACTTCCTCGACATCCGCAGCCCAAGCGGCTCGGCCATCGGGGCGCTGGCGTACAACTACGACGGTCGGATCTTCACGAGCGACGAGGGCCGGATGATCCACGAAATGGGGGACAGCTCCTTCCAGATCGGGGACGTGCGGACGACACGTTACCGCGAGGCCATGCGGCACGAGACGGTGCGCGCGCTCGTCCTGGCTTCCGTCAGGG
This sequence comes from Myxococcales bacterium, assembly GCA_016794345.1. GTDB lineage: Bacteria > Myxococcota_A > Polyangia > Polyangiales > Polyangiaceae > Xiheicaenibacterium > Xiheicaenibacterium phototrophicum. The sequence goes on from JAEUKE010000296.1 coordinate 37,791, forward strand.
AGACGCAGCCCGACTGCGCGACGTGCACCTACGCTCCCTATTGCGGCGTCCAGCCGGAGCACAGCTACCTGTCCCAGGGGACGCTCTTCGGACGAATGCGCGAGAGCAGCCTCTGCAACGTCCACAAGGGCATCCAGGACTACCTGTTCGGCAAGCTCCGCGAGGGCGACCCCGACACGCTCTCCATCCTCGAGCGCTGGACGACCGTGCGCGAGCGCGCCCACTTCCTCCAGGCCTCGGCGGCCTCGTAGAGGGGGAGCTCAGCTCTCGGCGATCACGACCAGGCGGTCGTCGGCGGCGAGCGTGACCTGGTCCGCCGGGCGAGGGTTCAGCTTCACCGTGCGGTCGGGCCCGGCCCCGCTGATGTAGCCGATGGCGATCTCGTTGCGTCGTTTGGCGGCGGCGATCAGGGTGGCGAACGACACGGGGCGGCTCGGCTGGACGTAGCCGGCGGCGTCCTTCAGGTAGACCTCGGAGCCGTCTGCGTCGAACAGATCCTCGAAGACCTCGGCGAGCGCCTTGTTCCCGGCCACCTGCGCGAGGAGCAGGCTGATGAGGTTGTCGCTGACGATGAAGTCGTCGGCCTTCGTGATCTCCGCGAGCTTCTGGTTTCGCGAGTCGAGCATCTCGCTCACGATCGAGAAGCTCTCGCCGTGTTTCTCCTCGATGTCCCGGAGGTGGAGCAAGGTGACGAGCGTGAGCGCGTCCGCCTCCTCGGCGCCGAGCCGGTCCGCGTAGGCGAGCGTCAGCACGTGCTGGAAGCGCGCGACCTCGAGCGAATCGAGCAGGGTGCGGTCGGTCGTATCGCCCGAGACGAATCGGACGGCGTGGTTCTGGAGCTTTCCTTCGAAGGCAGCCACGGCGGCCCGAGCCGCCTCGTCGCTCGCGACGACGGTGATCTCCGAGCCTTTCGCGCCATAATGGTCGAGCTCCCGGATGATATGCGCGCCGCGCGCGTTCCAGCCGAGGATGAGGGTCCGCTCCGGGCCTCGGGGCGCGGCGTCGCCGGAGACGATCGCGCTCGCGTCGACCGGGGCCGCGGTCGACGCGAGGGTGATCTTGCTGTCGTCCTCGGCGATGACGATGAGGCGGTCGCCGGCCTCGATGGCCGTGGTCATGGGCGGATTGACGAGTGCTCGGCCCGCTTTGGCGATGCCGATGACGGTAGCGTCCTCGTAGGCGGCGAGGCAATCGCCGAGCGTGCGCCCCACGAGCGAGGGCTCCTCGCGGAAGTAGATCTCGTCACCGTCGAAGTCGAGCAGGTCCTGGTAAATGGCGGAGAGCCCCGACTGCCGCGACGTCTGCACGGCGATGCGGGCGATCACCTCGCTCGCGACGACGATCTCCACCTGGTCCTTGCCGACCATTCGACACGGCGTGCGGTTCTTGGGGTCTCGAATCTCCGCGACGATGTGGTACTTGCCGGAGGCCTTCGGCTTGTGGGCAACCAGCGCGAGCACGGCCTTGATGACGCCCGCGTCAGGGTCGATGCTCCCCTCGGAGCCGAGCACCACGACGGCCTCGGCGTGTTGGGGCGAGCCGATCTCCAGGTCGTCGAGGTCGATCGGGTTGCCCGAGCGACACACCACGCGTGAGCCGAGGAGCCGGGGGACCTTTGTGGCGATGGTCTCGTCCATTTCCACTTTGTCTCTGTCGGCGAGGACGACGATCGTCCGACCGCCCTCGCTCTCGGCGTCGATCGCAAGCTCGCGCACGATGGTCGGGAGGTGAGGGGACCAGCCCAGGATGAGGACGTGGTTCCGCTCGATGACCCGGCTGCGCCCGCGTCGCAGATCGGCGAGCTTGGAGTCGAGGCCGCTCGTGAGCACGCCGATGAAGGCGCTGACCACGAGGATGCCGCCGATTGTCACGAGGAACCAGAAGAAGAGGTAGAGCTTGCTGCCGTCGTCCCCGCCGACGGTCCCCGCGTCCATCGCGCGCATCGCGCTCATCCACACGAGCGTGACGAACCCGGGGCGCTCGCCGCCCTCCGCCTCCGGAGCGACGCCGGTCACCCAGATGAGCGCCGCGCCGATCAAGACGATGGTGAGCGAGGCGGCGAGGAGGGCGAAGACCAGCGCGCCGGGGCCACGCGACATGAAGTTGTCGAAGCGGTAGGCGAGGCGCTCCCGGAGCGAGGGCTCGTTCATCGCGGCTATCTCGCCGGATTCACCCTGCTTGTCCAGTCCCCTGGAACGGAACGCGCCCGGCGATCACGCGCTCGTCAGTTCTCCGGGAGGATGCGCCCGCAGGCGATTGTCGAGTAACCCGGGCACGAGAGCGCACGCAGGCACGCCTCCGCGCGGTCGAGCGATTCGGAGGTGGACGAGGAGCCTCGCAGCGCTTCGGCCAGCGAGCGACCGAGGTCGGCCGTCAACGCTCGGACCGAGGCGAGCCGCTCGACAGGCGTGCCGTCCCGATCTCGCCCGGGCTCGATCCAGACATCGACGAAGCGCATCCGCAAGGGAGCGATCTCGATCGACTCGGGCGGGAGCCGCGGCTCCGCGCGAACGTAGAGGCGCGGCAGCGAAGGCTCGGGGGTGGCCAGCACGAGCGTCACCGGCGGCTCGTCGATGCGGGGTGATCGGAACGAGCGCGGATCGACGATCGTGAGCCCGGCGGGGAGCGGCGCCGCCTTCGTGGCGCGGCGCAGCGCGGTCCGCAGTCGATGTGCACGCAGCGGGCGGGACGGGTCGTCGGCGTGCTCGACGATGCGCTCGAGGGCGGCGCGCGCTGCCGCCAGCCGCGGGTCGTCTGGATCTCGGAGCGGGTACGGCAGGATGTGAACGGTCCATCGAGACGAGCGCGGCGCGCCCTCGGCGGACTCTGCGACGACGGCGAGCGCAATCGGCTCCCGGTCGGCGTCCGCGAGCTCGAGCGCGACCGCTCGCCCGCGGGGCTGGTCGTGTGCGCTCCTCGCGACATGAGGGACCACCTGCAGGTCCAATCCTTGCTGCCGCAGCGTCACGAGGCGTGCCCGCCCGTCCGGGCCCAAGCGGAGCGCGCGCGGAGGAACGAGCCCTTGCGGGGGCGCGCCGTCGTCGACCTTGGCGCGGTCCCCGAGCGCCCGCGCGAGGCTCGAGCCGACGCGGTTGGGCTCGGGCTGCGCGGCGTTGCGCAAGAGACCCGCGGTCACGAACAAGAAGGCCAAGCGGGACGGAATGGCGTCGTGCACGCGCAAGATCGCGCGCGATTGCCAGTAGACCGAGTCGCGCCGGCCCTCCAGGCGATAGAAGCTCTTCACCTGGGCGAGCAGCTCGCGGAACGTCGTCGCGTATTGTTCGTCGTAGAAGCGCCGATAGACGGGCTCGTGCGCGGGGCGCGAGAGTGAGCTGTGGATGCACGCCGCCGCCCAGTAGGCGCTCGTCATGGCCAGGTGCACGCCGGTCGAGAGGATGGGGTCGACGAAGCAGGCCGCGTCACCGCACAAGAGGATGCCGGGGCCGCTCGTTCGTCGCGAGCGGTAGCTCCAGTCCCGCGCGGACGAGACCGGCTCCACGCGCTCCGCGCCGGAGAGCAGTTCCCAGATGGGCGCGCACGCGCGCAGCCGTGTTTCGTACCACGCGTCGAGCGGCTCGCCCTCGCCCAGTCGCGACGAGAAGCTCGTGACCACTCCAACGCTCAGCCGATCGCGCAGAGGGATGCACCAGATCCACCCGCTCTCGATGCTGACGGTGAAGATGTGCCGAGCCGCGTGACCAGGGAGCCGGCGCGCGCCGCGCCAGTAGGACCACACCGCGAGGTTCTTGAGGCCGCGCACGAGCTTGCGCAGGCCGGCCCCCCGCGCGACGAGCGCGCCCTGGCCCGACGCGTCGACGACGAAGCGTGCTCGCTCGGCCCTCGTTCCGTGCTCGTCGCGGACCACGACGCCGGCTGCGCGGCCCGACTCGAAGAGGATCTCGCGCACGCGTGAGCCATCGCGAAAGACGGCGCCCGAGCGCGCCGCGTGACGGGCGAGGATCTCGTCGAACCGAGCCCGCTCGACGAAAAACGTATACGGGTGGGAGTCGAGCTCGCGGAAGTCGAGCTCCCATGGCGTCCGGTCGCGACCCCAGATGAAGGTCTGGCCCTCCTTGCGCACGAAGCCTTCTCGCTCGACCTCGTCCCGCACGCCGAGCGCATCCAGGTACGGAAGGACGCCCGGCAGGAGCGACTCGCCGATGTGCTCACGCGGAAAGCGCTCACGGTCGAGCAAGAGCACGCGGCGCCCTTCACGCGCGAGGTAGGTCGCGACGCTCGAGCCAGCGGGGCCGGCTCCGACGACGATGACGTCCCAATCCACCTTGCTCAATCGCCTCTCGCTGGCCAGGTTGCCGCAAGTCCTCTTCTCGGGGTATTCTGCCGGCGATGTCCAGCTCTTCTTCGAAGCTTCCTTCTTTGGGGAAGAAGCCAGGCGCGATGTTGAGCAGCCTCGAGCGCGACATGAGCGAGAAGGCGTTCCGTCACGCGGACGAGGCGCCGCTCCCGACCCCCGGCGACGGCGGCGTCATCCCTGCGCAGCACTGCTCGCACGGGTCCCACGGTTCGCATGGCTCGCATGGCTCCCACGGGTCCCACGGCTCGCACGGGTCCCACGGCTCCCACGGCAGCTGGTAAGCGCGCGCCCCGCTCGGCGCTCGCCCGCGCCGTGCTCGCGCCTCTCGTCTCGCTCGCGGGGCTGCTGCTCGCGTGCGCGCGACCCGAACCGACCGTGGCGGAGCTCGGCGCGCCCGTGCGGTCCGCTCACGCGAACGGTCCGGCCTCGTCGCACCTCGCAGCTCGAGAGCCCAAGCTCGCGGCGAGCGCCGTGTTCGTCGACGACGCGGAGAAGGTGTTCCCGCGCCGGACCCGCCTCGCGCGCCACGGCAGCGTGCGCTTCGCGCCGACCGGGCCGCCGATCCTCCGCGGCTCGGAGCAGGAGCCGAGGGATGACGAGCTCGTCGTGCTCGAGTCGAGCGGCGATCTCGTGCGCGTCCTCGTCACGGCGCGCGGCGGGCGGCTCGCTCTGTATCTCGAGTCGGAGGATCTCAAGGAGCTGCCGAGCCGGGTCGCGCTGCTCTCGGTCACGTCGGCGACGGCCCCCGTCGACGCGAAGGCGGAGCTCTATCCGGGGGCCCTGGTGACCTGGACGGAGAGGCGGAGCGGAGCGCGGCGAGCCCTCCTCGCCGATCGCGACGTCGAGGTCGCGGGTTGGATCGAGGAAGACGCGATCGGTCGCGTGTACACGCCGGTCCCCGTACCCGAGGTCCGAACGACCCACCGCGTGGAGCGCCGAGTGGACCTGTGCTGGTCCGCCGAAGGCGCGTGCTTCGGAAAGCTCGACGCTTCGCCGGAGGCTCCGATCCACGTTCGAGCGTCGAGCGAAGCGCGCGCCGGACGGCGCAAGATCGCCGTCACGCGCGGACGGCTCCTCGCCGAAGGATGGGTGCCCGAAGACGCGTTGATCGCGGACGACGGCCAGCTCGGTCGGCTCGGCGGGAGCCACCACTCGCGGCCTGGAGGCCCGGTCGTCTACCTGCCCGCCGGCACGCAGCTCTTCTCGGGCGCGACCGGCGAGCAGGTCGGCCAGCTCCTGTCGGAGACCGTCCTGGCCGACCGCCACCAGCACGAGCAAGGTCGAGGACGCGTCGGCTTCATGACCTCGGGATGGGGCCTCATCGATGTCTGGGCCCCGGACGAGGCGTTCGAGCGCGGCAAGCGCGAGCGCGAGCAGTGGCAGCGGCGGATGAATCGCGTCTCCTTCTCGGGGCTGACCTCGACGGGTGGGTTCGACAGACCACAGTGGTCGATCGAGCTCGAGCAGCGCGAGCTCCTCTCGTGTGTGGAGGCGGCGGAGAAGGACGGCCCGTCGCTCGCAGGTGTGCTCCGGGTCGAGGTCCTCCTCGACGCCGAGGGCGCCCAGGAGTCGCTCAAGCTGAGCGGGCCCCTCTCGAAGCGGGCCACGTTGGTGAAATGCCTGAACGACCAGCTCCGGGTGTGGGCGAGCCCCAACGAGCTGCGCCCAAGACCCGGCTCGATCGGCGTCACCGTGGAGATCGCTCCTCCACCGGCGAAGCCCTGACGACGAATCCCAGGCGAGCCCTCAAGGGCCGCCACCGCCGCCGCCCGCCTGGCAGCCCGAGCCGCCAGAGCTCGACGTGTCGAAGAACGAGCTCACCAGGCATTGCGCCGTCGCCTCCGGGATAGCCCGCGCGACGAGCACCCCTTGAACGCAGCTCGGAAGAGACGGCAGACACGTGAGGCCGCCGAAGCAGGTCGAGGCGATCTCGTCGAGCACGTCGTCGCCGAAGGCCGTCGTCAGGTTCGCGATCTGATCGCACCCGGGCGCGCCGAGCGCGCAGTCGTTGCAGAAGCCCTCGGCGAACCGCGTCTGGGCGTCGCCCACGGGGAGACCCTGGGCCGCGGACACCAAACACGCGAGCACTTCGCCCCCGCCCTCGATGCACTCCTTCGCGCCGCCGATGAGAGGGTCGCTGAGGACCGTCACCACCTCGGTGCAGTCGGCGGCGAGCGCCGCGTCGCAGGACCCTTCCCCGCAAGCGGATGCGGCCTCTGCGGCCGCCTTGCAGAGCTTCTCGCCAGCCGTCTCGGCGGGCTTGCCGTCCCCGCCTCCTCCAGAGCCCGCGTCGTCGCCGCACCCCGAAGCCCCGACGGCGACGAGGGTGGTCATCAATCCAAGCCCAACAAGAACGAACAGACGTCCCATGATCACCTCACTCGGTCTCGCGACCGATCAAGCGTTGTCAGCGAGGCAGACCCTACGTCGCGCTGCGGTAAGCGCCGCTTACATGACGATTACATCGCTGTCATGGACACGCTGCGCAGCGCGCTTCGCACCGCAGTTCGTGCCGCGAAGCGCGCGAGTCGCCCGGCGTCGGATCGATGCTGTGCGTCGACGATGGTGCAATGCGTCGCGCTCTCGCTCGTTCTCGGGGCATGCTTGGCTTGGCCCGCGTCTCGCAGTCTACCCCGCCGCCTGCCGACGCCCGGAGCGTCCGCGCGCTCGTGGTCGCGTCCGACGGATCCTGGTTCCGTGCTCCCGGTCGCGCGGTGGCCGACTGCTCGAACCGGCCGGTGCTCAAGCGGCTCGTCGTCGCGCTCGTAGCGGCACGTCGAGGCGTGCCTTGCACGGTTTGTCAGCTGGTCGAAGCCGGCTGGCCGGGCGAGAAGATGTCGCGTGCGGCAGCGCGAAACCGGCTGCACGTCAGCCTCACCAGGCTTCGGGTGCTCGGCCTCGGCGACGTGCTCCGGACGACACGCGCCGGCTACCTCATCGACCCGGAGGTGGAGATCGAGCTCTCCTGATCACCCCGCCCCGGCCGCCTCTGGCTTCAGAACGTCAGCTCCCATCCGTCACGCAGCAGCCGGTCGTCCGCTCGTCGCCGCGCGGCCAGCGCCGTCTGCGCAGATCCGGAGATGCCGCCGCTGCCTTCGGTTCGCAGCACGTACCAGCCCCAGTCGGTCGCCTGTGCGACCACGAAGGTGCCGCAAGAGCGTATCCAACGACCCTCCTCGCACCTCCACGGTCCAGCCAGCTTCATGTTCATCAGCGTAGCAGGCGAGGCGCCGCAGACGACGGGTGGTCATCCGCGGCCCCGGCGGAGCGCCTCGCGGTTCTCGGTGACCCTCTCGCGAAAGCTCTGGACGATCTCGGAGTTCTTCAGCTTCGACGCCCGCGCCTCGACGATGTCGCGCGCGCGCGTGAGCGCCTTTCGCGCGCCGGCTGCGTCACCCGCCGCCTCGAGCACGTCTGCGACCGTGATCCGCGAGAGGATGTCGAAGTCCTCCACCGTGCCGAGGCGCGTGAGGATGTCCGTCGCGCGCTTCGCGTGCGCGAGCGCGGCGTCCAGGTCGCCGCGCACGAGCGCGATGCGGGCGAGGGCGGCGCTGGCGCCGACCATGACCGGGTCGATGCCGCCGCGAACGGCGAGCTCGGCGTGGCGCCCGGCTTCTTCGAGATCGCCGCGGTGGGCGTGCGCCAGGGCGAGGTGGACCCGCGAGTAGCCCTCCAGCCGCGGGTCCTTCTGCTCGGCGAACGCCTCGGCGGCCTCCGCCTGGACGCGGATCGCCTCGTCGAGCTCGCCGCGCGCTGCCAGCGTGGAGCCGAGGTTCTGCTTGGCGAGCGGTCCGATCGTCGCCAGGCTGAGGCGCTTGGCGGTCGCGAGCGCCTGGCGCAGGAGGGCCTCTGCCCGCTCGTAGCCGCCGACGACGTACCATTGGAACGCGAGGTTGGAGCACACGAGCGCTGCGGCGCGGTGGTCGGCGGCTCCCTCGAACAGCGCCAGGGCGCGCTCCTGCTCGTCGATCGCTCGCCCGAGATCCTCCTCGGCCGCTGCGAGCGCCGCGCGGAGCTGGTGGAGGCGAGCACGCGAGCGAGGCTCGAGCGTCTCGCCGGCTCTCCCGGCGAGCGCCTCGACGCCCAGCGCGAGCCCCTGCGCGCGCGCCTTGTGACCCATGTAGAGGAGGTGGACGGCGGCGGGGACCAGCGCGGCGACCTGCGCGCTCGTCGCGTCGGCTTCGGCGGTCGCGGTGAGGAGCTCTTCGGCGAGCGCGATGATCGCCTCCTTGTTGGCGAGCCTCCCCTCGGCTGCGACCTGCTCGCGCTTGGCGTGGAACCAGGCGAGCGAGCCGGGCCTCAGCAGCGTCCCCGCTTCTTGCGCGGCGGCGAGCGCGTCCGGCGTGTGTCCCCTCCAGCGCTCGGCCTCCGCGATGAGGACGAGCAGGCGACCGCGCTCGGGGCCGCGTGCGCCGCACGCGAAGGCGCGGCCGGCGTATTCGCCGACCATGGCGTAGTCGTTGCCGACCAGCGCCTGCTCGGCGGCCTTCGCGAAATGCATCGTCGCGCGCTCGCGGAGCCCGCCGAGCTCGAAGTGGCGCGCGAGCGACAGCGGCTCCTCGCCGCCCCGCGCCTCGAGCCAGTGGCCCGCGCGTCTATGAGCCACAGATCTGTCATCATCCGAGAGCAGCTCGTAGGCCGCCTCTCGGAGGAGCGCGTGACGGAAGACGAGCTCGGCCTCACCCAGGAACCGCGAGGTGGGCCTGCGCTCGAGGACCTCCGCCGTGAGCAGGCCTTCCAGCACGCGCTCCAGGCCGGGGCCGCTCTCCAGGGCGTCGCCGAGGATCTGGGAGAGCGCGCCCGGCCAGAAGACCTCGCCGATCACCGCCGCGGCCTTCAGCGTGCGTTTGGCGTGATCGCCGAGCGCGTCCAGGCGGCTCTGCAGGATCGCGAGCACGGTCTCGGGGAGCCCCGTCTCTTCCGCCGAGCCCGCGTCCGCCACGTGTCGAACGAGCTCCTCCAGGAAAAACGCGTTGCCGTCCGCGAGCGCGACGATCTTGTCGACGACCGCCGGGGAGGCGTCTTTCCCCAACGCGAGCGTGGCCAGCTCGGCTTGCGCGCGTTTGGTCAGCTTCGGCAGGCGGAGCGTGGTGGGCCCGCAGGAGGACCAGAGCCGCGGGAAACGCTGCTCCGTCTCGGGACGGCCGAGCGCCAGCGCGAAGATGGGCCGCTCGGCGAGGTTGCGCAGGAGCGAGTCGACGAGCGCGACGGAGGCTTGATCGCCGGTGTGGAGATCCTCGAAGACCAACACGAGCGGTCCCTGGGTCGTCACCTGCTCGACCCATCGCTCGAACGCGTCGTGAAGCTGGTCGCTGACCCACATCCCGTCCCCGAGCGCCTGGGGCTGCTGGTCGATGGCCGCGATCTGGGACAGAAGCGGCAGGAGCGTGCTCGTCGCGCCGTCTCGGATCGTCCCCCGGAGCTTGAGCCGCTGGTCTGCCAGTGGCTCGTCATTCTGGATGCGCGCGTGAGCGCGGATCGCCGCGCCGATGACGCCGAACGGCGACGCGCCCTCGAACACCGTGCTGCCACGCCCCAGGAGGATCGCCGGCCTGGAGGGGCGCGCGGCGATTCGCCGGAGCAGCTCCTGCCTCAGGCGGGACTTGCCGGCGCCGGCGGAGGCGATGACGACGGCGGCCCTCGCGACGCGCTCCGACTCGGCCTCCTCGAACAGCGACTCGAGCTGCTGGAGCTCTCGATCTCGTCCGATGAAGGGCTGCGGTCGGCCGAGCAGGGTTCGGGCCGGCGCGGTCTCCGAACGTTCGCCGCGGAGCGTGAGCCACGGGGGCGATCCGGCGAGATCGAACGCATCCCCGAGCAACCGCGAGGTCGGCTGGTCGATTCGGATGGCGGAGGAGGGGGCGTCGGCGGCCTGCGCGCCTCGGTTGATCGCCTCTCCCGTAGGCTCTTCCCCTCCGGCTTGCGCGCGTCCGGTCGCGATCGTGATGGATGCGCCGCGGAGCCGCTCCCGAACCGCGAGCGCGGTCTTGGCGGCGCGCACGGTCTCGTCGCCTTGCGAGCGCTCGCTCCCGAAGATCGCCACGTGGGCTCGGGCGAGGAGCGTGTGCGGGACGCCCCCGCGTGCGAGCACCTCCGCGTCGAAGGCGGACTTGGCGCGGTCGGCCTCGTCCGCGTCGTGGAAGCGAGCGAAGAGGACGGTCACCACCCGGCGCTCGGTGGTGGCGATGGATCGCACGGCCGCCGTCTGGGTCTCGTCGCCGCCTCGTGTGGCGAGCCGCGTGCGGGGCACGAATGGCGGCGCAAGCCGCAGGGCATCGGCGAGCTCCATGACGGACGCGTATCGATCTTCGGGGCGACGCGCGAGCGCTCGGCTCACGATCTCGTCGAGCTCGATCGGGACTGCGGGGTGCGCCGCCGCGAGACGCGGGGCTTCCTGGAGCGCGATCTTCGCCACGATGGCGAAGACGTCCTCCGCGACGTAGGGCCTGACGCCGGCGACGAGCTCGAACAGCACCACGCCCAAGGAGAAGATGTCCGAGCGCGCCGAGAGCTCCGCGCCGCCGAGCACCTGCTCGGGTGACATGTAGCTCGGCGTCCCGATCATCATTCCGTGACGCGTGAGCCCGGGCTCCGCCAGCGTCCGCGCGACGCCGAGATCGAGCAGCTTGACCGACAGGCTGCCGTCCGCGCGCTGGCTCAGGAAGATGTTGGACGGTTTGACGTCGCGGTGCACGACCCCCTTTTCGTGGAGGGCGCAGAGGCCCCTCGCGACCTGCGCCACCACGTCGACGACCTGCTCGCCCGAAAGCGGCTCCCGCTTCGTGCGGTGCGCGAGGTCTTCCCCGTCGAGCCACTCGACGGCCAGGTAGCCTCGACCGTCCGGCTCGACCCCGTGCCCGATGTACCGGACGACGTTGGCGTTGTGCACCTCGGCGAGCAGCCTCGCCTCGCGAAGGAAGCGCTCGAGCCGCTCCGGGTCGGTGGTGTCGGCGGTGAAGACCTTGATCGCGACGACCTCCTGGGTCCGCTCGTCGATCCCGCGGAAGACCTCCCCGGATGCACCACGGCCCGCGAGCTCCAGCGTGAGGAACCGTTCGCCGAGCTTGGGCACGACCCCACGCTACCAAATCAGCGAGCGCGCGCGCTCAGGAGATGTGGCTGGCGATGCCCAGCGCCTCCAGGCGCTTGTACAGCGTTCGCCTGCTCACGCCCAGCAGCCGCGCGGCCTGGGTCCGGTTCTGACCGGCGCGGCTCAACGCTTCGAGCACGGCGTCTCGCTCGGCTTCGAGCCTGCGCTCGGCCAAGCTCGCGTTCTCCGGCCTCGGCTCCGGATGGGCCGCCGCGGGCTCGCCGTCCGAGCCTCCGCCGGTCCGCGCCGCCACCGGCCTTCGGATCCTGTCGAGCTCTCGCTCCACGTCTCGATCCTCGATCCGGCTCCCGTCGGTGAAGACGATGAGTCGCTCGACGACACACATGAGCTCGCGGACGTTCCCCGGCCAGTTGTAGCGGGCGAGACGCGCCACCGCGGCCTCGTCCAGGGTGACGCCCGCCCGGCCGCTCTCCCTCGCGACCGTGTCGAGGAAGCGGCGCGCGAGCTCGGCCACGTCGCCTGGGCGGTCGCGCAACGGCGGCAGCGTGATGGGGATGACGTTCAGGCGGTAATAGAGGTCTTCGCGGAACTGACCCGTGTGGATCATCGCCTCGAGGTCGCGGTGCGTCGCCGCCAAGAAGCGCACGTCTGCTCGCTCGGTGCGCGTGCTGCCGAGCGGTTGGTACTCGCGTTCCTGCAGGAGGCGCAGGAGCTTCGCTTGGGCGGGGATCGGCACGTCGCCGATCTCGTCGAGGAAAAGTGTGCCGCCCCGTGCGATCTCGACCCGGCCGGGCCGGCGCGCGACCGCTCCGGTGAACGCGCCTTTCTCGTACCCGAAGAGCTCGCTCTCGAGCAGCTGCTCGGGGAGCGCCGCGCAGTTGACGGCCACGAACGGCCCCTCCTTGCGGCTGCTCTCCGCGTGGATCGACCGCGCGACGACCTCCTTGCCGGTGCCGCTCTCACCGCGAATGAGGACGTTGGCGGACGCCCTCGCGGCGCGCCGTACGAGATCGGCCACCTCGGTCATCGGCTGCGAGCTGCCGAGCCACGACCCAGCGCGTGTCCCCGGGTCCGGCGGCGCGGTGAGCGCCCGCTCGCCGAGCTTCAACGCCTTGTCGACCGTGTAGAGGATCTCGTCGCGGTCGAACGGCTTGGTGAGAAAATCCGACGCCCCCGCGCGCATGGCCTCCACAGCGACCGGTATCGACCCGTGCGCCGTGAGGAGGATGACCGGCACGTCGGGGACACGAGCCTTCAGCTCGCGGACGAGCGAGAGCCCATCCATCCGCGGCATCTTCAGATCGGTGATGACCAGGTCGCACGGGGAGGAGCCGATCAGGCCGAGCGCCTCCTCGGCGCTCGAGGCGTGACGGGCTACGAGCTTCGCCTGACTCAACAGTCCGACGAGCACCTTGCCGAGGGCGAGATCGTCGTCGACGACGAGCACGGCGGGAGCGGGGCTGTCGGAGCTCACGAGCGGTCGATGATACAGAGGCCCGCCGCGGGAGACGAGCGCGCTTGCGGCTCGCCCGCCTGCCTGCGACCTTCGGCGGGTGACGCCTCAGGTGTGGCTCTCGGGGGCGACGAGCGTGACGTTCCTCGCGCTCGCGCTCCTCGCGGCGGTGCGGCGCACCCGCCACCCGCTGGCGCTGCGGCTCGCGCTCCTCTCGGCGGGGCTCTTCGCGTACGACCTCGCCGAGATCCTCTCCGTCATGACGGGGCTTCGAGCGTGGGACTTCCTCGGCAACGCCGCCGCGTCCCTCACCGCCATCCCGACCCTCGATCTGTTCGTCGGGTTTTTGGGGATGACTCACCAGGTGCGCCCGCTTCGCCGCGCGGCCACCCTGTATTTCCCCCTTCTCGCTGGCGTCGTGGCCGCGCCGCTCTTCGCGCCGCGGCTCGCGTTCCTCTACGACTCGGGCCTCTGGGCGATCGCCATGCTCGCCGGCCTGATCCCGGTGTTCTCGGTCGTCGCGGCGCTCCTCGTTCGCCGCCTGCGGCAAGAGCGGGAGGCGGAGCGGGTGCGCATCCAGCTGCTCGGGGGCGCTCTGCTGCTCGGGCTCGGATCCGTACTCTACGATCTCGGCGGCGTCGCGGGCCTGGCCCTGCCGCGGATCTCCCACGTCGGGCTCCTGCTCGCGTCTTTGCTCCTCGCGGCGCTCGTCCTCGAGTCGCGGATCATCGAAGGGGTCCGCGCGGCGACCGTGATCAACGTGGCGCTCGTGGCGACGCTCGCCGTCATCGGTCAGGTCGTGGTCGTGGCCTGGGCCGGTGATCGCACGGCGTTCCTTTTCTTCGGCACGTCGGTCGTGCTCGTCTTGGCCGTCGGGGCTGTCGTCCCCCTCATTCGGGGCCTCTCGGAGCAACGCGCGCGGACCGAGCAGCTCACCATCCTCGGCCGCTTCGCCGAGCAGATGGCGCACGACATCCGCAATCCGCTCGCCGCCATCAAGGGCGCCGCGCAGTTCCTCGAAGAGGAACACCGGGAGGGCCGCCCCCTCGAACCCCATGCGGACATGCTGGCGATCATCGTCGAGCGCGTCGACCGCATCGAGCGGTTCGTCGCCGACTACCAGCGGATGGGCCGCGTCGAGCCTGTCCTCGGCGAGGTGAAGGTCGCGGCAGTGGTCGGCGCGGCGGCCCGCGTCGTGGACGCGCTCGGTGGGGGGCGCGTCGAGGCGCGCACGACGATGGAACAAGACGATATCGTCATCATGGCGGACGCGGACCTCCTCGTCTTCGCGCTGGAGAACCTCGTGCGAAACGCGTGTGAGGCGATGCCCGACGGCGGAGTCGTCCAGGTCTCCGTGGGGCGACGCGGCGACGAGCGCCTCGCCATCGTGGTCGAGGACACCGGCTCGGGGATGGACGCGAGGCAGAAGGAGCGCGCCCTCGGGGGCCTCTTCAGCACGAAGGAAGGCGGGACGGGGCTCGGCCTCTCATTCGTGAGGCGTGTCGTCGAGGCACACGGCGGCAGGCTCGTCGTCTCGAGCGAGGTCGGCCGCGGCACGAAGGTGACGATGGACCTCCCGATCGACGGAGCGAGCCCCCGGCCGGGCTGACGGCGTGGTACGCGAAGAGCATGTCCATCGTCCTCGACGAGCTGGTGAAGCTCCTGGCCCTGGAGCGGATCGAAGAGAACCTCTTTCGTGGCCAGAGCCAGGACCTCGGCTGGGGGACGGTGTTCGGCGGCCAGGTCCTCGGTCAGGCCCTCTCGGCCGCCGTGCAGACCGTCCCGAGCGATCGGAACGTCCACTCGCTGCACGCGTATTTCCTGCGGCCAGGCCGCGTCGATCGCCCGATCGTGTACGACGTCGATCGCATCCGCGACGGCAGCTCGTTCACGACGAGGCGGGTCGTGGCCATTCAATCGGGCCAGCCCATCTTCAATCTGGCGGCGTCGTTTCAGGTCATGGAAGACGGCTTCGAGCACCAGGACGCGATGCCCGAAGCACCCGCGCCGGAGTCGCTCCCGACCGAGCAAGAGCGCGCGGCCTCGTTCGCGCAGCGCCTGCCGCGCATGCTCCGCGAGCGCGCGCTGGCCGATCGCCCCTTCGAGCTCCGACCCGTGGGCCTCGAGGAGGACCCCTTCCTGCCCTCTCCGCGCGCGCCCCACCGCATGATCTGGCTGCGCACGGCGGGCAAGCTGCCGGACGACCCCGCCCTCCACGCCTACCTGCTCGCGTACGCCTCGGACCACGGCTTCGTCACGACCTCGCTCTTGCCTCACGGCGTCACCTGGCTCACGCCCGGAATGCAGGTCGCGAGCCTCGACCACGTGATGTGGTTCCACCGGCCGTTCCGGGTGGACGAGTGGCTCCTCTACGTCGTCGACAGCCCAGCGGCGCACGGCGCTCGCGGCCTGGTGCGTGGTCGGATGTTCTCGCGCGACGGAAAGCTCGTGGCCTCCTGCGCGCAAGAGGGGCTCATCCGGCAACACGTGCAGCGCGCTTGATCGCGCTCGGCTACAGGAGCTTGCGCGGCGGGACGATGACGTTGGCGGAGAGGACGCCCATGACGAGCCCGCCGGCGATGAGGAGCGTCATGAGGCCCTTCTCCACGCCCGCGTCGTACGTCCCCTTCAGCATTTCTTCGAGGCTCAAGAATCCGAGGCTCCCCGGGACCAGCAACATCATGCCCGGCAAGTGGTAGAGCTGCGCGGGGCGGCTCGTCCACCGCGCGAGGGCATTGGCCAGCGTGCAGACGAGGATCGCCGCCACGAACGCTCCCGCGTAGGCCGGCAGGTTGGGGCCCGCGAGGGCCGTCGCGGCATAACCGGCGCCGCCCGACACGAGCGCCGTCCACAAGAGCGGCCGCGGAACCTGGAACAGGACCCCGAGCGCGAGCGAGATGGCGATCGAGGAGAGCCCCTGAAAGGGGAGCGACAGCGGCGCCCTCGAGACCGTTGTCTGGGCGTCGATCGCGAGCCAGCGCGTCAGGCCCACCGACAGCGCGATGCCGAACACGAGCGCCACGAAGGTGACCGTGGCTTCCATCAGGCGCGCGCTCCCCGCCACCAGGTTCTTCTGCGCGAGCTCGGCCAGGCCGGTGGTGAACGTCATCCCCGGGAAGAGCGTGATCATCCCGGCGAGGAGCACCGCCTCGCGCGAGCAGCCGAAGAGCGACGCGCTCGCCGTCGCGAGCAAGGACGCCAGGAGCGCGCCCGTGAAATCGAGGAGGAAGCGCCCCTGGGGGTGTCTCCCGAGCAGCCGGCCTAGCGCGTGGATGAAGACCCCGACGCAGGCGGCCGACCCGATGTCGGCGCCGCTGCCGCGGAAGAGCACGGCCGCGCCGCCGCTGGTCACCGCCATGGCGAACCACTGCGTGTAGGGGGCGTACGCGTTGGGGCGCGTCTCGAGCGAGACGAGCTCGCCGCGCGCCTCTTCGATGGTCCGCTTGCCGGCGGCGACCTCGTTGAAGATGTGGTCGACGGCGAGCAGCTTCTCGAGGTCGATCCCCCAGGACTGGACGCGGGCCATGCGGTGCACCGGCGCGACGGGCTCCGCCCCGCGCGGCGCCACCGTCACGAAGAGCGCGGTCGGGAGCGCGAACGACTCCGCCTCGTGCCGCTCGAGCTGGGCGACCACGCGGATGAGGTTCTCGACCCGGTAGGCCGGGCAGCCGTAGCGGAGGAGCGCCTCCCCGAGCTGCAGGATGTAGTCGCTCAGCTCCTCCGCCGTGCGGATGCGCGTCCGCACGCTCACCGGCACGGGGGTCTCGGTCGAGATGGGTGGCTTGGAGGAAGGCGCGGGGACGATCACGAACGTGTCATTTCGAGCATCGTCGGGCGGAAGCCACACGCGGCGAACAGCCGCTGCGCCGCCTCGTTCTGCACCATCGTCGAGAGGACGATCCGCGTCGCGCCCAGCGCCGCGAGCTCGGTGGAGAGCGCCGTCATGAGCGCGCGGCCCACGCCGGACCGTCGCGCGCGCTCGTCCACCATGACGTCGTGGATGGCCCCGTGGTCGTCGAGGAGCGCGTTCCAGTCGCGGCCCTCGATCGTGGCGTAGCCGTACCCGGCGATCGCGCCGTCCTGCTCGGCGACGAGGATCACGGCGCCCGCGCGCCCGATCTCGCGCGCGAACCAGCGCGCGTAGCCCGACTCCACCTCGTCCACCAGGAGGAAGCGGCTCGGGTCGGTGCGGTGATGGATGCGAACCAGCTCGCCCGCGAGCTGCCCGAGGCGCTCGAGATCGGCCGGCTGGGCGCGGCGAATTCGGGGCTCCACGCCGCGCACTCTAGCAGATGAGGTAGCCTCGGGGCCGGCTCGAGCATGGAGAACATCGCGCACGCGTTCGCGGGACTGCTCGTCGCGCAAGGTGTCGTCGCCTTCCGAAGGCGGCGCGCGCTCGCCGCGCCGTCCGAGCGTTTCGCGGGTTACGCGGCCTGGGTGTCGGCGCTGGCGAACAACGTCCCGGACGGCGATCTGGTCCTCACGCCGCTCACCGGAGGCAAGCTCGGCTACCTGATGCACCACCGCGGGCACACGCACACGATCGTCGTCGGCGTCGTACTCGGCCTGCTCGTCGCCCTCGCGGCGACCGCGCTCGCCCGCGCGCGGGCAGGAGGCGCGTTCTCGCGCGATGACACGCGCTGGCTGTACGGGCTCGGCGCGTTCGGGCCGGTCCTGCACCTCTCGATGGACGGCTGGAACGTCTACGGCGTGCACCCGTTCTGGCCCATCGACGATCGCTGGTTCTACGGCGACGCCGTGTTCATTCTCGAGCCGCTCCTCTGGCTCGCGGCGGTCCCGCTCCTCTGGGTCACGACACAAAAGCGCGTCGCACGCGCGCTGCTCGGCGTGGTCGCGGCGCTCGCGCTCGGGCTCCCGTGGGCGCTCGGCTCGTTTGTCCCCCTGCCGATCCGGATCGGGCTCGTCCTGTTCGGCGCGATCTCGGTCGTGCTCACGGCGCGCCTCGGTCCAGCTCGCCGTCCCGCCGCAGCGCTGGCGCTCTTCTTCGCTGTCCCGGCCATCTTCCTGGGCACGAGCCGCCTCGCCGACGCCGCGATCCGATCGCGCGCCGCAGGCGCGTTCTCGGACGAGCGAGTGGTCGACGCCGCCATCTCCGCCTGGCCATCCAACCCGTTTTGCTGGACGGCCGTCGTCGTCTCGCGGAGCGCAGCGGACGACCTCGTCCTCCGGCGCGCGTCGTTCGCGCTCGCGCCGTCGTTGATGCGCGTGTCGAGCTGCCCTCGTCGTGACGAGCCGATCACGGCTCCTCTCACCGAGGTCGGCGCACCGAGCGACGACGCCTTGCGGTGGGAGGGCGAGCACCGCGTCCCCCTCGACCGCTGGCGGGCGCTCGCGCGTGAACGCTGTGACGTCGCCGCGCTCCTGCGCTTCCTGCGCGCGCCGTTCCTCTTGGATCGTGGCGATACTTTCGTGGTCGGCGATCTTCGCTTCGACCGGGACGAGCGGCTCGATTTCGGCGAGGTCGAGCTGGAAAAGAGGATCGAGGCCTGCCCGCCCAACATCCCGTCGTGGACACCTCCTCGATCGAAGGAGCTCCAGCCGCCGTGATCTTGCGCGCCGCGCGGCGGCCATTGCCGGTGCGGGGCCGATCGGCGATCCTCGCGTTCGAGGAGCAGCATGGCCTCTGTCTCGACGAAGTCCGCAGGGTTATTGGGCGCGCTGGCCGCGGCCGGCGCGGTCGTCACGGCGCTCGTCGTCGGTGGCCGTCCGCCGCCTCCCGCCCCGCCGCCTCCACCGGAAGAGGTGCAGCCGTCCACGCCGCTCACGCTCGAGGAGTCCGACATCGAGGGCGACTTCGAGCTCGTCGACCCCGACGTCATCCCGACGGCCGGCCTCGAGGGCGTCGTCACCACGCTCTCGGATCTGCCGCTGCCGCTGACGCAGCGCACGCTCCGGTACGTCGACCACTTCGGCGCGAGCGAGAAGGGCCGCAAGACCTTCAGCGAGCGATACCGCAAGGCTTCCCGCTTCCGCGAGCACCTGGAGCAGAAGCTCCACGATCTCGACTTCCCCGAGGACGTGATGTGGCTCGCCGCGATCGAGAGCGGGTTCAACCCGCAGGCCACCAGCCCCGCGGGCGCAGCTGGGCTCTTCCAGTTCATGCCCGAGACCGCGGAGCGGTTCGGCCTCTCGGTCTCGTCGGTGATGGATGAGCGGCGGAGCATCACGAAATCCGCCGACGCCGCGTTCGCTTACCTCGGCTTCTTGTACGACACCTACCAGAGCTGGGACCTCGCCCTCGCGGCTTACAACTGCGGAGAGGGCAGGCTCGCAGACGCGCTCGCCAAGGCCCGCGCGGCGCTCGGTCGCGCCGAAGAAGACCCGGTGGCCTTCCACGAGCTCGCCGAGCTCCGGCTGCTCCCGCGCGAGACGATGAACTTCGTCCCCCAGATCCACGCCTTCGCCATCGTCGTCCACAACCGAGAGCTGCTCGGGCTCGACGACATCGAGCCGCTGCCGCTCATGCGGTTCGCCGAGATCGCGGTCCCCGCCGGAACCCGCCTGGCTCCCATCGCGCGGGCAGCCGACATCTCGATCGCGACCTTGCGCGAGTACAACCCCGACCTTCTGACGGATCGCCTGCCGGCCGGGCAAGGCGACTACCTCGTGAACATCCCAGCCGACAGCCTCGAGCAGACCCTCGCGGCTCTCCCGGCCCTCGTCGCGCGGGACGGCGCCCACACCTCGCCGCCCGACCGAGAGCCTGCTCGGGTCGCGAGCGTGAGCAACGCGGAGATCGCGCCCGTCGCGCCGAACGCGCAGAAGCGCGCGCCGTCAGTCCCCGACGGCTCAGCCCCCGACGGCAAGGGCACGGCGCCCGTGCCGAGCGCCGACGTGCGGCCCAAGGTGACGCTCCTTCCAGCTCCGCTTCGCCCGGGCACCTTCATGACGGAGAGCGGCGTCTTCATCGAGCTCGAGCGCGCCGAGTCGGCGGACGTCGAGATCTCGGCTCGCGTCGATCTGCTCGATCCGACAAAGGCCCGCGCTCCGCTCGGTCAGACGTTTCGACTCGAGCCCCGCACCGTGAAGCTCCCGGAGCTCGACAAGGGGCTCTCGAGCCTGAGCCGCGATCTCTCGAAGCTCCTCCGTGAGGACGCCGCGCCCAAGCTCCGGGTGCACCTCGCAGGCCGGCGCGACAAGTTCTACGACCGCACTGGCTTCGAGGACATGTTCCGCGATCTGTCGGACCGCGCCTTCGCAAAAGGCCACCCGATGAAGGGTGCGCTGCTCGTCGGGCCGACCGAGCCCGCCGACGACATGTTCCTCGAGCCTGAGCCGACGTGGGCGCTCGACACCACCGTCCGGATCCGCGGAGCGGTGGACCTGGAGGAGCACGCCGAGTCGATCCAGGCCGCCTTCGCGGATCCGTTTGCGCCTGCGCGCCTCCCGGCCCTGGCGCCCGCTGCGCATGCCGTCGTGGGCGACGGGGATCGGCACCTCCTCGTCGGCTGGGTCGCGCCGCCTGTCGCGAAGAAGAAGGAGGCGGCCTTTCACCTCGCGTTCATGATCGCCTGCCACAACAAGGTCGGCCGTCTCCACCGTGCGCTGCGCCACGAAGCATCCATCGCAGCGCGCGCGAACTGCTCGCTGGAGCTTGCGCCGCAAGCGGCGGTCGGCTGGGTGCTCGCCAGCCCCGCCGCGCCCCACACCGTGGCCGAGGCCGAGAAGGCCGTGGACGACGCGATCACCAAGCTCCTGAAAGACGGCCCGTCCGACGCGGAGGTGTCGGTGGCGCGCGAGCGGTTGCGCGTCGAGCTCGCGCGAGAGAAGGAGCTCGCCACGATCCGAGGCTTGCCGAAGAGCCTCGTGTCCGCGCGCAACACGCGGCTGTTGGAGGACATGAAACACGTCAGCCGCACCGAGGTCGTGTCCGCGCTCAAGGTGCTCTTCTCGAGCGAGCACAAGATCGTCGTTGCCGGCGGCTGAGCGAGCGCGCTCCCCACACTGGTACGCGCGATGCAACAGCTCGCGCAGATGCGCTCCGCTGCCGCGCTCCTCGGCGTCGCTCTCGTGGCGCCTGGCCTCGCCGAGGCGCAATGGGTCCCCGAGAAGACTCGGATTGCGGAGGTCCCCGCGCCGCGCGGGGCGTTCGAGCTGGGCGCCTCGGCGAGCTTCACGCAGCCGTTCGGCGAGATGCTCGCCGGCAAGAGCATCGACTCGCTCGTCGATTTCGGCGGCGCCGTCGAGGTGGAGCTCGGCTACCGGTGGAGTCCCCACGTCTCGGTCGAGACTGCGCTCCTCTTCCATGAGTCCTCCGGGGCGGATCGACTCGGCGTGGGCAACGCCTTCCACGGAACGACCGCGACTGTCGCGCTGCTCTACCACTTCTTGCCGTATGACGCGATCGACCCCTACGCCTCAGCCGGGGTCGGCTACCGGGTCCTCGTCGCGGCGCTGCGGGGCGCGAACAACGACCAGACCTACCACGGCCCGCAGGCCCTCCGCGTGCTCGTCGGGCTCGGGTTTCGCACCTCCCACGAGGCCGAGCTCGGACCGTTCTTGGGCGCCGACGTGAACGCGTTTCTGTGGCGCGCGGACGAGGCCACCGGCGAGCACGCGAGCATCGAAGGCGCCAGCGCCAACTGCTTCCTCTACGCGGGCTTCGGTGTCCGGTTCGAGTTCGGAGGCGAGCGGGAGCTCCACGGGCGGCCCGTCGTCCTCGCGACCGCAAGACAATGACGGAACCGTACTGTTTTCAGCAGCTCCCGCAGAAGAAGACGGTCACCTCGGCCACGCACTGCGCGTCCCATTCGGTCGTGCAGCAGTAGTCGTCGAACGAGCAGACGCAGTCCTGGGTCGCCGGGTCGCCGCAGCCCGGGCCGCCGGTCGGCATGCAGCAATCGCCGCCGGTGGGGCCGCCCCCGCCGGAGCCGACCGGATCGCCGCCGCCCACGCCCGTGCCGCCGCCGCACATCCCGCAGCCGAACTGGTCGACCTCGCCCACGCAGGTGTCGTCCCATGCGGTCGCGCAGCAGTAGTCGTCGTTGGCGCAGACGCACTGCTCCACGCTCGGGTCGGCGCAGCCGGGGGTCGTCGAGGCGAGGCAGCAATCGCCGCCGTCCGGGGCCGCGCCTCCCTGTCCCTGGCCTGAGCCGGACGACGCAACCGCCGTGTGGGCAGTCGTCGATCCAGCAGGTCCCGCGCCGGAGGTGGTTGTCCCTTCGTCGATGGTGACCTCCTCCTCGTCGCCCGATGTCTCCCGGTCGTCTCGATCGCGCTCGCTGTCGCTGCTCGCGCCTCCTTGTCCGCCTACGAGGTCCGCGCCGATGGCGCACGAGAAGAGGAACGGCAGCACGAGGAGCGCGCTTCGCATGGCAGCCCGACCTGGCAAGCCTCGCGCCAACGGACATTAACGGCGTTGGCGCTTTTTCTTCCGCCACCGTGCGACGGCGCGGAGGAGGCCGTGTCCGAAGGGGGCACGAGCCATGAAGAAGCGAACCTATCTCTCCGCCTTGACCGTCCTTTGTGCCGTGGGTGCCTTCGCCGGCTGCAAGCCGCGCGCGGACGGTTTCACCAAGATCCAGCACCCCGCGCTCTCGAGCAACGTCGAGGCGAACGAGGTCGAGTGGAACGACGGCGAGCCGTTCGGCCTCGCGAAGGACGTCTTCCGCAACGTCGCCTCCCTCACCGAGATGGACCAGGACCAGGTCTGCTTCGAGATCGTCCTCTCCGGATTCGACGACGACTCGGCTGCCGACCTCGCGCGCGCGGGCTTCGTGCTCTATGTCGACGGCGAGCGCTATACGCCCAAGGTCGAGCAGCTCGTCACGCCCCAGGCCTCGGTTCATCGCGGGAAGAAGACGGAGTGGGAGACGGTCGACACCGGCCGGAGCGAGGCCGTCTGCGTGGACGGGACAAAGAACTCCCAGGGGCAGATCGTGCAGTGCACGAAGTGGCAAGAGAACGCGATCACCGAGACGCGCTCGTACGACGTGCCGATGGACTACAAGGTCGTGCAAGGCTCCGGGCAGGCCTGCTTCGAGACGAAGGGGAGGGTGAACCCGGCCGAGGCCGAGCACGTGCTGCTCGAGATCACGAACGCGAAGAGCGAGCGGACGAGCGCGTTCTGGGGAGTGCAATACAAGGCGACCACCCGGCTCCGCTGGGATCTCCTCGGCGACGTCCCCGAGACGATCGGCAAGCAGTGGGGCGGCTTCGGCGGCACGAAGGTGGCGAAGGGGCTGAAGCCGTCGGCCGGGACCAGCGACGAGCCGGAGGCCGACGAGGCCGCAGCGGCCGCAGCAGAGGCCGACGAGGAAGAGGCGGAGATCACGACGGTCGGCCTCAAGGCTTGTGACGACTACGTGAAGGCGATGGTCTCCTGCTCGGAGAAGATGCCCGCCGCTGCGGGCAAGGCGATGCGCGACGGCGCGAGGCAGAGCGCCGAGTCTTTCAAGACGATGGCCGAGAACAAGGCCACGAAGAAGAGCGCCGAGGCCGCCTGCAAGCAGGCCGCGCAGAGCCTCAAGCAGAACCCTGCCTGCAAGTGAACGCGGTGGCCGCACGGGACGCGGTGGCCACTCGGGACGCGGTGGCCGCTCGGGCGGGGAGGGGTTGGCCCTTCTCCTTCGCTCCGTCTCGCCGGGCGCGGGGGCACTCGGGCGGGAGGCGTCCTCTGTCCCTTCTCTCCGTTCCGTCTCGCCGGTCCTCCGGCCGCATAGGGCTCGGCGGCCTGCCACGGCCGCCGAGAGCCGACCAGAACCGCGTGGAGCGGCCTGCGGACATACTCACTGCACTCCG
>JAEUKE010000314.1 GCA_016794345.1 Myxococcales bacterium
TGCTTCGGCGGCCGACGCCGCCGAAGCAGCCGACGCCGAGCCCGCCATGGCTTCGGACGAATCGACCGGGGCAGACGCGCTCGTCGAGAGCGGCGGCGAGGTCGAGTCTCCGCGGCAGCCGGCGAAGAAGGCCAGGAGCGAGAACGTGGGCCCGAGGCGAGACACGAAGCGCAGCGCTAGACCGCCGCGGCCTGGGCGGGCAAGTTTTCTGCGAGAGCTCATCCGCCGCGTCCGAAACGGAGCAAGATGCTGAGCCAGCCGCGCGCGAGGTAGAGGCCGTTCAGGGCGCCGTAGAGGAAGAAAAACGCGTCGAGCCGGCCCCCGAGGGCAAACAGGTAGATGTGGCTCGGGTAGTGGTTGAGGAGCCGCAGCAGCCCGAAGACGGCCCCGGCGACGCGCTGAGCGACGCTCCGGGGGACCTGGGCGGACACGGTCTCGTAGTAGGCCTCGACGGTCTGCTCACGGCCGGAGATCTCCGGCCGCCG
The DNA here is from genome assembly GCA_016794345.1 of Myxococcales bacterium. Lineage (GTDB taxonomy): Bacteria > Myxococcota_A > Polyangia > Polyangiales > Polyangiaceae > Xiheicaenibacterium > Xiheicaenibacterium phototrophicum. The sequence continues at coordinate 486 of JAEUKE010000314.1, forward strand.
GATGAAGTTCGTCAGGCTGATGGCCGAGGCGACAACGAGCGTGATCGCGACCGTGGCGAGGAGGAACCAGGCGGGCTCCCACGCACCGACGAACGGGGGCCCGAGGACGGGGCCGCTGCCGCCCGTCAGGAAGAGGCGCACGCCGACCGAGGCTGCCAGCGCGGTGGCTTTCAGCTCGTCCGTGAAGAAGTCGAAGAGGTGACCTTCCTTCGAGGCGAGCTTCTTGTGGCGGGCGAGCATGCCGTCCGCGCAGTCGAAGACGTACGAAACCTCGAGCACGAACATCGCCCAGAGGCCGCCCGCGTAGGTGGGCAGGGCGATGAGCATCGCGCAGGCGACGAGGAAGATGACCAGGTTGAGGACGGTGATCTGGTTCGGCCTCAGGCTCGTCCGGGCGAGCGCGGCCACCACGACCCCGGCGATGGGGCGCGCGAGGAAGCGGTTGAAGGCGAAGTCGTTCTTCTTCCGCGTCTCGAGGTAGATCCGGTAGCCCTCGGCGAGCACCGGCGCGTTTTCTCACACACGCGCCACAGAAGCCACGCCCATCACCAGACGGGTGCCGGTGGGGTGAGGGCTCAGAACCCGGGCGAGACGATGGAGTCGATTCGTCCCGTGGGCAGGCTCGAGTCGCCGAAATCGTCGAGCGGGTCGCCGCCACCGTTCTTGCAGCCGACCGCAGCGCCGATGGTGGAGAGGACCTTGTTGTTCGCGACCCCGCCTGCGTCGACGTAGAGCCCCGTCTTGAGGGCGCCACCACACGAGCCGGCCAGGATGTACGGCACGTCGTCGTAGCTGTGCCACTTGTTGGAGAGGTCGTTCGTGTACACGGCGACGCCGCAGTCCAGGAGGCTCCCGCTCGGCATCGGGTAGGAGGCGAGCTTGTCGAGCAGGTACTTGAAGAGCCCGAGCAGCTTCCGATCGATCTTGTGATGGAGGATGTCGGCGTCGGGGATGGGATCGCCCATGTCGCCGTCCGAGTCGATGCGGTGCGAGATCTTGTGGAAGGTCTTCTGCTTCACGCCGTCGACCCAATATTGTGTCTGGTCGTTGCCGCAGCCGATCTGGAGCGTGGCGGAGCGGCGTGCGCCGCAGGCCATCGCGAGCGCGAGCACGTCGAAATGCAGCTTCATGACGTCCTCGATGTAGTCGTCGTTGTCGACGTTTGCCTGCATCTGCTCGAGGTTCGCGACCTCGCCGTCGCCCAGGCCGCAGATGATCCCGTTCTCGAGATCGCGGATGGAGTCGAAGTGCAGCTGCAGCCTGTCGCGGTCGAACTTGGAGAGATCGGTCCGTGACAGGAGCGCCTGCATGTCGGTGCGGACGAGATCGTTCACGCTCTTGCGCCGCTGCCGGATCGCCTCGAGCTCCTCGGGGTCGACCATCGAGAGCCCGAAGAGGTCCTGGTAGACGTTGTACGGGTTCTGCTCGGCGCCGCGCAGGTCGTGCGCGCCGCGATACGAGAGCACCTCGTCGAGGTAGCCGAGCTTGCGGCCGGCGTAGAGCGTGAGCGGCTCGTCGCCGGCCTGCCCGAGCTCGCGGACGATGCGGTTGTCGATCGACTCGCCCTCGGAGAGCGAGAGGTTGCCGCTCGGGTTCTCCGAGACGCGCGCCGCGGTGAGGACCTGGTTGCCGCCGCCCGAGTGACCGCAGCCGTTCCCCGGGAAGGCGAAGTTGACGCCGCGCACGATGGTGAGCTTGCCCGCGTGGGCGGCGAGCTCGGAGATCGCCCGGTCGCTGTCGGCCGAGAGGTTGGCCGTCGTGAGCGCGGTGCCCGGGCCGAAGCTCGGCCAGAACCGCTCGGGCTCGCCGTCGAAGGTCTCCTGGGCGAAGCCGTTGCCTTGCCGGATGAAGATGGCGAAGGTCGGGGCGTCTCCGTCGGCGGCCTTGGCGCTCTTGCGCGGCGCGAGGCTCTCGAGGAACGGCAGGGCCATCGCGACCCCACCCATGCCGCGCAGGAAGCGGCGGCGCGAGCTCTGGGAACGACGATTCATCACTGACCCTCCGTGGCAAGTCGGTAGCGGATGGCTTCGCTCGTGAGGAGCGTCCGGAGCAGCTCTTTGACCGAGGCGCCTGCCTGGGACTCGGCTGCGACGAGATCGATGAGGGCCTTGTCGTCGTCCATCACCGTGCGACCGAGCCCGAACTCGACCCAGAACTTGGAGAAGCAGCCGTGGACCTGCGGGCTCTCGGCGAGGATCTGCGCGAGCTCCACCGCGTTGTTGTAGCTGCGCTCGCCGTCAGCGAAGGCGTACGTCGACGAGGAGTCGATGGGGTAGCCGTTGTCTTCCGTTCGATACTCCCCGACGGCTCCGAAGTGCTCGAACGCGTAGCCGATCGGGTTGATGAAGTTGCCGTGGCAGCTTGCGCCGCACGTGCCGGGGCCCGTGAGGGCGTTGACCTTCTCGCGGTTCGTGGGCTCGTCGCCGAGGTGGGCGCCCATCGCCTCGTTGGGCGGGTCGCCGAGGTCCTGGCAGAGGACCTTGAGGTTCACGAAGACGCCTCGCAGGATGGTATCCGGCTGGGTGGCCGTGCCCTTGTACGACAAGAACCCGCTGAGCGTCAGGAAGCCGGCGCGCGTGTTCGGGTCGAGCTCGACCTGGGAGAAGCCATCGGCGTCGGCGGTCGGGAGCGTCGCCGGATCGATGCCGTAGATGGCGGCGATCTCGGGGGTGACGAAGGTCGTGCGCGACAGCAGCAGGTCGCGTACGCCGCCGCCCTGAGCGACCGTGTGGGTCACGAACTTGGCGAGCTCCATCCGCATGTCCGCGGCCACGGCGGCGTCGAAGTCGGGGTAGAGCGTCGGGCTCTTCGCGATGCTCGCGTATTGCTCGCCCTTCCAGAGCTGGTCGTGGAACCGCCGGAAGGTCTCTCGCGCGCGGTCGCTCGCCAGGAGACGATCGACCTGCGCCTCGAGGCCCTCGATCGTGTCGAGCTGCCCGGCCTCGGCGGCTGCGAACAGCTCGTCGTCGGGCATGCTGTCCCAGACCGCATAGGAGATCCGCGAGGCGATCTCCCACCCCGAGAGGGTGATCAGCTGGTTTTCGCCGACGTCGCTCGTGAGCTGGGCGCGGTAGACGAAATGCGGCGACTGGAGCAGGTACTCGATGCTCGTGCGGACGCCTGCGGCAAACGGATCCATCGACGCGTAGTAGGTCGCGCCCTGGTCGAAGACGCTGGCGATCGTCGTCACCTCGTTCGCCGCGAGCGGGCGCCGGAACACCCGCTTGCCGAACTGCGCGATCCAGGCGTCGCGCCTTGCGGGGCCGCTCGCCGGGAGATCGGCGGGGACGATGTTCGCGAGCAGCGCCGGGTCGCTCGTCACCAGCGTCGCCACCTCCTCGGCGGCGGCCTGGTAGTCGGCCCAGAGGTTCGAGGACACCGACAGCGACGCCTCGTTGTTGTCGAACGCCTTCCCGCCGAGCGGGTCGGGCGCGAAGGACGATGACAGGCCGGTTGGGCTCGGGAGCGAGAACAGGTCGACGACCGTGTTCTCCCACTGGGCGTGGCTCAGCCGCGGAAACCGGCTGGACCCCACGATCTGGATGCCGCTGTCGGTGCAGCCGACGCAGCCGTCTCCGTCGTCTCCGTCGTTCGCTCCCGCCGGGTCGCCGCCGATCGTGCCCGTGCACGCGGCCAGCGCGATGACAGAGCAACCGACCAGCAAGATGCCGATCCCTCGCATCAAAACCTCCGTTCCCGAGCGTCACCCAGGCTGGCCATACCAATCAAGTGTCCCGGTCGGTCGACCGTGAGAAAGGTAGGACATCCGTCCAGCCGAGACGGACCGATGCAGCGTCGCTGCGTTCAGCCGCGTCGGCCGAGGACCCTCTCCACGTCTTCCGGGACGAGGCCGTACGAGTCGGCAGCGGCGATGAGGCCGGCGTTGTGATCGAGCCCGGTCAAGAACGCGTGAGCGTAGGGGGTGTCGGCGAGGCCGCGCAGGCGGCGGACGAGCAGCGGGATGCCCCGCTCGATCGCGCTGCGCGCGGCGTTCAGGTTGCCGGCGTCGACGCAGGCGTCGTGGAGCGCGAGGTAGACCGGGGCCTCGTTCAAGAGGCTTGGCGCGCCCTGATCGAGCAACGCGGCGGCCTCTTCCGCGAGGGTGCGCGCCTGCTCGGCGTCGCCCAGCCGGCGCTCCGCCTCGGACCAGAACCCGAGGCTCACCGGCAAGATGTCGAGGTTGCCCGTCGAGCGGTACGCCTGCGCGACGCGCTCGAGGAGCCCACGTGCTCGCGTGAGGCTCGAGCTGTCGCCGCGCAGGAGCTCGAGGCCGCGGTAAAAGAGCATGCCGAGGGTCGCGCGATCCTGGATGACGTACGCGCCGGCCGCCGCCTCGTCCGCCTGCGCGCGAGGCTCCGCCAGCGCCTGCGCGATACGCGCGTCCGCGCCGAAGCTCGAGGCCCAGCCGAGCAAGATCATCTGGCCGTGGCGGACGGCGCCCACGCTGCCGATCGCCTGCGCCTTCGCGAGGCCCGTCTCGATCTCGACGAGGGCCTCGCTCTTCGCGCCGATGGTGGTGAGCGCGAAGCCGACGTTCATGGTGAGGATGGCCTCGCGCTCTTGCAGACCGGCGGTCCGCGCGGCGCGCGCGGCGCTGCGGCGAGCTTCGAGCGCGGCCGCGAGCTCGCCGCGCGTCTGCCTCACGACGGCGAGCGTCTGCCAGGCGTCCACCGCCGACCAGACGATGCCGTCTCGCTCGGCGAGATCGAGCAGGCTCGCGGCCTCGCTCTCGGCGGCGCCGAGCTCGCCCGCGAACGCGAGGCGCTGCGCGAGCGCGGCCGAGCAGCGCGCCGCCTCGTCGATGAGGCCCAGGCCGCGCGCGCGCTCCCGACAGTCTCGCAAGCGTCCCTCGATGTTCACGCCCTGCGCGCGGGCGTCGTCGTAGCGCGCGGCGGCGCCCTCCGTCCGCAGCTCGCTCGCCTCGTCGAAGGTGTTCTCCTGCATGGCCTGGATGGCCGTGTCGCGCTCGGAGCCGCGGGCATCGAGCCGGGCCTGCGCCTCCTCGAGGAGCGCTGCCCGGCCGAACGCGGTGGGTTTGTCGTCCGCAAACGCGAGCGCGCGCTCGGCCATCGCCGCGGCGTCCGAGAGCGAGTTCGTCGCGAGGGCGCGCTTCGCCGCGGCCTCCCAATATTGGGCGGCGTCCTCGTGGCGGCCGCCGAGGTCGAAGTGTTGGGCGATCGTCGCCGCGTCCTCGCCCACCGTGGCGAGCCACTCCGCCGCGAGCCCGTGCAGCTTCTTCTTCAGCTCGTCGCCGACCATCGCGTAGGCGACGTCGCGGACGAGCGCGTGTTTGAACAGGAACTCACGCATCCCGGAGAAGCGCGTCTTGGCGCTCTCGATCAGCATGTCGGCGCCGACGAGCTTGGAGAGCGCGGCGAGGTGCGGGTCGGAAGCGGAGGCGCTCTTCGCCCCGTAGAGCGCGGCGAGCCCTGCGTCCCACGCCGAGAGACCGAACACCGAGAGGCGTGAGGCGGCGTCCCGGGCCACGTCGTCGAGCGCGTCGAGGCTCACCTGGATCGCAGCTTCGATCGTGGGCGCCGCGCCGACGCCCTTGCCCTGCGCGACCAGCCGCGCGAGCTCCTCGGCGAAGAGGGGCGAGCCGGCCGCCTGCTCGGCGACCTGATCGAGCTGCGTGTCGCTCGCGCTCGGGCCGATGAGGCTCCTCGCGATCTCCCGCACGGCACGGCGGGCCATGGGCTTGAGCTCGATGCGGACGTGGTCTCGCGTCGAGAACCGCTGCGGGCTCGAGCGCCAGAAGGCCGGGCGCACCAGGAGGAGCGCGAAGAGCGGCTTGCCCTGGGCGCGGCCCAGCAAGTGATCGACCCAGGCGATCGACTCGGGGTCGGCCCACTGGGCATCTTCGATGACGAGCGCGCACGGCTCCCTCGCGGCGGTCTCGAGCACGAGCTCCGTCATCGACACGTAGAGCGCGTCGCGCGCGGCGCGCGGCTCCACGCCCTCGGGGAAGGGCTGGTTGGAGAGCAAGTGCGCGAGGAGGCCGTGCTCCTCCGCCTCCTGGCGAGCGGGGGAGACGGCCGCGCGCACAGCGGCGCGCGCCTGCTCCACGTCCGCGCCCTTCGGCAAGAGCAGGAGGGAGCGGAGCGCGTCGGCGGCCGTCCCGAGGGCCTGGCTCCGCGCGTACGACTCGCAGCGGACGAGCATGACCTTCGGCGGGTCGCCGCGGCGCTCGAGGCGCAAGATGATCTCCTGGCCGAGCCGGCTCTTGCCGATGCCGGGCGGGCCCGACACGCTGACCACGAGCGCGGCGCGATCGTCCACGCAGCGGTCGTACGCGCCGAGGGCCGAGAGCAGCTCGGCCTCGCGGCCGACGAACGTCGAGCTCTCGGAGTCACCGCGGCGCTTTCGGTTCGACACGATCGTGCTCTCGCCGAGGCTGGGGACGTCGAACTCGAAGCGGCCGCGGGCGAGCTCGCTGGTCGTGAGGTCGAACGTGACCTTCCCGTCGCGCGCCTCGCGGGCGAGCTTGGCGGCGCGGTCGACGATCTCGCCGGTCGAGGTCGTGAGGTCGACACGCGTCCGGCCGGTGGCGACGCCGACCTTGGCGCCGCGATCCGCGAGCTCTTGCCCGATCTCGAGCGCGCGCGAAGCCTCGTCCCCGTGGGCTCGCCGCGCGCCGAGGTGGGCGACGATGGAGTCGGTGCCGAGGGGCAGCGCGTCGGCGCCGAGGTCGCGGATCTTACCGAGGACACGCTGGCGCTCCTCGCCGGTCGTCACGCCGAGAGCGACGAGCGTGGTGACGAGGCGCGTCCCGACGCGCGCGCGCGTGTCGTCCTCGCGGAGCGTGAGGCGCGCGGTGCGGATGACCGCGGGATCGGCGGCGAGCTCGGCGAGCGCCCTGGCCACGTCGCGTGCGCTCGCGGGCCGGGCCGCCGGGTCGACCTCGAGCAGGAGCGCGACGAGCGCGTCGAGCCGCTCGGGGACGTCGAGGGACACCTCGCTCAGGCGCGGCGCCGGGCCGGTGACGCGGCGGGCGAGCGTCGCGATGCTGGTGGGGGCCGCGTGTGGCGGCCGGCCGGCGCAGAGCTCGAACAGCGTTGCGCCGAGCGAGTAGATGTCGCTCCGCGCGTCCGGCGCCAGCACGCCCTGCGCTTGCTCCGGCGACATGTAGGCGGGAGTGCCGACGATCGACCCGGCGCCGCCCATCGTCACATCGCCCGCCGTCGCCACGCCGAAGTCGAGCACCTTCACGACGATGACGGAGGCGTCAGCAGCGGGCAAACCGTCGTCGATCCGGCTGCCGCCGCGGAGCGTGGAGACTCCGCTCGTCTTGCCTTCGGTCGGGCGCGACGGGTACGAGAGGAACAGGTTGGACGGCTTGATGTCGCGGTGCACGACGCCCCGCTCGTGCGCGAACGCGAGCGCCTCGGCCGCCTGCCGGATGACGTCGATCGCCGTCGCGAGGGGCAGGGGAGACTTCTTCTGGCGGACCGCGAGGTCCTCGCCGTCGAGCCACTCCATCGCCACGTAGGCGGTGCCCGGGGCAAAGCGCCGCCCTCCTTGGTCGGCGTAGCTGCCGTCGAGCGCGCCGTATGCCAGGACGCGCACGATCCCCGGGTGGACCAGGTTCGAGAGGACCTCCCCCTCGCGGAGGAACCTGTCTTGCTCGGACGGGTCGGCTCCCGTGGACGCGATGATCTTGAGCGCCGCCGGCTCGCCTGCCGCGACGTCGACCGCGCGGTACACGACCCCGGCCGCGCCGCGCCCGACCTCTCCGAGGATTTCGAATCGCCCCGCGAGGAGCTCTTTCTGGAGCGCGGTCATGTCCCCGTCGAGGCCAAGGGTACTCGGTTGCCCACCGGTTTTGCACCGGAGTTGACGACCCCCGGCACGCAGGTCGCGGGCGGGGATGGCTGGGCGCTGCGGTGAACGCGCCAGCGCGACGCTTTCATCCCGAGGTGTCCGTCGAGCCGAGCCGCGCGCAAACGGCTACCCGAACGCGCCGGCCGGCGGTACCGTCGTGGCCCCGATGCTCGTACGCGTTGCCCTGCACCAGACCCGCCTCCGGACGCCCGGCTTGGGTCTCGATGCAAAGGGCGTGGCGCTCGGCTCCAAGGGCCTCGTCCTGCTCCCGAGCCTCGACAGGCTCGTGGCGTTCCTCGCACTCTACTCTCGCTCGAGCTCGCTGGAGGACATCCTCCGGAGCCTCACCGTCGAGATCGTCAAGAGCAAGCTCGGCGCGCGCGAGGTCACGCTCACGTTCGGCAGCGAGGGGAGCGATCGGATGGATCGCGTGGCGGAAGTGGCCCGCCTCGCGGGCGGCTACACGTTCACGGGGACCAGCCGGCACTTCGTGCAATACCGCGACGCGGCCGCCCCGTTCGGCTACGACGCCGGCGAGCTGCTCGCCCAGGACGGCGGGCTCTTCCTCTACCATTCGTCGTTCACCCAGGCGTACGCGGTCGAGCGGTCCGTCGAGCTCCGCGCCCTCCTGCTCCGCCTGAAGCCACACCTGGACCCGACGACGCTGCGCGAGCCGGGACCGAAATGGATCCTGGCCGAGAAGGGGCTGGGGCCGGCGCTCATCGGCTACTTCATCCGGTCGAACGTGGACGCCGAGGTCGGCCTCGGCGAGTGGCCGCCGGACACCAGCTTCGACGACGCGCCGGTGCAGCGCTACGTCTTCCGCGTGGCGGACGTCCCCTCGCGGATGATGCCCATGCTCGCGGCGACGCCCGGCATCGGTGTCTTCGCGCCGGTCGCCGAGGGCGTCGGGGTCGAGCTGGGCTTTCGCCACCCGGTGAACCTCCGCGCTTGCCCGGTCTTCGAGCGGGAAGGTCTCGTCCTCTTCCGCGGCCGCGACGACGCGCTCGAGCTCCCGAAGCTCCCAGCGCTCGGCTCGGTCTCGGCGTTTGCGCGCGTCGAGCTGCAAGCGGAGGGTGGCGCTGCCGCGCACAAGGCCGTGCGCGCCGGGGCGCCCGGCGGCGTCTCGCTGGCCCTGCGGATGGTGCCGACGACCGACCCCTGGCGCGGTGTCACCGCGACCTGGGTCAAGCCCCACGAGCTGCCGCTGCTCCGTCGGATCGCCTACGTCCTCGGCCCCGAGACCCTTCGCCGCGCGACTGTGGCGTTCACCAGCGCGGGCGCGTTCCTCCGGCACGCGGCCGGGATCGAGTCGGTGCCCGTGGGCGAGTTCTTCCGCGAGGTGCACCCGGGCCTGTACATCCCGGCGGGCTACGATCCGCTGCCGGCCGTCTCGCCCGACGTCCTCCACCGCTCCATCGGCGCGCCCGGCGGTCAGGTGCTCTTCATCGGTCGGGACGCGACGATCGTCGGGGTCCCCCAGGAGGCGTTCGTCTCCCTCGAGAACGCGCTCCTCGAAGCTCAGACCTGGGCCCCACTGTCCGCGGAGGCGATCGAGCCCGCCCTCGCCACGAGGATCCCGGAGCTCGTCCTCGAGTCTCCGGGCGTCTTGCCGCTCCGTGATCTGGGCGCAAAGGTCGAGCCGGAAGGCTGACAGGACCGTCATGGCAAAGCCGAACCTGCAGGCCAAGCTCGACGCGCTCGCCGCTGGCGTGCTCGGGCCCCTCGTGCTCGGGGGCAAGCTCGTGCCGATCGCGCCGCTCGGCCCCCAGATCGGCCTCTACGTGGGGGCGGACGGGCGGCGAATCTCCGACGACGACCTGCGCTCGACCCTCGCCGTCGCTCGCGTACGCCGGGCGCGCTTGGTCGCCCCGGTCGACACGCTCCCCGACGTCTCGCCGGGCGAGTGGGCGCTCGTCGCGGCGCTGAACGACCTGCTCCAGGCGACGAACCACGAGCTCTCCGGAGTCCTCACGCGCGGTCGGCACGCCAAGGTGCTCGAGGGAGTCGGCCGGCTGATCGAGGCCGTGCCGCCGCCAAGGACCACGCTGGAGGCGCTCGTGCGCCACGCGAGCTTCGCCCGCGCGCTCGAGATCGTCAGGACCGACACGACGATCAGCTGGTGGGTCGGCAGCGCGCATTTCCGCGGCCAGCCGCCGTCCAAGCGCCTCATGGCCTGGCCCGAAGCCCGCCGGGTGAACGTGTCTCCGCGCAAGGTGCCCCTGCACGATCTCTGCGAGGGGCTGCCGCTCGTCCCCGTCGATCAGTACCTCACGCTCGTCGCGCGATGGCTCACGGCGACGCCCTTGACCGACATCGCGACCATCCACCGGCCGGCGCCGCCGTTCTCTTGGACCAAGCCAACGCTCGAGCTCGTCGCGTACCCCGAAGGCCGCTCGCTCGCGCTGCGCACGTTCGGCAACCGCGACGTCCAGCAGGCCATGGCCGCGCTCCGGGTCGCGCAGGAGCGGCTGCCGCCCGGCACGGCGGTTCGAGCGCTGGCGGAGGGGTTCTCGCGCGACGTGCTCGCTCGCGTCGCGGGCCCGGGGACCGCGATCTCCCAAGCTTGAGCGCGACGTGCGCGGGCGCTACTCCTCGCCGTCGGCGGCATCGGACGCGGACGTGACGCCGGCCCGACGCAGCCTGTCTCCGAGCTCGGTCTTGATTCGATCGTGCATGCGGACGACCGTCCGCCTCGAGACGCCCAGCTCGGCCGCGATCGTGTCGAAGGTCGCTCCGTCGCGGTAGTGCCGCCGCACGAGGAGCCGGTCCTCCTTGGCGAGCCTCTTGATGGCGTTCTTCAGCGCCGCCTCGGTTCGCTCGTGCGACTCGGCTCGAGTCAGCCGATCTTCCAGACCCTCCTGCAGAGCGTCGGTCTCGGCCAACGCAGAGAGGAACATGCCCGCGGTCTCGCGCCTGATCCAGGCGACGGTCCGCGCGCGCGCCTTGTCGGTGGTGTCATCGAGCGCCTCGTCGAGGCTGAGCTCCGACGGCGGCGGTTCGACCTCGGCCGAGATGGCCTTCTTGACGATGACGTGGAGGTTGCCGAAGTGCTCGCTCGTGCCCTCTCGGATCATCGCGCCCGAGATGCGCGCGACCGCGAAACGCTCGAAGGGAACACCCAGCTTCGGGTTGAAGGTGCGAGCCGCCTCCACCGCCGCCTCGTGTCCGAGCGACACGAAGTCCGCGATCGGCACCTCGCGAAATCTGCGGTGGGTTCGGCGAGCGATGGCTTGCACGACCGGGAGGGCCGCTTCCACGAGCTTGCGCTGCGCTGCCGAGAGCTCCGCCATCCTGGGCTCCGTCAGCCTGTCTTGCCGCCGGAGGCCTTGGCGTTCGCCTCGTCTGCGGCGCTGGGCTCGGTGCCGGGCGCCACGAGGTCCGCGCTGTGCGAGACCTGCGGGTCTGGCTTGATCTGACGGAGGAGCCTGCGCCCCTCCGTCGTCGCGGCGAGGGTGTCGCCGAGGCGAGCGCGGACGGCTTCGAGCGCTTCGGGGGGGAGCACGTGCTCGTAGCCGGCGAGGGCCTCGTCGAGGAGATCCTCGATGAGGTCGTCGTCGGGGGTCGGAGGCGGTGACTCGGGGCTCAACGGACCAGCTCGGGCTTTCGGGGTGGACTGTACCATACGAAGGACTAGTCGCATCGAGCCCGCGGAAGAGGACAGGTCGGCCGAACGTTTCTTCCTCGTGGACGTCCCCAGCCGCCGGGACTAGCACCGAAAAAAGGCCATGCGAGCGAGCTCTCCCCTCTCAGGGATCATCGGCGCCGTGGCGAGCCTCGCAGGCGGCATCTTCGCCGCCGTCTCGACCCACGACTACGCGCAGCACCTGGACCGCCGGCTCCACGGCACGCACTGCTCCTTTCTGCCGGGGATCGTCGAGTCCCAGTCCGGCGAGAACGCGTGCACCGTCGCCATGTACAGCCCGTACAGCGCGGTCCTCAAGGATCAATACTGGGGCGGCGTGCCCATCAGCCTCTTCGGGCTCGGCTCGTTTGCGTTTCTCTTCGCCGCCTCGCTCTACATCGCGCTCGCCGGGCGGCAGGCCTCGCGTCAGGCGCGCCTCGGCTACTTCCTCGCGTGCCTCGCGCCGCTCGCGGCGAGCGTCGTCATGTTCATCATCTCGCTGACGAGGCTCGGCGAGATCTGCAAGCTCTGCGCGGGGATCTACCTGTCGAGCATCGGCCTCACCGTCGCGGGCTTCCTCGCGCTCTGGGCGCCGACCTCGGAGGAAACGCGGGCGGGGCCCCCGGTACGCAAGGCCGACCCGGAGCGCACCGAGGCCGATCCGGAGCCGTGGCACCTGCGCGGCAAGGGCGGGGCGACGGCGCAGGACGTGGTGCCCGAGGGGCGCTGGGTCGCGTCGGTCGGGCTCCTGGCCCTCTTGGGCCTGGCGACGCTCGCGCCTGCTGCGGTGTACGCCGCGACCTTGCCGGATTACTCGGGGCGCATCGTCGGCTGCGGCACGCTCGCCAGCCCCGGCGCGAAGAAGGGCGTGCTCGTGCGGGTCCCCACGACGACGCCGGTGCAGGCGGCCATCTCCTTCGAGGACCCGCTCTGTCCGGCCTGCAAGGCGCTCCATGATCGGCTGAACGACGGCGGGTTCTACGAGAAGCTCGATCTGCAGGTCGCCATCTTCCCGCTCGACAGCGAGTGCAACTGGATGCTCTCGCGCCCGCTGCACCCGGGAGCCTGCGTCATCTCGCGAGCCTTCCTCTGCGCGGACGACGGCGGCACGGCGCGCAGCGTGCTCGACTGGTCCTACGCCAACCAGGAGGAGCTCGCCGCCGCGGGCAAACGCGACGTGGCCGAGGTGCGCAAGAAGGTGGTCCAGCGCTTCCCCGAGCTCGACGACTGCATCGACAGCGCGCAGACGAAGAAGCGCCTCGACGACGTGCTGCAATACGCCGTCACCAACAAGGTGCGCGTCTCGACGCCGCAGCTCTACCTGGGCGACCAGCGCCTCTGCGACGAGGACACCGACATGGGCATGCGCTACGCGCTCCGCAAGCTCGCGCCGGAGCTCGCGAAGGGAGGCAAGTGATGCTCAAGATGCCGGTCGCGGTGTCTGCGCTCGTAGGCCTCGCCGTCGTCGGCGGCAGCGTGCTCTACGTGGAGCACGAGGTCCGGAGCGCGAAGAAGCGGCTCGACATGCCCCCCGAAGCGATCGCCGAGCAGGCCTCCGAGAAAAAACAGGAGGAGGTCCCGGTCGCGGACCACACGGAGGCGTCTTATTGCACGCCCGAGTTCAAGAAGGTGCTCGCGCGTGTGGTGGACGCGTGTGGGCTCTCCGGCCAGGACGCGCGGCGCGGCTGCGAGCCGGTCGACGTGCGCAACTTCGCCAGCATCAACGACGAAGATTTCAACGCGCTCTTCAACCCGCTCGCGGACCGCGGCGGCATCGTCCTCTTCGACGACAACAGCGACAAGCTCGACCCGGGAGCGATGAAGCTCATCGAGGAGAAGTGGTCCGAGCGCAAAGGAGCGCGGTACTTCTTCATCGTGTCGCGAGCCTCGAAGACCGGCACGAAGGAGTACAACCTCGCGCTCTCGCAGCGGCGCGCGAACTCCGTCCTGTTCCACCTGCAAGAGAAGTCCGGGGAGACCGATCTCGACAAGAAGGTGGGCATGTTGTGGCTGGGCAGCCAATATGCCCAGCTCCCCAAGGACTACTGCGGCACCTGGAAGCACTCGCGGCCGGGCAAGCCGTGTAACGACCAAGCCATCAACCGGAGCGCGTTCATCTCGTGGGTCGACTGCAGGCTCTGATCGTCACGCTCGTCCTCGTCGGCTGTGACGAGGCCGCACAGCCGTCCGGCCCGTCCCGGTCGCGGAGCGACGCCGTGCTCACCTCCGCCTCACCCACCTCGGAGAAGAAGCCGGCCCCGACCGCGAAGCCCTCGGCGGCGCCGGTGGAGCGAAAGTTCTGCGACAAGGCGCCCATGCGAGCCGGCGAGCCGCTCCCGGACGAGAAGCTCGGGCGCGTGGGACCACACGCGGAGGGCTTGCCCGACGCCCTCGAGACGGGCGGCGGCAAGTGGACCTGGGTCAACCTCTGGGCAGGGTGGTGTGGGCCTTGCAAAGAGGAGATCCCGATGCTCCTCGACTGGGAGAAGAAGCTCTCCGGCTCGCTCCGGGTCGCGTTCGTCAGCATGGACGACGACGTGCGGCTCTCCGAGAAGTTCCTCGCGGGCGTGGACAAGCCCAGCTACTTGCTCGAGGCGAAGGAGCGCGACGCCTGGCTGGACGGCGTCGGCCTCGGTGCGCGGACGACGCTGCCCGCCCACGTCCTCGTCGACCCTGCCGGCAAGATCCGCTGCGTCGTCCGCGGCAGCATCGAGGCGCGCGACTACGCCGAGGTCGAGTCCCTGGTGAAGAGCAAGAAATGACAGAGCTGTCCGCGATCGAGGAGGCCCTGCGTGCCTTCCGAAAGGTGGTGGTCGTCGGGCTGAGCCCGGACCCGTCGCGCCCGAGCCACCAGATCTTCCGCTACCTCGTCGAGGCGGGTTACGAGGTCGTGGGCGTCAACCCGACGGTGAAGGGCGGGATGGTCGCGGGGCGGCGTTGTTACGCCGCGCTGGAGGACGTGCCGCAGCCCCTCGAGATCGTGGACGTGTTCCGTCGCTCGGAGGAGGTCCCGCCCATCGCGGAGGCCGCCGTTCGAGCCGGCGCCAAGGTCCTCTGGCTGCAGGACGGCGTCACGAGCCCGGACGCCGAGAGCCGCGCGCGGGACGCAGGGCTCCTCGTGGTCTCCGATCGCTGCATCCTCCGGGACCACGCCCGCCTCATCGGCTCGCGCCCGCGCTGACCGCGCGGCCGCTCGCCGGGGCCGGGGTCAGGGGAATCGCCCGAGGTATCGGAGCACGTAGTCGGGCCTGTTCGTCTGCGCGATGTCGAGCCCGGCCTCGAACAAGGGGCCGTAGACCGATACGTCGCCCTGGCCGATGCCGGCTGCGACGTCGAGCTCGAAGACGTCGAGGAAGGCGCGGTGGCCCGCGGCATGGGCAGCGGGGATCATGACGGAGACGTCTCCGCTGATCTCGACGATGACCGGCGGGTGGGCGGTGAAGTGGGCGAGCTGCTCGTCGAGCTCGGCGGTCGAGCCTACGCGGATCATGGTGTGCAGGCTCGGCTCGAGCGCGAGCGCCTCGTCGATCTTGTCGACCGAGCTCGTGTCGAAGATGGCCCAGTCGAGCGTGTCCGTCGTCTGGATGGCCGCCACGAGGAGATCGACGCGGTCGGTCTTGTTCGCGTCGACGAGCACGTGCACCTTGCCTCGCGCGGCCTCGAGGACCTGCTCGAGCGTCGGGACACGCTCGCAGGAGAAGTCGCCGACGAGGCCGTAGGTGTCGAGATGGAGCGCCTGGATCTCGGCGAGCGTGAGGTCGAGCGCCTCGCCCGTGCCGTCGGTCGTGCGGTCGACCGACGTGTCGTGCAGGTTCACGAGGAAGCCGTCTTTCGTGGGCCGCGGATCGGTCTCGACGAAATCCGCGCCGAGGGCGATGGCCGCGCGGACGGCGGCGAGCGAGTCCTCCGGCGCGAGGCTCGGCGCGCCGCGGTGGCCGCTGACAAGCTTCGTCGTGCAGGCGCGGTCGGTGGCGCACGCGACAGGCACGGCGGTGACGCGCCCGGGATCGGACGCGCGCGTGCAGTCGAAGAGCGCCGGATCGAGGACGGGCGGCGCGCCGCCCGCGCCGCCCGCTCCGCCTGCGCCACCGCCGCCGGCAGCGGAGCCCGACCCGCCCGAGCCCGCGTCGTCGCCGCAGGCAAACGCGACGGTCAGGATCGGCAGGAGCGCACGGAGCGAAGCCATCGAGTGCATCCTACTCAATCGACCGGGCGCGGGCGCGTCGCGCGGGCGAGGGCGCGGGCGCCGGGGCGACGAGACCGGCGCGTGCGAGGTCGGCTCGTGTCACGACCTCTCCCTCGGCGGTGAGCGCCGCGCGGAGGAGCAGGCTCTCCAGCTCGAGATCGTTGCCGGGCCACGGGTGCTCGACCACGAGGGCGAGCGCCGCGGGCTCGATGCCGAGCGGCCGGCCCCGGTAAGCCAGGCCTGCCCGGACGAGCGCGTCGCCGACGAGCGCGCGGAGGTCCTCCGCGCGCGCCGAGAGCGGCGGGAGCGCGACGGCCCGATCCCCGAGGAGGTCGGCCAGGCGCTCGTCGAGCTCGCCGGTCGCGACGAGCGTGTCGACGGTGCGCGGAACGATCACGACGAGGCCCAATCGGTCCGTGGTCGCGACGCCGATGTAGCTCTGGACGGGCTGGGGGAGCCGCTCGGGGCTCGCGAGGAGGAGCGTCCCGCCGCGTGCGCGCACGAGCGGAGAACGATCCTGCGAGCGCCAGAGCTCGAGATCGGCCAAGTTGGGGTCGCCGCCGTCGTGGCAATGCAGCCCGCCTCCTCGCCGATCGGTGCCCAGGTGGTACCGTG
This sequence comes from Myxococcales bacterium, assembly GCA_016794345.1. Taxonomy (GTDB): domain Bacteria; phylum Myxococcota_A; class Polyangia; order Polyangiales; family Polyangiaceae; genus Xiheicaenibacterium; species Xiheicaenibacterium phototrophicum. The sequence goes on from JAEUKE010000314.1 coordinate 16,733, forward strand.
CCGCGAAGGGGAGCGGGTCGACGCCGGGCGGGACGATGAGCGCGAGCGGCTCACGGCGCTTCGCGATCCTCGTGATGGCCTCCGCCGCGGCGCGCGCGGCGGGGCTGTACACCGCGCGGTCCGCGCGTTCGGCGAGCGTGCGGGTGAGGGCCTCGGTTCGATCGCGATCGCTCTCGAGCTCCGACTCGAGCGCGGCGAAGCGCTCTTCGATGCGCGCGGCGGCGCGGCGCAGCTCCTCTTCGCGCTCGAGCGCGCGCGCGATACGTGAGCTCGCCGCGAGCGCGGCCGCGATCTGGTCGGCGAGCGCGCGGAGGCTCTTCATCTCGGCCAGCGTGGCGGCGTGCTCCTGGGCGGGGAGGGGCAGGCAGAGCAAGCCGATCGGGAGATCGCCATCTTCGAGCAGCGCCACCGCGCCGAGCTCGCGTTCCGTCATCCAGGCGAGGGCGGGGCGCGCGTCGGCTCGTCTGACCGTCGCCTCCTCGAGCACCTCACGCCGGAGCACGCGCTCGGGCTCCTCGGCCGCGACCTCGGCGATGTGGGGAGGGATGGTGGCCGGCTGGGTCTGCGCGTAGCCCGCGCGATCGACGGTGATCGTCATCGCGGGGGCGAGGCGGACGAGGAACGGGGGCGGCCCGCCGTCGTCCGAGAGCGCCCGCAGCTCGAAGAGCGCGCGCTCGATTGTCTCGTCCGGATCCGGTCGCCGCGAGCTCGCTGTCGCGCGCTCGAGCGTGCGCAGCCAGGTCCCGTGGGAGGGCGAGACGCCGCTCGCGAGGCGCGCCGCGAAGAGCCCGCCGAGCGACGAGAGCGCGGCGCCGAGCACGCTGATCTCCACGGCGGCCCAAGGCAAGACGCGGAGCATCGCTCCTGCGCCGAGCGCGGGCGGCCCGGCGAGGACCGCGACCGCGAGCACGCGGCCGGAGAGCCGCCCCAGGGCCGCGGGGTCGCGCGCCGTCGCGACGGTGCTCGCGACGGCGCCCGTGAGGCCCGCGGCCACCGGCAGGACGACGTCGACGGGCGCGAGCCCGAGCGCCCCGAGCCCCGCGGCGACGGAGGTCATCGTCCCGGCGAGCCAGGCGAACGAACGGAGCCGCTCGGGCGCGCCGAGCTCGAGCCGCCGCGCCCGTTGAGCCTGGATCGCGAGCGCCACGAACAGGCCGAGCGCGCCGAGCCCGCTCGCGGAGAGCGCGTACGAGTCGGCGGGGCGATCGCCTGGCAGCACGATCGGCGGCAGCTCGAGCAAGGCGGTGCGCGCGGCGAGGACAAACGCGGCGCCGAACGAGAGGCCCGCGAGGACGGTCGCTTGCGTGGCGGGCAGCGCCCGCGGCGGGACGATCCCCGTGCGACCCCCGGCTTGCACGAGCGCCGTCATCCCCGCGAGGGAGGCGAGGCCCGCGCCGAACGCGAGCGCGGCCTTCGACGCCGCCAGGTGCGGCACGAAGACACCGAGCGCGAGCACGACGACGCCGGTCGCGCTGGCGCGTGCGGCAGCGACGACCGGGCGTCGGGCCTGCTCCGCCGGCGCCGTGTCGCGGAGGGCGGTCGCCCGCCACACGAGGGCGAGCACGAGCGCGGGGACACCCAAGAGCCCGAGCGCCCAGGACGGCGCCGCGGCCGCTCGCAGCACGGCGGCGCCCGCGTACGCGACCAGAGCCAGGGCTGCGAGGTACGACCGCACGGAGACGCCAGTCTACTCCCCCTCCGCTCGCGGAGGGGGCCAGGAGGCACCCGGGGAGACGTGGCCGAACGAGGGCACGCGAGCGTGCCGGCGAAAGGTCAGAGCTCGCTCAGCCACGTGAGGAGGCACTGCTCCTCCGCGTCCGTCAGCTTCATTCCCGAGCCGGGCATCCGCAGTCCGCACGCGTTGGTCTCGAGGACCTTCGTGTACATGGTGCTCTGCTCGGGCGCGGCGGAGTCGACGATCTTCGCGCCCATGCAGGTGACGCTCGCGACGTCGACCAGGCGCGCGGCGAGGCCCTCGCCGGGCGTGAGATCGAGCGAGCCGGCCTTGGCAGCCGCGTCGTGGCAGTTCGCCGTCGCGCAGCGTGCGCCGACGAGCGCGGTCTCCACGTCGCCGCAGCCGTCGCCGCCGCCACCACCCGTCGTGAAGGCGTCTTTGTTCTCCAGCGTGCCGGGGCACGCCGAGAGCAGGAGCATACAAGCCCCCAGGACGGTGGTGGCCGTGAGCCCGGCGAGGATCGGATGAGCGCGTCGTTCAGTAGACATACTGCGGACCTATTTCGAGGTGGACGTATTCGTCGAGCGCGCCGCCAGCGACGAATGCATCGCCAGGCACCGGCGCGAATGCGTAGAACCAGCGGGTATATTCGGCCTGGAGCCGCGCCTCGAACCCTAGCGCGATCGGGACGGTGAGGCCGCCCCCGACGTCGATGCCGCCGATGCTGGGCTCGCGGAACCGGTCGTAGACGGCGCCCGAGTCGATCGAGCCGAGGTAGCCGCCGAATGCGGTGATCGCGACGGGCCCGATCGGGAAGCGACCGTCGAGGCCGACACGCATCAGCGAGTAAGCAACACTGGGGACCTCCGTGTTGAGCGCCTCCGCGCCCGCGCCAGTCGCTTCCATCGTGAAGACCTCACGGAGGAAGCTGCCCTTCAGCGCGAGGACGAAGGGGTTGTCTTCGGGGCCGGGGATGGGGATGCGGTACTGCAAGCCGCCGCCGAACCGCATCCACTGCGTGTCGACCTCCGTGCCGTCGCTCGTCTCCGACGAGATGACGGGGGCGATGCGAAACTCCCCGTGGATGCCGATGTCCTTTGCCACGACGATCTGGAGCGGCGCGAGCGGGTAGACCTGTGCCCTCGCCGAGATGCCCGGCGTGCCGAACACCGAGTAGTCGCGGAGGTTCGTGGTGATGGGATCGCTGTAGCCGAACCAGCGGCCGCCGATGTCGAACGACGCGTTGATGTGGAAGATCTCTTCGCCGTAGACGTTCGCGCGCCGCTCTCCCGGAGCCGAAGGCTCATCGTCCTTCTTCTCCTCGTCTTTCTTCTCCTCGTCCTTCTTCTCTTCCGGCGTGGTCTCGGCAGGCGCGGCCGCCGGCTTCCAGGCGTCGATGAGATCCTTCAGCGCGGTCTCGACGTCGCCCTTCGTGGACGGCTTGTCGAGGGTGATCGCCTGGTCGATCGAGGGCTCTTCTTTGTCGGCCTCGACGACGAGGACGAGCATCTCCCGGCCTCCGCCCTTCTTCGGACGGATGAACCCGACGATGGCGGCCTCGGCGCCCATCGACGCCACGGCCTTGCCGATACGTTTGAGCACCGGCTGCCGCTTGTTCGGGAGCGTGATGACGAGCCCAAACGGAACCTTCTGGCCCTGTTTGGCGAGCGCCTTGCGAAAGTCTTCGCTGGTCTGGACGTCCGCGGTGCTCGGTAACGTGCCGAGCACGACGTCTTTCGTCTCCGATGCTCGCTGGCCCTCGGTGTAGACCACGACTTTGTGTTTGGCGGCACTGTCCTTTGCGGCGGGTTGAGCCAGCGCTTCGCGCGCGATGAAGCACGGCGTGGCGGCGACTACTGCGGCGAGCGCGATGACGATCGTCGGTAGGGTTTTTGTCATTGGCCGTGGTGGGTTGGCTCGCATCCTCGCCCACGGCGTGTGAATTTGTCGATAGTTGAGGCCCCCCTTTCTTCTGAGACGGGAATTTGGCAGAAGGGGACGCATGCGGCGGATGTCTCCTCGCCTCGTCTGGGTCCTCGGCGCGATCGCCCTCGCGGGCTGCAAGCGAGGTGATCCCAGCGCGGAGGCCACGGCGTCCGCCAGCGCGTCGTCCGCCGCCGTCGCGGCGAGCGCGGCTTCGGCGCCGCCCGCGATGCCGGCGGACATCGGCAAGAACTCCGTGGCCGAGGCGATGCCGGAGGGGCGGCCTCAGCTCGGGATCACGAGCTTCGTCGCGATGGTCTACAAGGAGCCACGCGATACCTCGAAGCGCATCGGTTACCTGCGGCTCGGCACCAAGGTCCCGCGCTCGGACGAGCCCGTCAGCACCAAGGGCTGCGAGGGCGGCTGGTACGAGGTCGCGCCGCGCGGCTTCGTCTGTGCCGGCAAAGAGGCGACGACCGACATGGAGAGCCCCATCCTGAAGGCGGCCTCCCGAAGGCCGGACCTGACGGCGGCGTTGCCTTACCGCTACGGCTTCGTGCGCGCGGTGCTCCCGCTCTACCTGAAGATCCCCACGGCGGAGGAGCAACACAAGAGCGAGTTCAAGCTGAAGGACCACCTCACCTGGTACGAGGAGAACAAGGAGACCGTCGACAAGGTCGCGCTCGGCGCCTGGGACGTCCCGCTCGACGAACGCGGCGTGCCCATCAAGGGCAAAGAGCTCGGGGAGCTCGGCCAGCGCAAGAACTCGCTCGAGGCCGGGCTCGGTGTCCTCTTCGGCGGCGAGACCGACAACGACCCGGCGCCCTTCTGGCTCGAGGGCGGCCGCCGCGCGATCCCCAACGTCAGCGACTTCGCGGTGCCCGAATACGCCGTCTTCGCCGACCGCGCGCGCCGCTTCACCGGGCTCGCCCTCATCGGCTCCTTCCAGGCAGGTGAGGAGAGCCTCAACCGGCGCTTCGCCATCACGACCGACCTGCGGCTCGCGCCGACGACGAAGCTCAAGCCGGACACCGGCTCGCCCTGGCACGGCATCGAGATCGAGGACCCCTCCATCTTGCCGTTTGCGTTCGTGCGCGAGCAAGGCGCGGCGCGCTTCAGCATCTCGGGCGGTAGCGCCACGCGAGGGGAGGAGCTCGCGCATCGGAGCGTCGTGCCGCTCTCGGGCAAGATCAAGCGCGCGGACGCGGGGGAGAAGTACCTCGCTACCAAGAGTGACGATTTCGTCCGCGCGAGCGACGTGGGGATCGTCATCGCCCCGCGCACGTGGCCCAAGGCGGCGGAGGCGGGCGAGAAGTGGATCGACGTGAGCCTCTCGCAGCAGACGCTCGTCCTCTGGGAAGGCAAGCGACCGGTCTACGCGACGCTCGTGTCCACGGGCCGCGAGGAGTACCCGACGCTCACGGGCGAGTTCCGGATCAAGAACAAACACATCACCGCGACGATGGACTCGAACGAGTCGTCGGACGTCGGCGGCGCGCCGGTCCGCCAGACCGCGCAGAAGTCGAAGGGCGAGCCCAAGGCGGAGCCGAAGAAAGATCCGAAGAAGGACAAGAAGAAGGATCCGAAGAAAAAGGACGCCAAGCCGAAGGAGGGCGGTGCTCCTGCCGTGATCCCGAAGAAGGGCGACGGCGAATACGGCGTCACCAAGCGGCGCGGCGAGGGCACGTACGCCCTGCGTGACGTCCCCTACATCCAGTACTTCGCGGCGGGCTTCGCCTTGCACGCCGCGTATTGGCACGACGTCTTCGGCAAGCAGCGCAGCCACGGCTGCGTGAACCTCTCGCCCATCGACGCGCACCGCGTCTTCAAATGGACGGAGCCGGCGATCCCCGACGGCTGGCACGCGATCAACACGGGCGAAGAGTTCGGCGAAGGGACGACCGTCATCGTCCATGAGTGAGCGGGGGACCGGCCGGCGGCGCGTCCTTTCTGGCCTGGCCGGCCTCGCCGCCGCCGCGCTCCCGAGCGTGGCGCGGTCCTCCGCGGGCGAGGCGAGGCTGTCCAGAGACGTGACGGAGCTGTCATTGTCAGCGGGGCGCTCGGTGATCGAGATCGCCCCGCCGCCTTCCGCTTACGTCTCGGTCGCGGTCACCGGTCCGCGCGAGGCGCTGCTCGGCCTGCTCTTCGTCGGCCCCGGCGCCGGCGTGCTCCGCCAGAGCCCGCTCGACGAGGACGGCCTCTTGCCTCGTGTCGTCTCCTTCCGCACGGCCGCCGAGCCTGAGGCGCTCTCCGCCGTGGTCGACGTGGTGGACGCGGTGACCGTCACGATGGCCTGGGCCACCGACGCCGAAGACGTCGAGCCCACGCCGAAGGCGCTGAAAGACGGAACGGCGCGGCCTCGGCCCCTGATCGGCTTCCCGGCACCGCCGGGGCCCGCGGTCGGCTACGGGCTCGCCGTGCCCGGGCGCTACCTCTTCGCTCGCATCGACGTGGTCAAGGCGCTCGAGCTGGCGTTCGAGAAGACCCGGAAGCGGTTCAAGAGCGACCCGATCTATGTGGGCGACGCGAGCCAATGGGACGGCCGCAGGCCCAAGACCGATCTCGGCGAGCCGCGGCACATCAGCCACGACGGCGGTTGCGACGTCGACCTCGGGCTGCCCGCGATCGACACGTTCCCGTCGAGCCTCCGCGACCACTGTCGGGGCGTCCTGCTCGAGCCGGATCGCTACGGCTGCTCCCCGGGGACGGCGAAGGGCGTCGACTTCGATCGCCTCGCCTTTTTCCTCGGCTCGCTCGTGGACGAGGCGCCGAGCTCGATCGTGAAGGTCTTCCTCGACGACGTCTACCGGCGTGAGGTCGTGCGTGTCGTCCCCAAGCTCTACGAGAAGCGGTTCCTGAAGGAGGCGGCCCGCACCGCCCTCGGCGAGGAGGGCATCCTCGTCGCCTCACCGTGGCACACGGATCACGTCCACGTGCGGTTCGCCGGTGAAAAAGGCCGCGCGCTCTTCGGGTAGGAAACACGGCGCGACCGAGAGCACGGCGACGGCGAGGGTCAAGAGCAGCATCGCGGCCATGGACCTGGCCGGAGCAAGCGTGATGCCCTCCTGATCCGTCAGGTCTTCGCGCGCAGCATCGACTCGTCCACCTCGTAGGACCGGCAGAGCTGCCCCACGAGGGAGACCAGCTGGCGCAACGTCGCCTCGGTGACGATCTCGCTCTCGACCATCTCCTCGAGGATGTACGTCGTCGACACGAGGTACCGCCACGGATCGGCCATCTCGCTGAGCCAGAGGTACTGCGCCTCGTAGGCGTAGCGCGCGAGCTTGCGGAAGATGCCGATCGGCTCGGTGAGGAGCGAGCGGATGTTCACCCGCACGTACGCCTCGAGCTCCGCCCGCCGGATGACCCGCGAGAAGAGAAGGTTCGAGCGGAAGTCCTCGATCCGAGCGAGGGGGAGCTCCTCGAGGCGGCTGCCCTCCCTGTCGAGCTCCTCGAGCTCGGCCTCGACCGCGGGCTTCGTCGCCTCCGGTGCGGTCCGCATGATGCGGGTGAACAGGGAACGGAGCTCCCGCCCGGCCTCCTCGAACTGGCGTCGCTTGTGCGGGGGGATCGGCACGACCCCCGCGTCGACCGCGAGGTGACCCCACTCGTGCGCGGTCCGCGCCGCGAGGAGCAACCTGTGGATCGGCGGCGCCGCCTCGGTGCGGACGTCGAGCCCGGGCTGGGCGAGCGAATACGCGATGAGCCGGCGCGAGTGGTGGACGAACACGCCGCCGGCCTCCTCGAGCGACTCCGTCGGCACGGCCAGCGCGTCGGGATCGCGAAGGAGGGCGAGGAAGTCGCCGGTGACCCGGCTGACCGTCGTCAGGTCCGCGACGAGGCTCCGCGCCGGCAGCTCCCCGATGTCGCGGAGCGCCGCGCGGACTCCGCTCGTCTCGCCGGCGCGCTCCGGGTCCCAGATGATGACGCCGCTGTCATCCAACACGAGGACACGAGGTCGCTCGCGCTCGAGGAAACGACAGACGTCGTCCTCGTGCGCCCGGGCCCGGGCCCGCTGGCGCTCCAGGTACGTGGTCGCCACCGCGGCTGCTGCCTCCTCCGCCTCCTTGGTGAGCCTGGAGAGCTCGGGCGCGAACGCGCGCTGCGTCGCGAGGGCGGTCCCCTGGATGCGCGCGGCGCCGTCCGGGAGCCCGCGCTCGCCGAGGCCATCGGTCGACAAGTTCTGCCTGAGCCGCTCGCAGAGGGCGCCGAGCGCCTTCGCCACGGACGCGTCGGGGCGCTCCGAGAGGGCGGCGCCGCGGGCGAAGCTCGCGGCCTGGGTCGCGTCGAACGCGAGCAGGAGAGGGAGCGCAGCGAGCAGCGCGCGGCCATACCGCTTGAGCTGCCCGAGGCGCTCGGCGACGAGGAGCTGGAACGCCGCGTGCTCCGCGCTCGATCGCTCCGGGTCCAGATCGGACGCGTAGACGACGACGCTGGCGTCGGTGAACGGCTGGAAAAACGGACGCGTCGTGCCCGGCTCGGTGATCACGAGCACGTTCACGAGCCGCGGCGGCAGGTGGACGTCGGGCGCCCCGCGGTGGAGCGCCCCGAGCCTGTCCGAGAGGAGCCGGATGGCCTCGGAGAGGAGATCGATCGCGCCGCGAGACAAGAGGCCTCGGCGCTCGATCTCGTCCGCGATCTCGGCGCTCACCCCCGCCGTGCTCAGCTCCTCGAGCGGGACGAGGAAGCAGCCCTCGTGCTCGAAGTAGAAGGGGGCGAGGACCACGCGCGGCTCAGCTCTCATCGACGGCTCGGAGGATAGCCAAAAGCACGCCGAGCCCGCCGAGGCCGGCGGCGATCCAGAGCGGCCGCACGGGACCGAGCGTGATCGGCGTGCCGCTCCGGGTGAGGACCGCGTCGCCGACGGCGATCGCGACGGCGAAGAACACGAGCCACGCGGGCCCGCGGAAGCGATCCATCAGGCTGGCGGTCGTGACCGGCGGCGGGCTGTACAGGTTCATCCCGATCGGCTCGTGCGCGCGCGTTCGCGGGCGGCTGGGCGTCGGGCGCTTCATGTCGATGTCGAACGACCCCGGACCGACGTCGTCGAACGGAGTCGACGGCACCATCGGGGCCGGCGCGGAAGGCGGCGGGAAGTTCGGGAGCGACGCCGGCTTGGGGATCTCCGGCAAGCTCGCCTCGAGCCCGAGATCGGGCGAGGGCTCGGGCGCGAGCGACGGGATCTTCGCGACCTCTTCGTCGAGGCCCATCGCAGAGCGGCGCAGCGTCAGCGTGGGGGTCCGCCCGACGGCGGTCTCGAGCTGCGTCCAGAACGCCTCGATGCTCTGCGTCCGCTGCTTCGGGTCGACCGTGAGCGCGCGGACGAAGGCCTGCTCGGCGGCGTCCGAGATCTTCACGCCCTTGGTGCGCGGCGTCGGCCTCCACGTCGGGTTGATGGCTGCGCCCATCATGGCCGTGAGATCGCCCTGGATCGGAGGCGCGCCGAGGAGCGCCTGGCAGACCGTGAGCGCGAAGCCGTAGACGTCCGTCCAAGGGCCGTTCGCCCCGAACGAGTCGGGGTGCCACTGCTCCGGCGCGGCGTAAGCGGGCGAGAAGGCGTTCACCGCGTCGCCCTGGGTGCGGCTGCCGGCGATCGCGCCGACGTCCGCGCGCACCCGGGCGATGCCGAAGTCGAGGATCTTCGCGCGGCGCTCGCCGTCGACCGTTGCGATGAAGACGTTCTCGGGCTTCATGTCGCGGTGGATGATGGCGAGCGTGGTCGAGGCGGAAGCGTCGCTGAAGCGGTGCGCCCGGGACAGGGCGCGCGCGACGGGGCCCAAGAGATCGATGGCCTGGGTCAGCTTGATCGGCTGTCCCTGCGTCATCTTGTCGAGGGTCTGCCCCTCGAGCCACTCGAGCGCCATGAACGGGACGAACTGGGCGCTCTCGAGGACACCGAACTGCAAGGGCCTCACCACCTCGGGCAGCGCCGCCGAGAGCCGGAAGAGGAGCTCCGCCTCGCCGCGGAACTTCTCGAGGAAGGCCTCGCGTTTCTCCTCGGAGAGGGAGTCGGGGACCTTGAGGCACTTGAGCGCGACGGGCGCGCGAAAGACCTCGTGATAGGCGCGGTAGACGACGCCGAACCCGCCCTCCGCGACGGCGCGCTCGACCCGGAAGAAACGCGCCTGGACCGTGCCGGCGATCCCAAAGGGATCGCCCACCGACGATGGTCCAGATTCCGGCAGTTGCGTCGTCAATCGCCCTCGCTCAGCCCCCGGCGGGAGGAAGGATATCGTACACGGCCGGGTCTCCCTGCCGCAGCTCGATCAGCCGGCCACCCGCGATCTCGCTCCAGACCTCGGTGCTGCGGTAGCCGTCCGGCCAGACGACCTCGATCGTGGCCGCCCGCGTGCAGCTGCCGAGCGCGAAGAAGAGGACGGTGTCGTTCTGCAGCCCGAAGTGCCCATAACCCGAGCCCAGCTCCTGCACCTGCTTCACCCCGCCGGCGTCGACGGCCACGCGCGCGCCGATCCCGGACGTGTTCGCGCCCGCGCCAGGGCCGGCTCCGCGGAGGCGCACGGCGAGCCAGCCGGCCCCGCCCGAGGCGCCGCTCTCGTAAAAATGGACCTCGTTGGTGGACCAAATGTCTGCGCAGTCCCGCGCGGTGCCGGACGCAACCACGACGTCCAGGTCGCCGTCACGATCGAAGTCCGCCGCGCTCATGGCGACGCCGCACGGGTGGTGCAGCCCGATCGACTCGCCGATCTCCTCGAAGGCGCCGTCCGGCTTCTGGTGGAAGATCCACGCGTATTGATCGGGGTAGTCGCTCGTGCCGAGGACGATGTCGGCGCGGGCGTCGAGATCGAGGTCGGCCACGGCCGCCGTGATCCCGCCCTCGTTCCACGAGGCGCCGACGTGCGGGACCTCGATGCCGGCGGCGGCGCGGTCCGCGCGAGCGAAGTGCTTCGCGCCCGGCTCTCCGTCGTTGACGAGCAGGTTCGATTTGTCCGAGCTGCCCCCCGCCCACCAGTGCGCGATCTCGGCCGTGTAGAGGTCGAGCTTGCCGTCCCCGGTGACGTCGGCGCACACGGTGGAGAACGTGTTGCCGCCGAGGCGCTCCGGCTTCACCTCGGAGACGGGTGACCAGTTGCCGTCGGCGGGGCTCGGGCACTGCACCGCGGGCGAGCCCACCCCGTCGCAGAGCGGGTCGGTTCCGTGGATGGTGCACCAGCAGAGGAAGAACTGGTTGTCGGTGTAGTCCTGGTTCTCGTCGTAGGCGTAGCCCGAGGCCTCACCGACGTCGGTGAACGTCGTGCCGTCGAACTGGAAGAGCACGTTCGGCCCGCGCGCGTACGAGCTGGTCATCAGATCCGGCAGGCCGTCGTTGTCGACGTCGCAGACCGTCGTGCCGAAGGTCGCGCGCTTCTCGTCGTCGATCCCGAGGCCCGCCGTCACGTCGCTGAACGTGCCGTCGCCGTTGCCCATGAAGAGCGCGGGGGCCTGGAGCGAGCCCGTCGGGGTGTAGTGGACGCCCACGAACAGATCGAGCACCCCGTCGAGGTTGAAGTCCGTGAACGAGGCGGACGACGTGCGCCGCGGGTTCTCGAACTGGACACCCGAGCCGGCGAGGAGCGTGAAGTGGCCCGTGCCGTCGTTCAGGTAGATCTCGCTGCGATCGGTCTCGAGCGGCGACGGCGGGTTGTTGACGTTGGGCTCGTTGTAGGTGCCGCTGAAGATGTCCATATCGCCGTCGCTGTCGACGTCGGCGAGCGCCGCGAGCTGCGAAGACTTCAGCTCGGTCGTGGAGCCGTCAGCCGGGGCGGTGAACCCGCTCTCGAACGTGCGGTCCACGAAGACGCGCCCGCCGCCCGGCCCCGGCTCGTTCATGAGGAGGAAGGTGCGTCGCGTCCCTTCGCCCTTCACCTCGCGCGAGGGCGCGCAAGGCGCCGGGGAGCAGCCGGGATAGAAGTTGTGCACGAGCAGGTCGGGGTAGCCGTCGCCGTTCACGTCGCCCGAGGTCACGCGGCCGCCCGCGACCCCGACGAGGCCCCAAGCCTCGGTGTTGTCGGTGAACGCGAGCGTCGAGGTCACGGCGTGGCCATCGCAGACCTCCGGCTCGATCTTGCCGCCTTCGCCCCCGTTGCCGCCGTTGCCTCCGCCGCCTCCGCCGGTCGCGCTGTCGTCGCCGCAGCCGGTGAAGGCGGGCGAGGCAAGGCAGAGGGCGAGCGAAGACAGGAGCAAGCGGCTACGAAGCATGACTCTCGAGGCTAGTCGCAAGCGGGCCCTGGACCAAGCCCCGGATCGTGGCGCTACCATCGTCTCCGCCGATGAAGACGCGCCACCTCGTTCCGACCGCTCTCGCCCTCGTCGCCCTTGCCGGATGCACGGAGGGCACACAAGCCAAGCCCGACTCGAGCGCGAAGCCGGCGGACACAGGGGCCGCCAAGTCGACGAGCGGGGCTGCCAGCGCGGCGCCGGCGCCGGCGAAGAAAGACGACTCCGGCTGGTGAGGCCGCCCCGCCGGGCGCTGCTCGGGCTCGGCTTTCAAACGGTCTGCCTCGTCACGTGTGGGGGTGAGCCCGCCGCGCCGGAGCCGGCGAGGACCGGGCTTCGGGGGGTGTCGTACGAAGCGCTCCGCGCGGAGGAGCACGCCCTCCGCGCGTCCACCGACTTCGCGGCCGCACCAAGCGCGGCGGGCCTCGGCCCCGACCCTTACGACGTCGCCGCCTTGCCCGACGGGAGATTCGTCGGGCTCGAGCGGGCCGCCGGCGAGCTCGTCCTCCTGGACGTGAACGCAACGGTTCTGTCCCGATTCGCCGGGCTCGAGCGGCCGCGCGCGCTCGCCACGCTCCCCGACGGCGGGCTCCTCGTCGGGGGCGATCTCGGGCCTGTCGCGCTGGGCTTTCGGGTTCGCGACGGCGGCGTCGTTCGCGACGCGAGCCTCGATCTCGACACCGGCATGACCAGCGTGCGCGGGCTGGCGGTCTCGGAGGACGGCTGCGTCTTCGCGGTCTCCGAGCGCGACGACCTCCTCTTCGGCTCCTGCCGTGGGGTGCGCCGCGCGCTCTCGACGCCGCCCGGGCCCTTCCAGGTCCAGGTGGCGGGCGGCCGAGTCGTCGTGGCGTCGGGCATCGGGCACGCGCTCGCATCGGCGCCGCTCGCCGAAGGCGGCTTGCCCGCGACCGAGCTCACCTCGGTCGTCCACGACGGGCCCTTCTTCGGGCTGTCGGCGGCGCCTCGAGGGGACGAGCTGCTCGTCGCCGCGGGCGGCGTGGAGGACGCGCCGCTCGACAGGACCGGCGGCTTCTTCGGCAACATCGACTCGTTCGTCTACCTCTACGCCGTCGGACGAGGAGGCTTCCGCAGGCTCGGCGCGGTGAACACGAGCGAGATCGGCGTGGTGACGCCGAAGGCGGTGGACCTCACCGTGAACGATGGCAATGCTGTCATTTTTATCACCGGGTACGCGAGCGAGGTGGCCGCGCTGGTGCACGTGCCCCTCGGGGGAGAGGGCTCCCCGCGGACCGAGGTCGTCCCCAGCGCGCCGGGGATCTCGAGGCTCGCGCGCGCCGAAGGCGGCGGCTTCGTCGGCGCCTCGCCGCTCCTCGATGCCTGGGCCACCATCCGGCCGGGCGCGCCGCCGCGCCTCGCCTTCGCCGCGAGCGCGCCTCGCGACGAGCGGGCCCTCGGCGAAGCGCTCGTCTTCACGACGCTCATGGCCCCGTGGCAGTCCGCGGACGGCCCGAAGAGCCGCTTCACCTGCGAGACTTGCCACCTCGAGGGCGGCGTCGACGGTCGCACCCACCGGACGGGACGTGGAGACGTGCGGGCCACGACGAAGCCCCTCCGTGGCCTGTTCAACAACGCCCCGCACTTCACTCGTGCGCTCGACGCGGACACGACCGAGATGATCTTCGCCGAGTTCGGCGTGGCCGCCGCGGGATCACCGAGCGACGGGTGGTTCGCGCTCGACGAGGCGCCGATGGAGTGGCCGCGGCGCGTCGCCTGGGCCGCGGACGTCGATCGGTCGCCCGTCGGCTTGCGCCGCGCGCTGCTCGCGTATTTCTCCGCGGCCGGCCCGCAGCCGAACCCGCGCGCCGCTGGCCGGCGCGCCTTCGACGCCCTCGAACGGCAGGGCGCCGATCGCTTCGCCGAGATCTGCGCGAGCTGTCACGCGCCTCGGCTCGTCGCCGACGACCCGAGCACCGCCGCCGAGCGAGGTGATTGGGAGCGCCTCGTCCTCAGCGAGGCCGGCCCCATCGTGTGGGCCCGCGACGGCTACGAGAAGACGGGGGTGGAGCCGTACGTCCACCCCGAGGGCGCGCGCCCGACGTCGCTGCGCCGGCTCGAGGACAAGCGGCCCTATTTCACGAACGGCGGCGCGCGCACCCTCGAGGAGGTCCTCGAGAGGGTGCGGCTCGGCGACGGCGGCGCCTTCTTTCACGACGGAGGGCCCGCCGGGGCGCGCCCGCTCCCGGCCGACGAGCGGTCCGCCATCCTCGCGTTCCTGCGTCTGCTCTGAGCCGGGCGAGGGCCGCTCGGCGGCGCATTCGAGCGTTCCGGAGTCAGCGCTCTCGACAGTCGCGCGCGGACGAGGCAAGAACATCCGTCACGTGATCCACTCGTTCGAAATGCCCAGGCCCGGGGCGGCCGCTCTGGACCGAGCCAAGTCGCTGCTCGACGGCGCGCTCGGTCCTTCGAAGGTCGTCACGGGGGAAGGCGCGCTCGCGGCGTTTGCCGGGGACGAGTCCGAGAACGATCCGGTCCTGCCGGACATCGCGGTCGTCGCCGAGAGCGCCGACGACATCCGCGCCGTCCTGCGCGTCGCGAGCGAGACCGGTGTCCCGGTCACGCCCCGGGCGGCGGGCAGCGGCAAGTCCGGCGGCTGCATCCCGGTCGGGGGCGGCATCGTCCTCGCCACCGCCGGGATGAAGGCGATCAAGGAGATCGATCGCAACGAGCAGATCGCCGTCGTCGAGCCCGGGCTCGTCCTCGGGGACCTTCACGCCGCGGTCGAGGCCGAGGGCCTCTTCTACCCGCCCGACGCGAACTCGCTTTCGTGGTGCGCGCTCGGGGGCAACGTCGCCGAGAACGCGGGCGGGCCGAGGGCGTTCAAATACGGCACCACGCGCGACTACGTGCTCGGGCTACAGGTCGTGACCATGGGCGGCGAGGCCCTGTCCATCGGGCGGCGCACGAAGAAGGGCGTCACCGGCTACGACCTCACGGCGCTCCTTGTCGGCAGCGAAGGCACGCTCGCCGTGATGACCGAGGCGGTGCTCCGCCTGGTGCCGAAGCCGGAGACGGTGGTCACGCTCATGGCGCTCTTCGAGGACGTGTACGCGACGAGCCGCGCCGTCGCGGCCATGCTCGGCGCGCGCGTCGTGCCTGCCTGCGTGGAGCTCCTCGACAGAGCGACGCTCGACGCGGTCCGCAGGGCCGGCGTGTCGGTGGACGAGCGCGCGAGCGCGATGCTCATCATCGAGGTCGACGGCGCGGAGGTCACCACGGAGCTCGAGATGGAGCGTGTGGGCGGCGCGTGCGATGCGGCCGGCGCGCTGGCCGTCCTGGTCGCACAGGACGTGGCCCAGCGTGATCGCCTCTGGGCCGCGCGACGCGCGCTCTCCCCGACGACCCGCGCCATGGCGAAGTACAAGGTCTCGGAGGACGTGGTGGTGCCCCGCGCGAAGATCGGCGCGCTCCTCGAGACCGTGGACGTCATCCGCGAGACGACCGGCGTCTCCATGCTCACGTACGGTCACGCCGGCGACGGCAACCTCCACGTGAACTTCCTCTGGAACGACCCGGCTCAGGTGGCGGACGTGCGAGTCGGCCTCGACATGCTCTTCCGCGCCGTCGTCGACTGCCGCGGCACGCTCACCGGGGAGCACGGCGTAGGCCTCTCGAAGGCGTCGTACTTGCCGCTCGAGCAGAGCCGCGCCGTCATCGATCTCCAGAAGCAGCTGAAGGGCGTGTTCGACCCGAAGGGTCTGCTCAACCCGGGCAAGATCTTCCCGCGAGTCGGGCACGGGGGCTGCTGATGCGGGTCATCGGCATCGACCCGGGGACACGCCACCTCGGCTGGGGTGTGCTCGACCAGACGGGGACCAAGATCACACACGTGGCGCACGGGGTCGTCAGCCCCGACGAGCACCTCCCCCTGGCCGACAGGCTGGTCCACCTCGACGAGGCTCTCGAGCACCTGCTCGACAAATTTCGCCCGGACGCCGCCGCGGTCGAGGCGATCTTCTTCGCCAAGGACGCGCAGGCCGCGGCCAAGCTGGGGCACGCGCGAGGGGTCATCCTCCTGCGCCTCGCCCGGGCGCGCTTGCCCATCCACGAGTACCCGCCTGCGCGCGTGAAGCGCGCGGTGACGGGGAAGGGGGCCGCGACGAAAGATCAGGTCGCCCTCCTCATCACCGCGCTGCTCAGGCTCGGCACCCCGCCGAAACACGACGCCGCCGACGCATTGGCCAATGCCTTCACACATTTGGCCATGTCCAAGTTCACGGCCGCGCTGGCCGCGTCGCGCCGGTCGTAAGGCGGCCCCTGCCACCACGTTGTGGTAGGAGAACCTCGACTGTGGAGCCACGCCCTCCGTCCAACATGCCCATGGCTGCCCAACCGAAAAGACGAGCCTTCCTCGCCCACGCGGGGGTCCTCCTCGCCGCTGCCCTCGCCCCGACCGTCGTCGCCATCCCGGAGGCCCACGCCGACAAACCGGGGAAGGCCCCCGCCGAGAAGGCCCCCGCCGAAAGGGCCCCCGCCGCCAAGCCGGGCGCGCCGACGGCCGACGAGGTCGCAGCGCGCGTGCAGAAGTTCTACGACGGGACCAAGACCTACAGGGCCAGCTTCAAGCAGGTCTATTTCATCAAGGTCCAGAACAAGAAGAAGAACTCGAGCGGCAAGGTCGTCTTCGAGAAGCCCGGCAAGATGAGCTTCGTCTATGACTCGCCCAACGGGAACCGGGTCGTTTCCGACGGCAAGGTCATCAAGGTCTACGAAAAAGAAGCCGAGCAGATGTACGAGACGCCGGTGAAGAAGTCGCAGTACCCGGCGGCGCTCTCCTTCCTCCTCGGCGAAGGCAAGCTCGCCAAGGACTTCAGCCTGAAGCTGCTCGACTCGTCGACCATGAAGTTCGAGGGGGGCTACGTCCTGCAGGGCACCCCGAAAGAGGCGTCCCCGGCCTACCAGAAGATGCTGCTCTACATCGACGGGGACACGGCGCAGGTACGCCGGGTGCTGATCCTCGACGCCCAGGGCAACAAGAACCGGTTCGACTTCACCTCGCCCGTCCTCAACAAACCGGTCGAAAAGAGCGAGTTCGAGTTCACACCGCCGAAGGGAACGAAGATCATCAAGCCGTGATCCATCACGGCGACGACGGCCTGCCACCCGAGCTCGCGGCCTACGCACGCCCCGAGCCCGACCTCGGGAGGCGCGTCGCCGGGGCGCTGCTCTACGGCCTGGCCATGGCCGCTGGGCTCGTGCTCAACATCGCGTTCTTCACGATCGAGATCTTCGGCGGGGCGCTCGAGCCCGATCGGATGGGGCAGGCCATGGCCTTCGGAGCCGTGCCCGCGTTCGTCATGCTCCTCTTCTACCTGCCGGTCCCGGCCGTGCTCGACCGGTTCGACCCGGAGCCTTGGTGGTGTTTGACCCTCGCGTTCCTTTGGGGCGCCGTCGTGGCGACGGGGGGCGCCGGCGCGATCAACTCGTCGTTCAACGCGTTCGTCGCGGCGTCATCCGGGGAGGAGACGGCAAAGCTCGCGACGACCGTCTTCTGCGCGCCGATCACCGAGGAGGTCATGAAGGGCCTCGTGGTGTGGGGCTTCTTCTATTTCCTGAAGCGCGAGTTCGACGGCGTGGTGGACGGCATCATCTACGCGGTCTTCTGTGCGCTGGGCTTCGCTGCCGTGGAGAACATCTCCTACTACGCCCGCGCCGCGCTCGAAGGCGACGACGTCTTCAAGGCCACGTTTTTCCTCCGTGGCATCGTCGCGCCCTGGGGGCACCCGCTCTACACCTCGATGACCGGCATCGGCGTCGGAATCGCGCGCGAGAGCACGCGCACCTGGGTCCGAATCGTCGCGCCGCTCGGCGGCCTCTGCGTCGCCATCTGCCTGCACGCGGCGTGGAACTTCGTGCCCAGCCTGGGCGGCGACGTGTTCCTCGTCTCGCTCCTCTTCTGGTTCGCCTTCGTCGGCATCTTCGCCGTCATGACCGTGAGCCTGGTGATGCGAAAGGGCCGTACCATCCGCGACTACCTCCGTGACGAGGTCGCGTTCGGCAACCTCACCGCGGAGGAGGTGGCGCTGATGACGAGCGCGTTCGGCCGCATCCGTACCTACGGGATGCCGCGCGGCTCGCTCTGGCGCCAGCTCATCCGCGCGAGCGCGCGGCTCGCCCTCTGCAAGTGGCACACGGCTCGAGCCATCCGCGGCAAGAAGCGCACCTTCTCCATCGAGTACATCGCGCCGCTCCGCGCCGACGTGAAGCGCATCCGCGCGGCCCTCCACGCGAGGTGAAGTAGACTCGCGCGCCATGGTGAAGACGGCGGCGCGCGCGAGCAAGGTCGATCCCGAGAGCACGGCCGGGGTGGACGCCTTCATGGGGAAAGACCGCGCGCGCGTGGTCTTCACGAGCCTCCACGATCTGAGATCTCGCGAGGCCGCGTTCCGCGCGCTCGTCGGGCGTTGGGTCGCTGCTCTCTGAGTCGGGCCCGCTCACGCGAGCTCGACGAGCCCTTCCCGGATGGTCCACGTCCTCTCGGTGGTCGCGCGCGCGAGCGAGTCGTCGTGGGTGACGAGCACGAGCGCCCCTTCGTAGGCGACGAGCGCGCGCTCGAGCCGCTCGGTGGTCGGAAGGTCGAGGTCGTTGGTGGGCTCGTCGAGGAAGAGCGCGACGGGCTCGGCGACGAGCGCGCGGACGAGAAGGAGCTTCTTCGCCTCGCCGGGTGAGGGCAGCTCGGCGCGGACGACCTTGTCCGGATCGCTACCGAGAGCGGCGAGGAGCGCGAGCGCGCGGCCGCGATCGGCAGGCCCGAGGGCGCGCACCGAGTCGACCGCGCGCCGCCGCTCGCGGTCGGTCAGGCTCTGCTCGAGGTGGAGCACGAGGTTCGAGCCGGCGCTGTTGGCGAGGCGGCGCAACAGGGTCGACTTGCCCGAGCCATTGGGGCCGGCGAGCCGCACGCGATCCGTGCGCTCGAGCGTCAGGCTCGTGTGGCCGAGCACGCGCGCGTCGCCGGCCATGACGGCGTCGGTGACGAGCGTCGCGACGCGGCTGCCCGCGGCGCTGCCGGCGCGGAGGACGATGCTCCCACCCAGCTCGCGCGTGAACGGCACGCGCTCGATCTGCGCCTCGATGCGGGCGCGCCGCGATTCCGTCGCCTGCGCGCGGCGGGCGAGCGCCCCCGATGCCTTCGACGCCGCAAACGTCCCAGCGAAGCTCCGCGCGTCGCTGTCGCGCGCGCTCTTCATGCGGTTGCCCGCGATCTTCTGCCGCTCCGCTCCGCGCTGGCGAGCCTTGAGCTCGTGCAAGCTGGCAGTCAGCTGGTCCCGCTCCGCGCGCAGCCGCCTTCGTGCGTCCTGCCCGGCGATCCGGTCCCGCTCGCGAGACTCCCTCGCTTCCCCGAAGGCACACGCGTAGTCGTACGCCGCGCCGCCTTCCAGGAACACGGTTCGTTTCGCGAGCGCCTCGAGCACGTCGCGCCGGTGCGAGACGAGCACGCCGATCCCCCGGAAGCGACGGAGCGCCTCGAGCACGAAGCGCCGGCCGGGCTCATCGAGGTGCGCGTCGGGCTCGTCGAGCACGAGCACGTCCGGCCCGGTCGCGAGGGCCGCGCCGAGCTGCCAGCGCTTGCGCTCGCCGGGCGATAGCGTCGGCCACCGATCGAGATCGCCGGCGGTCAGACCCAGTTCGGCGCGCCAGCGGACCGCCTCGCCGCCGCCGCGGTCGGCGAAAGCCCGGACGGCTGGAACGAGTACCTCGACGAGCTGCGAGACCCTCGCTACGGAGAGATCGCCGGGCGAGGAGACGACCGAACCCGCGGTGGGGCGGAGGTCGCCCGCGAGCAGACCCGCGAGCGTGCTCTTGCCTGATCCGTTCGGCCCCACGATGGCCGTCCAGCCGGGCGTGAAGCGGAGCGAGACGTCGGAGAAGACAGGCGCGAGCTCGCCCGCCGACGGGTAGGCGAACGCGACGCGAAGGAGATCGATGGATCGAGGCATGACGGACCCTCATCGTTTGGGGGGAGCGCTCGAGCCCACGCACCCGCGATCGCGCCGCCTTGTGGGGCAGCGGGCGCGGGAAAGTCACGGCGGGGCTCAGCGGCGGGTCGTCATGAGGGGCGCGGGGGGCCGCGCCGTCTGCATAGGTGACACCTGGCCGCCGGGTCGTCAAGGGACGGCGCGGCTCGCTCAGCGCAGCACCCCGAGACGCGCCGCGGCGGTCGGACGCGGGAAGACCTCGGCGCTCCGCGGGTTCGCGAGCCCCCCGGAGACGACCTCCTCGAGCACCGTGCGGTAGTCGGTCGTGACGCGCAGATCACCCGGCGGCTCGAGGGCGTCCGGGGCCAGCCCGGGGAAGTCGCCGTAGACCCGCCCCCCGCGGACCGGCCCGCCGAGGAGCATCATCACGCCGGCGCGGCCGTGATCCGTCCCGAGCGAGACGTTCTGGGCGACGCGCCTGCCGAACTCGGTCATCACGATGACAACGATGTCATGCATATGCTCCCCGAGGTCGGCGCGGAGCGCGGCCAGGCCGTCGCCGAGCTCGCGCGCCGTCATCGCCAGCGAGTCGGCCTGGACGAAATGGGTGTCGTAGCCGTCGTGATCGATCGTGACCGCCTCGAGCCCGAGCTCGTCTCTGTGGCGGAGGAGGTGCGCGGCCTCGGCGAGGCGGGCGCCGAGCGCGCCGCTCGGATATCGGTCGCGGGCTACGTCCGCGCCGCGCCCGAGGGCCGCGAGGTGATCCATCACTCGCAGGGCTTCGGTTCCGGCTCGAGACAGATCGAGCGCGAGCGGCAGCGGCGCCGATCGCTCGGCTTGGTAGAGCGCCTCGAGCGCCCCTGCCAGCTCGGGTGTCATCGCATCGAGACCGAAGTCGGCGGCGCGCTCGAGCGCGGTCGCCGCCGCTCCGCGCAGGCACTCGGGCGGGCGCGGCCCGAACGCGACGGCGGCCAAGGCGCCGGCGCGTGGCCCGGGCCTCGTGGCGAGGTGCCGCGCGAGCCAGCCGCCCGAGGCGCTCGTCGCCGTCTCGCCAGCTAGCTCCATCCGGTCCTGCGCCTCGAAGTGCGATCGCGTCTGGTCGTCGGAGCCGACCGCGTGGACGATCGCCAGCTCGCCGGCAGTGAACGCAGGCGCGAGCGCCTTCAAGGATGGGTGCAGCCCGAAGCGCCCGTCCAGGTCGATGACGGAGCTGTCGCTCTCGCCAGGGCCGTCCGAGCAGAGCGACGGACGCAGCTCGCGCAGGAGCGGATCGTCGTAGGGTGGAACGAGAGCGAGGCCGTCGGCCCCACCGCGTAGGAACAGGCAGACGAGGGCTCTTCGCATCAGAACCTCTGGAACGCGGGGCTTGCGAGGACGAGGGTGACCCGGGCCTTCGAGTCGGGCGCGAGGGCGAAGGCGGCGCGCTCGGCGTCGGTCGGGCGGCGGCCGAGCAGGTGCGCGGCGAGCGCGTCGTCGCCGCCGGCGGCGTCACGGAGCCGCTCGAGGTGCGCGTCGTCGGCGTCGACGGCCGCGCCCAGGCCGAGCGCGAAGCGAAATCGCTCGATCAGCGTGCCGAGCCAGGCGTCGCCTTGGGTCGGGTAGCCGTCGGGCGTCGGCCAGGCGAAGGGCGCGTGCCCCATCCGGCCGAGCACGGGCGCGAGATCTTCGGGCCGCGGCTCGATGCCCAGGGCGCGGAGCGCCGAGACGACGAGGCGAAAGGGGCGCTTGATCCGAGCGTCGAGCGCGCCCTCGGCGCGCTCCTCGTCGAGGATGGTCCTGACGACGTCGTCGATTCGCCCGCCGGTTCGGGAGAAGGTCGACGCTGCGCGCGCCACCGCTGCCTCGGGGGGATCGTCGGCGACGAAGACGCCGCAGAGCTTCCGCGCCACGCGCTCGGCGGTCTTCGGGTGCCGGGCGACGATGTCGAGCACGCTGTCGACGTCGCCCGCTCCGCCGCCCGCGGGGATCGTCTCGCCGAGCACCCGTTTCTCGCCGTCGTCATGGCGCG
The DNA here is from genome assembly GCA_016794345.1 of Myxococcales bacterium. GTDB lineage: Bacteria > Myxococcota_A > Polyangia > Polyangiales > Polyangiaceae > Xiheicaenibacterium > Xiheicaenibacterium phototrophicum. Next base: position 38,487 of record JAEUKE010000314.1, read on the forward strand.
CGGGCACGAAGGTGACGGTGCCCGGTCGCGCGCCGCCTTCCTCCACGACGAAGCCGGTGAGGCAGCGCGCGACCTCCTGGATGTCGCCTTGCGTGTAGCCGCCGTCCACGCCCAGCGTGTGGAGCTCGAGCAGCTCGCGCGCGTGGTTCTCGTTCGGTCGCGCGGCTCGCTCGTTCGCCGCGCCGTCGAGGTAGACGAGCATGGCGGCCGACTTCGTGACGGCGCCGAGCAGGTCTCGGAACGAGCCCAGGGCGTGCGCCCGCAGCGCCTCGCGGTCATAGGGGCTGCGGAGGTGCCGGCAGCGGCCCTTGCCGATCGCCACGTGGAAGTGATCGGTCCACACCTCCGTCATCACCTCGAGGAGCTGACGCTTCGAGCACGTCGCGCGGACGAGCGCGCCGGCCCTGAGCTCGGACTCGATCTGCTCGGGTGGAAGCTCGAAGCTGAGACCGGCGTCAAGGTGGAGGGTGTCAATGGCGCCGACGCGGAGGTCACACGCCGTGTCGTCGATCGAGCTCGGGCCGAGCTGCGCGTCGAGCCACGCCTGGCGGCCCATGTTGCGCAACGTCTCGATGTCGCCCGGACGAGGGCCGAACGTGGCGCGCCGCAAGAGGTGGAGATCGGGCTCGACGCGGGTGGTGGTCGGCACCGCGAACCGATCGGGCAAGCCGCCCTCGAGCCATCCGGCGACGGCGGAGAGCGCGCGGTCGCAGCCCGCCGCGCCCAGAGCGGCAGCGCCTACGAACGCGCGCCGCGAGAGCTCACGAGACACGCGTCACCGCCGGGAGCGGCGCGCGCGCGCCGACGCGGACGAGCGCCAGGCAGGCGGCGCCCGTCCCGATCGCGAGGCCGAGCGGCAAGACGAGGAGCCACCCGACGATGGGCAGGAGCATCGCGAGCTCGAGCACGATCGCGCCGCGCAACAGCCGCAGGGCAGGGGAGGCGCCCTCTGCCCCGCCGAGCGAGCCACCCACGCGCTGCGCCAGGCCGGCCACGCCGGCGAGCATGAGCCCGGCGACGAGGCCGAGCCCCAGGAGCCCGCCGGCGCGCACGGGGCCGGCGCCCGCGTTCGTCATCGCGATCGTGAGCCCGATCCCGGCGAACGAGGCAGGGAATCCGAGGAGCGCGCAGGCGAGCGGTCGCGTGGCCGCCGCGTGCTCCGCGCGGTCCACGAAGGACGACGCGACCGAGCGGAGGAGCAGGAAGAAGCCCGTGAGGCTCGTGAGCAGGAGCATGCAGAGCGCGCCGACGAAGACGGTGCTGCCGAGGTAAGGCATCGAAGGACCTCCACGACCTCTTCGGCGGCGCGCGCGCGTTTCTTTCCGGTTTCTGTCGGCCTTCGCGGGCGAGCCCCCAGGGACGCTCCTGGCGGCGGTACTGGAGGATCTGAGCGCGGCGGCGAGCGCTCGGCTCACTCCACGATCAAGGTCATCCCGCTCGCGTCCCGACCGACGAGGTCGCCGATCGTCGCGGCGCGCATCCCGGCGTCGACAAGGCGCCGGACGAGCGCTGCGGCCTCGCCTGCCGGGACGGCGAGCAGAAGGCCGCCCGAGGTCTGCGCGTCGGCGAGGAGGAGGCGCAGGGCGTCCGGAACCCCGTCCGCGAAGCGCGTGACGGGCTCCACGTACCGAAGGTTCTTCTTGCTCCCGCCCGGGATCTGGCCGGCCTGCGCGAGCTCGCGCGCGCCGGTCAGCAAGGGGACCGCGGTCGCCTCCACGCGGGCGGCTAAACATGACGCTTCCGTCATGTGAAGAAGGTGGCCCAGCAGGCCGAAGCCGGTGACGTCGGTCGCGGCGGTGGCCCCCGCCTCGAGGCCGAGATCGCGCGCGGCGCGGTTCAGCGTGCGCATCTGCGCCATGGCCTCGCGCACGCTCGCCTCCGGCGCGGCGTCCTTCTTGAGGGCGTTGATGACGATCCCGGTCCCGATGGGCTTCGTGAGCACGAGCGCCTGACCGGCGCAGGCGCCGCGGTGCGTCCAGGCGCGGCCGGCAGGCACGGTGCCCGTCACCGCGAGGCCGGCCTTCGGCTCGGGGTCGATGATCGTGTGGCCGCCGACGATGGCGCAGGCGGCTTCCCGGCAAGCGGACGTCATGCCAGCCAGAACGGCCTCGAGCACCTCGAGGGGGAGCTCGCCGGTCGGGAACCCGATGAAACCGAGCGCCACGCGCGGCTCGCCGCCCATCGCATACACGTCGGAGAGCGCGTTCGCGGCGGCGACCGCGCCGAAGGTCTCGGGGTCGTTCGACATGGGCGTGACCACGTCGATCGTCATGACCAGCTGGTCACCCGCCCCGAGCTGCGGACGCACGAGGGCGGCGTCGTCCAGGGGACCCGGCGACTCGTCGACCCACGGGTGTGGGCCGGTCGACTGAGCTGACTTCAGAACCTGGACCAGGCTCTCGGCGGGGAGCTTACGGGCTCAACCGCCGCCCTGGACCAAGTCCATCAGGCGCTTTTGGGTCATGACGGAGGTTTGCCAGAACATCGGCGTGGCGGAAAGACCGTGACCGCGATAAGGGCATGCCCGTCCCATGCCTACCCAGCGCACCCTTTCCATCATCAAGCCCGACGCCATGGAGAAGAGCTCCGGCGGCGCCATCCTTGCTCGCTTCCAGGAGGAGGGCTTCCTGGTCCGCGGCCTCAAGCACATCCACCTCACCCGCGCCCAGGCGGAGGGCTTCTACGCGGAGCACCGCGGCCGAGGCTTCTTCGACGAGCTCGTGACGTTCATGTCGCGTGGCCCGGTCATCGTCCTCTGCCTCGAGCGCGAAGACGCCATCGCGAAGTACCGCGAGGTCATCGGCGCGACGGATCCGGCCAAGGCCGCGCCCGGCACCATCCGCAAGCTCTACGGCAACAACGTCGGTGAGAACGCCGTCCACGGCTCCGACAGCGAGAAGAGCGCGGCCCGCGAGATCGCCTACTTCTTCGCCGGCTACGAAGCCGCTCCCACCGCGGAGTGATCGTGGCCGACGTCGAGCAGCTCAAGACCCTCGTCGAGGCGGCCTTCCAGGATCGCTCGCTCCTCGCGAGCGCCGAGCACAAGGCCGCCGTCTTCGACACGATCGAGGCGCTCGACAAAGGCCGCCTGCGCGTCGCCACGCCGGGCCCGGACGGAGGGCCCGGCTGGACGACGCACGCGTGGATCAAGGAGGCGATCCTCCTCTACTTCGGCCTCACGCAGGTGGAGCCGTCGGAGGCTGGTCCGCTCTCGTTCTGCGACAAGATCCCGGTCAAGCGCGGCCTGCGCGAGGCTGGGGTCCGCGTCGTGCCCCCGGGCACGGTGCGCTACGGCGCCTTCCTCGAGCCGGGCACCATCGTCATGCCGGGCTACGTGAACATCGGCGCGTACGTCGGCGCGGGCTCCATGGTCGACACCTGGGCCACCGTCGGCAGCTGCGCGCAGATCGGCAAAGACGTCCACCTCGCCGGCGGCGTCGGCATCGGTGGCGTGCTCGAGCCCCCGAACGCGCAGCCCGTCATCATCGAAGACGGCGTGTTCGTCGGTTCGCGCGTCGTCATCGTGGAAGGTGTGCACGTCGAGAAGGAGGCCGTCATCGGCGCCGGCGTGGTCCTCACGAAGTCCACGCTGATCGTGGACGTGACCGGGCCCGAGGCCGTCGAGCTGAAGGGCAAGGTGCCCGCTCGGAGCATCGTGATCCCCGGCGTCCGCAACAAGAAGTTCCCCGCCGGTGAGTTCGGCGTCCCCTGCGCGCTCATCATCGGCAAGCGGACCGAAGCGACCGATCGCAAGGTCTCGCTCAACCAGGCGCTCCGAGACTTCGCGGTGCCGGTTTGACCGAGCTGAAGAAGACAATCCGCGGCTTCGATCTCCGAGGCGACTTGGCCGTCGTCGATACGCTCCTCTGGCTGGTGCAGATCCCTTCGCTCTACGGCGAGGAAGGGCCGCTCTGCGACGCGGTCTCGGCTCGGCTCGGCTCGCGCGAGCTCGCGGGGCCCATCCGGCGCTACGGCCACTCCATCGTGGTGCCCGTCACGCGCGGCACGGGCGGCCCGAAGATCGCGCTCGTCGGTCACCTCGACGTGGTGCGGACCGAGCACGAGGGCGAGCCCCGCATCGAGGGTGACAAGCTCTTCGGGCCCGGCGCGGCCGACATGAAGAGCGGCCTCGCCGTGATGATCGATCTGGTCGAGCGGTCGCTCTCAGACTTCGGCAAACACCTGGACCTCACGCTCGTCTTCTACGCGCGCGAGGAGGGCCCCTTCGCCGAGAACGAGCTCGGCCGCGTGCTGGAGGAGGACCCGGAGCTCAAGGCGGTCGACCTCGCGGTTTGCATGGAGCCGAGCGACAACAAGCTGAGCCTCGGCGCCTCCGGATCCATCCACGCGATCGTCCGCTTCCACGGCAAGACGGCGCACAGCGCGCGACCGTGGCAGGGCGAGAACGCGCTGCACAAGGCCGGCGCCTTCCTGTCCCAGCTCGGCGAGCTCGTCCCGCGCGAGTCGACGATCGACGGGCTGGTCTATCGGTCCGTCTTCAGCGCGACGATGGGCCACGGCGGCCGCGGTCGGAACGTCGTGCCCGATCTCTTCGAGATCAACCTGAACCACCGGTTCGCGCCCGACCGCTCGCTGGCCCAGGCCGAAGCGGACATCCTCGAGCTGGTCGCCGGTCGCGCGGAGGTCGTCTGGCACGACCGGAGCCCGGCGGCGCTGCCCTTCGCCAGCCATCCGCTCGTCGTCGCGCTGAAGGGCTCGGGGGTCGCCGCAGTCGAGCCCAAGCAGGCCTGGACCGACGTGGCGCGCTTCGCGGCAGCGGGGATCGCCGCCGTGAACTTCGGCCCCGGGGACAACGCCCAGGCCCACCAGAAGAACGAGTTTACCTCGGTCTCGAAGGTCCTCGCCGGGCGCGAGATCGTGCACCGCTGGCTGACCGGCCTGGGATAGAGTCTCGACCAGCCAGCCGATGGCCAGTCTGAGCTCTCTCATCGTCCAGAGACAGGTCGCGACGATCGTCGAGGTCGAGCAGGCCATCGCACGACAAGTCATCCACGGAGGTGACCTCGTCACGAACCTGCTCGAGGTCGCCCCGCACTGCGAGCACGCGCTCACGCGTGTCTTGAGCGAGAGCCTCGGGTTCCCGAGCATGCCGCCGGGGCGGCTCCCGGCGCCCAGCTCGGAGGTGCTCGATCTGGTCCCGGTCGAGACGGCGCTCCGTTCGGGGATCTTTCCGCTGCGCGTGGCCGGTCGCTCGCTCGTCGTGGCGACGAGCGAGCGATTGGCGCCGAGCGTGGAGCACGACCTCGCGTACGCGCTGAAGCTCGACATCACGCCCGTCGGCGCGCCGCTCATCCGCATCCGCGAAGGGATCGCGGCGCACTACGGCATCCCGCTCGAGCCCCGGCAGCTCCGGCTCGTGCAGCGGCTCGACGGGATCGACGTCACGCGCGCGCCTTCCCGGCCGCCGCCGCCAGCGCCCGTCGCGGAAATGCCGCCGTCGAACCTGCGGAGCGGTGTGTCCAGCCCGCCCGCTGCCCGCTCGTCGACCCCGGTCATGAAGCACTCGGGGCAGCTCCCTGCGGTCCGGCCGATCACCGAGGAGCGCGAGACGGATCCCGGGGCACCGCCCGAGGTCGAGGTTCCGCCCGCGCCACCGCCGCCGGTCATCCCCGAGGCCTCGGCCGAAGCGTCGCGGTTCGAAGCCGGCCCGGGCGTCGAAGCTCCGCAGGAGGAGGTCACGACGCACGCCACGTCGATGCCGCCGCGCAGCTCGCCCGCCGCCTCCAGCGAGCCGCCCCCGCCGCCGGCCCGTTCCGACGCGCCGCTCGCCGACGACTCCCCGCGACCGGGCACGGTCGTCGATCGTCGCGCGGCGCTTCGCCTCCTCCAGCGCGAGATCGCGGACAAGAAGAAGTCGGCGCGCACCGCGCGTCGCAAGGGCCCCTTCTCCCGGGTCGACGCCGAGCGCGAGATCGAGAACGCGAAGAGCCCCGAGGACATCCTCGACGCCTTCTTCGGGTTCGGATCACAGTTCTTCGAATATTGCGCCCTGTTCGTGGTGCACGGGGACGTCGCGGAGGGACGCGACGCGTGGGGCCCCGGCGCCGATCTCGTCCGGGTGATCGGCCTCGGGGTCCCGCTCGATCTGCCCGGCTCGCTCGCGCGCGTGAGGCAAGAAGGTCGCGTCATCCTCTCGCGCTTCGACGAGGACGATCTCGACCGCGAGCTGCGCAGGGACCTCGGTCGCGCGCGACCCAAGTCGGGGCTCGCCGCCGTCATCCCGCTCACCGTGCGAAGCCGGAGCGTCGCGATGCTCGTCGGCGACGACGGAGAAGCCGACGTCACCCTCGCGAACCTCGGGGATCTGGTCGGCTTCAGCGCGCTCGCTTCCGCGCAGCTCGAGCGCTTGGCCCTGATGAAGAAGGGCAAGCGGCCGCCCTTCGCGGGCCTGGTCGCGCCACGCGCGCACACCGCCAACGTGGAGGCCCTCGCCCGCGCGCTCGGCGATCCCGCCGCGGGCGCCGCGGTCACGCCGATGCCGGCCCCGCGCGCGGCCACGTTCGCCGTTCCCGCCGAGCCGCCCCTCCCATCCCCCCTCCCGCCGCCTCGTCCGACGACGGAGCCGCCCCTCGCTCCGCCTCCTCAGCCTACGCCGCCTCCTCAGCCCGCTCCGCCTGCCGGCCCCTCGGAGCCTTCGGACGAGATCCCTCCGACAGCGCCTGCGGCGCTGCTCGGCGATCCGGCCTCCGTCCTCATCCCGGCCGCTGCTCCCGCGCCCCTCGAGGTGCCGCCCTCGATTCAGATCCGCACCGACACGCCGACGACGGGCACGCCGTCCTCGCTCGAGCCCCGTGTTTCGCCCGGAGCAGCGAGCGTCCACCCGCCGCCTGCCAATCCCGACACGACGAAGCCTTACGACGACCAGGTCCTCGTCCGCCACTCGCCCGACGTGGCTGCGCCCGACACGCGGCGCGACGAGCCGCGGCGCGACGACACGGTGCTCGGCCTCGGCGAGCTCGAGTCGGGCCCACCTCCGCGAGTGATCATCCACGAGCCGGATGAGGAGGACGACGACCGGAGCTTCGTGCGCCCCATCCCCCGGGAAGACGACGAGGACGCGAGCGCGCTCCTCGCCGAGCAAGCCGGCGAGTGGGGCCGCCCCGGCCAGACCCGCGCCCGCGAGGAGCGCTTCGGCACCTACCACATCGTGCCCCGGCCCGCGGACGCGCGCGTCCGGGGGGACGAGCGCGCCGACATCGACAAGCTCCTCGAGCGCTCGCTGATGGGCGGGCTCGAAGGGGAGGAGGCGATGAGCGAGCTCTTCACCATCGCGGAGCACACCTTCGCCAAGCTCGTCGATCGCTTCCCCGGCCCGCTGAGCGTCGATCGGTTCAAGGCGCGTGAGAACATCCCGCCCGCTTCGGAGTGTGGCCCCCTGCTGAAGATCCTCGTCACCTCGCGGCGCCACACGCTGCCGTTCATGACCGTCCGGAGCGCGTCGCCCGAGGTCGAGCAGCGGTTCTGGGCGACACACGTCCTCGGAGAGCTGCTGTTCCCGGAGTCGTCGAACGCGGTGTTGCCGCGGCTCTTCGACGATGACGTCTCTGTCAGACGCGTCGCGCGCCGGGCCGCTCAGGCGCTCGTCTCGGCCGGCGCCCCGGGGGAGCCCATCAAGCGTAGCCTCGAGAACACGCTCAACAACGTCGACGAGCCGATGCACCGCCGCATCTTGGCGATCGAGGCGCTCGCGGACATCCGGGTCCCCGCCGTGGTGCCGGTGCTCATCTCCGCGCTCGCCGACCCTTCGGACGCCATCGTGGAGGGCGGGCGGACGGCGCTCATCGTCGTCACGCGCCAGGACTTGGGACGCATCGCCGACGTGTGGCGCCACTGGTGGGACGCGCACCAGCACGAGCACCGAATCGAGTGGCTCATCCACGCCCTCACCCACGAGAGCTCCAGCATCCGCAGGGCCGCCGGAGACGAGCTCAAGCTCATCACACGCGAGTACTTCGGCTACTACGACGACCTGCCCCCTCGCGAGCGCGAGCGCGCGCAGGAGCGTTACCTCGCCTGGTGGCGCGACGAGGGGCGCTACAAGTTCCGGTAGCGTGGCGCGGGCGGACCGATGAAGGCGGCTCCCGCCGACGAACGGCCAGCGGAAGCCCTTCCCCTCGCTCTTCGAACGTCGGTCAGCGGCACATGGCGGTGACGTCGGCGCAGCAATCCCCGAAGGTATCGCAGAGGGTGTCGCAGAAGCACGTCCCAGAGGCGGCGGCGCCGCCGCAGCTGCCTTGGCAAGTCGCCATGGTGGCATTGACCCGGCAGACCTCGAAGCTGACGTTGTCGCAGTAGCTGCCGCTGCAAGCGGCCCGTCGAACGAAGCGGTTGCCTGTGTCGAAGAACGCTCCGCTCTCTTCGGAGAATGCGGCCGTCGTCGTGCAGGCCGTCACCGTTCCCACGTTGGCGCACCGCAACTGGAGGTTGTCACAGTAATTGCCGCTGCAGGTGAGGCCCACGACGACCTGGTTGCCCGAGCAACCGCGGAGGCCAGGTTGCTCCTCAGAGAAGGCCGGTGTGAGCGAGGTCGCGCCCGTGCCACCAGGGACCGGCTCGCAGAGCAACCTGACGTCGTCGCAATACGATCCGAGACACTCGAATCCCACCACGGCTTGGTTCGCAGGACAGACGCTCTCGGGGGCACCGTCGGTCGTCCACGTCTGCCAAGCGAACTTGCGACCGGCCTCCGCAGCTTCGAGCAGCCCATTGCCGCTGCGATCGGCCTGCTGCATCCATTTCCAGACCTCCCCGCTGGAGTTATACGTGCCTCCAGTATGAGCCCAACGGCTGTTTACGCCGACCACGGAGCCAGTCAGTCGACTGAAGATTGGGCCGCCCGACGAGCCGGTCAGGTTGTCGCAGTTGCTGTTGAAGCCACGCCGGAGTGTGGAGCTCAACGTCCACGTCGAGCTCGCGTTGTTCACCTCGCAGTTCTTGATCCGCGTGTCCTGTGTCTGCCCGAGCCCGCCAGGTGACATCAGCCGGTAGAGACCTCCAAAGCCATCCGGTCCGGAGCAAGTGCCACCCCCGTTCTTCGCGAACGCGGCGCCGGGGATTCCTACCGTATTGCAGCCGGTCGACCAATCGTCGCAGCGGCAGTTGTAGCTGATGCCGAAGAGGTCGTCGCCCCATGCCGGTGCGTTGCGCGACACCCGCAATGGCGTGACCACGTCGCCAGGTACGCGGCCGAGTTCATCCCGGCTACACCGCAGCGAAACCGTGTCGGCGGCGGGGTCGACCTGAATGGGGCCGCTGCAGCTGAACGATGCAGGCGTGGCGGTGTCGTCGAGGAACGTCGCGGTGGTCGAGATCGACGTGGGGAGCACGCCGGCCGCATTGCGGAAGCAATGGTCTGCGGTCAGGATATGCTCGCGCGACACGAGATAGGCGTTGCATCCTGGGATGTTGGCGACCGCGTTGGCCGCGGTGACGGCGTTGCGGACGTCACCCGCTGCAAAGAGGTTGTAGATCGGATCATTGGTCCGTGTGTGGAACCCGATCCAGTCCCAGTCCTCCGAGTTTTCGATGATCTCGGAGGCAGCCTCTCCGGCTTCTCCATCCTCCTCGGTGTCGAGGTCATCGACGCAAGCAAGGCCGCCGGCGAACGATAGCGCCAGAAGGCCCCATCGGCTGAAATGGAACACGTGAACAGCTCGCATGTTCGTTGCCTTTCCCCTCGGAAGTTGACCACCCCCTGCGGCATTCAACCCTTGGTTCCCCTGGCCGTCAACGCTGTAGTCCGGGGTTGGGCTCGACCCGCACGATGTGTCCTTCGTGTCGCCTCGGCGCCCTCGAAATGACGAAACCCCCCGGCCGCTCTCGCGACCAGGGGGCGTTCGTCACTCTCTCGGAGAGCGTTACTGCCGGGGCGCAGGAGCGGGCGCGCCGCCGCCCGGAGCCGCCGGCTTCTTCGCGTCACCCTTGCCCTCGCCGGCCTTGGCGAGCGCGAGGTTGATCGTGCGCTTGAACTTGCCGTAGTTCGCCGCGCCGCTGAAGAAGTAGCCGTCGAGCTTGTCGCCGTTCTTCGCGAACGTCACGACGAACGACGGCGTGCCGGTGATGCCCGCAGCCTCGCCGGCCTTGGACTCGGCGTCGACGACGGCCTTGTGGGTGTTCTTGTCGAGCGCCTCCTTCAGCTTGCCCATGTCGAGGCCCTGCTGCTCGGCGATCTTCTCGAGGCCGGTGCGCACGAGCGCGTCCGGCTGGCCCTGCGCGTTGAAGAGCGCGTCGTGGAAGGCCCAGAAGCCCTTCATGCCCTTCTGCGCGAGCGCCTCGCGCGCGGCCTCGGACGCGAGCGGAGCGTTCTTGTGCATCGGGAGCGGCTTGTCGCGCCAGATGATCTTGATCTTGTCGCCGAAGTCCTTCTCGACGCTCGCGAGCGTCGGCTCGACGCGCTTGCAATACGGGCACTCGAAGTCGCTGAAGATGTGAAACTCCACCTTCGCCTTCTCGTTGCCCTTCCACGGGGAGCCCGCGGGGGCCGGGTCGACCGACTTGGTCTCCGGCGGCGGGGGCTCCTTCGCGGACTTCATGATCTCGGCGTAGACGTCCGCCTTCTTGGTCCCCTTCGAGACGAGCTCCTCCGCCTTCTTGAGCTCCTCGTCGATGACCTCCTTGAACTTCTCGACCGGCTGCGCGCCGACGAGGCGGCGGCCGTTGATGAAGAAGTGGGGCGTGCCCGAGGCCTCGACGTCGTCGGCGGCCTCCGAGTCGGCGTCGATGACGGCCTGGTACTTCTTGGCCGCGTCGGTCGGCTCGAACGCCGGCGTCGCCGGGTCCGCGTCCTTCACCACGGCCTTCACCTTCTCCGCGTCGAGCCCGAGCTCGCCCGCGATCTTCACCAGGTCCTCCTCGAGGGCCGTGAAGATCTTGGCCGGGTCCTTCTCGCGCCCCGCGATCTCCGCGCGCTTCTTGAAGAGCGCGTCGTGTGCGTCCCAGAATGCCTTGTCACCCTTCTGCGCCTGCGCCTCCATCGTGAGGTAGCTCATGGCCGCCGCGCGACGGTGGAAGGGCAGGGGGCGGTGCTTCCAGACGAGGCGGACCTTGCCCTCGTAGGTCTTCATGACCTCGGCGAGCGTCGGCTCCACCTTCTCGCAGTAAGGGCACTCGAAGTCGCTGAACTCGACGATGGTGACGAGCGCGTCGGCCGCGCCCTTCGCGGGCGACTCACCGACGGCGATCTTCCAGACAGTCTTGTCGTCTTCCTTCGCGCCCTTCGCCTCGGGCTTGGCGTCCGCCGACGCCGAGGGTGCCGGGGCGTTCCCGCGGTTCACCTTCGTGCGCTCGACGTAGACCTTGTCGGCCGGCGTCTTGGCGGCGATGAGCTTCTCCGCCTCGGCGAGCTCCTTGTCGATGATCTCCTCGAACTTGTTCTGAGGCTGCGCGCCCGAGAGGAAGATGCCGTTGATGAACGAGGCGGGCGTGCCGCGGACGCCCACGGCCTTGCCGGCCGCGAGGTCCTCGGCGACCTTGGCCGCGAACTCCTTCTTGTTGAAGGAGTCGAGGAACTTCTGCTTGTCGACGCCGGCGTCGGCCGCCCACGTGACGAAGTTGTCGGTCGTCAGCGCCTTCTGGTTCTCGAAGGCCGTCTTGTGGAACTTCCAGAACGCGTCGTTGCCGCCGAGCTTGAAGACCGTGTTGGCGGCCTCCGAGGCGGGCGTCGCGTTCTTGTGGAAGGGCAGGGGGTTGTTCTTCCAGATGATGCGGATCTTCTGGGGACCGTATTTCTCCTTCAGCGCGTCGAAGGTCTTCTCGACCTTGCTGCAGAAGGGGCACTCGTAATCGCTGTAGAGGACGATCGTCACCGGGGCCGACCGCGACCCCCACATCGGGTCGTTCGAGGTGACCGGCACGGCAGCGGCGCTGTCGTCCCAGGTCGCGGGGTTCTGGACCTCGGCCGTGGCCGTCGCCGAGCTCGGCGCGCCGCGTTCGATGCCCCACATCAGCAACATGCCCGCCAGGAAGGAGAGCAGGAAGCCGACTACGGCAGTTCCTTTGTTCATGTCATCTCCGTCATTCTCTCGAGCGCTCTCTCGCGCGCGAGAGGGTTGTCGCGACGAAAACGTCGCACGTCATCGCCCGGGCCGAGGCCCGGACAAACCTGTCGAGGGGGCGCCTGCGTGCGGCGAGGTCGAGGGCTCGAGGGGGACTCGCCCGCTCGAGACAAACGAGTCCTCGCGTCGGCCGCGGCGCGCGGCCGAGCTTACGCGCGCTCGGCGGGTGGGCGCTCGAGCTGCGTCTCCACGCCCTCGGCGGCCCGCACGAGGTAGGGGATGTCCGAGAGGACGAGCAGCTCGGAGAACGAGGGGGCGACCGCGAGCATTGGCAAGGTTGCGGGCTCGGCGGGCTCGGCACCGCTCAGGGACGTTGTCGCGTCGCGCTCCGACCCGGACCGCCGGGCCGTGCGGAGCACGACGTCGAGCGGGCACTTCTTGGTGCCCTCGATCTTGTCGGGGCCGATGGGGAGCGACGGAGGCGGCGCCACGCGGGCCGAGCCGTCCTCGGCGCAGACGCCCGGCGGGAGGAGATCGTCGAACTCGAGAAAGCCGGGGCAGACGACCGAGACCGGCTCCGAGCAGGCGTCCTCCGCCTCGGCTTCGGAGAAAAGCGGCTCCTCGAACGCCAAGGCTCGGCTCGGCACGAGCGCGTGCACCGCGGCAAACGCCACGAGAACGAAGGCGAACCAGGCGAAGCGGGCGATGACGACACGTATCGGCATCCGCGTCCTTGCGTATACCCCCTCGCTCTCCCACGAGCAACGCACGCCGGCGTCCTCGCTCCGGGCCTCGCCTCGGGCGCCGGGGCTGGGCCCACCGCAGCCCGGGAAAACTTGGCCCACCTTGTGCCACCACCGTACGGAAAATCGCTATGGCGACCTCGGTTTCCCAGGCTCCCGGTCCTCGGCCAGGGCTCGCGGCGAACGACCTGCCCCGTCGTTTCGGCCGCTACGTCTTGCTCCGTCGAATCGCCAAGGGCGGGATGGGGGAGGTCATGCTCGCGGCGACGCTCGGCCTCGAAGGCGCCGAGCGACCCGTGATCGTCAAGACGATCCGCCAGGAGCATCGGACGGACCAGAGCTTCAAGGCGCGCTTTCTGGACGAGGCCCGCGTGCAGGCGCAGCTCGAGCACGGCGGCGTGGCGAAGATCATCGAGGCCACGACGGACGAGGAGAGCGGTGAGCCTTACGTCGTCGTCGAGTACATCGAAGGCCGGAGCCTGGGTGACGTGCGGGCGAGGGCGCTGTCGACAGGGCAACGCGTCGCCTGGCACGAGGCGGTCGCGATCATCGAGCTGGCCGCCGAGGCCCTCGCTCATGTGCACGAGCGGCACGACGCGCAGGGCAAGGCGCTCAGCATCGTGCACCGCGACCTGTCGCCGCAGAACGTCATGGTCAGCTACGCGGGCGAGGTGAAGATCATCGACTTCGGCACGGCTCGCGGAGAGAACCGGCGTTGCCACACGGTCGCCGGCGTCGTCTTCGCCAAGCCCGGCTACACCGCGCCGGAGGTGGCGAACGGCGACCCCGGCGACTTCCGGGTCGATCTCTACGCCCTCGGCGTCATGCTCTGGGAGCTCTGCGCCGGCCGCCGCTTCTTGCAGGGCGAGGCGAGCGACCACATGACCGCGGTCGCCAAGAACGAGCGCAACTTGCCGCCGATCGCGGCGCTCTGCGAAGCGCCGCGCGCGCTCGACGAGGTCATCGAGAAGCTCACCGCGTTCGACCGCGACCAGCGCTACGCCCGGACTCACCTGGCCGTGCGCGGGCTCGCCGCGCTGCTCGGCGCCGCGCCCGCGCTCGAGAGCGGCGAGCGCGGCGTACGGCCCCGCGTCGCCGCGTTCGTGGGCAGGCTCTTCGAGGGCGAGGCGGCGCGGACCCGCAAGGAGTTCTCCCGCCTGGTGGGCGAGGCTCGCAAGCTCTTCGGCAGCATGAAGACGCCGCAGATCGTCGAGCCGGTCTGGCCCGCGTCGACCGCGACGATGTTGAGCGCCATGCGCGACGAGAAGGAGGGCGTCGTGCCCGGCACGCGCTACCGCCTCCTCGGGGTCCTCGGCCGCGGCGCCAAGACGGTCGTACACGAGGCCGAGCACGCGGATCTGGGGCGCGCCGTCGCCATCAAGCTCCCCGACGGGCCGGCGGCGTCGAACGAGTCTGCCGCCGAGCGCATCCGCAAGGAGGCGCAGGTCCTCTCGCGTGTGCAGGTCCCGGGGGTCGTGCGGGTCATCGACGTGGGTCGGACCGCCGAAGGCGTGCCCTTCAGCGTGCTCGAGCGCTGCGAGGGCCAGACTCTCGGCGCGCGCCTGCGCCAGGAGCCCGGCCTGCCGTGGCGCGAGGCGGTCGAGATCACCGACCGCATCCTCGCCGTGGTCGAGCGCGTGCACGGGCGCGGCGTCATCCACCGCGACATCAAGCCTGACAATATCGTCATGGGTCTGGACGGAGAGCCCACGCTCCTGGATTTTGGTATCGCGCTCGATCGCGATCGCGGCGCCGATCTGGAGACGCCGCCGCCGGGGAGGCCCGAGGTCGCCCTCTACGGCACGCCCGAGTACATGGCGCCCGAACAGGCCGCGCGCCCCGGCGAGGTCGACGAGCGCGCCGACCTCTACGCCGTCGGCGTCATCCTCTACGAGCTCCTGACCGGCCGCCTGCCCTTCACCGGGGACAGCCCGGTGAAGCTCCTGGAGGCCAAGGCGCAGGGCAACCCCGAGCCACCGAGCGATCGCGCCCCGGCTCGGGCCATCCCCAAGCTGGTCGACGACGTGGTGCTCCGGGCGCTGTCACGGCACGCGAGCCTCCGCTTCCGGAGCGCGGGCGAGATGCGCGCCGCCCTCGCGGTCTCGCTGGCCGAGCCGCAGGCGCGCCGGAGCAGGCGCCGAGCGGCGGGCGTCGCGGTCGTGCTCGCGGCGATGGCGTGTGCGGGGGGGCTCCTCGCGATGACCGCGACGCGCCTCGGAGACGAGGCTCGCAGCCTCGCGGCGAAGGCCGGCCTCGTCGCACCCGCGCAGCCCGAGATCGTGGCCGCGGCCGAGGTCACCCCGGCGGATCCGCTCGGTGCCCTCGGCCAGGACACAGCGCCTGCCGAAGACGAGGGGCCGGGCGCGCCGCCGCCGGTCATCGAGCCGGCCGAGGAGGCTCCCGCTCCGGTGTCCACGGCGGCGGACGAGCCGAAGCCCGAGCCCGCCGAGCCGGTCGTCGCTCAGGTCGCGGAGGCCGAGCGCGCGGCGACGGGCTCGAAGGTCGACGACGAGGCCGACAAGGGCGACAAGAAAAAGCCGGCTCGCAAGGCACGTCGCGCCGAGAAGAAGAAGCCGGAGAAGGCCCAGAAGAAGGCCAAGAAGAAGAAGAGCAAGAAGCCGAGCCGCGACGAGGAGTAGGCGAGGACCTCGCCGAGGCCGCGAGGTCCTCGGCGAGAAACTAGAAGCCGCAGGCGTCGCGCATGCGATTCGGCGCGAGCCAGCGCGACGCCTTGCGCTTGGCGATGGTGTTGGGCAGGCGCTGGTACGGCTCGGCGTCGCCGGCGGCCATGACGCCTTCGAGCGTCTTCACATAGCCCTCTTTGTCGCCCTTCAGGCAGAGATACCGGATCGCATATTGGACCTCCGGCAGGTAGCTCTTGCCCTTGGAGAGCTCGAGCGCGCGGTCGAAGTGTTTCTTCGCGTCGTCGAGCTCCGCGGTGGAGCGGGCGTGGTAGGCGCCGAGCGCCACGTGCGCGCTGCCGTTCATGTACGTGTCGTCGAGCTCGATGCTGCGCTCGAGCAGGGCGACGGCCACGAACAGCTCGCCGACGACCTCACCCTTCTCGCTGCTCACGCCGGTGCGCCCGAGCCAGGCCTGGCCGAGCCAGAACAGGATCTCCGCGTCGGTCTCGGCGTCGTCGAACTGCGCGAGGTAGTCCTTGATTGTCTGCGCGTTGAGCTGCGCCTCCTTGAAGCCGGCGTGTTTCGCGTCGAGCAGCTGCGAGCCGTACCAGATCGCCCGCTCGTACGCGGCGCGCGCGCGGCGGCGGTGGTAGTCGAAGTCGGGGCTGACCGAGCCCTCCGCGTCCTCCGCGCGCTCCATGGCGTCTTCCATGAAGCCGAGGGCGACCGACGACCAGCTACGCGTCAACATGAAGAGCGCGTCCTCGTTGTCGGGCGCGAGGTACCGCATCCCCTCCATCTGGCCGAGCCCGGCCATCGCGATCTTCTCGGCGACCTCCCAGTCGCCGATCGTGTTCACCGCGGCGCTCGCCTTGCGCGTCGAGGCGATCTGGCCCTCGAGGATGAGCTGCTTGAGGCAGCCGGTTTGCAGCGCGAAGAGGACGAACGTTGCCGCGAGCCCCGCCCGAGAGAGGATGTTCCGACCCGACATAGGGCGGCAGAGTTACAGAAAGTCGCCGCTCCTCGCAACGGCCGACGTGCTTGCGCGCCCTCGGCTGTCGTGGTCGGCTTGTCCCATGGGAGCCTTGGAGCGGCCGGCTCACCTCGCCTGGGCGGGCCTCATCGCCATGACCGCAACGATCTTCGGGATCGCCATCGCGCGTGGGCCCGTGTTTCCGGAGGCCGGCGCGGCCAGCTCGCGCGCCGAGGACGAGCCCGCCGAGGAGCGCGACGACCGCGCGGAGGCCGGAAAAGCGGGCGCCGCCTCCGGCTCGGCCTCGGCAGCCAGAGGGACGTCCTCCGCCAAGGGGGACTGGGCGCTGCCGAAGCTGCCCGGCCTCGACGACCCCGCGCCCGTCGTCGCGCCCGCCGAGGAGCGCGAGGCCGTGCAGACGTTCCTCGACCGCGTGAGAAAGAACGACCTCAAAGGATCGGTCGTGGCCCTGGAGGCGCTCGCGGACGGGCACCCGAACGCGATCAAAGACGCCGAGGTCCGAGAGCAGATCGTCGAGCTCTCGCAGCGCGTGATGCAGACCCAGGGGGACCTGCCGGACCGCATGTTCGCGGTGCTCTCGCAGAGGGCGGGCACCACGGGGATCGACATCCTCTATTACCTCGTCACGAGCAAGGGCGGCTCGAAGGCCTCGAAGGTCGCCGACAAGCTCCTCGCCGATCCCAAGGTCGTGGCCCGGGGCTCGGACGCGATGCGCATCGCGTGGGAGCTGCGCAAGGCGCCCTGCAACGCGAAAAAGGCCCTCTTTGCTCGGGCCGGCGAGCACGGCGACCAGCGGACGCTCGGTCAGCTGTTCGAGCTCAACCGAACCTGCGGTCGCCGCAACCGCAACTGCTGCCTCCACAAGGACCCGGCCCTCGAGGCGGCGATCGAGGCCATGAAGGCGCGCGGCTTCCGCTGATCCTCCGTCGCGGCCCCGGGGACCTGAGCCCGGGTGCCGACTGGGGTCCTCAGCCGCTGCGGAGCCGAGTCCGCACCAAGCTCGTCTGCCCGACTGCGCCAGGCCATTCCCCCGCTCTTTCCGGGGGAGGGCAGCCTCGCACACGGCTTGTTTCGTGCAGCTTCCATGCGTCTTCTCTGCCTTCTCGCTGGTCTCCTCGCGGCGCCTGCTCTGCTCGTTGCTTGCTCCGACTCGGAGACGGCGACCGGAGGGGGCGGCCCCGGCGGCTCGGGAAGCGGTGCAGGAGGGACGGGCTCGGGCGCCGGCTCGGGGGTGGGCGGTGGCGACGGCGGAGGGGGCAACACGCCGATCGACCCCACCTGCAACGACGCGGTCGACTCCCCGCTCGAGGCGCTCCCCGCGCTCGAAGGCGTGAAGGCCATCGTGCGAGGAAACGGCATGCGCGTCACCTTCGAGCCCATCGCCGGGGCCGTCGATTACCGCATCTACGCCTTGCCATCCGCCGCCGACGTCTCGACCGATCCTGACGGAACTGTCCACGTCACGAACGCCACGTACCGATGCGCAGGCGATCGCGAGGCTCCCTATGTCGAGCTGAACGGCGCAGGTCCACAGGGTTGGGTCACGACGTGGACGGAAGGGGACGTGCTCGGGCTCTCGCGTGCGGAGGCGAGCGCGGAGCTCGGGCACGTGTACGCGGTCGAGGGGCCCGGTCGCGTGCCGGTCTACGCGCTCGGAAGCAACGCGCCCGAAGCGGACGGCCAGTGTTACGAGGAGCGCTGGGGCGCCACCCGCCTCACGACCTACGTGAAGGACCCGGCCGTCCGCGACCAGCTGCTCGCTCAGGGCTATCGCGACGACGGCGTCGCGTTCTGGGTGCCGGAGACGGCGGCCGACAGACCCGTCTACACCTGGGAGGAGTCCCCGGACGGGGCGCGGCTCTACTTCTCGGCCTCGGACGAGCTCGGCGCGCGCGGAGGCGCGGAGGTGGCCTTCGACGTGCTCTCCGCGCCGGCCGAGGGCACGGTCTTGCTGCTCCGTGTGTTCTACGACGTCGGGTGCGGCCCTGAACGATCCGCTGAGCTCGCGTGGCATCTACAGCGACGGCGACGACGACCGCTTGCCCGCCTCGGTCGATCCCGCGCTCCTCGGTGCGTTTGCGACGCCGAGCCTGCGTTGCATCTCCAAGCGCCCGTCGTTTTTCCACACCGGCCAGGAGAAGGACCTCCGGGAGGTCGTCGCGTTCTTCGACCGCGGCGGCCACCCGGCGGGCTTCCTCGGAGAGAGCGAGATCGAGCCGCTGGACCTCACGGAGCAGGAGATCGACGACCTCGTCGCGTTCCTCCTGTCGCTCGACGGGGCGGGCCCCGACGCTGCGTTGCGCGCGCCGCCGCCGTGAGGGTCACTCGAAGCGGCCGAGGTAGACGTCGGCGATCGAGGCGTGGTTGAAGGCGCCGCCCACGGCGTACGCGTAGCCCTGGAAGAACGGCGCCTGGTGGGCGTGGGCGCGCGCCTTGGGCAGATCGGGGAGCGACTCCCAGGCCCCGACCGACCCGTCCGCACCGATGGGCGCGCGGCGCACCGCCGCGGTGTTCTGCGTATCGTTCTCGATCCCGCCCACGACGTAGAGCGAGCCGGCGTGCACGAAGCTCGCGTGGGTGGTGAGCGTCGTCGGGAGTTGGCCGACCACGGCCCAGTCGCCGAGCGCTCCCCCCGCGAGGATCGGCGCCCGCAGCACCTCGTCGAACGTGACGTTGCTCCCGGCCGGGTCTCCCTCGAGCCCGCCGGTCACGTAGATCGCGCCCTCGTACACGGCCGCGCTGTGGTGGCTCCGCTTGGTCGGCAGGGGCGTGACGGCGGTCCAGGCGCTGACGGTTCCGTCAGCGCCGACCGTGGCGGTCTCGACGACGTTCGTGTTGTCGGTGTTGTCACCCGTGAGGCCGCCGAGCACGTAGAGGCGGGAGCCGTCTGCGACCATGGTGTGGTGGAAGCGTGTCCGGGACAGGTCCGGCCCGGCCTGCCAGTCGCCGATGGTCCCGTCCGGCATGACCGTGCCCACGTCCGTGGACCGTGAGAGGATCGCGCTCGCGCCGTTCATCCGGAAGCCGCCGGTGACGATGACGGTCTTGTCGATGACGGCGACGCCCGCGCCGGCCGCGACCTGGGGGAGCGTCCCGCCCGTGGTCCAGGCGCTGAGGGAGCCGTCGGCCGCGATGGGCGCCATCTCGACGCTGTCCTGCAGCGCGCCGTTGTCGACGACGCCGCCCGCGGCGTAGAGCACCGGGCCGGCGTTCGTCTCCACCACGAAGGTGATGTGGTGGTCGCGCTTCTGCGCGAGGGCAGGGCCGGCCGTCCACTCGGCGAGCGTCGCCTCGCAGGCTCCGTCGGTTCCCGCGTGCGAGCCGACTGGGCAGACCGCGCCGCCGCCCCCGCCGCCGGAGCCACCGGTGCTCGATCCGCCACCTGCGCCCGCGCCCCCACCGCCCTCCTGAGCTGCGTCGTCGCCGCAAGCGGCGAGCATCAGCAACGAAAGCAGACCGAGGACGAGGTTTTCGCGGAGCAGGAAGGAGGTCATGGTGGGCGCGCGCGGTGCAAAGAGGGGGCCAGCGTCGAGGGGCGCGGCGAAGCGAAGAAACCGCAGGCCCGACCGTTCGGTCGTCAAGGATTGCACGGAGGTCGGTGGACCGGTGTCCTGGAATCAACGGCGTTCAGCGCCTGGCGTGCACGCGGACGCGCACGCCACGCCTCGGCCGGAGCGTGGCGCTCGGCTCGGCCTCGTCCTCCTCGAGGAGCTCGAATCGGAAGCGACGCATCAGCGTCGCCAGGACGAGCGGCGCCTCCAGGTAGGCGAAGTGGATCCCCAGGCAGATGCGCGGGCCGGCGCTGAAGGGCAGGTACGCGTAGCGGTGGCGCTTGGCCTCTCGCTCGGGCAGGAAGCGGTCGGGGTCGAAGCGCTCGGGGTCGTCACCCCAGAGCCCGCGCCGCCGGTGCAGGACGAAGGGAGAGACCATCACGTTCGTCGACCGAGGCAGGTCGTAGCCGGCGAGCGTGACGGCCTGGTTCGCGTCGCGGCCGAAGATGTAGACGGGTGGGTACAGGCGAAGCGCCTCCTTGAAGGCACGCGTCGTCAGGTCGAGCTTCTCGAGATCCGCGGCGCCGGGGTCGTCCCCGACGCTGTCGGCCTCGCGCTGCATCTCGTCGTAGACGCGCCGGTCCTTGCAGGCCTCGTGGATCGTCCAGGCGAGCCCGGTCGCGGTCGTCTCGTGACCCGCCACGAAGAGCGTGAGGATCTCGTCCCGGATCTGGCGGTCGCTCATGACGGTCCCGTCCTGATCGCTGGCGGCGAGGAGGCGGGTGAGGAGGTCGGTCTGCTCGCCGCTCGAGCGGCGGCGTTCGTCGATCATCTTCTGTACCCGCTCGTCGAGCAGGGCTATCGAGCTCGCGAGCTCGCGGCCGCGCGCGCCCACGAGCACGGCCGGCCCACGGACCTTCCGCTCGGCCCAGAGCGCCGCGTCGCGGAGCCAGCCGGTGTTCTGCTCCGAGAGCAGCTGGAGCCTCCGGCGGGCGACGATGTGGGCGATGGCGATGGGCTGGCCGATGACCCAGCCGGCCCAGTCGAGCGCGACGGTGAGCGCGCGGCCGAGGTCGTCGGCTTCGGTGAAGGTGTCGGCGTCGAAGAGCGTCTTGCCCGCCACGGCCATCGCGAGCCGCGTGGTCTCGGCGGCGAGCGCCAGCTCCTCGCCGTCTCGCCAGCGGTCGATGGCCCGTCGTGAGCAGGCGACCATGTCCGGCGCGTACGCCTCGAGCGCCTTGGGGTGGAAGAGCGGCGCCATCAGCTTGCGCTGCCTCCGCCAGAGCTCGCCGTTCGACGTGAAGATGCCCTCGCCGGCCAGCGGGTAGAGGCTGAAGCGGAGCATGTCGGACTTGTCGAAGAGGCGCGCCTTGTCGACGAGCGTCTCCTCGACGACGTCGGGGTGGTTGGCGACCATCGCGTGGATGCCGGGGAGGGGGAGCGAGAGGCGGAGGACCGGCGCCGTGACCTCGGAGAGGCGGCGAAGCGTCCCGAGCCTGTCGGCCCGGAAGTCGGCGTTGTGTCCGAGCAGGCCCTCGCCGCCCGGCGCGATGGGCATGCTGTCGAACGCGGACGAGTGAGCCTGCATGTGAGCGTTCCCTCCCTAGGATTGTCGGTTCGTCTCGCGCGTCCCGAGCACGGCGACGCCGGTGGCCAGAGCCGCGACCACCACCAGGAAGAGATCCCAGACCGGCCAGGCGGCTCCGGCCGCGCGGCGCAGGAGGACCGTCTCGATCACGCGCACGAGGAGAGAGCCCGTGCCGTACGCGGCCAGGCCCACGAGGACCGGCCACCGCCATCGACGGACCAGCTCCAGCACGCGGGCGGTGTTTCCCCAGATGATCTTTCTGACGTGGGCGACCGCGAGCGCCACGGGCGCAGCGAGCGCGACGACGAGCAGGATGACGACGACGACCGCCTCGGTGCCCGTGAGGTTCGCTTCCAACGTGGAGCCCCGGGCGATGCGGGCGATGGATGACACGAGAGTCAGCAGCGCGCCGACGACCAAGAAGAGGCTGAGCGCGCCGATCAACGAGAAGAGCGGCCGAGCGGAGCTCGCCTCCACGTCGCGACCCGCGCCGCGGTTCGCGGTCAGCCCGAGCGACGCCGAAGACGCGAGCATCGTGTGGCCCATGGCGTGGACGGCGCTCTCGTCGTACGCCGCGAGCTCGCGATCCAGGTCGGCGAGGGTGGGGAACCGGTCGGAGGGGCTCTTCGCCATCGCGCGCTGGATGATCGCCTCGAGGCCCTCGGGGATCGTCGGATCGAGCGTGCGCGGACGCGTCGGCTCCTCGAGCAACACGGCGGTCAGCGTCGCGGTCGCGTCGGGCTTGTCGAAGGGGCGCCTGCCGGTGACGAGCGTGTAGAGGATGGCGCCGGTCGCGTAGACGTCGCAGAGGTGCGTGACCTTGTCGCCGCGCGCCTGCTCCGGCGCCATGAATGCCGGCGTGCCCATGATCATGCCGGTCTTCGTGAGGTTCGAGCCCGTCGCGTCGGCCGCCTTCGAGATGCCGAAGTCGATGATCTTGGCGACCGGCGCGTCCAGGTTCCCCGTCAGGTAGACGTTCTCGGGCTTCATGTCGCGGTGGACGATCCCGAGCGCGTGCGCGGCGGTCAGGCCGGCGCAGATCTGCCGGACGATGCGGATGGCGGCTGGGACGCGCAGCTTCTTCACGTCGACCAGGTAGTCGGCGAGCTCGCGCCCCTCGAGGAACTCGCCGACCATGAACGGGCGACCGTCCGGCGTCTCGTCGACGTCGAACACCTGCATGACGTTCGCGCTCTTGATCGTCGCCGAGGCCTCCGCCTCGCGCGAGAAGCGCGCGAGCACCTCCTCGTGCCGCGCGTACTCGGGGTGCAGCGTCTTGACCGCGAAGCGTTTGTTCTTGATGCGGACATGGCGCGCCTCGTAGACGCGACCCATGCCGCCTTCCCCGACGACGCGGATGATCTTGTACGTGTCGCGGAGCACTTGCCCCACGAGGTCGTCCACCACCTGCTCGCCGGCGGCGCCGACGAGCGTGGTCGCGTCCTTCGGGCAGACGTTGAACTCACCCGGGTAACGTGTCCCGCAGGTCGGGCACGAGAGGGGCAGCTCGGCGCCGGAGGATGACGGAGCGCCCGTCATGTCGCCGAGGCGGGTCATCGCCGTCAGGTTGGGCGAGACCCCGGGCGTCGAGCGTGCGGTCGCGAGCTCGGGATAGGAGCTCACGTCGGGTCCTCCCGGCGGCGGGCGAACGGTTCCGCTCATGCGCGGGAGCCTACCGCATGGAGACCCTCCCACGCGACGACGCTGGTAAGCTCCGCGCCCGAACGGCGATGACACCACGAACGGCGCTGCGATCGCTCGAGACGGCCTTCGACACCTACGGCGGCGAGGCGGCGAAGAGGAAGCTCCAGCTCCTCGCCACGCTCGAACGCGCCTCGCTGGGCACGGCGAAGGAGGTCCTGCGCCTGCACGAGCTCCTCTGTTTCCTTCGCGCCTATCCCGACGACACGGAGCTCCTCGCGGCCGTCGAGCGCACGCTCGCCCGATTCGAGAAGCGCGCCGATCTCCGTCGCCACCGGCGCGCGCTGGAGGACTCCGGCATCGCCGGGACGACGACCCGCTTCCCGTTCTTTTCGCCGTCCGCGCGCCGCCTCGTCGAGCGCTGGGGGAGCCGGGTGACGATCGACTGGTCGCGCTTCGAAAATGCCGAACGCTTCGGTCGCATTTTGCCACACCTGACGCTCTGGTCCGAACGCGCGGCGTTCGACGAGCCGGACGTGTCGGCGCGCGCCTGGGTGCGCGACAACAAGGGCGCGGGCGACACGGACGCCGTGTTCCTCGTCCGGCGCTGGCACGCGCTCGCGGCGGACGAGCCGGTCCGCAGCGCGTTCTACGACGACCTCGACCCGTGGCTCCGGCTCGAGCCCGGCCCCGACACCCCGGCCCGCACGCGCGAGAAACACCCGGGCATGCGCGTCGTCTTCCAGACCGGGCCGCTCGACCGGAGCCGGCCCGATCTCGCTGCCGAGATCAGGCGCGCCCCGCGTGCCGTCGCGCGCGTCGTCGGCGCCGAGGCCGAGGCGCTGATCGAGCTCGCGCGGAGCGCGATGGTCCCGCGCCAGCGCGATCTCGAGGTCTTCGCGTACGCCAACCCGGAGGACGTGCGCCTCGTCGACGCGGGCGAGGGCCTCAGCTTCGCGTGTATCGGCGTCTTGCCCGAGCGCCGCTCGCTCCTCGAGGCGGTCTACGCCTTCCTCATGCTCAAGAACGGCGTGGCCGTGGGCTACTCGCTCTGCACGGTGCTCTTCGGCTCCTCCGAGATTGCCTACAACGTGTTCGAGAGCTTCCGCGGCGGCGAGACGGCCAAGATCTTCGGCCGCGTCCTCGCGACGGTGCGCCACCTCTTCGGGTCGCGGTCCTTCGCCATCGACCCCTACCAGCTCGGGCATGGCAACCACGAGGGCATCGCTTCGGGCGCGTTCTGGTTCTACGCCAAGCAGGGCTTTCGTCCGGTCGACCCGGGCGTCGCGGGGCTGCTCGACGCCGAGCTCCGGCAGATCGCGAAGAAGAAGGGCTACCGCTCGAGCCCGGCCACCCTCGAGAAGCTCGCGCGCGCGTACGTCCTCTGGCCCGCCGGCGGCAAAGACGTGCTCGGTGTGCTCTCCGTGTCACGCGTCTCGCGCCGCGTCTCGGCGATGTTGGCGGAGCGGTTCGGCGCGGACCGCGAGCGCGCCGAGCGCGCTTGTTTCGCCGAGGCGCGCGCGCGCCTCGGCGCCTTACCGGCGGAGCTCCGCCGCTGGCCCGCGCCCGAGCGCGAGGCCTTCCGCCGCTGGGCTCCGCTCGTCGCCCTGCTCGACGTCGAGCGCTGGTCGGCGAAGGAGAAGCGCGACGCCGTCCTCGTCATCCGCGCCAAGGGCGCGCGATCGGAGGACGAGCACCTCGCGCGCTTCGAAGCGCACAAGAAGCTGAGCCGCGCGGTGCGCCGGCTCGCGCGGTGAGCGAGGGGCGAGCGCTCGAGGCGGGGCCACGTCCGGCGTCGCCATGACAAGGACAGAACGGTCAGAATGACGAGGCCGTCGAGACGGGGCGCGCGCTCGACGTCGAGGCCGTCTGCGGGATGCTCTCGACGGCTCGCGGCATCGGCGGCATCGGCGGTATCAAGACGACCTGCGGCGCCTGCGGTGGGGCCGCGGCGCGCGAGAAGGGGATGCCCGGCTCGCGCTTGGGTGGGGCAGGGGGCGTCGCGAACGACGTCTTCGAGATCCGCTGCTCCTGGCGCGCCGCCGGCGGGAGCACGGCCTTCGCGAGCGGGCGACCCAGCGCGGGGTGCGCGACCGGGACGACGATCGGATCCGGCGCGTCGAGGGCGACGGCCGTGGTCGGCAGACCCAGGGGCTCCGGCTCGGAAGGACGCCGGAGCCAGCTCGCGTCGATCTCGAGGCGCTCGAGCGGCGCGAGCTCCCCCGCGGTCGTCGTTGGCGCCCCGCCCGCTGGGGTGCACGCCCACGTCACGCCGGCCGCCAGGGCCATCCCGACCAGGCTGAGGACTGCCACACGTTGCGTCTGCATGCACCCCTATCGCCTTTGGCCTTCGGGGCGTGACGACGAGTCGCGCTTTTTTCGGCTCGGCGGTCAGCCAGATCGGCCGGGTTCTGGGTTAGGCTGCCGCCGCCCGCATGATCCGCCGTCTCCTCGCGCGCTTCCCCTGGCTTCCCGACGTCGTCACGCTCGTCGTGCTCGTCGCCGGCAGCATCTGGCGCTACCTGCACGTGTTCCGCTGGCACGACCCGCGGAAGTACGTCTACTCGGACATGCAGATGTACGTGGACCTGTCGAAGCGCATCTCGCGCCCGGACCACGTCCTCCGGATCAGCGACATCACACACCCGCCCGGGATGACGGAGCTGCTCGCCTGGGTCTACCAGCGCGACCCCCAGTTCGGGCCCATGCTCTGGATCCAGTTCCTTGTCGCGGTGCTGATCCCGCCTGCCGTGGGCGCGCTCGCCTGGCTCACGTTCGGTCGGTCCTCGGCGCGCTGGGCCGCCGTCGCCACCTCGCTCTATTTCCCGTTCGTCGACTTCGCCGGCTACTTTCTGGCGGAGAACTACCTGACGCTGTTCGCGGTCCTCTCGTTGGTCGCTTACTTCGGCGCCTTGCGCGTCTCGGAGGTCATGGCGCCGGGCGGACGCCGCACCGGGCTGATCGTCGCGATCGCCGTCCTCGGCGGCTTCCTGTTCTCCATCGCCGCGGTCATGAAGATGGTGGCCATGCCGGCCATCGGCGGCTTCATCATCCTGCACTTCCTCTTCACACACGGGCCCTCCCGGAAGATCCGCGCCCTCGTGGTCGCTGCCGCGGTGGTCGGGTCCATCCCGCTCATGGCCTGGCAGGCGGATCGCTGCACCAAGGCGAACGAGGGCAAGTTCTGCTCGGGCTCCAACAAAGCGCCGAGCGACTTCCTGCTCGGGCACTACGGGCGCATCCAGGGCATCACCTGGAGGGATCCGAAGAAGCCGGGCCACGTCGGGTTCGGCAGCCCGGCGGCGTACCAGCACGGCTACCGCGACAAGCCCGAGGTGCCGTTCCTCATCACGGACTCGAAGAAGAACTACGAGTACGCGTGGAAGTGGATCAAGAAGAACCCGTGGCAGTCGCTCGTCCTCGGGTTCGAGCACGTGTGGGACGCGTTCGGCGGGAGCCTCACCTGGCCGGCCGTGGCGACGAGCTACTGGCCCCACGCGCAGGCCGCACACTACGGCTTCCTCGCGTTCCTCCTCTTCCCCACGTTCATGCTCCTGGTCGACGTCGCTCGGAAGCGCGGCGTGGTGGGCCTCATCCGCTCGATGGAGCTCGCGGTGTTCGCGCCTCTCTTCGGCGTGATCCTCAGCATCTTCGTCGCGACCGGCGAGACGCGTTACCGCATCCCCTGGGACGCGACGTTCCTCATCCTCGGGATGGAGTTCTTCCGCAGGCTGCGCATCCCGCTGCGCGAGGTGACCGAGCCGAAGCCCGAGGAGACGGCTGCGGCGCCCGAGCCGAAGCCCGCCGCGAAGGCGGCGCCCGCGAAGCAGCCCGAGGAGCCGGCCGCGGCCGAGGCGGAGGCCGCGGAGGCGTCGTGAGCGCCGAGGTCCGCGAGAGGGTCGTCGTCGTCGACGACGAAGAGGCCTTCCGCGATCTCCTCACGTTCAACCTGACCGAAGCCGGCATGGAGGCCGAGGCGGCCGCCACCGGCGTCGAAGGACTCGCGGCCGTCCAGCGGATCAGGCCGGCCGTCGTGATCCTGGATCTCATGCTCCCCGACGTTTCCGGCACCGAGGTCTGCCGGCGCCTCCGGGCCGACCCTGCCACGGCCGACGTGGGCGTGCTGATGCTGACCGCTCGCGGCGAGGAATATGACAGAATCGTCGGGTTCGAGGTCGGGGCCGACGACTACGTCGTCAAGCCGTTCAGCGTCCGCGAGGTCGTGTTGCGCGTGCGAGCCCTGGCCCGCCGCACCTTCGAGCGGAGGCAAGCGTCGAGCGCGCTCGACGGCGGGCGGCGGCTCGAGCACGGAGGGCTGGAGGTGGATCCGACCCGGCACCGCGTCTTCTTGGGCGGCGAGGAGGTGTCGCTCCGCCCCCTCGAGTTCAAGCTCCTCGCCCTCTTCCTCGAGAACCCCGGGCGCGTCTTCTCCCGGGCGGACCTGCTGGAGGAGGTCTGGGGCATGCCACGCGACCTCAGCACGCGCACCGTCGATACGCACATCCGCAGGCTGCGGAGCCGGCTCGGTCCCCACGAGGACGCCATCGAGACCGTGCCCGGTTTCGGCTATCGCCTGAAGGACCGTTCGGGGGGCTGAGCCATTGCTCCTGACCTTCCGGACCAAGCTCCTCTTCAGCCACGTCGCGCTCATCGTCGCGGTCGTGGCCCTCGTGAGCTTCGTCCTCGAGCGGTCGCTCGCCGCCGATCTCGAGCAGCAGCGCGACCAGCGCCTCGTCGAGCAGGCGCGGGGCTCGACGGAGTGGGTGAGCTCCGGCAGGCACCCCGAGCGCGTCGCGAGCCGTCTCGCCGCCATCGTGCAAGCCGAGGTCGCCATCTTCGACAAGACCGGCTGCATCGTCGGGAGCTCGACGGATGAAGACGACGTGACGGACGCGGACGGCCGGTGCCTCCCTCCGCCGCTCGTGGCCGAGGCGCGAGAGGTCGGGCTCGGCCGAGGGGCGCGCGTGCGAGGGGAAGACCGGCTGCACGACGTCGCCGTGCTCGCGGCGGACGGGCTCGTGGTGCGCCTCTCCGTCTCGAGCCGGGAGATCGAGGGGCCGATCGCGGCCATGCGGCGTCGTCTCGCGTTTGCGGCGGTCGTCGCCGGCGCCGCGGCGCTCGTCCTGGGGCTGTTCGCGTCGCGGCTCGCGTCACGCCCGCTCCGATCCATGGCCGATCAAGCGCGCCGGATCGCGCATGGGCACTACGACGTCCGCTTCCCGAAGCTGCCGCGGGACGAGTTCGGCAACCTCGCAGACACGCTCGCCGCGCTGGCCAAGCAGCTCGAGGCCGACATGCTCCGGATCTCCAGGCTCGAGGCCACGCGTCGCGACTTCGTCGCGAACGTCACCCACGAGCTCCGGACGCCGGTCGCCGCGATGCAGGGCCTGGCCGAGACGCTGCTGCACGGCGACGTCGCCGCGGACAAGGCGCAGCGGTTCACCGTCCTCCTGCATCGCCACGCCCAGCGCCTCTCGGCGCTGATCGACAGCCTGCTCCGCCTCGCGGAGCTCGACAGCGGCGCAGAGGAGGCGCCGCCGAGCGCGCCGGTGGCCGTGCTCGGCATCGCCCGCGAGGTGGAGGAGACCCTG
Organism: Myxococcales bacterium; assembly: GCA_016794345.1. Taxonomy (GTDB): domain Bacteria; phylum Myxococcota_A; class Polyangia; order Polyangiales; family Polyangiaceae; genus Xiheicaenibacterium; species Xiheicaenibacterium phototrophicum. The sequence continues at coordinate 67,173 of JAEUKE010000314.1, forward strand.
AGGAGTCGGGCCGCCGAGAGCCAGATGGAGATCGCGCTCGACATCGACGAGCGCGCCGTCGCGCGCGCGGACGCCGGGCGGCTCGAGCAGGTGCTCGTGAACCTGTGTGACAACGCCATCAAATACGGCAAGCCCGGCGGCACGGTCACCATCGGCGCGCGCCAAAACGGAGACAAAACTGTCATCTTCGTCCGCGACGACGGCGAGGGGGTCGCGGCGGACCACTTGCCGCGCCTGTTCGAGCGCTTCTACCGGGTCGACGTGGGCCGCTCGCGCGAGAAGGGCGGAGCGGGGCTGGGGCTGAGCATCGTGAAGCACCTCGTCGAGTCGATGGAGGGAAGCGTGCGGATCGAGAGCGTCGTCGGTCGCGGGACCACGATCACGGTGGACCTCCCGGCGGTCACCTGAGCCGGAGCCCACCCGGGCCGGAGCGAGCAGCTCCCGTCGCGTAAGGATCGTCCGGCCTCTTCCCCTGAGCGAAACGAGAGAAACGCGGCGCTTCTCCGCGTTTCTCGGGAGACCGCAAGTCTCTCGGGATCGCGCAGCCGCTTCGCGTTCAGGCGCTGCGCTCGCGTGCTTTGCGCGTTTTCTGCCCTGTGCTTGAAGCCAGAGCGATTGGCACGAGATTCGCCAAGGCGCGGCGCATGAAGCGAGCTCTGGTTTTCGCGTCCCTCTCGGTTCTGACGGTCTTGTTGGGTTGTGGCGACAGCGGCGGTCAGAAGACCGCGCCGGCCGCCTCGGGCAGCGCCAAGAAGCCGGCTGCCTCGGCCGCAGGCTCGGCGAAGGCGGCCTCGGGCCCGAAGCCGATCGATCGAAAGAACCTGGCCGTGTTCGAGCAGCTGCCGAAGGAGTCGAAGAGCGACAAGAACCCCGCCACGCCGGCGAAGGTCGCGCTCGGTCGCCAGCTCTACTTCGACACGCGGCTCTCGAAGAACCACGACGTGTCCTGCAACACCTGCCATAACCTCGAGACGTACGGCGTCGACAACAAGCCGGTCTCCGAAGGCCACGGCAAGCAGAAGGGCACGCGGAACTCCCCGACGGTCTACGGCGCCGCGCTGCACACGGTGCAGTTCTGGGACGGGCGCGCCGCCGACGTCGAAGAGCAAGCCACGGGGCCCATCGTCAACCCGGTCGAGATGGCCGCGGACGAGAAGCGTGTGGTCGAGACCCTGACGAGCATCCCCGAGTACAAGAAGGCATTCGAGGAGTCCTTCCCGGACGAGAAGGAGGCGGTCACGCTGGTCAATGTCGGCAAGGCGATCGGTGCGTTCGAGCGGACGCTCCTCGTCAGCGGCAAGTGGGACAAGTACCTCGCCGGTGACGACGCGGCCCTCTCGCAGGACGAGAAGAACGGCCTCTCCGTGTTCATGGATAGCGGGTGCACGAGCTGCCACGGCGGCGCGATGGTCGGCGGCAACATGCTGATGAAGCTCGGCGCGGTGAAGCCGTGGACCGACGAGAAGGACAAGGGGAAGTTCGAGGTGACGAAGGACGAGAAGGACAAGATGTTCTTCAAGGTCCCCACGCTGCGGAACGTCGCCAAGACCGCTCCGTACTTCCATGACGGCTCCGTCAGCGATCTCGGCGAGGCCGTGAAGAAGATGGCCTTCCACCAGAACGGCCTCGAGATCAGCGCCGACGAGATCAAGGCGGTCGTCGCGTTCCTCGGAGCGCTCACCGTCGAGATCCCCGCGGAGATGACAAAGGCCCCGGAGCTGCCGAAGAGCACCCCGAAGACGCCGAAGCCCGACCCCGCGGTCGCGTCGGCGGCCGGCGAGGAGAAGAAGGGCGGCTGAGCCGAAGCCCGGCCCATAGACGAGGCCTGAGTCCCCCAAGTGGTGGGATTCAGGCCTCTTTTCTTTGAGGCGCCGCCCCGGTCAGCCGAGCCGCGCGGTCTCTATTTGCTTTCATGCACAAATCTGCAAATAGATACCGCGATGCACGGCGAGCCCGAGACGACGGCCAGCTCGACCCTCGCGGAGGTCCCGCGGTGGGAGCTCTATCGTCTCCTGGCCGATCCGGTGCGGGTCCGCCTGCTCGCGCTCGTGGCGGACGAGGAGCTCGCGGTCGGGGAGCTGGCGGAGCTGCTCGGTGAAGGTCAGCCCAAGGTCTCGCGCCACGGGACGTCGCTCCGCGAGGCCGGCCTCGTCACCGCCCGCAAACACGGCACCTGGGTGCTCTACCGGATCGCGTCCCACGTCGCGAACGATCCGGTCGTGGCCGACGCGCTCCGCGCCGGGCGGGAGCTCTGTGAGGAGGACGGGACGCGCGCGCGCGCCGTCGCGCTCGTTCGGGCGCGCGACGCCCGCGCGCGCGAGTTCTTCGCGCGCGTGAGCCGCCCACCGGCGGAGCCGGAGCCCCCGCGCGAGCTCGGCGCGTACCTCGCGGCGCTCGCGCCGCTCCTGCGGTCGTCCCGCGTCGCGGTGGACGCCGGCACGGGCGACGGCGCATTGCTCGAGGTGCTCTCGCCGCTCTTCGAGCACGTCATCGCGGTCGACCGCTCGGAGGCACGCCTGCGCGCTGCGCGCGCCCGCGCCGAACGGCACGCGCTCTCGAACGTGGTCTTCGTGGACGACGAGCTCGACGGCGACAAGCTCGCCCGCGCCGTGCGGGACGCCGGCGGGGCCGATCTGGTGTTCGCCTCGCGCGTCCTCCACCACGCCCCGCAGCCCGAGCGCGTGGTGAAGGCGCTCGCCGCTCTCCTGGCGGCGCCGGGCTGGGGGAAGCCGGGCGGCGCGCTCGTCGTCCTCGACTACGTTCCTCACGACGATCTCGCGTTGAAAGACGCGCAGGCGGATCTCTGGCTCGGCTTCTCGGCCGACGAGCTGACGGGGTTCGCGAAGGGCGCCTCGCTCGAGCGCGTCCGCGTCCTGCCCATCCCACAAGCGTTCCGGGGCGACGGCCCCGATCGAGACCTCGACTGGCATGCGCTCGTCGCGCACCGGCCGGTCAACCAACCAGAGAGAGAAGAACAATGAGCGAGAAGCCCAAGTACAAGGTCGCCGACATCAGCCAGGCCGAGTTCGGTCGCAAAGAGATCGCCATCGCCGAGACGGAGATGCCCGGTCTGATGGCCCTCCGTGAGGAGTACGGCAAGTCCAAGCCCCTCACCGGCGCGCGCGTCGCGGGCTGCCTCCACATGACGATCCAGACCGCTGTCCTCATCGAGACCTTGATCGATCTCGGCGCCGAGGTGACCTGGACCAGCTGCAACATCTACTCGACGCAGGACCACGCGGCGGCCGCCATCGCGGCGCGCGGGGTGCCCGTCTACGCGTGGAAGGGCGAGACGCTCGAGGAGTACGACTGGTGCCTCGAGCAGCAGATCTACGCCTTCGAGGGCGGCAAGGGCCCGAACATGATCCTCGACGACGGCGGCGATCTGACGAACTGGATCCACGATCGCCACGCCGGGCTCTTCAGCGGAGCGGACCCCATCCGCGGCCTCAGCGAGGAGACGACGACGGGCGTGAAGAACCTCCGCAAGCGCTTCACGGAGGGCAAGCTCAAGTGCCCGGCCATCAACGTCAACGACTCGGTCACCAAGAGCAAGTTCGACAACCTCTACGGCTGCCGTGAGTCGCTCGGCGACGGCATCAAGCGCGCGACCGACGTGATGTTCGCGGGCAAGGTCGCGGTCGTGGCCGGCTACGGGGACGTGGGCAAGGGCTGCGCGCAGGCGCTCAAGGGCCTCGGCGCGCGCGTCGTCGTCACCGAGATCGATCCCATCTGCGCCCTGCAGGCCGCGATGGAGGGCTACCAGGTCCTCACGATGGAGCAGGTCGCGCCGATCGCCGACATCTTCGTCACCGCGACGGGTTGCGCGGACATCATCCGCGGCGAGCACATGCAGGTGATGAAGAACGAGGCCATCGTCTGCAACATCGGCCACTTCGACAGCGAGATCCAGATCGCTTGGCTCGACAACCACCCGGAGATCAAGCGCGAGAACATCAAGCCCCAGGTCGACCACTACGTCTTCCCGGACGGCAAGAAGATCATCGTGCTCGCGAGCGGTCGCCTCGTGAACCTCGGCTGCGCGACGGGGCACCCGTCGTTCGTCATGTCGACCTCGTTCACGAACCAGGTCCTCGCGCAGATCGCCCTCTGGACGCAGAAGTTCGAGCCGGGCGTGCACGTGCTGCCGAAGAAGCTCGACGAGCAGGTCGCGCGCCTGCACCTGAAGAAGCTCGGCGTGCAGCTCACCACGCTCACGAAGGATCAGGCGGACTACCTCGGCGTCGACATCGCCGGGCCGTACAAGCCCGACCAGTACCGCTACTGATCGCGGGCGAGCACGACTCGAACGGCGAGCGCTCCGGCGCTCGCCGCGTTCGTTTTGTCGGCGGCGAGGCCCCGCGCGACGGCGCGCCCCGAGCCCGCCGCGCTCGCGACCCTCACGAAGGCGAGAGCAGCGTGCGCGCGCGCCTCTCGGTGGCGCGCGACACCGGCCCGACCAGCGCGACGGCGAAGGCTCCCGGACGGAAGAGCTGGCGGGCCGCCCGGCGCACGTCCGCCGGGGTGACGGCGTCGAGCCGTCCGAGGCGATCGGCCGTCGTGCACGGCTCGCCGCGCAGCGCCGAGAGGGCGAGATCGTCGGCGTTGACCTCGGGCTGGTCGGTCGCGCGGCCGGCCTGCCAGCGCGCGCGCCGCTTGGCCTTCTGCACCTCGTCCGCCGAGGGGCCGTCTTCGGCGAGCTGGCGCAACAGGGTCAGGATCTCGGCGAGGACACGAGGCATCGCGTCGTCCTGCGCCTCCGCGGCGACGTCGAAGAGGCCGACCTCGTCGTAGGCCTCCCAGGCCGCGGACACCTCGTAGCAGAGGCCCAGCCGATCACAGAGCGTCTCGTAGAGGCGAGTCGAGGTGCCGTCGTCCACCACGCGGAGCAAGAGCTCGGTCGCGGCTTCGTCGCGGTGCTCGTGCCCGGGGCCGAGCGCGCCGAGCCGCAAGGAGACCTGGCTCGTCGGCGCCCGGACGATGTGCAACCCGGGGCCTTGCGAAAGGCGGCGGAACCGCGCGCTCCTGAGCGGTTTGCCGGCCGCGTGCCCGGCGAACGCACGCTCCACCATCTTCGCGAGCCGCGCGCGAGGCGGGAGGCGACCCGCGATGGCGACGACCGACGAGGTCGTGTTGTAGTGGCGCCCGTGGTGCCTGCGGAGGAGCGGCTCGTCGAAGGTGGCGAGGGTCGCGGGGGTGCCGCCGATGGGGAAGCCGAGCGGGTGGTCGCCGAAGAGCCGCTCGCGCACGAGCGCGTCGGGGTCGACGAGCCGGCCGCGCTCGTCCCGGTCCTCGAGCAGCTCCTCGTGGACGATCCCGCGCTCCACGTCGATATCGGAGAAGCGCGGAGATCGCGTGATCTCGCCGAGGAGCTCCGTCGCTTCCTCCAGGCTCTCCGGCGGGCAGGTGAGCGTGAGGGTGCCGTGGTCGACCCCGGTGCTCGCGTCGAGGGTGCACCCGAGTGACTCCACCGCGACGGCCTGCTCGTGGGCCGAGGGCCACCGGTCGGTCCCCCGGTGGAGCATGTGCTCGAGGAAGTGCGAGACCCCCGCGGTCTCGGGCCGCTCGTAGCGGGGGCCGACGCGGACCGCGTAGGTGATGACCGAGCGATGGAGATGCTGCTGCGGCAGCGCGAGCACGCGCTGGCCGCTGGCGGTGGTGAGCGAGAGCACCTGCCTCAGGGCTCGTCCATCGGAGCGGGCGCAGGAGGCGGCATGGGCGCCGGCCCCGGCGGCAGGCCGCTGCCCGCGGGCGCAGCCTCGGGCGCGAAGTCCTTCGTGAACTCCTTATTGAGCTTGATCTCCTGCTGGTACGTCGTGCGCAGGCGCTTCAGGTAGAGGGTGAGGGCCTCGCGCTGCTTCTGGGATCGAAGGGCGCCCATGTAGAAGTCACGGTCCTTCTTCCACTCCTCCTCGCCCGGCGCCTTGCGCTCCACGAGCTGGAGGATGGCGAGGCCACCGCTGGCGAGCCGGACGGGTCGCTCCGCGACCTGGTCGGGGGTGTTCAAGGAGAACGCGGCGCCCGAAGCGTCTTCGCCATCCGCCACGCCCGTGAAGGGCTGCTCGGTCGGGCCGAAGGGGAGGCTCGTCTCGACGGTGGGCGGCTGCGGCCCGCCTTCGTCTTCGTCCTCCGCCGGAGCGTCCTTCTTGTCGGCGTGGTCGCCGTCCTTCTTGTCGCCGTCCTTCTTCTCTTCGTCCTTCTTGTCGGCGTGGTCGCCGTCCTTCTTCTCTTCGTCCTTCTTCTCGGGCGCGGCGGGCTTGATCTTGGCGAGGTAGTCCTTGAGCGCCTCATCCATCTTCTTGCCGCCCTTCATGGCCGCGAGGATCTCCTTCGCGCCCTCGTCGGCGAGGCGCTGCGCCTCTGCCTGGAGGTAGAGGGGCCGCGCGGTGGAGGCCTGGCCGGCCTTCACGGCGTCCTCCCCGGAGAGGATCTTGTCGACCTGGATCAGGTGGAGGCCAAACGGCGTCTCGACCACGTTCGAGAGCTTGCCCTCCTCGAGCGCGAAGAGCGCGTCCTCGAAGGGCTTCACCATCTGACCCTTCACCACGCACTCGAGCGAGCCACCTTGTTTGCCCGAGACGGGGTCCTGGCTGATCTCCTTCGCGACGTCGGCGAACTTCTCGCCATCTTTGATGCGCTTCTGCGCGGCCTCGATCTTCTCGCGGGCCTTCTTCTTGTCCTCCTCCGAGGCCTTCTCGGAGACGCGGACGAGGATGTGACGCGAGACGCGGCAGCCGCCCTCGTAGTCCTTCTTGTGCGCCTCGAAGGCCTTCGCCACGTCCTCCTGGTGTTTGTCAGCCCAGGCCTTCACGGCGGCCTCGGAGGTGTCCACCACGGTCTGCGCGAAGTAGGCCGGCTCGAGCTTCACGAAGCGGACGGTGACGTCCATCTTCTCGCGCGCGAACTGGTCGAACGCCTCGCCCTCGCTGACGCGGACGCGCTCCTTCACCAGGTCGCGCATCCGGGCGGCGATGAGCTCCGCCCGCTGGTAGTCGCGGAAGTCCGTCTCGGAGAGGTAGGTGAGCTCGGTGACGGTTCGCTTGTAGACGTCGGCCGAGAACTTCTTGGTCTTCCGGTCGAGGAACGCCTCGCGGTAGTTCACGAGCCCGTTGAGCTGGGGCGGCGCCTTGGCAGGGACGGAGGCGCGAAGCCTTCCGGCGAAGAGCTCCTTGCTGAGGTCCTCGTCGGAGACGCCGATGCCGAGGCGCTTGGCTTCGCCGAGGAGCAGCTCGCGCTCGACCAGGCCGTCGAGCGTCATCTCCTTCAGCTTGCGCTTCTGCGCCTCGTCCATGTCGGAGCCGCGCGGGGCGAGGAGCCGGTAGCTGGCCCAGAAGTGGGAGGCGCGAACGCATTTGCCGAGCACGTCGGCTGCGCAGTCGGGACCCTTCTTGAACTGGTTCTGTCCGCCTCCGGGCTGGAAGTTGACGATGAAAACGACCGCGATGGCGATGATGGCGAGGCCGCCGAGGAGGGACGAGAGACGGTTCACGTTGGGGGGGCTCCGAGAGACCGCTGTGCACTAGCATGGGGAGGCCACCGGCAAAAAGCCGCTCTCTCCTGCGGGCTCGGAAAAGAGCGGGAGCCGCTTCGCCGTGCTATGGTGATGGGCTGTGAGCAGAAAAGGCGCCACCCCCCCGGATGAGCCTGGGCTCCCGCCGACGCGGCGTCAGTCCGGCGGCTCCCGGCGAGAGGCCAGCGACCGCATCCGAGTCGCCGTCGCGGACCGCGAGATCGATGGCTGGGCCCTCAACGTCAGCCGCGGCGGCATCCGCGTCATCCTGGACGAGGCGCTCGAGCCCGGCGCGCGCGTGCGGCTGGCCGTGGGCGACCAACCCTTCCGGGACGGTCGGGTCGTCTGGGTCCAGGCCGAGCCCGACGGGGCCATCGTCGGCTTCGAGTTCCTGGATCCGGAGGGCAGGCCGGTCCACCAGTCGGTTCCGCAGCTGCGGGCCGTCCACCCGCCGCCCGTGAAGAAGCCGACGAGCGAGTAACCGAGGCGTGCCCGTGTCACCCGTCGAGCGCGCCGGGGCGAGCGAGCTCCTCGGGCCGACCGGGCCCCTGTCCGAGCGGCTGGCCGGCTACGAGGAGCGCGACGGCCAGCTGGCCATGGCGCAAGCGGTCGAGCGCGCGCTCGCCGACGCCACCATCGTCCTGTGTGAGGCGGGCACCGGGACGGGCAAGACCCTCGCGTACCTGGTCCCGGCGCTCGCGAGCGGGCAGCGGGTCGTCGTGTCCACCGCGACCCGCGCCCTCCAGGACCAGATCGCATCCGTCGACCTGCCCACGGCGCGTGCTCTGGTCCGATCCCAGGGTGAGGTCGCGGTCGCCAAGGGGCTCTCCAACTACCTGTGCCTCCGGCGCTTTGGCGAGCTCCGGCGAGACCCGGCCGCGGTCCGCGAGCACCGCCGATCGCTCCCCCTCGTGGAGGCCTGGGCGAAAGAGACGCAGACCGGCGACGTGTCCGAGCTCACGGCGCTGACCGAAGACGACCCCATCTGGCCGGAGGTCACGTCGTCGAGCGAGACCCGGGTCGGCGGCTCGTGCCCACACTACGACGCCTGCTTCGTGACCCGGATGAAGCAGACCCTCGCGCGGGCCAGCCTCATCATCACGAACCACCACCTGTTCCTTGCGGACGTCGCCCTGAAATCGCAGGCGGGGGACGCGGGGTTCCGCGCGGGCGTGCTTCCACCTTACGAAGCTGTCATCTTCGATGAGGCACACCGCCTCGAGGACATCGCGGCGGAGCTCTTCGGGCTGCGCATCTCGTCCGCCAAGGTCGCCGCGCTTTCGCGGGACGCGACCCGGACCTTCCGCCAGAGCGGCTTGACCGATCCGCTGCTCGTCCGGGGCGACGCCGCGGGCCTCCTCACCGAGGTCGACGCGGCGTCGGCCGCCTTCTTCGGCGCCGTCTCGCAGCTCGCGGAAGGCGAGGACACGCGCACGCTCCTGACGCGCGATCGGCACGTGGAGCTGCGAACGGATGCGTACGCACGGCTCGACACCGCGCTCGAGGCGATCGCCTCTTTCGCGGAGACACACGCGACGTCCGACGCCCTGCACGTGGTCGCGCGCCGCGCCGCGGCGCTGCGGGACGACCTCGCGAGCCTCGTCGATCCGCCCACTGCCCACGCGCTCTGGGTCAGCCGAAAGCGGCGGAGCGTGATCCTCGGCGCCGCCGCCGTCTCGGTCGGCGCCACGCTGCGCGGGCAGGTCTTCGATCGAACCGGCGGCGTGGTCCTCACGAGCGCGACGTTGACGAGCGTGCCCGTCGCCGGGGCGGCGGATCGCCCCGCGTCGCCGTTCTCTTTCGTCCGGCAGCGGCTCGGGCTCGAGGAGGGGCTCGGGGTGAAGGTCGAGGAGCTCGAGGTGGGCTCGCCCTTCGCGTACGACGCCTGCACGCTGCTCTACGTCGCGCGAGATCTCCCGGAGCCGACCTCCGCTGCGTTCTCCGACGCGGCGCTGGAGCGGGCGAGCGAGCTCATCGAGGTGACCGGGGGAGGGGCGTTCGTGCTCACGACCTCGGTGCGCGCCCTCAAGGCCTACGGCGCGCGCCTCGCGCGGACGACGGGCCGCGAGGTGCTCGTCCAGGGCGAGGCGCCGAAGAGCGCGCTCATCGCGCGGTTCCGCAAGCACGGCGACGCGGTGCTGGTCGGGACGATGAGCTTCTGGGAGGGCGTCGACGTCGCCGGTCACGCCCTCCGTCTCGTGATCATCGACAAGCTCCCGTTCGCCGTCCCGAGCGATCCGGTGGTCAGCGCGCGGTGCGCCGCGCTCGAGGCGTCGGGCCAGGATCCGTTCCTCTCCTACTCGGTCCCCTCGGCCGCGATCACCTTGAAGCAGGGCGCGGGACGGCTCATCCGCACCCGCAAGGACGTCGGCGTCGTCGCGGTGCTCGACCGCCGCGTCGTCACCCGGAGATACGGCCAGCTGATGCTCGAGCGGCTCCCGATGAAGCGCCGGACCGAGCACCTCGGCGACGTCAGGGCCTTCTGGGAGACAGTCAGTCCTCCGACGTCATCACCGCGCGGAGGCTGATGTCGAGCCGGCTCCCGAGCACCGCCAGGAGGCTCTCGAGCTCCCGCTTGCCGCCCCGGTCCCCGAGCTCTTCGCGGATCTTCTTGAGGAGCGCGGTGCGCGCGGCCTCGATCCAGCCGAAGGCGGTCGCGCGATGGACGCCGTGCATCTGCGCGATCCGGTCTCCTGAGAGATCGTGTACGTAGCGCTGGCGGAGCAGGTTGCGCTCGCGCGCGTCGAGCCGACCGAAGGCGCGTCGCATCGCGGCGTCGAGGTCCTTTCGCGACGAGGCGCGGACGATTTCGGTCTCCAGATCGACCGCGCCGGGCATCCGGTCGAAGAAGCCGTCGTCCGCCTCCGGGCGCTCGGGTGAAGCACGCCTCGCGAGATCGACGACGAGGCGGGCGCAGGTGACGCGGACCCAGCTCTTGAGCGGGCCCTTGCCGGTGAAGGACGCGATCTTGGCCGGTCGCTCCAGCTCCGCGACGAAGAGGCGGCTCCTCACGAGCTGGCGGAACTCGTCGGTGGAGAGCCCGAGAGAGGGGCTCTTCTTCACGGCCAGGTCGACGTCGGCCCCGAACCGCGCGTCGAACGCGGCGAGCGCGGCCGGGTCGCCGCGCTGGCAGCCGAGGGCGAGCGCGAGATCCGTCGGGTGTGCCGCCGCGAGCGCGGCGGCCGGATCGGCGGCCTGATCCAGCTCGGGGCCGAGGCGCTCGGCGAGCGCCGCGACGAGCTCTTCCTCCGCGACGGCCACCCCGGGCAGCTCGGCTCGGGCCGCGGCCACCGCGCCGCGGAGCGCGCCCTCGGTGGTCGCCGGATCGAGGCGAGCCGCGAGGCTCGCGGGGGCGAAGGCGAGGAAGGTCGAGGCGAGGCTCACGTGCCCCAGAGGCTAGGGCCCCGTCTTCAAACCTGACAAGCCTAAGGCAATACCGGGCAGGGGCACGGGCACGGCCGTGTCCGTGCCCGTGCCCGTGCCCGATCTCTTCGAAGACCTCTCCGGTTTGAGGACGCGCCCTGGCCCACTCACTTTCCGGGCGACACCCGGTGCGGGGCCGCGTCTTTGTCCTCGAGGAGAGAACAATGAAAGCACTCAAGGTCATCGGGGCGATCGTCGGCGCGCTGGTCCTCGCGGCCGGGATCTTCTGGTTCGGCTGGCTCCGCGCGCCCGAGGGCGCCGAGGTCTGCAGCAACGTCATCCGGGTGATGAGCGAGGACGCCGGGCAGAAGCTCCCCGACAAGCTCAAGGAAGAGCTCGCGAAGGACTGCGAGCGCCAGACCCGGCCGCCGGAGTTCGGGCGGGTCCCCTGGGTCAAGCGCATGAAGTGTTACCGGGACGCCAAGGAGAGGAAGGCGCTGGAGGCGTGCGACAAGGCCAGTTGACGTTGCGGGAGGTGTGCTAAAGCGCGGGGAAGATGTCTGAAGAGCCGCATCCTTACGCTGCGTTTCTGCACAAGGTGACGAAGCCGGCCCGGTACACGGGGGGCGAGGTCGGCTCGACGGTCAAGGCGTGGGACGCGCAGGTGGCCAAGGTCTGCCTCGCGTTCCCCGACGTCTACGACATCGGCATGAGCCACCTCGGCTTCAAGATCCTCTATTCGATCTTGAACGGCGACCCGCGCACGCTCGCCGAGCGCTGCTACGCGCCCTGGGTCGATCTGGAGGCGGAGCTCCGCGCGCGCAAGCTGCCGCTCGTCTCGCTGGAGTCCAAGCGGCCGCTCTCGGCGTTCGACGTCATCGGCTTCTCGCTCCAGTTCGAGCTCACCTACACGAACATCCTCAACATGCTCGAGCTCGGCAGGGTCCCGCTGCGCTCCGCCGACCGCGGCGAAGATGACCCGCTTGTCATTGCTGGCGGGCCTGTCGCCACACACCCCGAGCCGCTCGCGCCGTTCGTCGACGCGATCGTGATCGGGGACGGCGAGCAGAAGGCGACCGACATCGCCGTGACGTGGAAGCGGATGAAGGGGGAGGGCGCCACGCGCGCCGAGCGCCTCCGCGCCCTCGCGCGGCTCGGCGCCGTCTACGTCCCGAGCCTGTACGAGGTCTCCGTCGACGCCGCGACCGGGCTCCAGGTGGTCGAGCGCCCCGCGGACGAGGCGCTCCCGTTTCCGGTCGAGCGCTCGCTCGTCGACCTGAAGGAGTTCCCGTTCCCGGCCGTCAGCCCCACCGGCGGGCCCGAAGCGATCTTCGATCGGCTGTCGATCGAGGTCGCGCGCGGGTGCACCGAGGGTTGCCGGTTCTGCCAGGCCGGGATGATCTACCGGCCGGTCCGCGAGCGCGACCCGCAGGAGATCGTCGACACGGTCTTGCGCGCAGTGGAGGCGACAGGCCAGGACGAGGTGTCGCTCACCGCGCTCTCGACCGCCGACGTGAGCTGCATCTCGCCGCTCATCAAGAAGGTCACCGACGAGCTCACCCGCCGGAAGATTTCGCTCGGCGTCTCGTCGCTCCGCGCGTACGGGCTCGAGCCCGAGCTGCTCGACGAGCTGAAGCGCGTCCGCGCGACGGGGCTGACGTTCGCCCCCGAGGCGGGCACTCAGCGGATGCGCGACGTGATCAACAAGAACGTCACCGAGGAGCAGCTGCTCGAGACCGCCGAGCGCGTGTTCTCCCGAGGGTGGGGGAAGATGAAGCTCTACTTCATCGCGGGCCTGCCCACGGAGACGGACGAGGACGTGCTCGGCATCGTGGAGACCGGCGCGCGGGCGCTCGAGGTCGGCAGGCGCGCCGCGGGCCGCGGGAAACCGGCTGAGGTCACCGTCAGCGTCTCGGTGCATGTTCCCAAGCCCCACACCCCGTTCCAGTGGTGCGCGATGGACGCGCTCTCCGAGGTGGATCGCAAGCAAGCGCTCCTCCGCGACCGAGCGCGACAGATCCGCAACCTGAAGCTCAAGACCCACGACGCGAAGGCGAGCGTGCTCGAGGGTGTGTTCGCCCGCGGCGACCGGCGACTGGCGGGCGCGCTCGAGCGCGCGTTCCGCGCCGGCGCGCGGTTCGACTCCTGGGAGGAGCACCTGGATCTCGAGATCTGGCGGCGGGCCTTCGAGGAGGAAGGCATCGACACGGCGAAGTACCTCGGCACGATCCCCATCAGCGCGCGCCTTCCATGGAGCCACATCGACGTCGGCCTGGAGGACGGCTTCCTCGCGCGGGAGTACCGCAAGGCCCTGCAGAGCCGGCTCAGCCCGCCGTGTGGCAAGGCCGCCGGGATGTTCGTCCACCACGACAATGTCGAGAGCGCGCGCGCCGATGCGCGGCGGCTCGTCTGTTACGACTGCGGCGTCGCCTGCGACCTGACGAAGATGCGCGAGGAGCGCGTCGACTACCTCGCGCGCCTCGGCGCCGACAAGAAGCGCCTGCCCGTCGTCATCCGAGCGCCTCTCCTTCGGGCAGAGGAAGAAGGGGCTCAGGCAGAGGGCGAAGACGGGGCGGAGGCCAGCCCTGAGCCGCGGGCCCGGCCCGCGACGCCGGCGCACACCGAGACCTACCGCCTCTTCTTCGAGAAGACCGGCCCCATGGCGCTCCTCGGCCACCTGGATCTCATCCGCGAGCTGCCGCGCGTCTTCCGTCGCGTCGGCCTCGAGGTCGCGTACACGAAGGGCTTCCACCCCAAGCCGGACATGACGTTCGGGCCCGCGCTGTCGCTCGGCGTCGCGAGCCTGGAGGAGGCCATCGACGTGAAGCTCCCCGGTCGGCTCGACCCGGACGGCCTCGTCGATCTGGCGAAGAGGATGACAGAACGGTCACCTGATGGGCTGACCTTCTTGCGCATCCAGCGTGTGCCGCCGGGTGCGCCCCGCATCTCGGCGGCCGTCGTGGGCGCCCGCTACGCCATCCTCCTCGCGCGCGGCGTGGCGGAGGAGCTCGCGGGTGGCGCGCCGGTGGAGGCCTGGCTCGCCGCGCGTGTGTCCGCGGTGCTCGCGGCCGACGCGGTGCGGGTGCGGCGCGAGGTGAAGGGCCTCGCGAAGATGGTCGACGTGCGCTCCTACCTCGAAGACGTGCGCCCTCTCTCCGAAGCCACGCGCGAGGCCGTGCGCCGCGCGGCGTTCGTGGGCGATCTCGTCGGCTTCGAGGCCGCCGCCATCATCCGCGGCGACGGCGCCGCCAAGCCGAGCGAGATCGCCGAGGTGCTCGCTGGCGCGCCTTGTCCGTTTGCGGTCGTCCGGCTCGGTCTGACGCTCGGAAGCGGGCAGCCAGAGGTGAGCCCCATCGAGAGCGCGGCGCCGGCGCCGTGAGCGCTCAGTAAGGCGAGCCGTCTTTTCGCGTGAAGATGGCTCGGCCGTCCTCGCCCTTCCGGTAGGCCAGGTCGACGTCGGGGTACTCCGCGGAGTCGTCGGGGTCGCGGTTCGAGATCTCCAGGTAGCGGGCGGGCACGCTCCCGCGGTTCTCGAACATGTGGCCGTTCTGGGCGCCGGCCGGGAAACCTGCGCACATGCCCGGCCGGAGAACCTCCTCGCCCGCGTCGGTGACGAGCGTCACCTCGCCCTCCAGCACGTAGACGAGCTCGTCTTCCAGCGTGTGCCAGTGGCGCATGGACGAGGACTTCCCGGGCATGAGCGTCGTCTGGTTGACGCCGATCTTTGTGAGGCCGAAGGCGTCGCCCAGGGCGCGCTTCTCGCGCGGCAGGACCTGGGAACGGAACGGCTCGGGGTACCCGGAGCCGGTTCGAGGCTCGAGCGTGGACGGATCCAGGGCGGCCTTTCGATTTGTCATGTCACGGGTGTACACCGATCTGTCCTCCGGGGCGCCCTCTTCGGTACGCTCCATCCCGATGACGAGGATCAGGCCCGAAGTCGCCGCTGCCCTCGCCGCCGGCTCGCTCCACGAGCTGAGAAACCTGCTCGGCTCGGCTGCCTCCGCGCTCTACCTCGTCCGCAAAGCGGAGGACGAGGCGGCCCGCGCGCGCTCCCTCGATCGCGCGGAGCGCAACGTCCGCATCGCGCAGGACCTCGTCACGCGCCTCTTCGACGTCGCGCGCGGCGGTGAGGTCGAGACCGACACGGTCGCGGCCAGGCGCATCGTCGACGACGCGATGAGCGGCGTCGTCGTCTCGGACGGGATCGACGTGCGTGTCCGGATCGAACCGGAGGACCTCGAGGTGCCGGTCGACCCGGTGCTCTTTCCGTCGGTGATCTCGAACCTCGTTCAGAACGCGGTGCAGGCTTGTGGCTCGGGGGGCGTCGTCCGCGTCGAGGCCTCCGCCGACGCGCAGGGCGCCGCCACGTTCGTTGTGGAGGACGACGGGCCCGGTCTCGACGAGTCGCGCCTCTGGTCCGGCGAGACGACGAAGCAGGGCGGCGCGGGGCTCGGCCTCCTGCTCGTCCGCGCGATCGTCGAGGCACACCGCGCCGCGGTCCGCTTCGAGCGGTGCTCGCCGGGCTCGCGCTTCGTGATCTCGATGCGCCCGAGCCGGAGGGAGTGACGGCGCATGCGTCTCTCGGCGAAGGTGGCGATCGCCCTCTCGGTCGTTGTCGCGGGCGCGGCGACCGTGACGGCCGTGGTCGTGTCCGAGCGACAGGCGTCCGAGCAGCGCGCGCAGTTTCGAGAGACCAACCTGCGCGCGCTCGAGCTCCTGGGGCTCGCTCTCGCGCCTGCGGTCGCCGAGGGCCGGCACCACCGCGCGCAGGCCGTCGTCGACAACGTCGCCAACTACCCCGATCGGTACCCGGACGTCCGCGACCTCGAGGTGCTCGACCTGCGCGGACGCGTCGTCGCCGACATGGACCCGCGGCGGTTCGGTGAGGAGTCGGACGCCGGCGGCCCACCGGCGGCGGAGGCCACGGTGGAAGAGGGCCCCGACGGCGAGCTCCACGTCGTCGTCCCGCTCCGCCTCGCACACGCGGTGGGGACGCTTCGCGCGACGCTCTCGGAGGCGCGGCTCCGGGGCGAGATCTTCGTGCGGAAGCGGGACGCCGTGCTCTTCGTCCTGGGTACGATGAGCGCGCTCGGCGTCGCGCTCTACGCCCTGCATCGCCGCGTCCTCGGTGCGCCCGTCGCGGCCCTGGCGCGTGTGGCCGCGCGGATCCGCGCCGGCGAGATGAGCGCGCGCGCGCCGGCTCGGCGAGGCGACGAGCTCGCCGAGCTCGGGGACGCGTTCAACGACATGGCGTCCCACCTCGAGCGCTACACCCACGAGCTCGAAGGCGCGGTGCGCAAGCGGACGGCGGAGCTCGAGGCCGCGAACCTCCGGCTCAAGGAGCTCGCGACGACCGACGGGCTCACCAAGCTCTCGAACCGTCGAAGCTTCGAGGAGCAGGCCATCCGTGACCTGTCGGAGGCGACGCGCAGCGGACGACCCGTCGCGCTGGTGCTCTGCGACGTGGATCGGTTCAAGTCGTACAACGATCGCTACGGCCACGCGTTCGGCGACGAGGTGCTGCGCCACGTGGCCGGCATCCTCCGCGCCGAAGCGCGCTCGATGGACCTCGTGGCTCGAGTCGGCGGGGAAGAGTTCGCGATCCTGATGCCCGACACCGGCCTCGACGAGGCCTCCGTCGCGGCCGAGCGCCTGCGCGAGGCGGTCGCGAAGGATCCGCTCGGCAAAGGGGGCGAGCGCGTCACGGCGAGCTTCGGGGTCGCGGCGACGTCGCCCGGTCGCGCGGCGCTCGATGCGCTCCTGCGGGCCGCGGACGACGCGCTCTACGCCTCCAAACGGGGCGGGAGGAACCGCGTGAGCCTCGCGCCGCCTGCTGCACCGGACGCGGCCTCCGACGATCCGGAGGCGACCGGATGAACAGAGGCCGACGAGAGATCCTCGCGCTCCTCGGCGCGACCGGGCTCGCGGGAGCGGCGGCGGGCTGCGCCAAGGCCGAGCCGGCGCTGCGCGAGGCACCGGACCCGCTCGACCGCCTCGCGCCGAGCGGGCGGGAGCCCGCCGTGATTCGCGTGGGGATCACACCCAGCGCGGGCCAGTCGACGGCGGCGCTCCTCGCGCCGCTCGTCGAGTACCTCGCGGCCGCACACGGCTTGACGGCCGAGGTCACGGCCGCGCCGACGTACGACGCGCTCGCCGCGTCGCTTCGAGCCGCGTCGGTCGACGCCGCGTTTTTCTCGCCCCTGGCGTACGTCGAGGCGCGGACTTCGCTGCCCGCCGTCGCCGTCGCCACGGCGGCGCGCGCCGGCTCTCCGACCTACCTGGGCTACCTCGTCGTCGGGGAGGCCGACTCCGCCGAGTCGCTCGCGGACCTCCAGGGCAAGAGCATCGGCTGGGTCGATCGGACGAGCACGTCGGGCTTCCTCTACCCACGGTCGCTCGTGCGGTCGCGCGGCCATGACCCGGATCGCTTCTTCGGAGAGCAGCGCTTCTACGGCAACCACCTCTCCGTGATCGCCGCCGTCGCGTCCGGTGAGATCGAGGTCGGCGCGACTGCCTCTCCCTTCGTCGACCCGGATCGGGGCGACGGCTCGGAGCCCCAACACCACGTGCGGGTCGTCGCCAAGACCTCGAGGATCCCGCTCGACTGCGCCGTCGTGCACGAGAGCCTCTCGCGAGGCATCGGCAAACGATGGCGTGATGGGCTCCTCTCGCTCGCGCGGGACTTGCGTGCCTCGGAGCGACTGGCGCAGACCTGGGGCATGAGCGGCTTCGCCCGGGTCGAGGCGAAGCACTACGACGAGATCGCCACGGTGCTCGGCGTCGAGCGGGGGGGCTGAGCGCCCGCGCGCTCCTGTTTCCGGGTTGACGCGAACGTATGACATCCGTCCTATGCCCACCCAACCAACTGCGGGAGGTCTGCGATGGGTGACAAAAATTACACGCACGGTCGGTTCGTTTGGCGCGAGCTCATGACGACGAACGTCGACGACGCGAGGAGCTTCTACGGCGAGCTCTTCGCTTGGACCTTCAAGGGCAGCGAGCTCCCGCACGGCGGGACGTATTGGCTCACTTACGTGGGGACGAAGCAGATCGCCGGGATGATGCAGAAGCCGAAAGAAATGGACGCGCCTCCGCATTGGTCGGGCTACGTGTCGGTGCCCGACGTGGACGCGGCGACCGCGCGCGCCAAGGCCGAGGGCGGGCAGTCGCCGATGAGCATGGACCTCGACGACGTCGGTCGCATGGGCCTCATCATCGATCCGGGCGGCGCCGTCTCGTGGGCGTTCAAGTCCGTGCACGGGGACACGCCGATGACCGGACGGCCCGAGGTCGGTGAGTTCTGTTGGGAGTCGCTCGCCTCGACGGACCTCGCGAAGGCGAAGTCGTTCTACCAGGCCGTGTACGGCTGGAAGCCGTCCGACTTCAACGGGATGACGGTGTTCGGCGTCGGGGAAGGCATGGAGAACCAGGTGGCGGATCTCATGCCGGCGCCTCCGGGCGCGCCCGCGTTCTGGGGCTCCCACGTGGTGGTCGCGAAGGTGGCGGACGCGCGCGCGCGTGTCACGAAGCTCGGCGGAAAGATCGTGATGGAGGAGATCGCCGTGCCGAACATCGGGCTCATCTCGGTCGTCCAGGACCGGCAGGGCGCGACGATCTCGCTCTTCGAGCCGCAGATGTGAGCGGCGCCGCTCGGCTCAGACGACCTCGTTGACCCGCCCCCAGTAGCGGCCGACCTCGGCCACGCGGGTCGCGAAGGTCGGCGCGTCCCACGGCTTCATCACGTACCCGTTTGCGCCGAGCGCATACATCGACGCGACCTCATGTGGCTCGGCGGAGCCGGAGAGCACCACGACCGGGACGGTGACGAGGGCCGGCAGGCGGCGGAGGCGTCGGAGGACGTCTTTGCCGCTGAGGCGCGGCATCTCCAGATCCAGGAGGACCAACCGGGGCGGGGCGTGGGTCGTGATCCAGTCGAGCGCCTCCACCCCGTCGCTGGTCACGACGACGGCACCCCCCACGCCTGCTTGCTGCAACGCGCGGAGGATGAGCGCTTGGTCGCTCGGATCGTCTTCGACGATGACGATCATGGGGCTCACGAGGAGCGGACTTCCAAGTTGCATGCCAGGAGGCGCGGCCCGCCGAATTCGTGAGGGGGCCTTCCGCCTTCGGTGCAACAGTTGCGCGTGCGCCCCTGTTCTGCGCCGAACCAATGTCCAGCTCCAGCCTGCGCTCAGGCCGAAAACTCGCTGTTTGTCGCGTTCTTGGGGGGCTTCACCGCATAGGAGAGCGCGAGGATCTCGACGAGCACGACTCGGTAGATTGCATGAACGTCGTCGACGTCGACGTCTTCCGCGTGGGCCTCGAGCGCGGCATCGACGTGCTCGTGCACGAAGTGCAGCAGGTGGGGCTGCTCCATCGCGACCACGTCGTCCGAGTCCACGACCTCTGCCGGGTCCGCGATGCGGATCTCTTCGTCGAGCGTCAGGGACTCCTCCGCGCCGCGCAGCCCTACGGGGGTGACCTCGCCGAGCTCATCCTGGAACGTGCGTTCGAATCCGAGCCAGACCGCGAGCGTCAGGAAATAGCCAAGCGCGAGGGCTGTCTCGTCCTTCAGCTTACCGAGGGCTTCACTGATGCGCTCGGAGAGCGCGGGCTGGGAGCTCTCGAATCGCTCGAAGGCCTTGTCGAGCTCCTCGCGCGTCGCGTCCCCGTCTTCGCTCAGCTCGTCTTCGATCCGCGTGAGCACGTGCGCCGGCACCTGCGCGAACGAAGGGACGGGGAGGATGGCAGCTCGACGGACCCACACGAAACGTGAGCTACCCTACCTGGGGAGCGGACGCACGGTCTCGCGCGGCACCCACCCCTCATACGAGCCCCAGCGGACGAGCACCTGGCCCTCACGGCTGTCTCCGAGCTCCACGAGCGCGGCCTCCGGCACCTCGGGCGCGTCGCCGACCGCCTTGCCCGACGAGTCGCGGAGCGTGAGCGCGGGCGCGACGACGACGGCGGCTCCACGCGCGCGCTCGAGCCAGCTCGACCCGAAGGCGAGGGGGACGAGCCCGAGGAGCGCGACGAACATGAGCCAGGCCAGCACCGAGCCAGCCACGTGCACCAGCCCGGTCGGTCGACGGCGCAAGAGCAGTCCCGTCGCGAAGGCGACCGAGGCCGCCATGGCGAGGCCAGCCCACACCGCGGGCGAGAGCAGCCGCAAGAGCACGCGATCGAGCGACGGCCGCACGATGCGATCGCTTTTGTCCTGTTTCGAGCGACGGCGCGTGACCTCGGCGCGCACAAGGTCGAGCGCGTGCGCCGCGTCCCGATCCTCCGGGCGCAGCCTCAGCGCCTCCTCGAATCCTGCGGCCGCTCGGCCGAGGTCTCCCGGCTGTCCGGAGGCCTTCGCACGCAGGGCGTACGCGAGGCCGCGGTTGTAGGCGACGTCGGGGTGCGCGAAGCCGCGGTCGGCGAGCGTCTCGAGCTCCACGATCGCCTTCTGCGCGTCCTTCGCAGCGATGGCTCGGGTCGCGCGCTCGAAATGCACCGAGGGCTCGTCGGCGCGGCAGGGCAACGCGACGCCGAGCCAGATCGCGGCAGCCAAGCCGGCGAGGACCAGCGAGCGGATCATGCGCCGAGCTTCTTGCCGAACGCCGCGACGCGCTTCACCAGATCGCGGACGCCCTCGGGGTCGGGGCTCGGCACGTACCGCCCTCCCTCGCATTGCTCGAGCATGGCGTGGGCCTCGTTCGCGAGATCGGCGGACACGCCCGCCTCGGTGAGCTTCGGTACGAGCTCGGACAGTCGAAGCCCCCGCGCCTTGATGCCGGTCTTCGCCTCGATGAAGAGGCTGACCGCGCGCTCGACGCTGGAGAACGCCTCGCGCAGCTGCCCCGCGCCCTCGGCCTTCTTGGCGTCGCCCACTGCGTCCTTCGCCTTGGACCGGAGCGTCGACGCCTCGGCCCCGGCGCTCTTCTTCGACGAGCGAGCGCGCGAAATGCCCATCCAGAGGAGGGCCAGCGCCGGCGCCGCGCCGAGCGCGAGACCGAGGTCGGTCGGCGCGAAGGTGCGGACCTGGGGAGGCGTGAACGCGCCGAGCGACGGGTGCGGCTCGGGCAGCTTGGCGAGCGGATCGTCCGCGGTGAGCGGGTCCTTCTTGGCGCGCGCGACCTCCGCGTCCGTCGGGGCGCTGGGCTCCACCTCGACGTTGCCGAGATCGACCTTGGCGATCTCGTATTTGCCCGAGGAAGGATCGAAATACGGAAGCTCGACCGTGCCGAGCTCCACGGTGCCGGACGTCGGCATGCGAACGACGTATTCGAAGGTCCGCTTGCCGCCGATCTTGCCGCCCTTCGTCGCGATCGCGTCGCGCGTCCGGGGCGCGAGCCACTCGACGCCCTTGGTCTGCGGGACCCGGATCTGGCTCGGGACGTTGCCCAGGCCCTCCACCGTGAGGACGACGCCGACCGAGCCGCCCTGGGTCGTCTTGCGCGGGGTGACCACGCCGTTCAGCGTGAACTGGCCGACGTCCCCCACGACGTAGCCCGTGGGCCTGCCGGCCTCCGGGGGCTCGACGGCCTCGATGACCGCGTCGTTCGAGGACTTGAGAACACGCGCGCCGATCTGCCGCCCGTTGAAGCGCGCGCTCATGCTGCCCGTGGAGAGCTTGCCCGCGCGGAGCGGGACCAGCGCGACGCGATCGACGAGCCTCGCGCCATAGCGCTTCTGGTTCACGCGCGTGAACACCGGCGTCGTCGAGCCGGGATCGAGCAGGAGCGGGTAGCGGAGGAAGTCGGTGTACTTCGCGTCGTGGCGCTCGGTCATCTCGTAGGCCACCCGGTAGTAGAGGTAGATGCTGAGCGTGACCTGCTCGCCGACGTAGACCTTCTGCTTGTCGGGCATGGCGCGGAGGAACACGACGTCGTCCGGGCCTGTCTCCATCGCGAGCTCGCGCGAGCTCGCCGAGTCGTCGTCGGGGGCGGAGTCGTCGAAGTCGAACGGGCTCGGCGGCACCAGCTGAGGGGTCATGCCCGGCGCGCCGAGCACGCCCAGCCCGGCGCCCGAGCCGGACGAGCCGCCCGACGCGGGAACGACCTCCACGGTCGAGCTCTGCCCGCTCATCCGCGACCCACCGACCGTCACCGACGGAGCGGGGATGGTGACGGTCCCGAGGGCGTGCGCGGTCAGGAAGAAGGTGATGCGCACCGAGCTCTTCGACGATCGCACGCCGTTGATGATCCGGGTCTGTGTGCTCGTCGAGTAGCTCGGCCCTTCGACGGTGACACCCGTGGGCGCCGCGAGCGACGGCGCGGAGACCGAGCCCAGCGGCTCGTCGCTCGACACGGTGAGCGTGACCGCGAACTGCTCGCCTGCCTCCACCCGGCGTGCGCTCACGCTGGTCGAGACCTCGGGGGCCGCGGCGAGCGCGGGCAGGGCAGGCGAGAGCAACCCGATGGCCGCGCACAGCGCGACCTTCGAGCACAATGAGACGACAGATCGGAGAAGGCCGTGACGCATCACTTGTCCTCCATGTTCCTCCGGCGCCCTTCCGAGCGCTTCTTCGCGTCCTCTTGCTGGTACGTCGGAACCTGATCGAACTGGTCGAGCACGCGGTCGCCCTGTTGCCCCGAGGGGCCCGGCGGCTCCGCCTCCTGCGGCTCTTGTCCCTGCGGATCGCGCGGGTCGGCGGGCTCCTGGTCGCCCGCGTCCGGGTCCTGCGAGCCGCCCTTGCCTCCGTCTTCGGGGCCCGAGTCCTGTCCGCCGTCGGGGCCGCCGTCGCCGGGGTCCTGGCTCTCCTTGTCGCCGGCGTCGTTGCCCGCGTCGCCCTTGTCGTCTCCGCCGCCGTCGACGTCCGCGTCGGGGCCGTGGGGATCTTGCGGGTCCTCCTGAGGCCCTGGCTGCGGCTGCGGCTCCTGATCCTGCCCGCCGTCCTGACCCGCGTCCTGGTTCTCCAGGCGGCGCAACGCGACGGCCCGGTTCCACGCCGCGTCGCGGCCGATGCCGTCTCCGCCCTGCTCCTCGGGGACGCCCGGGATCAGCCGGAGCGACTCTTCGTAGTACTTGAGGGCGTCCTTGTAGTTCTTCCGCAAGAACTCGAGGTTACCGGCGAGGTACATGGCGCGCGCGCGGAGCTCCACCGGCACCTGCGGGTCACGCGCGATGCCGACCGCGACGACGAGCCCACATTTGACCTCGAGGTCGCGTCGGGCGAACGCCTCCTCGTCTTCCTGTTGTCCCTCGGGTAGCTCCTCTTCGCCGAAGCGGCGGCCGAACTTCTCCGCGAGGTAGAAGATGACGAGGCCCAGATCGAACGTGCCGTCCGGCTTCTTGCGGGCCTTGTCGGTCAGCTCGATCTTGCCGTTCTTGCAGGTCCCGCCACCCAGGTAGTCCGAGAGGACCTCTTGCGCGCTCTCGTATTCGCCGGCCTCGATCATCTCGATCGCCCGGTCGACGTCCGCGTTGTTGCGCTGGAAAGGCCGCCGCGGATCCCACCCCGAGCAGCCGAAGCCGAGCTGCGTGACCATCCCGATGAGGCACGCGCCGAAGAAGGCCTGCAGCACCACGGGACGCGAGACGAAGCGAACGAGCGCGCCCGCCCCTCCTTCCGTTTCGCGGAGGGGGGGTGGGGGGGAGGAACGACGGTCCAGCCTGGAGACGGGCTCCCCAGAGGGCTCCGGCTTCAGCGACCTCCTCTTCTCCCTCACGTCGTCCTCCTGGCCCAGGGCATGGGCTTCGTCTCCGCCTTCGGGGGCGGCTTGTTGCGGAAGAAGCGGAACTTGGGCGCGTCGGCGATCAGCGCCTCGAGCAAGAGGAGGACGATCGCGAGGCCGAGCGGGTACTCGTACACGTCGGCGAAGACCTCCTCGTAGTGCTCCGAGTACTCGCCGCCCTTCATGGCGTCCTTCAGCTCGGCCGAGATCTCCTCGATGCCGGTCCGCCCGCGCTCCGCGCGGACGACCTTTCCGCCTGGGCTCGCCTTGGCGATCGACGCGAGCTGCGCCTCGCCTCGCGCGGTGAGCTCGGTCGTCATGTATTCGCCGCGCTCGTCGCGTCGCCAGCCGGTGACCTCGCCGTTCGGCCCGATCTCGGGGATTCGCTCGGGCGTGCGGCCGCCGATCTGCACGACGTGCACCGTCGTCTCGTCGTCGCCGAGCGAGCGCGCGACCGAGAGCGGGGAGCCGTCGAGGTCTTCGCCGTCCGTCACGAGGATGACGAAGCGGCGGTGGTCCTTGCTCTTGGGGTCGCGGTTCAAGAGGTCGCGCGCCGCGTCGAGGGCGCGGGTGAGCGAGGTCCCGCCGACGGGCATGTCGTTCGGCTCGATGCCGCGGAAGAACTGCGCGATGGCCGCGCCGTCGGCCGTCATGGGAAAGCTCATCGCTTCGCCGGCGAACGCGACGGCGCCGAACCGGACGCCGGGGAGCGACTGGATGAGGTCGGCCACCTCGGCCTTGGCGCGGAAGATCCGCGAAGGCTCGACGTCGCGCGCATACATGCTCTTCGAGAAGTCGAGCGCGATGACGATGTCGACCTTCGTGGCCGGCACGAGGACCTTCTGTCCGCCGTATTGCGGGCGCGCGGCGGCGACGAACGCCAGCGCGGTGGCGAGGACCAAGAACACGCCGCGGAACGCGCGCCGCTTCGACGGATCGTGTGTCATCAGCGCGCGGACCCGGCCCTCGTCGCCGAAGCGCTCGCGGGCCTTCCGCCCGCGAATGCCTGCCACGAGGAGGATGGCGCCGTAGAGCAGCGCGACGAGCGTCCCGAGCAGGAACCAGGGGGAGCCGAGCGTCATGTCGCCTCCTCGGTCACGGGAACCTCCGGAGGAGCAGGACGCGCAAGAGGACGTCGAGCCCGAGCAGGGCGACGCCAGGGATCAGGAGGAGCGGGAACAGATCCTCGAAGCTCGAGCGCGACGCCTCGAACCGGGTCTTCTCGAGCGAGTCGAGGATGCGGTGCATGCCGTCGGTCAGCGCCTTCGTGTCGGTGGCGACGAAATGCTCGCCTCGCGTCTGGTCGCTGATCCGCTTGAGCAGCTCGGGGTTGACCGGGAACCGCTGCCGAACGTAGCGCGGGTGGCCGAGCCAGTCCGTGCCGTCCTCCACGTCGACCTCGTCGCCGGTGCCGATCTGGATGGTGTGCACGACACAACCTTTGTCCACGGCGAGCTGCGCCGCGAACTCGGGTGAGAGCTTGCCGGCGTTGTTGTCGCCGTCCGTCAGGAGGACCACCACCTTCGACTGGGCGTCGCTCTCGCGCATGCGCGAGACCGCCGTCGCCAGGCCGTCTCCGATGGCCGTGCCCGACTCGTCGATGACCCGGAGGGTGAGCTTCGAGACGAGCTTGGTCAGCAGCTGGTAGTCGAGCGTCGGCGGCGAGAGGAGGTAGGCCTGCTTGGCGAAGACCACGACGCCGATGCGGTCGCTCTTCCGCCGGGCGATGAAGTCCTTCACCACGACCTTGGCCGTCTCGAGCCGCGTCAGCCGCTGGTTCGCGGCGAGGTTGGGGCGGCTCGGGAGATCGTCGGGGTCGCCGTCGAAGACGGCCTTCATCGATCCTGACAGATCCATCACGATGACGATGTCGATGCCCTTGTCCTCCGTCCGCTCGTCCTTGATGAGGCTGACCGGACGGCACATCGCGCCGACCAGGAAGACGAGCGCCGCGGCGCGGGCGATCCCGGGCAGATCGCGGAGGTACGTGCGCACGCCCTTCGGGCCCCGAGCGAGCCCGAAGACCGTGCCCAACATCACGTGAGGTCGCCGCGCGCCCTGGTAAATCGTCGAGAGAAACAGCGCGATGGGTGCGGCCAGGAGGCCCCAGACGAAGTACGGTCGCTGCCAGATCGCCGTCTCGAGATCGTGGCCGCGCGTGAGCCACGGATAGGCTGCCCCCGCCGCGAGGAGGGCGGCGAACGCGGCGACGATCCCGAGGATGCGCAGGGCCGACTTCATGCCTCGTCTCTCCTCATGCGGCGCGGGCCTCGGGGGGAGGGGGCGCAGCCGGGGGCGGTGGCGGCGTCGGCCCGCCCGGGGGCGGCGCGTCCGCCGGGGGCTCCGCCGATGAGCCGGGGGCCGGGGCGACGGGCGTCGTCGCGCGGACGATGTCCTCGGCCATCTGCAGGGCGTCGCCGCAGGCGAACCGCGACGGCTCGACGCGCGCGAACTTCACGAGGTCACACTCCTCGAGGAACTTGCGGACGACGTCGAGCGAGGGGACCTGCGGCCGCACCCGCTTGAGCAGGGTGAGCATCTCGTCGGTCGTCGTGTCGAGGCCCTCGAAGCCGAGCCCGCTGAAGCCGTACCGCGCGCCCAGGTACTTGCGCACGACGTCGCTCGCCCGGTCGTAGAGCTCGGCGTACGGTCCCTCGACCAGGAGGGGTGAGCGCCGGATCTCCTCGAGCTCGGAGAGCGCCTCCTCCCAGGGGAGTCGCGCGAGGGACTCGGCCGCGGGCACCGGCTTTCGCAGCTGCTTGCGCACCCACCAGGCGGTGATCGCCGCGAGCACGAGCAGGAGCACCACGCCGGCGAGGATCCACTTCATGAGCGGCCAGTCCTCGATCTGCGGGCGGGGCGGAGGGTTCGGATGTGGCTTCGGGCTCTCTTCGCCGGCCGTGGGGTCGCTGGCGGTGACGAGGTGCATCTGCGTGCAGACCGTCATCGTCTCGCCGTTGGCTCGGCCCACCGTGAGCGGCATCTGGGGCAACGTCAGGCTCGCCTTGCCGGACTTCGTCGGCAGGAGCACGAACGGCACCACGACGTTCGTCGTGACCTCGCTCACGCCCTCCTGGCGATCGACCTTGGGCGGCGAGCCGCCGCTCGCTTCGGCCACCGCGAAGCCCGCCTCCGCGAGCGCCTTCTCCATGTCGCTGCCGGGCACGACCTTGAACCCGTTCGGCAGGACCGTCTCCCCGCGGCCGTGGGTGACGACGATCTCGAGCCGCGCCTCGTGGCCGGCGACGGCCTCGCCGGGGAACGTCTCGGTGAGCTTGGGGCGCGTGGCGCCCTCCGGCAGCTTCTCCTCGCAGGTCACCGTCGTCGGCGCCGTCCGGTCCGCGAGGGCCGACCCCGCGGCGCCGAGGACCATCGCGGCCGAGACCGTGAAGGTGAACAGCGAGAGCGTGCGCCGCGTCTTCATCGACGCCTCCGCCTGCGTTTGTCGAACAGCTTGCGGAGCGGGCCGACCACGCTCTCCTCCGTACGGACGATGACCGCGTCGAGGGCGAGGCGCTTGAAGAGCCGCTCGCGCTCGGCCCGAAACGCGCGCATCGTCTGGGCGTAGTGCTCGCGCACGCGCGCGCTCGAGGTGTCGACGAGCACCTCCGCGCCGGTCTCGGCGTCGACGAAGGAGGCGAGGCCCACGTCGGGGAGCTCCTCGTCGCGTTTGTCGACGATCATGACAGGAATGACATCGTGTTTGGCGGACGCGAGCGCGAGCGCACGCTCGAAGCCGGCCGCGAAGAAGTCCGACACCAGGAAGGTGGTGCTGCGGCGCTTGGTCACCTGGACGAGCGTCTCGAGGGCCACGCCGAGGTTCGTCCCCTGGTACATGGGCCGGTGGCCGAGGATCTCGCGGATGACGCGCATGACCTGCCGGTCGCCCTTGCGCGGCGGGAGGATCTTCTCGACCACGTCCGTCGCCAAGAGGAGGCCGACCTGATCGTTGTTGTTCGTCGCCGAGAACGCGCAGAGCGCCGCGACCTCCGCCGCGACCTGCGCCTTGGGTGCGCGGCGCGTGCCGAACGCCGAGCTGCGCGACGCGTCGACCACGATCATGACGGTCATCTCGCGCTCTTCGACGAACACCTTCACGAACGCGTCGTTCATGCGCGCCGAGACGTTCCAGTCGATGAAGCGGACGTCGTCGCCGGCCTGGTAGCTGCGGACCTCGCTGAAGGAGAGGCCGCGTCCGCGGAAGATCGACGAGTAGGCGCCTTGTAGCTGATCGCTGACGAGGTGTTTGGTCCGGAACTTGAGGCGGAGCAGCTCCCGCAGGAGCTCGGGCGGCACGGCGGCGGGCGGCTCGCGGCGGGCCTCGGCCCCCGCGCCGCGCGCGGAGAGGCTCCCGCCCGGGGCGGTGCCTTGCGCAGGGCCGGTGGGGGCGCCTCGGCTCACGGGACCTCGACCACCTCGAAGACCCGACGGACGACCTGCTCGGCGTTGACCTGCTCGGCCTCGGCCTCGTACGTGAGCGCGATGCGGTGCCGGAGCACGTCGGCGCCGACGGCCTTCACGTCTTCCGGGGTCACGTAGCCGCGATGCCGCAAGAACGCGTGCGCGCGTGCGGCCAGGGCGAGGGCGATGCTCGCGCGCGGGCTCGCGCCGTATTCGATGAGGCCGACCAGATCGCGCATGCCGCGCTGCGCGGGCTCGCGGGTCGCGAACACGACCTCGACGATGTAGTCCTTGATCCGGTCGTCCACGTAGATGTCCTTCACGACCTCGCGTGCGCGGAGCAGCGCCTCCGCCTCGATGACCTTCTTGGCACGTTGCTGCTGGGCGACCAGGGCGCGGTCGACGACGGTTCGCTCCTCCGCCCGGCTCGGGTAGCCGACCTTGATCATGAGCAGGAACCGGTCGACCTGAGCCTCGGGGAGGGGATAGGTGCCCTCCTGCTCGATCGGGTTCTGGGTGGCCATGACGACGAACGGCTCGTGGAGCGGGTAGGTCGTGTCGCCGATCGTCACCTGTCGCTCCTGCATGGCCTCGAGCAACGCGCTCTGCACCTTGGCCGGCGCGCGGTTGATCTCGTCCGCCAGGACCAGGTTCGCGAAGATGGGCCCGAGCTTGGAGGTGAACTCGCCCTTCTGGTGGTTGTAGATGACGGTGCCGACGAGATCTGCCGGCAAGAGGTCGGGCGTGAACTGGATGCGGGAGAACTTGGCGCCGATGGCGTCACACAGTGTTCGCACGGTGAGGGTCTTGGCCAGACCGGGTACACCCTCGAGCAACACGTGGCCCCCGCAGAGCAGGCCGATGAGGATGCGCTCGATCATGTAGGTCTGACCCACGATGACCTTGCCGACTTCGCTCATCAGGTCGTTGAGAAAGGTGCTTTCGCTGGCGACAAGCTCGTTCAGGGCTCGGACGTCGTGCATGGGGATGGAGGTGGCCTTTCGCGGGCGGACAGCCTGAAGCGAAACAACGTTCCCGTGAGACGTTATTCCGTGACGCGAAGATCTAGAAGGACTCTGGGTTATCAGCCGGCGTCGACCGCCGCCACCCGGAGCGTCGCCTGGCCGCGGCTCTTGCCGTAGAGCTGCCAGATCTCGACCTTGTAGTCGCCCTCCGCCGGGGCCGTGAAGGTGAGCGGCGGCGCGCTCTGCGGCCGTCCGGTCGGCAGCTCCCGCAGGACGCGCTCGACCACGACCTTCCCGGCCGGCGAGATGATCTTCACGGTGTAGGGCGGCTCGGAGTCGTCGAGCGCCCGGAAGACGAGCTTCAATGTGTCGCCCACCTTCGCGCCGGGCGAGTTGCACACCGTCTCGATGCTTCCGCTGGACTCGACGAGGCTCAAGCGTCCTGACCCTTGACCGCCCGGACCCTGACCCGTTCCAGGCCAGTCGGACGCTCTACCCCTCAATTGTAGGCACGCATCTGGCCCTGGGGCCAATTCAGCGCGGTTGAAGGCGCTGTCTCGCCCCGTCTGTCCGGCCCGACCAAGCATGACACCTTCTACGCCGCCGTGTGGTAATCTCCGCCGCCATGGTGAAACGTCGAGTTTTCGCGGGCCTTTTCGCCGCCGCGGCTCTCTCCGTCGCCGCCGGATGCGGCGGCGGGTCCTCCGCGCCCAAGCTGGCTACGGTCACGCCTGCCGACATGCCCGAAGGGGCAGACTGGACCGGCGTTTATTTCGACGCGCTCTACGGCTATTTCCACCTCGTCCAGGAGGGCAAGACCGTCTCGGGCAAATGGGAGCGCCCCCACAAGGACAAGTGGGGCGAGCTCCACGGGGAAGCCACCGGGAACGTCCTCAAGTTCACCTGGACGGAGTACACGGTCGGCGCCGTTGGCCCGGCGGCCCAGCGCGACGGCAAGGGGTACTTCGTTTACTCCCGCCCCGCCGGTGAGAACGTGGACGACGAGATCGGCGGCGAGATCGGCCGTGGCCAGGACGAGCTCGGCGAGAAGCTCAAGGGCGTGAAGCAGCGCCTCAAGATGCCCGACCTCGGGTCCATCGGCGGTACGGGCGCGACCGACATCGGCGGCGGCGACTGGGACGGCGAGAAGAAAGAAGGCGGGACGCCCGAGCCTCCGGCTCCTCCGCCCCCTCCGTGAGGCGTCTCGGCTGGCTGACTCACCTCGTGCACGGCTCCGGGACGCGCTCGCGCGCCCTCGGGGCCGTGTTGCTCGTCGTGTCCTGTGACCCGCGAAAAGAGGCGTCCGACCTCGCCTCGGCGGCCACGGCGAAGGCCGAGGCGCTCGCTTCGGCCGCGAAGGATCAGGCGCGGACGGCGGCGCGTGACGGGATCACGAAGGCGAAGCGCGAGCTCTTCGGGCTGACCGACTCGGGCGCGCTCAGCGAAGGGGCGACTGCCTGGATCACCAAACAAGCGGACGCCGACGCCGCGCTGGCCGTGGTGGGGAAGGGAGCCCAGCTGGCTCCCGTGGCCTTCGAGGCCGCCAAGGTGGTCAACCAAGCCGTCGATGACGAGACGGCGATCGAGCCCATCTTCCAGAAGATCGAGCCCGGCAAGGAGGGCGACGTCGACAAGGCCATCGGGGGGATGCCCAAGGTCGAGGTGATCGACGGCGTGAAGGTGGGCTTCAAGAAGCTCGACGGGATCGAGAGCACGAAGCTCACGAAGGAGCAGGCGGCGGTGGTCCTCTGGCGAAAAGACGACCACCTCATCGGCTTCGTCTACCGCACGAAGCGCACGATCGATCTCGAGGTCCTCGTGAAAGAGGCGCCCCGGCTCGTGCGGCTCACGCAGAGCGCGTTGAAGTAGCCGCGATTATTTCTTCGCGTCGGGCTTGGGCTTCAGGTCGGGGATCGTGATGAGCTCCTCGATGTTCGGCAGCAGGATGATCTCGATGCGCCGGTTCTTCGCGCGCCCGTTCGCCGACATGTTGTTGCCGACCGGATCGAACTCCGCGTAGCCGGCTGCGGAGAGGACCGCCGGCCGCACGCCCTCGCCGGCGAGGAGCTTCACCACGACCACCGCGCGTGCGGTAGAGAGCTCCCAGTTCGAGGGAAAGTCTTTCGTCTTGATGGGGGTCGTGTCGGTGTGGCCCGCGACCTGGAAGCGCCGCCCGCCGACCGTCTTGATGGCGTCGGCGATCTCCTTGAGCGCGGTCTTGCCCTCCGCCTTCACGTCCGTCTTGCCCGGGTCGAAGAGCACGTCCGTCTCCAGCGCGAGGACGATCTGCCCGCGGCGCACGGTGATCTCCAGCTTGCCCGCGTCGATCATCTTGCGGAACCGCCGGACGAGCTCGTCGTGTGTCTTGAGGCGGGCGTCGGCGGCGGCCTTCTGCTTGCGGAGCTCCTCGAGCTCTTCTTTCGTCTTCGCGTCGAGCTCGGCCGCGGTCGGCCGCGCGCGGAGCTTCTCGTTCTCCGCCTGGGCTTTCTCGAGCTGGTCCTGGAGCGCTTGCGCGCGCCCCTTCTCCTTGCTCGCGTCGGAGAGCGCCGCGTCGTACTGCGCCTGAGGCACGCCACACGCCGCCACGAGGAGCCCGCACGAGAGCACTGCCGTGGTTCGCTTCCGCATGCCCCGATGGTACTTCGATCGCGCGAGTTGCCGAAGCGCTCGCGGCCGGTACGCTGGTCGGGTGCTCGGGGCGATCGTCTCGTTTGCCTGCGCGACCCTGGTCGCCGTGCTCGTCGCCAGGCGACACGCCGCGATCCTGAAAGCACAGAGCTCTCCCAGGCTCGAGCCGCCGAAGCAGATCTGCGTGCGATTCGAGCAACCGCTCGAGCTGGGGTTGTTGCTCGTACACAACAGCGGCGAGCGCGCTGGTGTTGCTTCGGTGCGTCGGGCCGACGACCTGCCGCGCACCCTCGGCCTCTTCACCCGAGCGATCCGCGAAGCCCTCGACGAAGCCGCGAAACACGGCGTCGTCGAGGTCTCCGACGACGCCGTGACGCTGAAGCTCGCCAGCCCGACCGCGCAGCCGGCCGCGAGGGCGGCGGCCGACCTCGCGGCCCATCGCTTGCGGAGCGCGATCGACGAGGCCCGCGCCGAGCTCGCTCCGCCCGACGCCCTCGCGCCTCAGCAGTCGTTGTTCGTCTCGGTCGCGGAGCGCCTCGGGGGGCGCCTCGAGCCCTGGCCGCTTTCGGTCACGTTCGGAGGCCCGTCGCCCGTCCGCCTGGTCGCGGCCCGGACGGGCGTTCGCCGATTCGAGATCCACGCGTCGGCTCGGCTCGCGCCGCGGGGCGCTCGCGCGCACCTCCCCGAGCGGATTCGCGGGTTCCTCGAGCGCGGCCTGGGCGGGGGCGCACTGGCGTGGGATGACGGTTTCGTCACGCTCCTCCTGGGCGACGCCCCGCACCCCACGCTCGTGGTCGGGGCGACTCGCAAGCTCATCCGCCTCGCGCGGCTCCTCGGCACGGGGCACGCGACGCGCACCGGTTACCGCGAGAGCCCCTCGACGGCCCGCGCGCGGAGAGGTCCTCCTCGGTAGGCTCGCCGAGGCCGAGGGCGCTCAGCCCTCGAAGACCTCGTCGACGATGGAGAGCCCGCGGTCGATGATGCCGAAGGCCTCGGCCATCTCGGCTTCGGAGATGACGAGCGGCGGGTTGCACATGATGGTGCTCCACTGCAGGACCGTGAACAGTCCCTCGTCCTTGAAGAACTTCCCGAGCTTGGCCATCACCGGGTGGGAGCCCGCGTAGGGCACCAGCCGCTCGTTCTTGCTGTTCTTGCGGAGCTCGATCAGGCCGAAGAGCCCGATGTTGCGGTGCTCGCGGACACACCTGTGTTTCTCGGCCATCTTCGCCATGTGCGCCCGCATGACCTCCCCCATCTGCGCGGAGCGCTCGACGAGCTTCTCTTCTTCGAGGACGTCGATGACCGCGTTGGCCGCGGCGAGGCACATCGGGTGGGCGTTGTAGGTGAGGCCGCCCCAGAAGACGTTCTCGCGGAAGTGGTTGGCGATCCGGTCGGAGACGCCCATCACGCCGAGCGGCATGTACGAGCTGGTCAGGCCCTTCGCCATGGTGACGACATCCGGGACGATGTCGCCGTGCTCGAAGGCGAAGCGCTTGCCCGTCCGGCCCCAGCCGCACATGACCTCGTCGCACACGAGGAGGATGCCGTACTTCTCGAGCAGCGCCTTCAAGCCCTTCAGGTAGCCCTTGGGCGGCGGCAGGATGCCGTTGGTCCCGGTCACCGTCTCGATGAACATCGCCGCGATCGTGTGCGGGCCTTCGTATTGGATGACCTCCTCCAGGTACTGGAGGTTGTGCTTCACGATCTCCTCGTCCGTCCCGCCGAACGAATACTCGTAGGGGCGCGGATCCATCACGCGGACGACGCCTGCCATGCCCGGCTCGTTGGGCCAGCGGCGAGGATCGCCGGTGAGGCTCATCACGCCGTGGGTCGCGCCGTGGTAGCTGCGGTACCGGACGAGGATCTTGTGGCGGCCGGAGAAGAGGCGGGCGGCCTTGATGGCGTTCTCGTTCGCCTCGGCCCCACCCAACGTATAGAAGAAGGTATTGATGTCGCCGGGGACGAGCTCCGCCAGGCGCTTCGAGAGGACCGCGCGGATCTCGGTCGCCATGCCGGGGTAGGCGTACGCCAGCGACGCCGCCTGATCCTGGATGGCCTTGATGACCTTCGGGTGGCCGTGCCCGATGTTCACGCTCATGAGCTGGCTGTTCCAGTCGAGCCAGCGCTTGCCTTCGGGCGAGTAGAGGTAGACGCCCTCGGCGCGCGCCACCGGGATGGGGTCGACCTTGCCCGTGGCGGACCAGGAGAAGAGGCTGTGCTTGGTGCACAGATCGATCATTTCTTGCGACGTCATCGAGCCCATTTTCGGTAGCTAAGCACTGGCGACTTCGCGCGGAAAGACCGGCGTGGCACAAGGCCGGCTCCGTGGCGCCCCGAATCGACACCGACTTCCCCGGCGGCAGCATCGACGTCGTGCGCCTCCCGGCGCGAGGTGCGATCGAGCTCGCGCTGCGCACCGACAGCGCGTCCGACGTCCGGCAGTGGTTCGCCTTCCGGCTCGACGGGGCCACGCGGGCGCGCGAGCTGGTCATCACCAACGCCGGTGATGCCTCGTTTCCGAACGGTTGGCCCGCGTACCGCGCCATGACCACGGTCGACGGGCGGCGCTGGCGGCGCGCCCCGACCACGTACGACGGCGGCTCGCTGGTCATCCGCCACGAGCCCGCGTGCTCTGCTGCCGTCTACGCGTATTTCGCGACGTACCCGGTCGCGCGGCTCGATCGGCTCCTCGCGCGCATCGCCCCGAGCCGGAACCTCGAGATCGACGTCGTCGGCGAGTCGGTCCAGGGCAGGGTCTTGCCGGTCTTGCGGTTCGGGGCAGGGGAGCAGGTGATCTGGCTCCTCGGCCGGCAGCACCCGGGCGAGGCTCCAGCGTCGTTCCTGATGGACGGCCTCGCCCGCCGGCTCGCCCGAGAAGGTGACGACGCCGTCGCCTTTCTCCTGGAGCGCGCGACGGTGAACGTCGCCCCCCTCGTCGATCTGGACGGGGTCGAGCTCGGCAACATGAGGACAAACGCCGCGGGCCGGAACCTGAACCGCGCCTGGGACGACCCCGACCCGGACGACACGCCCGAGGTCGCGGCGCTCGTGGCGGCGATGGAGGCGACCGGCGTCGACCTCTTCCTCGACGTCCACGCCGACGAGTCGAGCCCCTTTGCGTTCGCCGCCGGCTCGGAGGGCAACCCGGGTGTGACCGACGCGATCCTCGGCGGCGAGGCCCTCCTCCGGTCGATCCTGGAGGAGGAGACGGTCGAGTTCGTCGACGAGCCGTTCTACCCGATCGACGAGCCGGGGGAGGCCGACCTCTCCTGCGCCAGCAACCAGATCGGCGAGCGCTTCGGGTGCCCGGCGCTCACCTTGGAGCTGCCGATCAAGGACTGCGGCGACGAGCGCGTCCGCCCCGGGTGGTCGCCGGCTCGGGCGGAGCGCTTCGGCGCGGCGCTCGTCGACGTGCTGGGTCGCTACCTCGCGTGACGGACGCCGACGGCGTCGGTCGATTGTCCAATCCGCGCGCAGAGACCGCATTTTTGCCCCGGTAGCGGCGGCGCGACTACCGTCCTGTCACGATGTCTCCGAGAACGTCGGTCGCGGGGGCGGTCCTCGCGCTCGCGATCGTCGGCTGCGGCGGCGCGACCAGCGAGCCGGCGCCCGCGCCCGAGAGCAGCAAGACCGAGGTTCGCGAGATCAAGGCCGCCGCCGTCCCGCTCCGCCGCCTGACGCGCGAGGAGTATGACAACACCGTCCGGGACCTGCTCGG
Source organism: Myxococcales bacterium (assembly GCA_016794345.1). GTDB lineage: Bacteria > Myxococcota_A > Polyangia > Polyangiales > Polyangiaceae > Xiheicaenibacterium > Xiheicaenibacterium phototrophicum. Next base: position 102,420 of record JAEUKE010000314.1, read on the forward strand.
GGATCGGACGAGGCCCGCCGCGTCGTTCCCGCCCGACGAGGCCGTGGGCGGCTTCGAGACGAACAGCCTCGCTCCGGTCTCGTCGTCGATGGTCGAGCGCTACATGGAGGCGGCCGAGGCGCTTGCGACAGGCGCGGCCTCGCGGGTCTCCGAGCTCGCGCCGTGTGCCGCCGGAGACGAGCCCGAGGACTGCGCGAAGCGGTTCGTTGAGGCCTTCGGGCGGCGGGCCTTCCGCCGGCCGCTCCAGGACGAGGAGCGAGCGTCGTTCCTCGCCGTCTACACGGAGAAGGCGAAGAAGTCGGGGCACGCCGCGGGGATCCAGCTCGTGATCCAGGCCCTGTTGCAGTCGCCGCAGTTCCTCTATCGCCTCGAGCCCGCCGTGGGCTCCGGCTCGGAGATCCGGCCGCTCGACGGCTACGAGGTGGCGACGCGCCTCTCCTACTTCATCTGGGCCTCGACCCCGGATGACGCCCTGCTCGACGCGGCGGCGGCCGGCAAGCTCGCGACCCAGGCCGAGGTCGAGGAGGCCGCTCGGCGCATGCTCGGCGATCCGCGTGCGGTCGACGGATTGCGGAGCTACTTCCGCCAGTGGCTCGGGCTCCGCGAGCTCGAGACCGAGACGCGGGAGGCGAGCATCACGCCGGCGTTCACGCCCGCCCTGCGCGACGCGATGGTGGAGGAGACGCTCCGGTTCTCCGCGGACGCGGTACTCACCGGAGGCGACGCGGTGACGACCCTGCTCACGTCGAGCAAGACGTTCGTCAACGCGCCGCTCGCCAAGCTCTACGGCGTCTCGGCCCCCGAGGGCGACACCTTCCAGCTCGTCAGCCTCCCCCCCGAGCAACGGGCCGGCGTGCTCACGCACGCCAGCGTGATGACCGTGCTGTCCGGCGCCGAGCAGACGTCGCCGATCCTGCGAGGCAAGTTCGTCCGGGAGAAGCTGCTCTGTGATCCGATCCCGCCGCCGCCGCCGAGCGCGGTCATCTCCGCGCCCAAGGTCGACCCGCGGATGACGACGAAGGAGCGGTTCGTGCGGCACCGGACGGATCCTTCGTGCTCGTCTTGTCATCAGCTGATGGACCCCATCGGGTTCGCGTTCGAGCACTACGACATGATCGGCGCCTGGCGCACGATGGACGGCTACGTCCCGGTCGACGCCGTCGGCGACGTGTACGGGACGGACGACGTCGACGGCGCGTACACGGGCGCGATCAAGCTCACCAGCCGACTCGCGGCGAGCGAGCAGGTCCGGCGCTGCGTGGCGACGCATTGGTTCCGGTACGCGCTTGGCCGCACCGAGCGCGACGAGGACCAGGCTTCTCTCGGCGCCGCCTACGAGTCCTTCCAGAAGGCGGGCTTCGATCTCCGGCAGCTCATCGTCGCCATCGCGGGGAGCGACGCCTTCCGGCACACAGGGCTCGAGGAGAAGAAGCAGCCATGACAGACGAGCGGATGAGCCGGCGGCGGATCCTGCGCGCGCTCGGCGCGGGCGCGGCGGCCATTCCTTTCCTGCCGCTCCTGGAGGCGCACGCCGAGGTGGGCTCGCCGCGGCGAATCGTCTTCTTCTTCAGCGGCAACGGCACGATCCACGAGAGCTGGGAGCCGAAGATGGTCTCCGGAAAGCTCGTGCTCAGCCCGATCCTGAAGCCGCTCGAGCCGTTCAAGTCGAAGATCTCGGTCCTCGACGGGCTCGACCACACGGTCATCCTCGAGAAGGGAGATCGCAATGGTCACTCCGCCGGGATGAACACTGCGCTGGTGGGCCACAAGTCCAAGGGCGTCGACCCCGCGAACCCGCTCGTCAGCCTCGGGACGGGCATCTCCCTCGACCAATACCTCGGGCAACGCATCGGCGCCGAGACCAAGCTCCGCACGATCGAATGCGGGATCCAGGTCCTTCCCTATTCGCTCGACAACTCGGCCCTCTCGTACCGAGGGCCGCTCCAGCCGATCATCTGCGAGAACAGCCCGTACCGCGTGTTCGATCGGCTCTTCCGAGGCTTCACGGAGCCGAGCGCCGCCGAGGACCCGAACGAGACCGAGGCCCTCGAGGATCGGCAGGCGGTGCTCGACGCCGTCTCGCTGAACCTCGAGTCGGTGAAGAGAAGGCTCTCTCAAGCCGACCGTCTCAAGATGGACGCTCACCTCGGCGCGGTGCGTTCGCTCGCCCACAGCCTGAAGACCGGGCGCGGCGCGGGCGCGTCGAGCACATGCTCGAAGCCGAGCCTCGGACGACGGCTGGACGTCTGGCGGAACGACGACATCCCGGCGCTCGGGCGGCTGCAGATGGATCTGCTCGTCATGGCGCTGGCGTGTGATCTCACGCGCATCGGCACCGTGCAGTTCGGCCGTGCTGGGGCGGCCCACCGCTTCAACTGGCTGGGCCCCGAGTTCGCCGTCGATCCGACGCTGTCGATGTTCGACTCGGCCAAGGGCTTCCACGCCCTCGCGCACAAGGAGGCCGACCCGGCGTCTCGCGCCAAGCTCGTGAAGATCCACACGTGGTACGCCGAGCAGCTCGCCTACCTCCTGGGCAAGCTGGCGTCGGTGCCCGAGGGGAACGGAACGATGCTCGACAACACCATCGTCCTCTGGCTCAACGAGCTCGGCACGGGCAGCCACACCCACGAGCGCGTGCCGTTCGTGCTCGCCGGCAACGTCGGCGGGCTCTTCAAGATGGGCGGGCAACACGTCACGTACAAGAGCCAGCCGCACAACCGCCTGCTCCTCACCCTGCTCAACGCCATGGGCGTGGCCGACAAGACGTTCGGCGATCCGGACTATTGCAAGGCGGGGCCGCTCGGCGAGGTCCTCGCGTAGCTGGAAGGACGCCTGGCGTCAGGCCGGCGCGGGGCGGTGCGCGCAGACGTATTCGCCGCACTCCTCGCAGGGCGTCTGGAAGAGCCTGCGGAGCGCGCGCCGAACGCGGCCGGCGAGCCCGACCGGCGGCTCGATGGGGTTCGCGATGGCATCTGCGCAGACAGGGCAGAGCGGTCCGTCGGGAGAGGGCTTGCCGGCGCCCTCGCGGAGCGGCCGCGAGCAGCCCGCGCAGAGCGTGGTCGCGACCTCCGCCAGGCGCCTCGCCTGGTCGCGGTAGCTCCCCCCGAATGTCCGATCGCCGTGGCGCGCGATGGCCTCGCGGGCGCCCTCCACGGCGAGGATCTCGTCGCCGTCGACCCAGAGCCCCGCGCACGTGCCGCATGCGTCCAGCGAGAGGTCTTCGATCACGAACAGGTAGAGGCCCGCGCGGCAATCCGGGCACGCGGCGTCCACCCGGGTCCCTTCGCGAGGGGCGGCCTCGACGGCGGGGAGCAGCTCGGGGAAGGCGATAGGAATGCCCTCGGCGGGGATCCAGAGACCGCCGCAATCGAAGCACATCCCCGCTTCCACGAACCGCAGCCCCCCGTCGATCGGTCGGGAGAAGCGCTCGAGCTCGGTCTCGCAACGCGCGCAGAACATGGCTCCTCCCGAACGGTGATGACTGACGATACCGTCAGCTCATCCAGGTGGTGTCCTTCTGGAGGGCCCACTTGCTCGTGATCTTGCGCTGGCGCGTCCAGAAGCGGTAGCCGTCCCAGCCGGTCATGTTGCCGTGGCCGAACGCGCTGTCGTTCCAGCCGCCGAAGCCGAACGGCTCGCGCGGGACCGGGACGCCGATGTTCACCCCGCACATGCCGGCGTCCACGCGCTCCATCACGCGGCGCGCGACGTCGCCGCTCGTCGTGTAGATGCTGGAGGCGTTGCCGTAGGGGTTCCGGTTCTCGATCTCGATGGCGCGGTCCACATTGGGCACGCGGATGACGCTGAGGACGGGCCCGAAGATCTCCTCTTTGGCGGCGGCCATCTCGGGCGTTACGTTGTCGAGGATCGTCGGACCGACCCAGTAGCCGCCGTCCGTTCCCTTGGTGCCGCGGCCGTCGAGGACGATCTTGGCTCCCGCCTTCTCGGCGCCGTCGATGTACCCGAGGATGCGCTCCACGCTCGCCTGGTTCGTGATGGGCCCCATGTCGGTCCCGGTGACGAGCTTCGCGGCGCGCTGGCGGATCGCGTCGAGGATGTGATCGACCTTGCCGACGGCGAGCAGGACGCTCGCCGCCATGCAGCGCTGGCCTGCACAGCCCGTGAAGGAGGCGACGACGTTCTCCGCCGTCAGCTCGACGTCCGCGTCGGGGACGACGATGAGGTGGTTCTTCGCGCCGCCGAGGCAGAGGGCGCGCTTGCCCTCCATCGAGGCGCGGCCGTAGACGGCCTTGGCGACCTTCGTGGAGCCGACGAAGCCGAGCGCCTTGATGTCCGGGTGGTCACAGAGGGCCTCGACCACGTCGCGGCCGCCCTGCACGATGTTGAAGACGCCGGTGGGCAGGCCCGCTTCCTTGAGGAGCTCCGCCAGACGCATCGACGAGAGCGGCACCTGCTCGCTCGGCTTCAGGATGAACGCGTTCCCGCCGACGAGGGCCTGCGGCATCATCCAGAGCGGGACCATGAGCGGGAAGTTGAAGGGCGTGACGCCGGCGACGACGCCGAGCGGCTCGTAGACGACCTCGCACGCGACGCCGCGGCTCACCTCGAGCTGGTTGCCGGCCGCGAGGTTCGGCAGCGAGCAGCCGTACTCGACGCACTCGATGCCCTTCTCGACCTCGGCCTTCGCCTCCGAGAAGATCTTGCCGTTCTCGTGGCAGACGAGCCAGCTGAGCTCGTCGATGTTCTTCATCATCAGCTCGCGCAGCTTGTAGAGCACGTGCGCGCGCTCGCGGATGGGCCACTCGCGCCACTTCGCGAAGCCCTCTTTCCCGGACGCGACGGCGGCGTCGACGTCCTCGCGGGCGCTCATGACGACCTTGCTCATCGGCTTGCCCCAGCGCGGGTTCAGCACCTCGAGCGTCGCCTTGGAGGTCTTGGGATCACCCCAGCTTCCACCGATGTAGTTCCGGGCGGGGATGAATTCGGCGAAGTCGTAGCTCTTGGCGGAAAACGCGGGGATCATGTGCTGCCTCCGAAGTGCACGGTCTTGTCACGAAGCCGCGCCGGACGAAAGCCCGAAACCCCCTGGAAGGCGCCTCAGCGCGGGTCCACCGAGGCCGCGTCCACCTCGACCACGTACGTCCAGCCGAGGACGCCGAGCCGGGCGAAGGCGACGACCTCGCGCCGCCCGTCCCGACGAACCTCGCGGACGCCTTCGTCCCCGGCCTTCACCGCCTCGACCACTTCGGGGATGTCGAAGGGGGCGAGCTCGATGAACTCGTCCTTGCCGTTCGCCCGGAAGCGCCGGCCTGCGTCGCCCGAGTCGACGACCTTCCGACCTTGCTCGTCGACCAGGGTCACGCGGATCGTCTCGCGATCGGGCAGCGCGAGGCTCGTCTCGACGAGCTTGGTGACCGTGATCTCCACGCCCACCACCCCGAGGAACTCGCCCGTGCTCGACCAGAGGCCCTCCGTGCACGGCAGGACGAGATCGTCGCCTTGTTCGTCGGTCGTCGCGTCGACGTAGGGCCGCCCCCACCGGCGACCCCGCTTGTTCGCGCTCATCGTGTAGAAGCTCGACGTTCGGACGTCGTAGCCCGGCGGGAGGGCGTCGATTCCGGGGTAGACGTAGTGCACGCCCTCCGCGAGGTCGACGTACGCGTAGTCGATCGGGCTCCGTCGTTCGGCGAGGATGCGGCCGATCTCGTCGGGGGACGGCACCTCCCGCGTGTCGGAGGCGGCCGCAGCGATCATCTGGCGGATGTGGTGTCGAAGCGGGGCGAGGCGACGGATCTTCGAGTGCAGCGCCGCCTGGTCGAGGCCGGGTGCGAGGCCGACGACCGGGTGCTCGAGCGAGACCGGCCAGCGGTACTTCGTCCCGGCGCCGAAGTCAGCCGGACGCTTCGCCGGATCGGTGAAATCAGCGGCGTAGTACACGCGCAGGTCGGGAGGCGGCTCGGGACCCTCGAGCGCCCATTGCGCCGCGGTGCGCAGGCCCTCGAGCGCGGCCTCCATCCGCTGGAACTGCGCGTCGATGCGGTGCGCTTGCGCCGCCGCGTCGACGTAGACGTCGTTCACCCGCTCGCCGCGCTCGCGCGCCGCGAGCTCGCCCTTGGTCTTCTGGTAGAGCGACCAGCTGACGACCAACCCCGAGAGGGCAACGACCGCCGCCACCGCCACCAGCGTCTTCTTGCGGTGGCGTCCCATCCAGCGGAGCACGCGGCCGAGCGGTCCGTCCGGGCGCGCGCTGATCTCGTCCCCCGTGAGGAACCGCCGGACGTCCTCGGCGAGCGCGGCAACCGATGGGTAGCGATCGCCTGGCGCATACGCTGTCGCTTTCTCCACGATCGCGCGGATGTCGGCGGGGACGCGCTCCCGCTTCGAGACGTGCTCGAAAGGCGCCTTCTCCCCACGGCTGGCCGCCACGAAGAGCTCGTCGAGCGTGCCCGCCTCGAGCGCGCGCCGCAGGGTCACGATCTCGAACAGGATGAGGCCGAGCGCGTACTGATCGGAGCGCGTGTCGACGTCGGCGTTGCGGCCCTCGGCCTGCTCGGGCGACATGTACGAAGCGCTGCCGACGACCTCGCCCGCCTGGGTGATTGTGGGGTCGTCGTGGACGACCCGGCTCCGGCGATCGACGGCGAGATCGTCCGGGACGTCCACCTGCCGGGCGACACCCCAGTCCATCAGGTAGACCTCGCCGAAGCGGCCGATCATCACGTTGGCAGGCTTGAGATCGCGGTGGATGACCCCCTTCGAGTGGGCGAACGCGACCGCGTCGCAGATCTTGAGGAAGTGCTCGAGGCGCGTCGTGAGCGCGTGCTCGACGTCGATGCGCGCGCCCCGCTCGTACGCGTCCGCCGTCTCGTTCAGGAGCGCGCGCAGCGTCTTGCCTTCGACGAGCTTCATCACGTAGCCCGTCGTCGAGCCGTCCTTCGTGCGCTCCAGCGTGTGGATGGGGACGATGTTGGGGTGATCGAGCTGGGCGGTCAGGCGCGCTTCGCGCGCGAACCGCTCTCGCTGCTGCTCGGACGACGTCTCGAGCAGCTGCTTGAACGCCACCTTGCGAGCGAGCTCGACCTGCTCGGCGCGGTAGACCTCGCCCATGCCGCCGCGGCCGATGGGCTCGAAGAGACGCAGGTTGTCCGGCGCTGCGCGCAGAGCCGGCGGCGCGCCCGTGCGAGGGGCGAGAGGCATGGTGTCGCCGACCCCGCCGCCGCGCGGCCGGTCGATCACCGTCTTCTCTTCGAGCCCCGAAGGGGGCGCCGTCTTGGTGGAGCTCAAACCGACCGAGGATAGCCCGCTCGAGCGGGGCTGCCAGCGGGCATCGCGCGTTCGGTCGGAGCGACCTGGCTCGACTGGGATGTGGAGACCCTTCGCCGGCGCGCAGTAATCCTGTTCCGCACCAACCCCTCAGCTTCCCATCTCTTTTCGTTTCTCCGCGCGGGCCGCGGTGATGGAAGAAACAGGAATCGGGGAGCGAGAGCGGGGAGGGGGGCGCCCTTCTCCGCAGCGAAGGGAGTATGTCCCGCAGGCCGCTCCATACCCTCATGGAGAAGATCTCGGCCGCCGGGGTCTGGGGCCCCCGGCCGAGCCTCATGCGGCCGGAGGGACCGGCGAGACGGAGCGGAGGAGAAGGGCGCCCCCATCCCCGCTCGAGCGGGCGTCAGCGAAGCCCGTAGCGCTTCAGCTTGTCCAGCAGCGTCGTCCGCGTGATCCGGAGGCGCCGTGCAGCCTCGGATTGGTTGCCGCCGCACTCGGCGAGCGCGCGCGAGAGCACCTGCCGTTCGAACGTTTCGATCTGCGCGCGGAGGGAGCCGTCGTCGAGGCTCGGTGGCTCGTGCCGTGTTTGCTCGACGAGCACCAAGGCCTCGATCCCGATCTCCTCGCCCGGATGGAGCGTGAGGATCCGCGCGACGGCGTTCTCGAGCTCGCGCACGTTCCCCGGCCACGTCCTGCGGGCGAGCGCCTCCACCAGGGCAGGGGAGAAGGTCGCGCCCTCCGTCCCCAACCTCGCCGCCCAGCGGTCGCGGAGCGACTGCAGGAGCGCCGGGATGTCCTCGCGCCGCTCCGCGAGCGACGGCACCGCGAGCTCCACGACCGCGAGCCGGAAGTAGAGGTCCTCCCGGAAGGCGCCCGAGCGGACCGCAGCCTCGAGATCGCGGTGCGTGCAGGCGACGACGCGGACATCGACGCGCTCCACGCCGGAGGCGCCGACTCGCTGGACCTCGCCGTGCTGGAGCGCGCGCAGCAGGGTGGCTTGCGCGGGCAGGGGCAGCTCGCCCACCTCGTCGAGGACGAGCGTGCCCCGGTGGGCCTTCAAGAAGTACCCCTGCCGATCGCCCGTGGCCCCGGTGAACGCGCCGCGAACGTGTCCGAACAGCTCGGTCTCGGCGAGCCCCTCCGGGATGGCGCCGCAGTTGAACCGCACGAAAGGGCCGTCGCGTCGATCGCTCTCGGCGTGGAGCGCCGCCGCGACCAGCTCCTTGCCCGTGCCGGTCTGGCCCCGCACGAGCACGGGCACGTCCTTGGGGCCGGCGCGCCGGATCGCCGTCATCAGGCGCAGCCACGCGGGCGAGCTGCCGATGAGCGCGCCGCCGCAGGCCCGCTCGAGCGCGCCCTTTCGGTCCTTCTGCCGGAGTCGGCGGGCCTCCACCGCGCGGCCGACGACGAGGCGCAGCTCGTCGACCGCAAACGGCTTCGAGAGGTAGTCGTAGGCGCCCGCCCGCATCGCCTGGACGGCGACGCGCTCCGAGCCGTGCGCGGTGAGCAGGATGACTGGCAGCGTTCGGTCGAGCTCGCGGAGCTCGGCCGTGAGCCAGAGCCCGTCTTTGTCGGGCATGACGAGATCCGTCAGCACCGCGTCCGCTTCCGCGGCGTGTGCGAGCGCGTCCTGGGCGCGAGCCAGCGGGACGACGTCGAACGCTGGCTCGAGCGCCTCCTCCAGCGTGAAGCGAACGGCATCGTCATCGTCGACGACGACGACCTTGGGGCGGCTCACGGGCCCTCCGCGCGAGGGACGACGAGGGTCATGCGGGTGCCGTGGCCGGGCCGGCTCTCGACCTCGAGCCGACCGCCGTGCCCTTCGGCGACTCGACGCGCGAGCGCGACGCCGAGGCCCGTGCCTCCGCGCTTCTTGGTCCAGTAGGGGGAGCCGGCCCGCGCGAGCTCGGCCTCGTCCATCCCGCGACCCGTGTCGGTCACCGAGAGCGCCAGGGCTGCATGCGTCGCGGCGCTCCGGATCGTCACCCGCCCGCCCGCTTCGGACGCGTCGAGCGCGTTCAGCACCAGGTTGAGGATCGCCTCCTTGATCCGGCGATCGTCGAGGTCCCACGCGATCGGCTCCGCCTCGACGGTGATCGTGACGCCCGCTCGCTCGGCCCGGCCTTCGGTGACGGCGGCCACCTCCCGGACGAGACGCGCGACGTCGGCCCGCCGGCGCTCGATCTGCTCGAGCGGCCTCGTGAGCGCGAGGTAGCCGCGCAGGATCTCGTCGATCCGATCGACCTCGCCGAGGACCACGCCGAGCCGCTTCTTGTCGCGGTCGCTCGTCGCGTTCTCGCCCATGACCTCGACGAGGCCTCGGATCGCGCTGAGCGGGTTCTTCACCTCGTGCGCGACCCTGGCGCCCATCGCCTCGAGCGCCTGCCCGCGCGCCTCGGCGGCGGCCACGAGCTCGTCGCCCGCGCCGACGGCGGCGTCGCGCGCGGCGCGGTGCGCGTCGGAGAGCGCCGTGACTCCGACGCGAAGCAGGACCAGCGCCGACGCCCCGGCCACGACCAGCAAGAGCCGGCGCATGTCGTCGGGGAGGGCGGGGAAGGGGACGCCGGGCGGGGCGAGGGCGGTGAGGACCACGACGGCGCACGCGAGGAGAAACAGCGCGTCGCTCCTTCGACCGCGGCCGAACGCCGCGAACCCGATCACGGTGGGCGCGAAGAGCATCAAGGCGAGGGGGCTCGTGGCCCCGCCGGTCGCGAGCGTGACGACGCCGATGAACGCGAGGGTGATCGCGAGGGATCGCCAGAGCTCTGCGTCGGTGACGGTCCGGCGCCGACCGCGCGCGGCCTCCCAGAAAAAGAATCCCAGCGCGAGGGTGCCGAGCGTCGCGGCCAGGACGGGACGGGCAGAGGGCCCCTCGAACCACGCGAGCGAGCCGGCGAGCGTCACGAAGAGCGGCAGGAGGATGAAGGGCCGGCGTCCGAGGAACGTCGTGGCGACCGCCTGGACGGCGCGCCTCCTCGGGACCGGCCCGCTGCTCTCCTCGGCGAGCGAACGCATCCGCCGAGCCTACCCGCTCCCGTCGCGCGGCCGCCTGCCCAGTTTTCCGACACCCCCCGTCGGCCAGGTGGACAGGACTCAACCACACGCGACCGCGCGCGCCCGTCGTTCCCGAAGGATTCGCGTCCCAGCGCGCCGGCATCCTCGTTGCGATGCGGACGCCGCATGCGCTCACCCCCTCGCTGGACCTGGCTCCTATTCCCGACGCTGACCTTCGCGGTGGCGGCCGGAACCGCCGCGCTGATCGAGCGCGGCCTCCCGCTCCCGGTCGTCTCCACCGTCTCGCTCGCGTCCGTGATCCTGACGGTCCTGTTGCTCGAGCGTGTCTCTCCTCTCCATGCGGGCTGGAACCGCCGGCCGGAGCTCGGGGACATCGGTCTCTTGCTCCTGAATCGTGGCGTGGACCTGGCTCTCCTGGCGGCGCTGGTGCTCGGGCTCGAGCGCCTGGAGAGGAGTGGCCTCTTGCCGTCGGCGCTCCGCGCCTGGCCCTCCGCGCTTCCGCTCCCCGCCCAGGCCGCCGTCGGTGTCGTCTGTGGCGAGCTCGTCCGGTACGCCTTGCACCGCGCCTCTCACCGGCCCGGCGCCCTCTGGGCGTGGCACGTCGTCCACCACCAGCCCGAGCGCATGTACGCGCTCAACGGCCCCAGGCTCCACCCGGCCAACCAGCTCTGGGTCTCGGCGGCGCATGGGGTCCCGATGCTCGTCCTCGGCGCCGAGGTGCGCGCGGTCGTGCTCACAGCCGTGGTGACGGCCTTCTTCGTCGTGCTGCAGCACGCGAACGTGAGCCTGTCGTTCTCGGGGTGGAACCAGGTCTTCGCCACGCCCGACGTCCACCGCCTCCACCACGCGCGGCGCTGGGCCGCGCGTGGCGTGAATTACGGCATCGTCATCGTTCTGTTCGACCGGCTCTTCGGGACGTACGCGGCTGCCGAGCCGATCGGGGAGAGCGACATCGGCCTGGAGGGCGAGGGGAGCGCGGCGGGCGACGTGGCGTCGGAGGCGGCGGCGGTGGTCGTGAAGTAGCCCGCTCGCCAGACGCGGTGCCGCGCGGGCGGGAGGGGTTGGCCCTTCTCCTTCGCTCCGTCTCGCCGGTCCCTACGGCGCATAGGGCTCGGCGGCCTGCCACGGCCGCCGAGAGCCGAGCCCGAAGGGTATGGAGCTGCCTTCGGGACATACTCACTGCGCTTCGGAGAAGGGCCAACCCCTCCCGCCCTCGCTTTCGCGAACCATCGCGCGGCGTTCGGCCGCCGAGAGCCGAGCCCGAAGGGTATGGAGCTGCCGTAGGGACCGCCGAAGGTCGAGACCCCATGTCGCGCGAAACGTGGCCAGACACCGACTGGGCGGCGATGGGTGGGTCATCGCGCCTGAGTGAGCGCGTGGCGACGATTCAGGTGCGATGGGGCGGGGCATCGCGCTTGAATGAGCGTGCCTGGCCGCACCCCATGCCGCCCTCCCTCGTGCACCCCAACCCGCTCGCTTCTCTCGTCTTCGATCTCGACGGCACCATCAGCGATCCCGCCGTCGGGATCGCGCGGTGTCTGAACCACGCGCTCGTGCGGTTCGGGCACGCGCCCGTCGACGAGAGAGGCATCTCGCACGTGATCGGCCCGCCGCTCGATCACACGTTCCGATCGATCGACCCCGGCTGGTCGGAGGCGCACATCGCCGAGCTGGTTCACGTCTTCCGCGAGCGGTATGCGGAGGTCGGGTACACGGAGAACGTCCTCTACCCCGGTGTTTCCGAGGCCCTCGATGCGCTCTCCGCGGCAGGCGTGGTGCTCGGCCTCTGCACCTCGAAGCGCGTCGACTTCGCAGAGCGCATCCTCACCCTGTTTGGTCTTCGCCACCACTTTCGATTCCTGAGCGGCGGCGACATCGGCGTGCGAAAGGCCGATCAGCTCGCCTCGCTCCTGCAAGAGCGCACGATCTCGCCAGCCTCGATCATGATCGGCGATCGGGCGGTCGACATCGAGGCGGCGAGAGGGAACGGCCTCGCCGCCGTCGGCGTCCTCTGGGGTCACGGGAGCGAGGAGGAGCTGCGACGGGCCGGCCCCATGCAGATCCTCGACAAGCCCCATCGATTGGCCGAGCTGCGACCCGCGGGCCTTCGTGGCCGCGGGTTCTGAGCCCCCCGAGCCGAGCCAAGTGAGCATGTCCCGAAGGTCGCTCTTCGGCGGCCGTGGCAGGCCGCGGAGCCCCGGGATACAAGGCGCTCGAGCAGGGATGGGGGGCCCTTCTTCGCAGCGAGCGAGCTACCGAGCCGGACGCTCGCGCTTGACCGGCGTCGGCTCGGCGAGGCGGTTCCTTGTCGACTGGGCGCCCCAGTAGCTCGGGAAACAAGGCCGCTCGACATGCCGGCCTGCGCCCTTCACCGTCTTGAGCTGGTCGTTCTCCCAGACCACGCTCCCGCGCGAGAGCGTGACGGCTGCGTTGCCGGTGATCGTCATGCCCTCGTAGATGTTGAAGTCGATGTTCTGGTGGTGGGTCTTCGCGCTGATCGTGCGCGTCTTGTCCGGATCCCATACCACGATGTCCGCGTCCGACCCCGGGGCGATGGTGCCCTTCTTGGGGAACACGTTGAAGATCTTCGCGGTGTTCGCGCTCGTCGCGGCCACGAACTCGCTCGGCGTGAGCCGGCCGGTGCGCACGCCGTGGTGCCAGAGGACGCCCATGCGGTCTTCCACGCCGCCGGTGCCGTTCGGGATCTTGCGGAAGTCGTCCAGCCCAGCTTGCTTCTGCGGCGTGCAGAAGCAGCAGTGATCGGTCGCGGTCGTCTGCAGGACGCCGGCCTGCAGCCCGCGCCACAGCGCGGCTTGGTGCTCCTTCGAGCGGAACGGCGGGCTCATCACGTAGTGAGCGGCCCTGTTCCAGTCCGGGTCGCGGTAGACCGAGTCGTCGATGACCAGGTGTTGCGCGAGGACCTCGGCGAAGACCCGCTGCCCTTCCAGCCGGGCGCGCGTGACGGCCTCGAGCGCGTCGATGCACGAGGTGTGCACGAGGTAGACGGGCACGCCGAGCACCTCGGCGATGCGGATGGCGCGGTTGGCGGCCTCGCCTTCCACCTCCGGCGGGCGCGAGAGCGGGTGGCCCTCGGGGCCCGTGATGCCTTTGTCGAAGATCTCTTTCTGCAGACGGAAGACGAGCTCGCCGTTCTCGGCGTGGACGGTGCAGAGCGCGCCGAGCTCCTTCGCGCGGAGGAAGCTCGAGACGAGGATCTCGTCGTCCGCCATGATGGCGTTCTTGTAGGCCATGAAGTGCTTGAAGCTGTTGACGCCGTGCTCCTTCGTCAGCGTCCCCATGTCCGCGTGAACGGTGTCGTCCCACCAGGTGATCGCCACGTGGAACGAGTAGTCCGCCGCGGCCTTCTCTGCCCAGCCGCGCCACGACTTGTAGGCGTCGAGGATGCGCTGCCTGGGGTTCGGGATCACGAAGTCGATGATCATCGTGGTGCCGCCCGCGGCCGCCGCGCTCGTCCCGGTGAAGAAGTCTTCGCTGGCGACGGTGCCCATGAAGGGCAGCTCCATGTGCGTGTGGGGATCGATGCCGCCCGGAAGGACGTAGGCGCCCGAGGCGTCGATCACGCGCGCGCCGGCGGGTGCGTCGACGTCCTTGGCCACGGCGCTCACCGTCTCGCCGACAACGAGGACGTCCGCGCGCTGCTCACCTTCGGCCGTGACGACCGTTCCACCACGAATCACACATGAGCCCATTTCGCCACCTCGGTGGCAATTCGTACCGCATCGGCGCTCCCGGTGAAACCGGGCGCGCGGGCCCCGGGAGGATTGCCCGCGGCAGCGCGACCCATCGAGGCGCTTTGGGTGCCTCAGCCGCCTCCTGCCCGGGTGCAATGCACGGCAGAGCGCGGGAGGGCCGCGCGTTCGATTCTTGCAAACCTCCCGTGAGCCGTGGGAGAGAGGTCATGAAGCGCGTGCTCGTTGCAGGGGTCGGCAACGTGCTCTTCAACGACCACGGCTTCGGGGTCGAGGTGGCGCGGCGCCTGCGCACCTCCGCCCTGCCGAGTGGAGCCATCGTCGAGGACTTCGGTCCACGGAGCGTCCACCGCGCGTTCAAGCTGCTCGGCCCGCTTGGGATCGGCCAGCTCGTGCTCGTCGACTCCGTGACGCGCGGAGGTGAGCCGGGCACTGTCTACCTGCTCGACGGCCAGGAGGAGCTCGCCCGCGCCGAGGACTGCCACGATCTCGCGGCGAGGAACCCGTCGGGCGTCTACGCCGTGCTGCGCACGATGGGCGACGCCGCGCCTTCGCTTCGGATCGTCGGCTGCGAGCCGCTCGAGACGGGGCCGTGCGTCGGTCTCAGCGCCGAGGTCGAGCGGGCGGTCGAGCCCGCCATCCGCCTGGTGTTGCTCCTGATCGGCGAGTCGCAGCGCCGATCGAGACCGGACGGGCACGCGACCCCCTCCGGGTGATCTCAGTCGAGCAGCGCCTCGAGGTGGGTCCGCGTACAGCGGCGGAGGATGTCGACCTGGTACCCGCCCTCGAGCAGGCTGACCACGCGCCCGCCGCAGTGCTTCTTCGCCACGTGCTTCACCGCTCGCGTCAGGTGCGCGTAGGTGTCGTCGTCGAGCGAGAGCTTGCCGACCGGGTCGCCCGCGTGTGCGTCGAAGCCGCAGCTGATGATGACGAGGTCCGGTCGGCAACGGACGGCCGCGACGTCGAGCGCCTTCTCGAATGTGGCCAGGTACGCGGCGGGCTTCGTGCGCTCGGGCATGGGGACGTTGTACGTCGAGCCCTCGCCCGCGCCCCGGCCGCGCTGATCGGCGGTCCCGACCTCCTTCCCGAAGATGCCGTCTTGATGGAGGCTGAGGACGTGCACCGAGGGGTCGTCGTAGAAGATGCTCATCGTCCCGTCGGCCGGGTGGACGTCCCAGTCGACGACGAGGACGCGGTTGACCGAGAACGCAGCCTGGGCGAAGCGCGCGCAGATCGCGGCGTTGTTGAAGACACAGAAGCCGCGCCCCCGATTCGTCAGGGCGTGATGCCCCGGCGGACGGAGCGCGGCGAAGCCGTTGTCCAGCTTGCCCGAGAGGACCGCTTCGGTCACCGAGAGCGCGCTGGCCGCCGAACGGAGCGCCACCTCGAACGTGTCGGCCGCGAGCAACGTGTCGCCGCCGTCGAGCGCGCGCCTGCCTTGAGCGAACGCGTCGCGAACCTCCGACACGTAGCTCGTCGGGTGGACGCGGAGGACGCCGGGGAAGCCCAGGTTCGGATCGATGCGCACCGGGAGGAGCCCGGGCACCTCCGCCAGCATCGCCTCGCTCGCGAGGGCGCGCGCGCGGTCGGGGTGCTCCGGGTTCACCGAGATCGTGCGGTGTCCGAGGAACGCAGGGTCCCAGGCATAACCGGTCTTCATCAGGTCCCCCTCGGCTGACACCAGGGCCCGCGGCGCCGGAGCGAGCAGCGCGCACACTCGGTGCGGACGTGCTGGAGCGCGAGCGATTTCTGTCGTTGCAGCTCGGCGCGGAGCTTCTCTCGCCCCGCGTCGTCGAGCGTCGTCTGCAGCACGGGGAAGCTCGTTCCCATCCGGGCGTCGACGAACCCGAGAGACTCCACGATCCGCCGGATGAGCGGGTGGACGGCGACGACCGAGGCGTGCTCGATCCGAGCTTCACCTCGGTCGAGCCGATCGAGCAGGAGGTGGGCCACGGTGGCACGCGCGAGGCCCAGCCCGCGCGCGTGCGGCGCGGTCGCGACCACGTCGATGCGGACCGACACGGCGCCCGCGCGAGGCAAGAGGACGGTCCCGAAGCTCGCCGCCGACACGAGCTGTCCGCAGGCGACGATGCCGACCGCCCCGAACCCTTCGGTCCCCGCGAGGAGCTCCTTCTCGTATTGTGACTTGATCCGGCTCTTGTCCGCGGGGTCGAACGAGGTCTGCTCCACGAAGCGCAGGAAGTCCGCCCCCGCGACGGGCGCCAGCGCGATCGCCGCTGGTTGGCTCGCTAGCGCGTGCACTCGAGCCACCCGGCGCCGTCCGCGAGGCGCTTCAGCCCGACGGCGTCCTTGACGGGGAGCTCGGTCGCGCCGAGCCCCAGCCAGCCCTCGGGCGAGAGCGCGTCTTGAAGCCTGCGCATGACTCGCTCACGCGACGGATCGTCGAAGTAGACGAGCACGTTTCGACAGAAGATGACGTCGAAGCGCCGGAGCGGGTGCGCCGCGCCGAGCAGGTTGTAGACGTCGAAGCGGATGGGCCTTCGGAGCGCCTCGACCACGCGAAACCCGCCCTTCACGGGGTCGAAGTGCTTCTGGAGCTGGACCGGCGTCAGGCCGCGCTCCACCTCGACCTTCGTGAAGACCCCGCTCCCGGCGCGAGCCAGCGTGTCTTGCGCGATGTCCGTCGCCCAGATCTCGAACGGCATGTTCGGGAAGTGCGTCGAGAGCAACATGGCCATCGAATACGGCTCCTGCCCCGTGGAGCAGGCGGCCGACCAGATCCGGATCGGGCGGCCGAGCGCCGCGAGCGCAGGACCGATTCGCGTCCGGATGGTCTCCCAGAACACGGGGTCCCGGAAGAACGACGACTCGTGGGTGGTCATGGACTCGACGAGGGCAGAGTCGAGATCGTCTCGTCCTCCCGCGAGCGTCGCGCTCAAGAAGAGCGGGACGGAGGGGAAGCCAAGGCTGCGCGCGACCGGCTCGAGCCGATTGAGCAGGTACGCCTGGTCCTCCTGGAGGACGAGCCCGCAGAGCGCGCGGAGCCGCTGGCGAACCAAGGGCCAGAGCGTGGTTTCGTTCAATCCGACATTGCTGCTCATAGTGACCATTGGAGGATCTCGCCGGCGAGTTGTTCGAGAGGGAGGACGGCGCTTGCCGCGCCGGCTTGATACGTGGCGCCGGGCATCCCCCAGACGATGCTCGTCTGGGAGTCCTGCACGAGCACGGGAGCGCCGGCGTCGTGCATCGCGCGACCGCCGAGCGCGCCGTCGGAGCCCATGCCCGTGAGGACGACTCCGATCGCGGTGGTGCCGCAGGTGGCAGCGAGAGAGCGGAAAAGTGGGTCCACCGCGGGCCGGCAGTTGTGCTCGGGCGGTCCGTCGATCAGCCGGAGCCGAAGCGCGCTCCCTTCTCGGGCCACGCCCAGGTGATGGTCGCCGGCAGCGACGTAGACCTGACCGGGCTCGAGCGGCGCGCCTTGCTCCGCCAGGTGCACCGGGCGGTCGAGCTGGCGGCGGAGGCCGTCGACGAAGTACGGGATGTGCGCGGCGGCCATGTGCTGGACGATCGCGATGGGAGGGCGGAACGTCGGTGGCAGCCCGCGCACGAGCGCGGTCACCGCGGGTGGCCCGCCGGTCGAGCACCCGATGCCGAGGATCTCGCGACGGAGGAGCTCGGGGCGACGAAAGCGACCGACCACCGGCGTGGGAAGGAGCGCGAGCGAGGCGGGCGGCGCGAGCGCCAGCGCCGGGACTGGAGGAGGGGGCGTCGTGCGCGCGCGCGGCACGCTCGACGTTCGGGCGCGTGGCCGCTGGTCCCTCGCCTCGGCTCCGCTGCGGGACTTCACCTGCGCGCGCAGGACAGCCGCGAGCTCGGCCGGATCCTGACCGTTCGGGCACGGCAGCACGCCCGCTGCGCCGCCGAGGATCGCGCGGGTGGTCGTGCTCGGGTCCGTGGGACCTTCGGCGACGGTGAACCACGCCGGGGGACGCGGCAGGACGACGCACGCCTTGGCGAAGCCGATGGGATCGATCTCGGACTCGACGAGGAGGACGTCGACCGCGTCTCGCCGCGCCCGGTCGATCACCGCCTCTTCGGTGGAGTACGCGCCCAGGATGCACACGTCGGGCAACATGCCGAGGGCGTGGACGAGGCGGCGCCTGAGGGGCGCGGAGCGGGCGAAGACGAGCACACGCACTTCGTTCACCGCAGAGAGGTCGGTCGCGACGCGAGCGTTCATGGCGCGACCTCGGGCCCCAGGATGTCGGCCTCGCGCTCGCCGAGCGCGCGCAGGCGGCGCCGGAGCAAGAGCATGGCCATGAGCTGCACCGAGCCGGCGACGGCGAACACGATCGGGTAGCGCACGCCGGCGTCGTAGCCGCTGCTCCGCAGCGTCGCGGAGAGGATGCCCGCGACGGCAGGTCCGAACATCATGCCGAGACACCCTGCCGCGTTGAAGAGCCCCATCGAGGTCGCTCGGCTCTCGCTCGGGGAGAGGGCGCCCGCGTAGCAGAGGGACGGGGCGAACATCATGGCGGAGCTCACGCCGCACAAGACGAGGCTGAGGTCGAGGGCAGGGCCCCGCGTGACGGCGAGGAGGAGGAACGCGACGCCGTAGCCCACGCCGCCCCATGCAAGCGTCCGCGCGCGCGAGAACCGCTCCGCTGCGCGCCACATCGGGAACATGGCGAGCGCGAACGGAACGACGAAGAGCGTGAAGCGGAGGCTCGTGGCGCGGTCCGAGAGCCCGAGCGACTCGTGCGCGTAGACGGCGAACGAGACGACGAAGCAGCCGACGGTGAATCGCTCCGTGAATGCCATCACCAGAGGTACGGCCAGGAGCGGGTTCTTCGATAGCTCCAGCCGCGGACGCGGCGCCCGACTCGCGAGCTTCGCCGCAGCCGGCGCCAGGACGAGCAGCGATCCGACGGCACCGTCGAGGAGCGCCGCCGCGAAGAACGGCGTGCGCGGTCCGAGCCCGAGGAGCACACCTCCGAGCGGGGGACCGATCGCGATCGCGGCGGTCATCACCGCCCCGGTCGCGCCGAGCCTGGCGTGGGACGGCGGCGCGGCTCCTTCGCCGCGTGTCGCCATCGCCATGAGGATGGACAGAAGCCCCACGTTCGCGGCGCCCTGCAGCGTGCGGGTGAGGAGGATCGCCCAGACCGGGATGGGGAAGGTGGTCGCGGCGATTAGGAGGGCGTCGAGCACCGCGAGAGCGATCGCGATCTCTCGGTGCGCCCGCCTCCTGTCCGCCAGCCACGACAGGAGCGGCGCGCCGACCGCCGCGCCCAGCATGTTCACGCTCATGAAGGCGTGCATCGCGCCTTCACCCGCGCCGCTCGCCGCCAGCGCGGGTCGGATGGCCGGGACGACCACCATGCTCCCGAGCATGGTCATGAAGGGCAGGATGACGGCGCGTTGCGGGTGTTTCATCGACGTGATCAGGGAGAAGGCCCGCCCGGACGCCGGGCGGGCCGGGGGAGGTGTCAGACCTTGAAGCTGCTCACCAGGCGGTTCAGACCCGTGGCGCTCTCCTCGAGCTGCCGCGACGCCTTCTGGGTCGCCGAGGCTTGCCGCTCGGAGTCCTTCGCCGCGGAGGCGACGCCGCTGATGTTGCTCGCGGCCGCGCCTGCTCCGCCCGCCGCGTCCATCGCGTTCTTCGCGATGTCGCGGGTGGTGGCGGCTTGCTGCTCGACGGCGGCGGCGATGGTCGTCGCGTAGCCGCTGATCCGTTCGATGACCTTCACGATCTCGCCGATCGCGTCGACGCTCTTGCGGGTGTCACCCTGGATGCTCTCGATCTTTTGCGTGATGTCCTCGGTCGCGCGGGCGGTCTCCTTGGCGAGCTCCTTCACCTCGTTCGCGACGACCGCGAAGCCCTTGCCCGCCTCGCCTGCGCGCGCCGCCTCGATCGTGGCGTTGAGCGCGAGGAGGTTCGTCTGCTGCGCGATGGCGCTGATCACCTTGATGACCTTGCCGATCTCGAGCGAGCTCGCGCCGAGGCTTGCGACGACGGCGTTCGTCTGCTGCGCGGTCGCGACCGCGGTGCCCGCGACCTTGGCCGACTCGCCCGCGTTGTTGGCGATGTCGCGTACGGTCGCGCTCATCTCCTCCGCTGCAGCCGCGACGTTGTTGATGTTCGTCCGGATCGACTCCGCCGCGCTGGTGACCGCGTTCGCCTGCGAGCTCGTCTGGGTCGCGCCCGCGGCGAGCTGGGTGGAGATGGTGCTGAGCGAGTCCGCGGCCCCCGCGACGTCCTTTGCGGTCTTGGCGATGTCGGAGATCGAGCCGCGCATCTGACCGAGGAACTGGGCGATGCCGGCGGCCAGCTGGCCGACCGCGTCATCGCCTTGGACCTTCACGGCCGCGGTGAGGTCCCCGCGCGTGGCGGCGGAGACGGTCTCGAGGAGGCTCGCGACCTTGGCGGAGAGCTCGGCGCGCGCCTGCTCGGTGGAGGCGAGCAGCGCCTCCTCGCGCTTCTTGGCGGCGACCTTCTCGGTGATGACCTCCCAGGTGAGCATCGGCCCGACGTAGTTGCCCCGCGAGTCGTGGATGGCGCTCGCGAGGAGCGAGAGCGTCTCGGGGCCGACCTGGATCTCCGCTCGATGGGGGAGGTTCCGCGGGTCGGTGAGCAGGCGACGCTGATGCGCCGGGTTCTTGTGAAAGACGTCGATCGAGCTGCCGATGAGCCTGTCGACGCGAACCGGGAGGTACTGCTGGAGCGACTCGAGCGTCTTGCGCGACGTCTCGTTCATGTACTGGATGACAAAGTCGGTGTCGCAGAACATGACGTTCACGGGCGCGTGGTCGATCATGTTGCGGACGCGCGCCTGGTCGTCGGCGAGGCGCTTCTTCTGCGTGATGACCTCCCAGGTGAGCATCGGGCCGACGTAGCCCCCGGCTTCGTCGTAGATGGCCGTCACGAGGAGCGAGAGCGTCTCCGGGCCGACCTGGATCTGGGCCGCGTGCGGGAGGTTCGACGGGTCGGCGAGGAGGCGCCGCTGGTGCGCCGGGTTCTTGTGGAAGACGTCGATGCTCGTGCCAACCATCGCGTCCACGGAGACGGGCAGGTATTGCGACAGGCCGCGGAGCGTCTTCTTCGACGTCTCGTTCAGGAACTGGATGACCCCGTTCTTGTCGCAGTACATGACGTTGACGGGCGCGTTCTCGATCATCTGCCTGAGGCGCGAGGCCTCGGCCGCCTTGCGCTCCGCGTCCGCGAGGGCGGCGCGCGTCGCGTCGTCCGGCGGAGCGATGCTCCCGTTTCGCTTCTTCGCCGCTTCTCCGTAGGTCTCCATGGCCCCGTTCTCCTTGCGTGTTGATTGCATCGTGCGCGCCACCCAGCCGTACGCCTCCGCCCATGCGGTCGAGAGGCTCGAGCTCCAGGCGGCGCCGGCCAGCTCCGCGAGGGTCTCGAGGAGGATCTTGCCGACGATGTCGTAGTGCTCGCGTGTCGCGCCCAAGGCTGCGTGTCGGCGACCGAGGTGAACGAGCGCGCGCTCCACCTTGGCCGGATCCCGGATGCTCTTGACGACCAGCACGAGCGCATCGAGGAGCTTCTTCTCCTGCTCGCTCATGTCGTCGGGGAAGAGGCCGCGCGTCTCCGGGTGCGCGGCGAACAACTTCTCGTAGAAGACCCTGACCAGGGTGGCCCCCTGCGGGGCGAGCGCTGCGAACGAGGTCTCGAGCAGGCCGATCGTCACCTCGTCGAACGAAGGTGCCGGCGGCGGCACGACCGATAGGTGGGCGGCGCTCATCGATCGCCTCCGCGCGCGCCGTCTTCGCCGCCGTGTTTGCCGTCTTCATCGAGGAGACGACCGATATCGAGCCGGAGCATCAGGCGATCCTCGAGCGTGGCGATCTGCTGCACGAACTGGCGCTCGGCCGGCGACACCGTCTCGGGGACCTCGCGCCAGGCGTTCGTCGGGAGCTCGATCACGTCGCCGATCTCGTCGACGACCAGGCTCACGGGCCCTTCCGAGGTCTTGACGACCAGGTTGGAAGAAGGCGCCTTCTCCGGCCTCGGCGCGATACCCAGGCGCGTCCGCAGGTCGAGCGCGGGGAGGATCTGTCCTCGGAGGTTGGTGAGCCCCACGATGTGCGGTGGCGCGAGGGGGACGGGGGTGACCTCCTGCGCCATCAGGACCTCTTGCACGTCCTTCACGTCGACTCCGAAGAGCTCGCCGTCGACGAAGAACGTCGCCATCTGTTGTTGTGTGCTCGCGCTCATGCTGCGCTCCTCTTGGCCTCGGGAAGGACGGACGCGACCTTCGCGAGGAGGTCCGCGCGGTCGAGCTTGTGGACGTAGGCGTTGGCACCGCACGAGGCGGCGATCGCTTGGAGGTGAGGGAGGTCGTGTTTGCTGATGATCACGACCGGGGTGTTCTTGTGGTCCGCGTGCGCGCGGATGCTCCGCGTCAGCGTGAGGCCGTCGGTGCCCGGCATCTCCACGTCCGAGATGATCGCGTCGAAGGGCCGCCCCTCCTGCTTGGCCGCGTCGAGCTGGGCGAGCACGGTCTCACCGTCCGAGAGGGCGAGGGCCTCGTGGCCGGCGGAGCGGAGGTACCCGAGGAGGACCGAACGCATCAGCAAGGAGTCGTCCACGACGAGCACCCGCGCGTTGCGCGGCTTCGAGGCCATGCCCTCCGTGGCGAGCTTGGGGCTGAAGCGCTTCACGATCCCGAAGACGTCGAGGAGGATCGTGGTCTTGCCGAGCAGGACCTGTGAGCCGAGCACACCGTCGCTCGCGTCGCGGGTGCGCGCCGCCGTGGGCTCGCTCTCGACGATGTCCACGATGCTCTGCACTGCGAGCCCGATGGGGCTGCCGAAGTCGAAGACGATCACCGGCTGCTCGTCGAGCTTCGAGGATGGCCCGAGCGGGAGGAAGTCCTCCGGCCGGATGACCGGCATGATGACGCTCCGGTATTGCAGCACGTCGTTGCCCGCCACCCGCTCGATCGCGTGAGCGGGGATCCGCTCGATGCGTGAGACTGTCGAGAGCGGCACCGCACACTGGGTCTCCCCGGCCGTGAAGACGAGGAACGACTCGAGCTGCGACGTCTTCGGCGGCTTCGCAGCCGTCGCGTTCGCGCTCCTCGAGCCGATCTTCATGTTTCCGCGCGTCGCCAGGCCGAGCACGTCGAGGATGAGGGCCAGCGAACCGTCGCCGAGGATGGTCGCGCCGGAGTAGCACGTGAGGCGCTTGAGCGACCGGTGCATCGGCTTGACGACGATCTCGACCGTGTCTTCCACGCCGTCGACGAGGAGCCCGTATCGGCGATCGCCGGCCGAGACCACGACGATGTTGACGCCGTCCGTCGGCGCGCTGCCTGCGGGTAGCTTCAGCGTCTCGGCGAGGCGGAGCAGCGGCAGGACCGTCCCGCGCAGTCGGTAGATCTCCGCGCCGCGGACGCGCTCGATCTGCTTGTCCAAGTCGGCCGAGCCGATGTGGACGAGCTCCAGCACGTTGAGCTGAGGGATCGCGTAGCGCTGGCCCGCCGCGGTGACGAGCAAGGCGGGGACGATCGCGAGCGTGAGCGGGATCTTCAGGCGGACCTTCGTGCCTTTGCCGAGCGTCGACGAGAGCTCGACGACGCCACCGGCCCGCTCCACCTGCGTCCGGACGACGTCCATCCCCACGCCTCGGCCCGAGATGTTCGTCACCTGCTCCGCGGTGGAGAAGCCAGGGAGGAAGATCACGTCGACGATCTCCCTGTCATTCATCTGCGAGGCTTCGGTGAAGGAGAGCAGGCCTCGCTCGATGGAGCGCGAGCGGAGCTTCTTCGGGTCGAGGCCCTTGCCGTCGTCCTCGATCTCGATGTTCACGCTGCCTCCCTCGTGGAACGCTCGGACGCGCAGGCTGCCGGCGGTCGGCTTCCCGGCCGCGCGCCGCACATCCGGCGCCTCGATCCCGTGATCGATGGCGTTGCGGACGAGGTGCATGAGCGGGTCGCGGACGAGCTCGATGAAGGTGCGGTCGAGCTCGGTCGCGTTCCCGTCGATCTGGCAGGCCACCTCCTTGCCGGTGGCTCGCGTGATGCTCCGCACCATCCGCGGGATCTGGTCGAAGAGGCGGGAGATCGGCTGCATGCGCGTTCGCATGACCTGTTCCTGCAGCTCGGAGGTCACGATGTTGAGCCGCTGGGCCGTCGCCGCGACGTTGGCACGGGCGTCTTTGTCGGAGTTCGCGATCTGGAGGATCTGGTTTCGGGCGAGCACGAGCTCCCCGACCAGGTTCATGAGCTGCTCGAGCAAGCCCACGCCCACCCGGATCGTCGCCTCCTCGATCGAGCGGACGCCCTCGCCGGTGGCGGCGACCGCGGCCTTGGCGCGAGCCGCCGCTGCGCGCAGCTGCTCCGCGAGCGCCTCGGCGTTCCCCTCGACGGCGTATTCGATGGGGAAGGTGCCCGTCTGGTGGGAGACGATCGCGTCACCCTCCTCCTTGGAGGACACCAGGTAGATGAAGGGGATCTTCGGGCTCGGCTTGTCGCCGCCGAAGTAGCGCGCGGCGAGGTCGAGGCCGTCGATGACCGCGAGGTGCTGCGAGAGGAGGAGGACCTCCGCGACCGGCGGCGGGTCGCCCGGACGGAGCGCTCGGATCTTCCCGAGCGCGTCCGCGCCATTCAGTGCGATGCCGCACTTGAGGCCGTGCGCGTCGAGCCCGGCGGCGATCCGCTTCGCTTCGTCTTCATCGCGGTGCGCGACGAGGACGTTGAGCGGGGGGCCCGCGGGCGCCTTCGGGAGCGCGTCCGGTCTGGCCGACTCGGGCTTGGCCGACTCCGGCTTCGGCGCCTCGGCCTTGGCCACCTCGGTCTTCTTCCCCTCGCCGGGGCCGGGCAGGTGCGAGCGAATTCGCGCCGTGAGGTCGGTGACCGACAGCTCGCCCTCGTTGTTCACCTGTTTGACGTTGTTGAGGAGGGTCCGGAGGACATCCGCCGCCTCCAGGAAGATCGTCACCATGTCGCTGTTCAACGTGAGGGAGCCCTCACGCAGCTTGCCGAGGACGTCCTCCGCCGCGTGTGCGACGGACTCGATCCTCTTGAGCTCGAGGAAGCTCGACGTCCCCTTGATTGTGTGAAGCTCCCGGAAGAGCGCGTTCAACCGGTCGCCGGGCGCCGCGCCGTTCTCGAGCTCGAGCAACATGGTCTCGACTCGACCGAGGCCCTCGAAGCTCTCTTCGAGGAACACGGTGATCGCTTCAAGGTCCTCTTCGTTCATCGCCCTCTCGCCCTCGCGTTGTCCGATTCCTGGACATTCGCCTTCCTTGGGGCCAACGGACCTCCGCGACTGGACCTTTAAGGTTCCCGAAAGGGACCGTTGATGTTGACGATGAGGGCGCCAAGGCATTGACGCGTCCGCAGATCCTTCACCTGGAAGAAGGGCAGAACCCGGCGGCACGCCGATTGGAAAGGGACGACCGCATGACGACGTTGGCAGCGTGGGTCGAAGCGGGGGTCGGGGCGATGAGAGAGGTCGGCACGACCGTCCTCGGCTGCGGAGAGGTCGAGCTCCTCCGCACCTTCGACGGCCTCGACGAGACGAGCGAGAGCGGAGCCTACCTCCCGCTCATCGGGGACGAGGTGGTCGAGCTCGGCCTGCTGGGCGCGGAGTCGAGCTGCGCCTTCGCGGCCCGCTCGCTCCTCGGCATGAGCCCCGAGGAAGAGATGCCCCCGGGGGACGTCGCGGATGCGTTCTGCGAGATCCTCAACATCGCGAGCGGGCTGGTGAAGGCCCATCCTTCCGGGGCGTTCGAGCCGCTGAAAACGGGCTTGCCGCTCTTCATTCGCGGCCACGCCGTCTTCCGAGACGGCGTCCAAGCGGCGACCGCCGAGCTCTCGTTCGACGGCGTGCCGATGTCGCTGGTCGTGGTGTTACGCGGGGAGAGCGGCGCGCACGCCGGAACGTGAAGCGCGCCCTTATCACCCTGCGCGATCGTTCCGCATTTGATCGAGAGGTGGAGCCATGAAGAAGATTCTCATCGTCGACGACAGCAAAGCCATGCGAATGCTCGTCACCCGGTCGCTTCGCCAGGCAGGCTACGGCGACTGCACCTTCCTCGAAGCGGCGGACGGCCAGCAGGGGCTGGGCGTCATCCGGGCCGAGCAGCCGGATCTGGTCCTGTGTGACTGGAACATGCCCAACATGCTCGGGATCGACCTCCTGAAGGCGGTCCGCGCCGAGGGCTGCAAGGTCACCTTCGGCTTCGTCACCTCCGAGGTGAGCGAGTCGATCAAGCAGCAGGCGAAGGACGCCGGTGCGGCCTTCATGATCTCCAAGCCCTTCACCTCCGAAGCGGTGAAGAGCGCCCTGTCCGTCACCATGTAAGGGGAGTCGAACATGTCCGCTGCCGCAGCTGCCCAGAAGGTCTCGGTGCTCCGCGCCGTCGACATCGGAGCCGTGCTCCGCGATCTGATCGGCAAGCCCGTTCAAGTGAAGGAGCTGAAGCCGGTCATCACGGTCGAGGACTTCTACGTCATCGCCGAATACGACCGGGAAGATGGCACCCTCGGCGCGAGCGCCGCCATCGACCTGCCTCTCTCTGCGAGCCTCGCCGCGGCGCTCACGCTGGTGCCGCCCGGTGTCGCCGAGGCCTCGATCAAGGCGAAGAAGCTCGAGGAGATGCTCGAAGAGAACCTCGGTGAGGTGCTCAACGTCATCGGTCGGGTGTTCAACGCTCCGGAGACGCCTCGCGTCATCCTCAGGCGCAAGAGCAAGCCGCCGAGCGCGCTGCCGCTCAAGCAGTTCTGGTTCAAGTCCCCGACACGGCACACCATCGAGGTCGCCGTGCCAGGCTACAAGTCGGGCCGACTCGCCGTCGTGGCGGGTTGAGCCAGTCCCGTGGAAACGGAGTTTCCACCAGAGGAGAACGAGTCCCCTCCGGGACAAAACCAACACCTCGCCCGAGAATTCGGGCCGCCTTCGCCCCGTCAGGGGCGGCACGAATTCTTCAAGGAACGTTGGTTCCAGGGGGCTAGCGAAGACAGTCGATCCGGGCGCCGAGGACGTCGGCGGCGTCGAACGCGCCGTCTTGCACCGTCCAGACCACGACCGCCGAATCGCCATCCCCCGACGCGACGACGCCGAGCCTCTCGGAAGGCGAAGGAGGTGCCGACACGGGGATCGCGACCTCGGCTCGCGGAGCGCCATCGGGCTCGAATACCCGCAGCGTCAGCGCTCCCGAGCCCAGATTCTCGTCGGAGACGATGAAGAGCGCGCCGTCGTCGCTGGATGCCGCGGCGAAGCGAGTCGAGGCTGGACCCGTCGCCGCGAAAGCCTCCGCCAGGGGAACGCCTTCCGTGGTGAGCGGAATGGCGACGGCTGCCCGGGGGGGCACGCTCAGATCTTCGTGATCTCCTCGTACGCCTCGGGGCGGCGGTCCCGGTAGAACTGCCAGGTCGCGCGGACCTCGTCGATCACCTTCATGTCGAGGTCCGAGACGACGAGCTCGTCCTTGTCCTCGCTCGCTTCGGCGATGATCTGGCCGCGCGGGTTCACGAAATAGCTCGTGCCGTAGAACTTGCCGATGTTCCAGGGCGCCTCCGTGCCGACGCGGTTGATGCAGCCCATGTAATAGCCGTTGGCGACGGCGTGCGCGGGCTGCTCGATCTTCCAGAGGTACTGGGAGAGGCCGGCGACCGTGGCGGACGGGTTGAACACGATCTCGGCGCCGTTCAGGCCGAGGCAGCGCGCGCCCTCCGGGAAGTGGCGGTCGTAGCAGATGTAGACGCCGACCTTGGCGTACCGTGTCTGGAAGACCGGGTAGCCGCCGTTGCCCGGCTTGAAGAAGAACTTCTCGAAGAAGCCGGGCCGGACCTGAGGGATGTGCTGCTTGCGGTACTTGCCCAGGTACTTGCCGTCCGCGTCGATCACGGCGGCCGTGTTGTAGAAGACGCCGCTCATCTCCCGCTCGTACACGGGGACGACCATGACCATGTTGTACTTCTTGGCGTAGGTCGACATCAGCTCGACCGTGGGCCCAGGCATCTCCTCGGCCGCCTCGTACCAGCGAGGGTCCTGGCTGGGGCAGAAGTAAGGCCCGTTGAAGATCTCCTGGAGGCAGAGGATCTGCACGCCCTTCTTGCCGGCGTCCTCGATGAAGGGGATGTGTTTGTCGACCATCGCCTTCTGGATCTCGCTGACGGGCTTGGTCTCGTCATTCAGCGGGTTCGAGCACTGAATGAGGCCACACTTCACGGTCTTGCTCATCTTGGTCACCTGGGCGACTCGATAAGCGCGCGGAGCCGCGGCGAAAAGAGAGAACGGAGCGGCCCACGCGGACGGATCAGGCGTTCCCGACCATCATCACCTCGGGCCGGAAAGGCGCTCGAAGGTCCATGCCCGGCCGGTCGGGGGTGAACTTGAACTGGCGCACGAGCTCCCTCAGCACGTCTGCCGCTTGCCCCAGGTCCGTCGACGCGGCCTGGCTGTCGGCCGCGCCGCCTTCGGTGCGGCCGGCGGCCGTGGCCACTTCGCCGACTGCGCTGGCTATGTCGCGCGCGCCATCCGCGGCTTGGTTGACGTTGCGGCTCATCTCGCTCGTCGTCGCTTTTTGCTCTTCGACCGCGGCTGCGATCGCCGCCTGGGTATTGCTGATCTCCCCGATGATCTCGCTGATCACGCGGATGGCCTCGACGGTCTGGTTCGTGTCGCCCTGGATGGCCTCCACCTGGCGACCGATCTCTTCGGTCGCGCGCGCCGTCTCTTTCGCGAGCTCCTTGACCTCGTGTGCGACGACCGCGAAGCCCTTGCCCATCTCGCCCGCGCGCGCCGCCTCGATCGTCGCGTTGAGCGCGAGCAGGTTCGTCTGCTGCGCGATGGAGTTGATCAATTTCGTGACGTTGCTGATCGCCGTGCTCGACTCTCCCAGCTTGGACACGGTCCCGTTCGTTTGGTCGGCCAGCGACACCGCGCGGCGGGCCACGCTCACGGCGTTCGTGGCGTTGCTGGAGATCTCGCTCACCGACGCGCTCATCTGCAGGGTGGCGGCGGCAATCGTCGAGAGGTTGCGCGACACGTCGTCTGCGGTGCGCGCCGCGGTCGACGCCTGCCTGGCTGTCTCGCTGGCTGTCGAGCCCATCTGGCTGCCGATGCGGCTGACCTGGAGCGACGCCGAGCTCACCGTTTCGGAGGTGCGGGCCACGTTCTCGAGGCTGCCGCGCAGGGTCGCGAAGAACCTGGAGAGGCCCACGCCGAGTCGCCCGATCGCATCCTCTCCGGACACCTCTATCTCCGCGGTGAGGTCGCCGCGCGCGGCACGGTCCACCACCTCGAGGATGGAGTCGACCTTGGCGCGGAGCTCGGCGCCGCGGGCTGCCTCGGCCTCGGCTCGGGCGCGCTCTTCCCCCTGGCGCACTGCTGCTTCGCGCTGACGCTCCCCGGCGATCTCGGCCTCGTGTCGGCGGCGGTCCTCGGCGCTCTGCAGCGCCTCTTCCTGGGCCTCTCGCACCTTGCGCTCGGCGGTGACACGCTCCGTGACGACCTCCCAGGTCACCATCGTGCCCAGCTGCTCGCCGCGCGCGTCGACGATCGCGCAGGCGACTAGCTCGAGCGTGTCCGTCCCGAGCTCGAACATCCCGCGGTACGGCAGGTTGCGTGCGTCGGCCAGGAAATCACGAGGCTTGTTGCTGTCGTTGTAGAACTGCCGGAAGCTGCGGCCGACCCACTGGTCCGCGCGGTAGGGGAGCGCGCCCTCGAGCGCCTGGAAGCCCCGTGTCGCCGCGGGATTCGCGAGCTGCACGACGAGGTCGCGGTCGAGGTACAGGATGGCGAGCGGCGCGTTGTCGACCAGCTGACGAATGCGGCCGACCTCCGCGCGGGTCTTGCCGACCTCGGCCCAGTCCACCTGCTCGGCCTCGAGCGTGAGGCGGAGGCCGTCTATCACTTGGTTGAGCGCGTTGGCGGTCTGGCCCAGCTCGTTCTGGCTCCTTATCTCGGCGTGTTCTCGGAAGTTTCCGGCCCCGACCTGCGCCGTCACGCGGCGGATCGTCTCGACGTCGCCGAGGATGCTCTTGGCGATCAATCGGCCGAGGAGGAGCGACGCGCCTGCGCCGATCGCGATGAAGACGAGGGTCACGTATCGGGCGCGCGAGTGGCTGGCGGCGGCGGCGGCCACCTCGACGGTGCTCTGGGCCTCGGCGAGCTCGTCCAATTTGCCCATCTCTTCCTCGAGCGCTTCGAACGCCTTCTGGAAATCGGGGAGCTGGCGCTCGGCGGCCTCCGGATCGCGTGCTGCGAGCGCGGTGATCTCGGTTGCGGCGTTCAGGTAGCTCTCGAGCGCGGGCTTCATCGCCGCGAGCTCCTTCTGGACCTCCTCGGACGAGCCGCGGACCGACTCATGGTCGAGCGCGGCGCGAAAGCGCGCCACGTGCTCGATGGTGTCCTTGCGCACTTCTTCGCGCTCCGCCCGCGTGCCCTTCTGAGCGAGGAACAAGGAACGGAGCACGTCGGCGCGGAGCGCGTCGTGCATCATGTCCGCATCCATCACCTGACGGACCGCGGTCGCGTTGCGTAGAAGCGTAGCCTCGGTCGCCTCGCCGCGAGCTTGCTGGTAGAGGCCGCTCGAACCCACGAGCACGGCCACGACGACCCCGAGCGACGCCAGGGCCAGCAGCAACCGACGGATCGTCCAGTCCTTGGACATACCGCGTGCAACGGCCCAAGGAGGAGGTTACGAAAGGGCTGTTGTGGTCGTGGCGCACGTTGGCGCCGCCAAGTCCTTGACACTGACCACCTGAAGCCCCGCTCGCGAGTCGATGCGGCCTCGGTGGGGGCGCTGGGCAGCCGCCGGGGGCCCTAGTGCGCGCCCTTCTTGGGCCGGAGCGCCTTGCCGTCCTTTACGTGCTCGTTCCAGGTGGAGGCGGAGAACCCGTTCTCGACCTTGGTCATCTCGATGCAGCCCGAGACCGGACAGACGATCTGGCAGAGGTTGCAGCCGACGCACTCGCTCTCGTCCACCACGGGGACGCGCACGTGCGAGCCGCCGTTGGGCTTCGTCGCGTGGCCCTTCTGGATCGCCGAGAGCGCGGCCGGGCTGTCTTGCGGGTGGATGCACTGGTGCGCACCGTCGTGGCAGGCGGTGACGCAGAGGTGGCAGCCGATGCACTTTTGCGGATCGATCTTGGCGACGGTCTCGTAGTTGAGGTCGAGATCGCCCCACTCCGAGTAGGCGGGCACGGCCTTGCCGACCATCTGATCGATGGTGGAGAAGCCGTGCGTGCGCATGTACTCCTCGAGGCCCTCGATCATGTCCTCCACGATGCGGTAGCCGCGGAGCATGACCTCCGTGCAGACCTGCACGCTGGTGGAGCCGAGGAGGATGAACTCCACCGCGTCGCGCCAGTTGGAGACGCCGCCGATGCCGCTGATCGGGATGCCGAAGTCTTTGGACCGAGCGAGCTGCGCGACCATGTGGAGGGCGATGGGCTTGACCGCGGCCCCGCAGTAGCCGCCGTTCGTCGACAGGCCCGAGACGCGCGGCTCGGGCACGAAGCGATCGATGTCGACGCCGATGATGCTCTTGATGGTGTTGATGAGCGAGACGCCGTGCGCGCCTCCGCGGCGCGCGGCGAGCCCGTGCGGGACGATGTCGCTCACGTTGGGGGTGAGCTTCACCAGAACGGGCACGGTCGAGTACTCCACCGCCCAAGAGGTGATCTCCTGGTTGACGCGCGGCTCCTGGCCGACGGCCGAGCCCATGCCGCGCTCACACATGCCGTGGGGACAGCCGAAGTTGAGCTCGAGGCCATCCGCGCCGGCGTCGACCGAGCGCTTGATGATGTCCTTCCACTCTTCGCGCGTCTCCACCATCAGGCTGACGATGACCGCGTGTTTCGGGTACTTCTTCTTGGTCTCGTAGATCTCCCGGAAGTTCGTCTCCAGCGGGCGGTCCGTGATGAGCTCGATGTTGTTGAAGCCCGCGCCCTGGACGCCACGGATGTTCACGCCGCCGAAGCGCGACGAGACGTTCTGGATCGGCACGCCGAGCGTCTTCCAGACCGCGCCGCCCCAGCCGGCGTCGAACGCGCGCTGGACCTGGCCGCCCGAGTTCGCCGGCGGCGCCGACGCGAGCCAGAAGGGGTTCGGCGATTTGATGCCTGCGCAGTTGGTCGAGAGGTCAACCACGGGAGCCTCCGGAGAGAAAATCATGGATGGCGAGCGCCGCAGCTTTGCCTTCCGCGGCTGCGTTCACCACTTCCTTGCCGCCGTTGCGCGCGTCGCCGCCGGCGAACCAGCCCTTGCGGCCGGTCCCGCCGCGGTCGTCCGTCACGACCTTGCCGCTCTCGATCTGGATGCCGCCGAGCGACGCCAGCATCGCGCCGAGCTTGCTCTGGCCGATCGCGACGAGCACGAGGTCCGCGTCGATCGTGAGCTCGAACCCGGCGATGGGCTTCTTGTTCGCGTCGAGCCGCTGGCACCGCACGCGCTCGACCTTGCCGCTGCCCTCGAACGCGACCGGGATCGCCTGCCAGAGCGCGCGGGCGCCCTCCACCTTGGCGGCCTTCCACTCGTGGGCGTAGCCGCTCATCCTGTCCTCCTGGCCGCGGTAGACCATGACGACCTCGCTCTCGGCCGGGACGAGCCCGATCGCCTCGCGCACGGCGTCGATCGCGGTGTTGCCGCCGCCGACGACCACCACGCGCTTCACGCCGGTCATCGGGACCTTGCCGAGCTTCATCTTCTCGATCCAGTCCACCGCGCCGACGACACCGGGCAGGTCTTCCCCCGGGACGCTCATGCGCGAGTCGGGCCCGAGGCCGGCGCCGAAGAAGACGGCGTCGTATTGTTTCTCCAGGTCCGCGAACGAGATGTCTTTGCCGACCTCGACGCCGGTCTTCACCTCGATGCCCCCGATGCCGAGGATCCACTCGACCTCTTCGACGCTTTTGTCCGCGCGCATCTTGTAGGGGGCGACGCCGGTCGTGTTGAGCCCGCCGAGCGAGGCGCGCTTCTCGAAGATGGTGGTCGCGTGGCCAGCCCGCCGCAGCTCGTGCGCGCACGCGAGGCTCGCGGGGCCGCCGCCGATGAGCGCGACCTTCTTGCCGGTGTCGGGGCCTGCCTGGAAAAACTCCCACTTCTCCGCGAAGGCCATGTCGGTCGCGTAGCGCTGCAGCTTGCCGATCTGGATGGGGGGGACGCCCATCTCGTTGTAGACGCAGTCGCCGACGCAGAGCACCTCGACCGGGCAGACGCGCGCGCAGCTCATCCCGAAGATGTTCGACTCGAAGATCGTCCTGGCGCTGCCCTTGACGTTCCCGGTCGCGATCTTCCGGATGAACTGCGGGATCTCGATGTGCGTAGGGCACGCCTTCACACAGGGCGCGTCCGTGCAATAGAGGCAACGGTTCGCCTCCACCACGGCTTGATCGCGCGTCAGCGGCGGCTTGAAGTCCGCGAACGCGGTCTCGGAACGCTCCTCTTGGATTTGTCGACTCATCGGTCTCCTCGGATGCTCAGCCGCTGACCTTGCCCCAAGGCAGGCCGGGGTCTTCAGGGTCGCGCAGCAGGTACGAGCCCACGGTCATCGCCTCGAGCCGCGTGCGGAGGCAGGCCTTGCAGGCGAACGGCGCGCCGCCCGACTTGCTGGTCGAAGCGACGGCGTCGACCTGCGCGTCACAGAGATCACAACACGCCGCCTCGGCCTTGTTCCGGGTGACTGCCCCGTCGCGAACGCTCCCGCGACCGCCAATCCTGACTTCGATGCTGGCGCTCACCGACCCTCCGATCTCTCGTGAAGCGAAGCAGGCTAGTCGCGGGCTCGGGCCCTGGAAAGGGGAAAGGGGGTAACATGAGCGCGCTCGCCTCATGCAGGAAGGCACGGTCATCGCCGGTGATTTCGTGATCGGGCGTCCGCTCGGGCGCGGCGGCATGGGCGCCGTTTACGCGGTGCATCAGCTCTCGACCGGCCGGGCCTGGGCCATGAAGCTGCTCCACGCAGAGCTCGCGCGCGACGAGGCGACGCGCCAGCGTTTCCTCGCCGAGGCCCGTGTCCCGGCGCGCGTCGGCAGCGCCCACCTGTGCGACGTGATCGCCGCGGGGATCGACGCTTCGGCCGGGACGCCCTACCTGGTCATGGAGCTCCTGGAGGGGGAGACGCTCGGCGCGCGTCTCAAGCGGGGCCCGCTCGCGCCGGACGAGGCGCGCCGCTGGCTCGCGCAGATCGCGGCCGGGCTCGGCGCCGCCCATCGCGCGCACCTCGTCCACCGAGATCTCAAGCCGGAGAACGTCTTCATCGCGCGTCGTGACGGGACCGAGTCGATCAAGATCCTCGACTTCGGGATCGCCAAGGTGCTGCGACCGGACGGCTCCGCGAGCACCACGATGAGCGTGGGCTCACCAGCCTGGATGGCCCCCGAGCAGGCGCAAGGCGGGCGCATCGGCCCGTGGACCGACGTGTGGGCGTTTGGCCTGGTGGCCTTCGAGGCGCTCGCCGGCGTCACCTATTGGCTGTCCCCGCGGACCTCGAGCGGCACGGTCACGTCGCTCCTCCTGGAGATCCTCGCGCGGGAGGTCATCCCTGCGTCGGCCCGATCCCCGCGCCCTCCCGGCCGGGTTCGATGCCTGGTTCGCGCGCGCGCTGAGCCGCGACGAGGCCGCGCGGTTCCCCGACATGGACGCCGCGTGGCGGGAGCTCGCGCCCGTCCTCGAGCAGGCGAAGGTGACGGTTCCGTCAGCTCAGCTGGCCGGCTCGTTGCCCGCCTCGAACAGTTTGTACTACGGGACGACGCTCCACAAACCGGTGGTGGTCGCCGCGCCCGCTCCCGAGGGCGGGCCCCGCGCCGGGCTGGTGGTCGCGGTCGTCGCGGCCCTGCTGGGGCTCGTGGCGCTCGCGGGGGGCGCCCTGGCCTTCGGGCTCGGCGCCTGGGGTTCGCACGGGCAAGCCGCTCGCGACGACGAGAGCAGCGAGAGCGAGGACGAGACGCGAGCGGAGGACCCGAGACCCCAGCGCACCGAGCCCGGCAAGGCGCCCACGAAGCTTGCGTCCGGGTGCAAGGAGACGGACGAGTTCGACGCGGACTGCGTCTGCTCCGGCAGCTGCAACCGGAGCTGCGCCACCGGCCTCTGCCGCGAGCGTGTCCTCGAGCGCGCGGAGCTCAACCTGTCGTGCAAGGCGGGCGACTGCGACGTCACCTGTGAGACCGGCTCCGTCTGCCGCGTCGCTTGCGCGGGCGGGACCTGCATGCTCCGGTGCGCGGCCGGGGCCGACTGCAGCCTCGACTGCACCGGCGGACTCTGCAAGATCGCGTGTGACGCGAAGGCCAAGTGCAAGGTGGCCTGTGAAGGCGGCGCCTGCGAGAGGGTCGGCTCAGGGGCGCGCTGAGGTGGCCGGCCGCCTCCACTCGTGGCCCTTCGTCCGCACCTCCGCCACCTCGAAGCGCCTCACCTCGAAGCCCGGAGCCCCCTCGGTGGCGGCGAAGAGGACGATCACCGAGCCTTCGCAGCGTACGCCGCCCGCCGTCCCCGAGACGTCAGCCGCGACCGTCCCCGTGATCGATCGCAGGAGCTCCACGCGGACGTCGGTGAGCTTGCTCCCGGCCGCGCCGCAGAGCTTGTCGACCGCCTCTGGGGACCGCTCGAGCTCCTCCTTCACGACGCGCTCCTTCGCTTCGTCGTCAGGGTTGGGGGCCGCCAAGCGAGGATCCGGATCGTCGCAGGCGAGCGCAGCCACGACGATCGCCGTCGGCGCGAGGGCGCGTCTCACGGCTTCGGTGCGGGAGCGGAGGACGAGGGCGCGGGCAGCTCCGTCGTCGGGTCGGGCACGGGCTCGCCGTATTTCGGGGTGGGGCCCCCGAGCGACTCACACTGGCCTTTGTTCCGCGCGCACGTCTTGCCGTCTCCGCAGTCGGAGTCGTAGCGGCACTCGACACACCGGAGGTCGTAGCAGACGAGCGACTTCGAGCTCGGGTCCGCGCTCGCCTTCGCCTTGCAGTCGTCGTCCGTCTTGCAGACGGGGAATCGGCTCTCGCAGCCCGCGCTGAGGACGCCGAGGAGGGCGCCCGCGACAATCAGCATCCGCATGCGCGGACCATCGTCGATCGGGCGGCGCTCCGCAACGCTCCGCGCTCGCCGGGTCAGGAGGCGGACTTCAGCGCCTCGGCCGCGGCCATGACGGTGCGGTCGACGTCCTCCTCGGTGTGGGCGCCGGAGAGGAACGCGGCCTCGAACTGGGCCGGGGGCCAGTAGATGCCCCGTCGGAGGAGCTCCCCGTGGAAGGCGGCGAAGCGCTTGCGGTCGGCCTTGTCCGCGTCCGACCACGAGCGCACCGGCCCCTCGCAGAAGAAGAGCGTGATCATCGAGCCGACCCGCTGGACGCACGCCGTCGCGCCCGAGTCCTTCACGGCCCGCGCGAGGCCTTCCTCCAGGCGGGCGCCGAGCGCCTCGAGCCGCATGTAGAGCGCGGGGCCGAGGTGCTGGAGCGTCGCGAGCCCGGCCGAGACGGCGATGGGGTTTCCGCTCAACGTGCCGGCCTGGTAGACCGAGCCGAGCGGCGCGATGACGCTCATGATGTCCGCGCGGCCGCCGTACGCGGCGAGGGGCATGCCGCCGCCGACGATCTTCCCGAGCGTCGTCATGTCGGGGCGGAGGCCGAAGCGCTCCTGCGCGCCGCCGGCGGCGAGCCGGCAGCCCGTCATGACCTCGTCGAAGATGCTGACGGCACCGTGATCACGGCAGAGCGCGATGAGGGCCTCGAGGAAGCCCGGGTCCGGCGGGACGCAGCCCATGTTGCCCACGACGGGCTCGACGATGACGGCCGCGATCTGCGTCCCGACCTTGGCGAAGAGGTCGCGGAGCGCGGCCTCGTCGTTGAAGGGCAAGGTGAGGGTGGTCTTGGCGATGCCCTCGGGGACGCCGCCCGAGTCGGGCGTGCCGAACGTCGCGAGGCCGCTGCCCGCCTTGACGAGGAGGTGATCGGCGTGGCCGTGGTAGCAGCCCTCGAACTTCACGACGAGGTCTCGCTTCGTGAAGCCGCGCGCGACCCGGATGGCGCTCATCGTCGCCTCGGTGCCCGACGAGACGCAGCGCATCATCTCCATGCTCGGGTAGAGCGACTGGATCTTCTCGGCGAACTTCACCTCGAGCTCGGTCGGCGCGCCGTACGAGAGGCCGCGCGTCGCGGCGTCTTGCACGGCGCGGATCACGTCCGGGTGGGCGTGGCCGAGGATCATCGGACCCCACGAGCCGATGTAGTCGAGGTAGGCGGTCCCGTCGGCGCCGTAGAGCTTCGCCCCCTCGGCCCGCTGGATGAACACCGGGTCGCCGCCGACGGCTCGGAAGGCGCGCACGGGGCTGTTCACCCCGCCTGGGATCAGGCGGATCGCGCGTTCGAAGAGGGCACGGGAGAGGGTGTCGGTCATGAGGACCGGGAGGCTAGCACGACAGCCGTGCCCTACCTGCGTGCCCAAAGCGAGCGAGAACCGTGTGAATATTCACCGGGCACGCCAGTTGCCACGCCCCCCTCCGCCCATCGTGAGCCGCCGCCGTCTGGACGTCATGAGCGACAAGCAGTTCCCGGCCTACGTGGTCTGGGAGCTGACGCTCCGCTGCGATCACGCCTGCACCCACTGCGGGTCGCGGGCGTCCGCGGCGCGCCCCGACGAGCTGACGACCGAGGAGGCCCTCGACCTCGCCCGGCAGCTCGCCGACATGGGCACGCGCGAGGTGGTCCTCATCGGGGGCGAGGCCTACCTGCACGACGGCTTCCTCGAGGTGGCCCGAGCGCTCTCTCTCTCCGGCGTCAGGCCCGGGCTCACGACCGGCGGTCGCGGCGTCACGGCCGAGCTCGCCCGCGCCATGAAGGAGGCCGGCATCGCCCAGGCGAGCGTGAGCATCGACGGGCTCGAGCCCGCCCACGACCGCATGCGGAACCTCAAGGGCAGCTTCGCGTCCGCGACCGCCGCGCTCGGGCACCTGAAGGCGGCGGGGATCCGCATCACCGCCAACACGAACCTGAACCGCTCCAACAAAGACGACCTCGAGGGCCTCTACGAGCACCTGAAGGCGCAGGGCATCGTCGGCTGGCAGATCCAGATCACGACGCCCCTCGGCCGCGCCGCGGACCGCACGGCGATGATCCTGCAGCCCTGGGATCTCCTCGACGTGCTCCCGCGCATCGCGGCGCTGAAGGAGCGCGCCGCCGCGGACGGCATCCGCATCCTGCCGGGCAACAACCTCGGGTACTTCGGCCCCGAGGAGACGCTGCTGCGCTCGGCGGACCCGGCGACGCAGCGCGACCATTGGGCGGGCTGTCAGGCCGGTCGCTTCGTCATGGGCATCGAGTCCGACGGGGCGATCAAGGGCTGCCCGTCGCTCCAGACCTCGGCGTACGTCGGGGGCCGCGTGCGGGAACGTTCGGTCGAGTCCATCTGGAAGGAGGCGCCTGAGCTCGCCTTCACGCGGGGGCGAACCGTGGACGACCTCTGGGGCTTCTGCCGCGCGTGCCCGTTCGGCTCGGTCTGCCTGGGGGGATGCAGCTTCACCGCGCACGCGATCTTCGGGCGCCCGGGGAACAATCCGCTCTGTCATTTTCGTGCCCGGGAGATGAAGAAGCAGGGCAAGCGCGAGCGGCTCGTGCCGCGTGAGCCTGCGCCCGGGCGGCCCTTCGACAACGGCCTCTGGGAGGTCGTGGAAGAGGCGTTCGACGCCCCCGACGAGGCGCTCGCGCTCCCGCCCGAGCGCCTCGTTCAGATCGACCGAAGACCCCGCAAAGAACCGCCGCTCTCGCTCGAATGACGAGCTCGTGAATGACAAATCCGTAAGGGAGGAAACGTCGATGCTCTTGGCTTGTTCGTCTTGTCCTGGCCTCGTTCCACCGTCGCTCGACGTCTGTCCGCACTGCGGGGCGGCGAGGAGACGCGAGGCCTCTGCCGCCGGCGCGCTCAAGCGGCTCGCCGCGGTCGCGACCGGCGGGGTCGCGATGATGTCGCTCATGGCCTGTTACGGTTACATCGACGACGGCTACTACCCGCCCGAGGAGTGCTCGTCGGACGCGGACTGTCCGAGCGGCCAGACTTGCGACACGTGGACGGGGTCGTGCCAGTCGCCGACGACGAGCACGGGGACGGGCTTCGAGGCCGACTGCCAGGATCAGCAGGACGATGACTACGACGGCCTGACCGACTGCGAGGACGCAGACTGCGCCATGGCGGAGGCCTGTTTGAGCCCCGAGATCTGCCAGAACGGGGCTGACGACGATCAGGACGGCTACCTGGACTGCGAAGACTCGGACTGCCCGCCTTGTCCGGCGACCGAGACCTGGTGCGGCAACCTCGTCGACGACGACCTCGACGGCTTGCTCGACTGCGACGACCCCGACTGCGCGGCCGAGTGCGGTGTGGTGGAGTGCGGCGACGGCGCGATGACGGGCGCGGAGGAGTGCGACGACGGCGGCCTGGAGGACGGCGACGGATGCTCGGCCCAATGTACGATCGAGCTCGACGTCTTCTGCGCCACGCTCTCGCCCCTCGTGCTCGGATCGTCGACGGGGGATAACACGACGGGGACAAACGGGCTGGACGCGGGTTGCGTGCCGGCGGGCGGCCGTGAGGTCGCGTATGACTTCACCGCGCTGGAGGCTGGCACGCTGACGGTGGCCGTGGGGTCCACCCTCGCCATCGGGCTCTACGTGCTCGATGGTTGCGGCGAGGCGGCGGCGGAGCTCGCGTGCTCCGCGAGCGGCGGCGAGATCAGCGTGCCGCTCGAGGCGGGGGCCGGGGTGACCGTCGTGGTGGACGGCACGACCGCCGACGCCTCCGGGGATTTCATCCTCGACGCCAGCTTCACCCCGAGCGGGACGTGACCTGACGTTTGGTCGACGGTCCGCCCCGCTGCTGCCCCGCCCCTTGGTGCGGGGCGGCACGCGCGGCCGTCCGCTGCTAGCATCCGGCGCACGTGCACCTGTCCGACCTGCCCCCGAGCCGAGGCAAGCGACCCAAGATCGAGCTCCGCCGCTTCGCCGGCCCCGCCGCTCACATGGAGCACCTGGGCCATGCGCGCGTCGCGCACCTGACGGACCTGCACTTCGGTCGCGTCACACCCCTCAGCGTCCAGCACGCGGCGGTCGAGCTCACGAACCAGGCACAGCCGGACCTCGTCGTGATCACGGGGGATCTCGTCTGTCACAGCCAGCTCTACCTGGACGAGCTCATCGCCACCTTGAAGGGCATCGAGGCGCCTGTCATCGCGGTGCTCGGCAACCACGACTACTGGTCGGGCGCGAACGAGGTCGCCTGGGCGCTCGATCAGGCCGGCGCTCTCTTGCTCCAGAACCAGAGCACCGTCATCTCGGTCCGCGGCGAGAAGCTCCAGATCGTCGGGCTGGATGACCCCTACACCGGGCACGCCGATCGCGCGAAGGCGACGAAGGGCCTCCGGCGCGACATCGCGACGATCGGGCTCTCGCACGTCGCCGAGGAGGCGGACGGCCTCTGGGCCGCCGGGGTGCCGCTGGTCCTCTCGGGCCACACCCACGCCGGGCAGGTGACCTTCGCGCGGCTGCACGAGCTCACGCTGGGCCGGCTCGCCGGGCACCGATACGTGCACGGCCTCTACGGCACTCGCCGCCCGGCGCCGGAGGGGCCGGGCGGCGCGGTCTACGTGAGCGCGGGCATCGGCGCCTCGGTGATGCCCTTGCGGATCGGCGACCGCGGCCGGCGCGAGGTCGCCGTCTTCGAGCTCGGTCGCGACGTGCAGGCGTTCGAGGAGCACCACGACGAGCAGCGGCCGCTCAGCGGCCGCAAGCCGAGCCAGACGGTGGTCGACAAGCGCAAGGCCGCGGTCGCGCTCAAGATGTACAAGCGCGAGCTCCGCGAGGCGCGCGCGGCACTGAAGAACGGTGGGGCGAAGGACAAAGCACCCTGAGCGCGCGAGCGGCCGCTGCGCGGCGCTACAGAGCCGTGTAACGTCTTGGTGAAGCGCGCTCGTTTGGTGTACCACCGAGCGCGAGAGCGCCATGTCCAAGAAACCCCCCGTCCTGCCCGGCTCGACGCTCCCGGAGGAGTCCCCGGTGGACCGCGCCCTGCAGCTCGCCCTCGCGGGAGAGCGCGACGCAGCCCTCAGGTGGGCCGCTGCGGTCATCAAGGACGACCCGGGCATGCCGACCGCTCTCTGCGTCACGGCCCGGCTGCTCGGGGAGGGCGGGCGCGAGGAGGCGGCTCGCGAGGCGTGCACCGTCGCGACGCGGCGAGCGATCGACGTGGAGAACCTGCCGCTCGCCGTGGTCGCCGCGCGCGAGGCGGCCCGCTTCGGGGCGGAGGTGGGGCCGCTCCTCGACGAGATCGCCGAGGCGTTCTGCAAGGACTCGCCGCGTCACGGCAGCGGCGCCGCCCCGCCGGTCCCGCTCCCGCCCGCCGCGAACTTCAGCCCGCTGCCCTCCGTGCTCACGGGCGCGCTCCTGAACAACAAGGCCTGCGAGCTCATCCACCAGGCGACGAAGGCCCTCGCGGACGCGAAGCGCCCGCTCATCGGCAAGGTGCCGCTCTTCTCGGCCCTCGACAAAGGCGGGCTGCGCGATCTGCTCGAGGCGCTCGTGCCCGAGTGGATCCTCTCCGGCCAGACCGTGATCGAGCAGGGCACGCCGGGGCGCGACGCCTATTGGGTGGCGCGCGGCGAGCTCGAGGCGAGGCGGCTCACGAAGACGGGCGAGACGATCACGCTCGCGCGGCTCCGCGGCGGATCCATCTTCGGCGAGATGGCGCTGCTCTCGCGGGCGCCTCGCGCGGGGACCGTCCTCACGCTCCGGCCGACCATCGTGGTCCGCATCGACAAACAGAAGCTCGACCGGGTCGCGCAATCCCACCCCGAGATCGCGACCGAGCTCGGCCTGCACTGCCGTGACCGCATGGTCCAGAACCTGCTCCGGACCAGCGACGTCTTGCGGGTCGTGCCCGAGCAGAGCCTGGGCGCGCTCGTCGAGCGCTTCCAGATCGTCTGCTTCGAGCAGCATGACAAGCTCGTCATGCAGGACGAGTTCCCGACCGGCATCTTCCTCATCGCCTCGGGCGAGGTCGCGGTCGTCAGGCGGGAAGGGGACGGCGGCCCGCTGGTCATCAAGACGCTCGCCCCCGGCGACGTGGTGGGGGAGGTGGCGGCGCTGCTCCGCCGGAAGACGAGCGCGGACGTGGTCGCCGTGCACCCGACGGTGACGCTCTTCTTGCCGACGCAGCAGCTGCTCGATCTGGTCCGGACGAACCCGGCCGTGCTGGCGGAGCTCTACCTGCTGGCCGTGCAGCGCGACGAGGAGACGTCCGCCATCCTCGACGAAGAGGCGAGCGCGGCCGAAGACTTCGACCTGCTCTGACCTCGCTCTGATCGTCGCGTCAGACCGTCCGGCTCGTGATCGGCCCGGGCGTGAGGCTGCGCCGCTGGCGCTCGCACCGGAGGAGGTTGCCCGCCTCGTCGAGCTGGATGTCGGCGGCGAAACGCATCACCTCCAGCTTGACGGCGCCGAGCCGGCCGACGTCTTTCGAGGCGACGAGCGCGACGAACGCGTCCGGGCAGCCGGTTGCCGCGAGGACATGGAGGTTCTTCTGACCCGAGACCACGACGTCGGTCGGCCGCTCGGTCTCGGCCAGCATGCCCATGATCTGCACCTGGGCACGGATCACGTCGAAGTCGAGGCCCTCTCCGGCCCGCGCGATCGTCTCCCCGGTCGGTCCGTACACGACCGCGAGCGCCTCGGCTCCGGACTTCCGCAGCTCCTCCCCGATGAGGTGGGCCGCGAGGTTGCAGCCGCCGCAACGTCGCTTGAGCTCGCAGCCGCTGCTCGCCGCCTGCTGGTCGAGCACCGGCAACGAGCGCACTTGCGGGAAGCTCTTCTTCGTCTCGGGTGGCAAGAGCTCGACGAGCGAGAAACGCGGGCCGGTCCACCCGTCCTTGCGGGAGATGGGCGCGAACACGACCTCGGGCTCGTGCAGGAACAGGATCGCGCGGATGACGCTCTGCAGGTGGCGGCGCGCCGCGTGTGTCACCTGCTCGCGTGAGGCGAGACCCCAGCCGATCACGACCTCGAGCGCGTTTCGGCCGGTCTGCTTGGCCTCTTGTGTGATCTCGCGGGCCAGACCCGCGTCGAGCGCCACGGCGTCTCTGAGGATCGACTGCAGCGAGACGGTCTGGCTCGAGAGCATCGCCCAGACGATCTGGCCGCGCTCGAACCAGATCCGTCCGACGCTCTCTCCTTCGCAGACGACCACCTCGCCGTTTGCGCCGCGTGACGCGCGAACGAGCGCGTCGCGCACGCCGACGTGCAGGGGCGGCGAAGCCGCCAGCATCCGCGCGCTCCACCCCACCCGGGCGACGAGCTCACCCGCTGCGAGCGGCTTCGTGATGCAGTCGTCCGCGCCCGCGGCGATGGCCCGGGAGACGGCGTCTGGCCGGCCCCCCGGGACCATGGCGACGACGTGCGCCTTGAGCTCGGGCGGGATCCCACATCGGACCGAGCGATCCTCGTCTCCGCAGAAGCCCCAGTCGACGACGAGGACCACGGGGCCGCGCCGTCCCTCGAGCGAGCTGCGGGCGACGATTCGATCATTGGCCGTGTGGACGGTGTACCCGGCTTCGGTGAGCGCTCGCGCGGCGACGCGGGTCACCGCCACGTCGACGTCCGCCACCACGACCTCCACCCCGATCGGGCCCGTGGGCCCAGCTTCCAAGACCATCGTTCGCGCTCCCGCCGCTCCGTGAGCTACGGCTCGAACCGAACGACCTGAAGACGGGGCGCGCGGGATTCCGTCGCGCCCGGCGGTCGCGACGCCGCTGGCCTGTGTCTCAGCCCTCGGAGAGGGGGCGCTTCGGCCCGGGGCTCCCCTCCGCGAGGGTCTCGTGGGCTTGCTCCTGCGTGGTCCCGCTCGCGCTCGACAGCTTGCGCTCCGCGTGGGGGTTCGGGTTGCCCGAAGCGTGGGTGTGGGGGAGACCCGCTCGGGCCTCGCTGATCGGA
Organism: Myxococcales bacterium; assembly: GCA_016794345.1. Classification (GTDB taxonomy): domain Bacteria; phylum Myxococcota_A; class Polyangia; order Polyangiales; family Polyangiaceae; genus Xiheicaenibacterium; species Xiheicaenibacterium phototrophicum. The sequence goes on from JAEUKE010000314.1 coordinate 146,259, forward strand.
TGGGCGCTCCCGGGCTTGCCGGTCGCCAGCGTCGGGCGAGGCGGGTGCCGCCGGGTCCGCTCGAGCCGAGCGGGTTGTCCTTCCGACGTGCTGCGGGTCAGGAGCGAGGCGATGTCACGCGGGAGGTCTGCCTTCAGGCGGAGCTGCGCCTCGCCCGGGAGGCGCGCCGCGATCGCGCTCAGGACCGCGGTCACGTGCTCGAGCGCGATGGATTTCGGGACGTTCTCCCGCCAGGCGACCCCCGCCACGAGCGACTCGACGTCGCCATGAGGGTCGCGGCCGACGCCCACGAGGAGCAGCTGCGCGAGCCCGGGCGGCAGCGCCGAGGCGACGGCGTGCGCTTCGTCGGTCGTGATGAGCTCGCCGAGCGCATCGATCACGGCCTCGGTCACGCGGCCGGCTTGTGTTCCGTCGAGCCCGGTGTGGAGCGCGACGTCCTCTTCGATTGTCCCCGCTCGGTCCGCCATGGCCGCCTGGCTCGCAACGCCTGTACCAATCCCCTCGGGCCTCGCCTCGACCTCGCGCACGGCGCTTGCAGAGCGGCCGGCCCATGAGCCAGAGCTTTCGAGCGGCAGAGGAAGAGGCGCGCGCCCGCCATGACGAGATCCGCGCGAACGTGGAGCGCGTGCGCGAGCTGGCCCGACGAACGAGCGCCGGAGAGGGCAGCGCCGCGATGGCGCTCGCCGACGCCATGACCGCGCTCGCGCTGCAGGTCCGTCGGAGCGTCGCCGACGAGCGAAGCTCGCTCCGCCCGCACCTCGACCGCATGCGAGGTGCCGAGCAGCGGAAGGACCGACTCGAGCGCGACCTACAGGCCGAGATCGAAGCGATCTGGAACGTGGACTACTACGGCTCGCACCTCGCCATGGCGGCGGACGCGGAGGACATCGCGAGCGGGGTCCTCGCGGCGCTCCGCGACGAGGACCAGCTCCTCGCGTCCTCGCGAGAGGAAAGCTGAGCGCAGGGTGAGCACGACGGCTGCAAGCGTTGCGTGGAGCGGCGAGCCGGCGGAGGAGACCACGCGTGGCACGTCTTCTGCTTCGGAGCGCACCATGTCGTTCCTTTCTCGGCGCCGGTTCATGGAGCTTGGTTGGGTCGGGATGACGGCGGCGCTGCTCCCGCGAGAGCTCTCCGCGGAGGAGGCGCCGATCGATGCGTTCCTCGGGACCTACCGCCACGCCGGTGGACAGAAGGAGCGAGAGGCGCGCGACAAGGCCATCGAAGACGTCGTGGCCGACATGAGCTTCATCTCCCGCGGGATCGCGCGCGACAAGCTCAAGCAGTCGAACCCGATCGCGACCAAGCTGGAGCTGTCCGCGGACGCGAAGGACCTGACCGTCACGATGGATACGCGGACCTACAAGGGGCCCCTCGACGGCTCGCCGGTGAAGGTGAAGACAATCCTCGGCGACGAGATGGACATGCGCTTCAAGCTCAAGAAGCGCGCCCTCGATCAGGTGTTCTCCGCGGAGGACAAGTCGCGGCTCAACGCGTACCGGTTCGACGGCGACAAGCTCGTCGTGAACGTGCGCGTGCACGCGTCGGCCCTCCCGAAGGACCTCGTCTACAAGATGACGTACGAGAGGGTGTAGCCTCGCCGCATGCGAGTCGGAGTCGTCGGCGCGGGCGCGATCGGGCGATTCTTGGCAGCCGAGATCTCGGAGGGGGGCGCTCCGGTGACGGTGCTCGCGCGCACGCCTGGCGCGCGCCCGATCTCGGCGACCCGTGTCGACGGCCGGCCCGTCGTCCCTTCCGCGCCCCTCGAGGTCACGACGAGCCCGTCGCTGCTCGCGCCGTGTGACGTCGTGCTCGTCGCCGTGAAAGGACCGGACACGCAGGCCGCCGCCGAGATGCTGGCGACGGCGCTGTCCCCGGGGGCCGTCGTCGTCTCGATGCAGAACGGGCTCTCGAGCGCCCCGCGCCTGCGCCGCGTGCTGGGTGGCCCCCGCGTGGCAGGCGGGGTGGTGACCTACAACGTCTTCCTCGACGAGTCCGGGCACGTGCGGCAGGCCACGAGCGGCCCGCTGCTCGTCGAGGCGCTGCCGCCCCCGCGTGGGCTCGTCCTGGCGGAGCTCTCCCGCGTGCTCGCGCGCGGCGGCGACAGGCTCGAGCTCCGCCGCGACATCGAGCGCGTGCAGGAGGGCAAGCTCCTCGTGAACCTGAACAACGGGGTGTGCGCTGCCACGGGCCTCGGCATCGCGGCGTCGCTCCGCGATGCCGACGCACGCATCTGCTTCGCGATGTGCCTGGACGAGGGCCTCGAGATCATGCGCGCGGCCGGACGCCACCCGGCGCGGGTGACGGCGCTGCCCCCGGCGTTGCTCTCGCTCTCCCTTCGCCTTCCGGACGCATGGGTCTCCCGCCTCGCGAAGCGGCTGGCCAAGGTCGACGAGGCCGCGCGATCGAGCACCTTGCAGGACCTCGATCGCGGACGGCGGACCGAAATCGACGAGCTGAACGGGGCGCTCGTCTTGCTTGCCGAGGCGAATGGCCTGCGCGCGCCGGTCAACGAGATCGTCACCCGAATCGTGCACGAGCACGAAGAGGCCGTGCTCCGGGGCTCACCCGCCAGGTTCATTCCGGCCCGGGCGCTCCGGGCGCTGCTCGAGCGAGCGTCACGAGAGCGCTCGGCTTGACGGGCACGCTCCTTGCGACCGAGGCGGCGATGGCGGGCGGAGCGATGGACCAACGAGGGGCGCCGTGAGGGTCCTCGTCACGACGAGCCGCATGCCCTGCGCGATCGACGAGATCCGCAAGCTCGGCGAGCGGGGCCACCAGGTGATCGCCACCGACACGTTCCGCTCCGCGCCGGGGAGCCACTCTCGCCACGTCGAGCGCGCGTTGCTCACGGCCTCGCCCACTCACGCCACGAACCTCTTCATCGAGCAGATCGCCTCGATCGTGCGCGACGAGCACATCGATCTGATCCTCCCGGCCTTCGAGGAGGTCTTCTACCTCGCCAAACACGAGGCGCTCTTGCCGTCTTCGGTGGGGCGCTTCTTCTCTCGCTTCGAGGTCCTCGAGACCTTGCACGACAAGACACGGTTCCTCGGGCTCGCGCGGGATCTCGGTCTCCTCACGCCTCGATCGGCGGTGGCGACGAGCCAGGAGGAGCTGCGCGCCGCCACGCGCGAGTTCCCGAGCTTCTTCGCCAAGCCCGTGTTCTCCCGCGGTGGCGTCGACCTCTGCACGAACAAGGGCCCGCTCGCGGGCGCGCTCCCCGTCGAGGCGTGCGAGGCCTCCGAGGATCGGCCCTGGATCGTCCAGGAGTTCGTGGAGGGGCTCGACGTGTGCACCTTCAGCGTCGTGCACCACGGGCGGCTGACCGGTCACTCGGCCTACGTCCACCCGCGGGAGATCGAGCACGCGGGCGGCATCGTCTTCGAGTCGGTGCACGAGCCCGCGTGCCTCGAGGCTGCAGGGCGCATCGCGGAGGCGACCGGCTACCACGGGCAGCTCTCCTTCGACTTCCTGAAGACGGCGAAGGGCATGGTGCTCATCGAGTGCAACCCGCGGCCGACGGCCGGGGTGCACGTCATGCACGCGGAGGACCTCGAAGACGCGATCCTCGATCGGCACGGCAAGCTGCGCGTGGCGCCCGCCGGCGTGCGGCGGAAGTACTCCATCGCGCTCCTGCGCGACATGCTGCTGCACTTCGGCGAGGCGCGGGAGGATCTGCGTTACCTCCTCTCCGACGCGAAGGAGGTCGTGGCAGACCCGGAGGACATCAAGCCGGCGTTCTTTCAGGCGCTCTCCTACGGTCACGTCCTCGCGTATCGGCTGCACCATGCCGGCAAGTCGCTGAAGAAGCGCACGCTGATGGCCGCCTACTTCGAGGACGTCCTTTGGAACGGAGGGTCCATGAAATGAGCTGTTTCTCTTCACCCGACTACGATGACCACGAACACGTCTCCTTCTTTCGCGACCCCGCAGCCAAGCTCTCCGCCATCGTCGCCATCCACAGCACGGCCCCGTTCGGCATCTCCGGCGGGGGCTGCCGGATGTGGCCGTATCGGTCGGACGACGACGCGCTCCGCGACGTCCTCCGGCTCTCCCGCGCCATGTCGTACAAGCTGGCGCTCTGCGACATGCCGGCCGGCGGCGCGAAGTGTGTGGTCATCGGGGACTCGCGCACCGACAAGACCGAGGCCTTGCTCCTCGCGCTCGGTCGAATGGTCGAGCGGCTGGGCGGCAAGTTCATCATCGCGGAGGACGTCGGGACCACGGAAGCTGACATGCGCGTCATCGCTCGCGAGACGCGGTACGTGGTCGGAAAGCAGACGGACACCGGCCCGGCGACCGCGTACGGCGTCTTCCTGGGCCTGAAGGAGGGCGTGCGGCACGCCCTCGGGAGAGACCTCGACGGGCTCACCGTGGCGGTTCAGGGGCTTGGCGGCGTGGGCCGCCGGCTCTGCGGGCACCTGAAGAAGGCTGGCGCGAAGCTCGTCGTCGCCGACACGAACCGCGCCGCTGTCGACGCCGTCGTCGCCGAGCACGGGGCGCGGGCGGTGGCGCCGGAGCAGATCCTCTCCGAGGCGGTCGACGTGCTCGCGCCCTGCGCGCTCGGCGCCGTCCTCGACGACGGCTCGGTCCCCAGGCTCGCGTGCAAGGTGATCGCGGGCGCCGCGAACAACCAGCTCGCAGAGGAGCGCCACGCCTCCGCGATCGCGTCGCGGGGGATCCTGTTCGTGCCCGACTTCATCCTCAACGCGGGTGGCGTGATCGGCGCGTCCCAGGAGGGCCGGACGCTCGGCGGCGGCGGGGAGGGCCCCACGTACGACGAGTCGGTCGCGTTCCGGGACACGGAGCGCGTCGCGGCGCTGGTGCGCCAGGCGCTCGAGCGCGCGAAGCGCGAGGCGCTGACGCCCAACGAGGCAGCGATCAGGATGGCCAAGGAGAAGATCGCCGAGCGCAAGCGCGGCTGACTGCACCTTCGGCGCTCACCGGCAGTCGAAGCGCGCCCCGAAGACGCCGTCGTAGCCGCTCGGGAGTCGGGCGCCGATCACGAAGAAGAGGCTCCGCGGCTCCGCCAGCGCGACGCCGTACGACGGGCCGTAGGTCTCGAAGCGCGGGATCGGGACGCTCACCCGTGCCGCGAGCACCTCGAGGTCTGCGTCGAGCTGGGTGATGACGAGCGCGTCATGACCGACCACGTGCTCGGGGAGCGCGTGGTTGGCCGTCTCGGGCCAGGCGATCGTGACGCCTCCGTCGCCCGCGATCATGGTGGGGCGCGACAGGAGGGGGAGGTCCGCGGCGACGTCGAGCGGCGCGCCGATCGGGGCGCCGTCCGCGGCGAGCTCGGTGAGCCGCACGGTCGCGGGCTCGCCGTCGGGGAGGGACTCGGCCCACGCGAGGTAGGTTCGTCCTCCGTGGGACGCCAGATAGGGCCTGCGGGCCGCGTGGTCGGGCCGGAGCGGAAAGGTCGCCACGATCTTCGCCGCGCCGAGCTCCGCGCCGAGATCGTCGACGACGACGGCGTGCTCGCGGCAGAGCGCGGCCTCGTCGGGCAGGCAGGTGTCGAAGGCGATGGCCGCGAGGTACGTCGAGCCGGTCCAGGTGAGCGCGACGCTGCGGCCGGGGTACTCGCGGGGCGAGGTGAGCAAGACGGGGGAGGAGGAGGGGGCCGCGTCGAGATCGAAACGGCCGACCGCCGGCGCCCAACCTGCGTCTCCGGAGACGTGGCGCCAGGCGACGGCATAGGCGTCGGCACCGGGGGCGACGTCGAGGACGCTCTCGGCCGAATCGGCGACGTCCTTCTGGTCGAACCCTTGGTTCGTCGCGAGGTCGAGGCGTCGGAGCATGGGCCTGCTCGGCCCGCCGGGATCGCCGTGCCAGCCGAGGATGAGCTCGTCGCGTCCGGGAGGTGACGGCGATAGCACGCCCCACCCGTGCGCGTCGAAGCCGAACGTCGCCGGGCCGCTTTCGATCTTCACGTCGGGCCAATCGGCGCCAACCGCGAGCTCCGCGAGCTGGATGTCGGGGTGCAGCAGGCTCGCTCCGCCGCTCGCGAGCGCCTGCACGAAGAGCCTGCTCCTGTCGGGAGAGAGCGCTACGGACGGCGCCGTGGCGTGCCGGTCCGAAAAGGACAGGAGCTCGATCGCGTCGCCCGCGGCGACGGGGACACAAGGATCCGGAGGCGGTACCACCGAGCCTCCTCCTCCGCCCGAAGATGACGAGCTCGTCGTCGTGCTCGGTTCTTCTTCGGTCTCGCCGAGGAGCTGGGAGCGCGCACCGCAGGCGGAGAGCGCCACGACGAGGATCAGACATGCGCCGCGGACCATCGCGCGATCGTAGCGCGCGAGGAGCCCTGCGAAAGAGGCTCAGCTCCGAGCGTCGAGCGCGCGGTGGATCGCCTCGCTGACCTTCTCGGGATCGTCGCCCAGGGAGACGGGGACGTTCGCGTGTTTGCTGGGGAAGTCGAGCTTGCCCTCGTGGTAACGCGTCTTGAACTCCGTGAACTTGAGCCCGTGCGCCGTGGAGACGACCACCACGCGCTCGCCGGCTCGGATCGTCCCGCGGGCGACGAGCTTCTCCAGGCAAGCCAGCGCGACCCCGGTGTGGGGGCAGTTGAAGAGCCCGGTGCGGTCGGCGCGGGCGACGGCCTCCGCGAGCTCCTCCTCGGACGCCTGTTCGACGACGCCTCCGAGCTCCACGAGGGCGCGGACCGCCTTGGGGAGCGAGACGGGCGCGCCGATCTGGATGGCCGACGCGAGCGTGGGCGCCGCGACGAGGGGCGCGAAGTCCGTCTCCGCGAGGGGTCGCCCTTCGGACTCCGCCTTCTTGAATGCGCGGTAGAGCGGGTTCGCGCGCTCCGCCTGGCAGCAGGCGATCTTCGGCAGCCGATCGACCAGGCCGAGCTCTCGCATCTCCAGGAAGCCCTTGGCGATGGCCGAGACGTTGCCGAGGTTGCCGCCCGGTACGAGCACCCAGTCCGGTACCTGCCAGTCGAACTGCTGCGCGATCTCGTACGAGAGCGTCTTCTGGCCCTCGACCCGCAGGCTGTTCATGGAGTTGGCGAGGTAGATCGTCTTGTCCTTCGTCAGCTCCTTCACGGCGCGCATGCAGCCGTCGAAGTCGGTCTCGAGCGAGCCGACGAGCGCGCCGTTCGCGAGCGGTTGCACCAGCTGCGCCGCGCTGATCTTTCCTTGCGGCAGGAGCACGACGACCGGGATGCCGGCCGCGGCGCCGTACGCGGCGAGGGCGGCCGACGTGTCGCCGGTGGAGGCGCAAGCGACCGCGCGGACGGGCTTTCCGTCGGCGATCATCTGCTTCACCGTCGAGAGCAGGACCGTCATGCCGAGGTCCTTGAACGAGCCGGTGTGGCTCGTCCCGCACTGCTTGATCCAGAGGTCCGTCAGGCCGAGCTGCTTGCCGTAGCGGTCGGCCCAGAAGAGGTTCGTGTTGCCTTCGAACAGCGAGACGACGTTCTCCGGCTGAACGTGCGGCTGCACGATCTCCATCTTGCTCCACACACCGCTGCCGTACGGGTACGACGTGCGGCCGGAGCGCGAGTCGAAGAGGTTGCGCCACGCGTGCGCGGTGCGCTGTGCCTTGAGGGCGGCGAGGTCGTGCCGGACCTCGAGCAGCGCGCCCGACCTCGAGTGGTAGACGACCTCGCCGAGGTCGTAGCGCTCCGACTCGTCGTCGATGGCCTGGAAACACGCGCGCAAGGGAGGCAAGTTCACCCGTCAGCCCCCGAGCGTCTTCAGGAGGCCGTAGATGCCGAGCGCGAGCGCCGCGAGCGACTCGCCCGCGATGAGCCCGCCGCCCACGAGCGAGACCGTGCTCATGTCCTCGGGCACCTCTTCTTCGCCCTCCTTCTTCGGCTTGTTCGCCTTCGCGCGCTCGTCGGCCGTGGCCCACAGCGAGCCGAGGACGCCGCCGCCGCCGAACCAGGCGGAGGTGGCGAAGTCGACGAAGCCGCCGAAGCTCGCCGCGTAGGGGCTGGGCAAGAAGACCGCGTCGACCAGGAAGTCGGTGACGAAGCCGGTCTGGCCGGACTTCTTGAAGGCGGTGTAGCGCGCGCTCGATTTCAGGATCTTGCGTGCGGCCTCGATGGCCAGGCCGATGCCGAACCCGAGGAGCAAGAGGCGTGTCTTGACCGGGTCGGGGTTCGTGATGTTGTGCACGGCGCCGACGAACTTGTAGGTCATCGCGCTCTGCCACTGCGCGATCTTCTGCTCGGGGTGATCGAACGTGTTCACCTCGAGGACCGGGTACGCGTTCATGAAGAGCTTCGTGATGAGCACGGCGCAGATGGCGCCCATCGTGATGCCGATGACCTGGTACCGGAACTGGATGTCGCGGTTCGTGCCGAGGCGCCAGCCCGTCGACCGGTCTTGCTGCATGTCGCACCCGACGCTGCACGAGACGAGCAAGACGGCGCCGGCGAGCAAGGCGATGCCAGGCTGCTTGAGGCCGATGAGGGCCATGAGCAGCACGCTCACCACGAAGGCGCTCGAGATCGGGTTCGAGTCGCTGATGCCCGTGGAGATGCCGTTGATGAGCACGAAGAGGAAGCAGAGGACGAGCGCGAAGACCATGTAGCCGAGCGGCACCTTCATGATGAGGTGGCCCGACGCGAGCACCGCGACCGACCAGAACGCCACCCAGATCGTCAGGCGCCGGACGTTGAGGCCGCGGCCGGGGCTCTCGTCCTTCGGGGCGGGCGCGTTCTCCCGGATGCGCGCGATCGCCGACTTGAAGATGAGGGCGAGATCCACCACGGCGGCGCCGAGGATGCTGCCGAGCGCGACGAGGAAGCCTACCTTCCGGAACGGGTCCTCCGGGCCGAGCAGCGGCGCGGCGGCGCCCTCGGGGACGTACGCGCGCAGCCACGGGGTCATCAGATCGCCGATGACGGCGATGACGACCGCGGGGATGCCGATGCGGGCGCCGACGACCATGCCCGCGCCGAGCGTCGAGCCGCTGAAGTGCGCCTTGCCGAGCAGCTCGGCGAGCCCGCCGAGCACCGGGACCGAGCCGGCCTCCGCCACCAGGCCACCGCCGAGGCCGACGCCGGTGCCGACGCCGAGCTGGGTGACGCTGCGCTTGAGGAGGGACTTGTTCGTCAGCGCGCGGAGGATGTTCGCGACGGCGAGGCCGGACGGGTACGTCAGCTGCATCCGATCGACGAGGACCGGCGTGTAGAGCATGCCGACGCCGACGCCGAACATGCCGATGCAGAGGAAGTAGATGATGAGCTGCCAGGTCGGCGGGATGTCCAGGCCGAGCCAGATCATCGCCTGCGTGAGCACGCCCATCGCGCTCATGCTCGCGACGGACGCGGCCATCGTTTGCATGTAGTTCGCGCCGTGTTTGCCCTCCGGCCCGTACCCGTAGGTCACCACGCTACCGAGGATGCCCGCGAGGACCTGTCCGCCGACGAAGAACCCCAGGCTGAAGTTCATGTACGCGGCGGTGATGCCGCCGAGCGGACCGAGGAACAGGATCGCGATCGCGCCCAGCAGGATGTAATAACCCCTCGAGTTGAGAGGCGGCAGCAGCCCTCGCATAGGGGCGCCAACCTGCCGGAGTTTCGCGGGCAAAGCAAGGTGAGCCGACCCCGTGCTCCCCCCTGGCGTGGCTCGTCAGCCGAGCGCGAGCGCGAGCCAATAGTCGAACGTGGAGTCGAGGCCGGGGACGAACTGGTAGCCCGCGACGCCGATGCCCGCGCCCAAGCCGAGGGCGAGGAGCCACACGAGCCAGCGGCCGTCTCCGCGCCCGCGCTTGCCGCCGCGCGCGGCGGCGGGGGGAGGGGCGGGGATCCGTGGGGCGCCCGCGAGCGACGTCTGGCCGAAGTCGTCGCTCACGGCGCCTTCTCCGCGGGGATGCGCCAGGAACCGCTCGTCGAGAGCGGCGCGTTCTGGACGACGATCCGGCCGGTGCCCGTCTGCGTGGCGAGATCGATCTCGCCCACCAGCTCGACGGGGTAGGCGTAGCTGTCGCTCTTGCCGGCCGGGCAGTTCACGCTGCCGCCGCCGCTCGTTCGGCAGTTGGAGAAGCTGTAGCTCCCCGTGCCCGACATCGAGCCGGTCATCCGGATGGGGAGCTTGCCGCTGCCCTCGAGCTCGGCTTTCGTGAAGGTCTGGGTCGCGGTGATGGTGTAGGCCTGCGAAAAGGACATGTTGGCGACCCCGAGGCTGCACGAGAGGTTCGCCCGCGTGCCGCGCTCGCTCGACTTGAGCGTGGCCGTCGCCGTGTTCTTCTCGTTGTCGAAGGCGAGCTTCATCGAGCCGGCCGTCTTGGGTGAAGGGGAGAACTTGCAGTCGGCGCCGTCCGACTGTGTGATGAAGAAGCTCCCGGCCAGCGTGCCGCCGATGCCCTTCTTGAGCTCGAGCGTGCCGCGAGCGCTCGGGGTCTCCTCCGCGGCGAACGGGTGGAGCGTCCACGCGGCGCAGGCGCGCGCGTACCCGTCGCGGGCGGCGCAGAGCTCGATCTTGAGGGGCTTGTCGAACGCGGCTCGCGCCTGCTCCTGGAAGTAGAGCTCGCGCGCGCGCTCGTCCACCATCGCGCCTTTCGTCGCCGGCTCGTGCGCGAGCACGGCGCGGACCGCGCCGCCCGCGACCGCCGCGCTCTTGCCCAGATCCGCGGAGCAGACCGAGAGCTCGACCTTCTCGGACCGGCAGGCGATCGCCGTGACGCCGATCGCCGCGATCACGGCGGCGACGTCGGGTAAGGCGCGCTTCGCCTCCCCGCGTTCGATGACGGCTATGTCATGATACGGGGCGAGCGCCGCCGACCCGTCGGGGGCACCGAGCTCGCTCTGCTTCTTGGTGCCGGCCACGGCGATGAAGAGCGACGTCTTGCCCGGGGCGGGCGCGCTCGGGCGCGTGGGCAGGCAGGTGAAGGGGGCGCAGCTCGCCTCGATCTCGGCCTCCACCGGGCCGGGATCGCTGCCCCCGAGGCGGAGATCGAGATCGAACGCGACCCGCCGCTCCACCGTGACGGTCGCGTCCTCCGCTTCGGCCGCCTTGTCTTGCGCCCAGGCTTCGGAGATGGCGAGGGAGCCAAGGCTCTCGAACGTGGAGGAAGCGGGCAGGGCCGAGAGCTTCAGCGCCCCCCGCAGCTCGGCCGGCACGGCCAGCGCCTTGTCCCCGAGGGGCTCCTTCGAGGGGGCCACGAAGGAGACGTGGACCTTGCCGCCCTTGTAGGTGAGCTCCGCGGCCGCGCCGTCCGGGCCCTGGATGGCGGACGGGCGCGCCTCGTCGTCGTAGTGGATCGTCAGCTCTTCCCCCTCGCGGAGGGCGACGTGGCCGACCTCCGGGGTCGCGTCGGGGGCACGCACGACCTCGACGGCCTGGATCGCGAGCTTGGGGTTCTCGAAGACGACCCGGGTGCGAGTCGACTCGCCGCGCCGGCCCTGGTGCTCGACTCGGATCTTCCGCCAGGGCGCGGTACGCGCGTCGCGTGTCTGCCAGGCCGAGCCCGCGGCCCCCGCGCCGAACCCCACGGCGGCCAGCAGCAGCGCACCGATGGCAGTCCCAACGCGTCGAGCCGACACGCGGAAGTGGTAACGTCATGTCAGGCCCGTGGCAATCAGGACGAGCGGAACCGTGCTTCTCGTGGTCTTGGGGCTGGTCTCCGGGTGCACCGGTGCCGGCGAAGCGGCCAGCGGGTCGTCGCGGGTCGGCGCCGGTCAAGGTATGACGGAACCGTCAGTGCCCCAGTCGGCCGCGCGCGCGGAGGGCTCGTCTCCGCCCGCGGCGGCCCAAAGCTCGGCCGCCAGCGCTCCGGCGCCGCCCACGGTCGCCGAAGAGCGCGCCGTCCAGCTGCTCTTCCCGGGCGGCGCGCCGGCCTCGTGCCCGGCGGGGGAGCGGCGCGCGCGGATCCGCTGCCTCCTCGGCGCGCGCTACGAGGATCACCCGAAGGAGAAGGAGCTCGCGCTCGCGCTCTTCGACGAGGTGGGGGACGTGGCCGGGACGGAACGGGAGCACGACATGGAAGGGGGCTTCCGCGGGATCATCCACATCGTCCCGGAGCTCCCGGTCGGGCCCCACGAGCGGCACTTGCGCTGGGTGCTCGGCGCCCAGCGCGACATCTCGACGTTCCTCGTCGCGCTCGAGCGAGTCGCGAAGAGCCCGGTTCGCTACCGGCACGGCGCGCTCGCCTGGCGATTCCTCCGCAGCGTCGGGCGCACCACGCCGAGCGCCTACGCCGGCGAGTGGGAGGTCGGCTACAACGTGAAGGGCTCGCTGCACGGCTCGGCGGACGCGGTGCGCGAGACGATCTTCCACGAGGTGTTCCACCTGAACGATCAGGAGCACGATGGCTGGTCGCGCAAGGCGCTCGGCGCGATGGTCGACGGCCTGATGGTGAAATGCGGGACGAAGGTCGCTTGCCTGAAGCCCTACGCGCCGGGCAAGACCATGGTCCGCGGCGGCACGTATTACGCCTTCCAGCCCGACAACGGCGACGCGTCACACGAGTACGCGGCCGAGCTCGCGACGCGGTATTTTCTCGAGCACCGCGCGGTGCTCGAGAACAAGAGGTACCCGGACGGCGCGTTCAAGTGTGGGCCGGAGGAGAACGCCCGGGCCTGGAAGGCGCTCTCGGATGAGTTCTTCGGTGGCGTCGACCTGGTGCCGCCCTGCTCGTGAGCCGGCTGGCGGCGGCTCAGTGGACGATCATCTCCCGGCCTTGTTGCGCCTGGATGGCTCGAGGCGCGCCGGGTGAGGTCGGGGGGTCGTCGTCGAAGTTGAGGTCGCCGAGGACGCGCGGGCGGGTCCCCGACGCGGTGCGAGCCCCTCTGCGGCTGCTCGCGGGCGTGGGCACCTGGGAGTCGGAGTATGCGAGCAGCGCGCGCGCTCGCCGGACGAGCTCACCGACGTAGATGTCGACGGTGTCGGCGAGGGCGCCGCGCGGTGTCTCCAGCGTCGTCACGGTCCGGAGCTCGTGACAGAGCGCGCGGGCGCGCCGCGCGAGGGGGATGTCGTTGTCGAGGCCGGCGGTCTCGATGTCGTACGCGAGCACGCAGAGGTCGTCCGCGAGCGCGTGCAAGCGAGCCGCTCGCTCGCCGTCATGTCGGTCGGGCTGCATGACAGGGCCGCAATGCACGGCCGGTGCCACCGCGATCTCCGCCTGAATTCCCCGATGCCCGCGGGGGCGAGCGCCACCTCGGTGACGGTCGCCGCCAAGCGTTCAGCGCGCCCCCCGCCTGCGGTGTAGACTGGGGGCTGGCGCACAGGATTCGTCAGGGAATTTGCGTGTCTTCGGATGAGACAAAAAAGCCTGTGAGGAGGCCCACACCACTCCTCCGGCCGAGCCTCACCCCGCCTCCTCTGGGGGGCTCGTCGGCGTCGGTCGCCCACGAAGAGGGGAACGTGGCCCAGGGGGCGAAGAACGTGATCTCGCGGTGTCTGTGCGCCCGACCTCGCGAGACGGTGCACGTGCTCGACTTTCACGCCGGAGATCTGGTCCCGCTCTTCGTCCGCGCGGCCGAGGAGGCGGGCGCGACGCCCGTCGTGATCGAGGTGGCCTCGCTCGTGAAGGACGGCGCGAGCATCGCGGAGTACGCCGGGGCGCTCGAGCCCCGCCTCGCGGGCGCGACGGCGACGATCCTGCTCGCGCCGACGCGGCCGCCGCCGGCGCTCTCGGTGGCGATCGCCAAGACGGCCGAAGGGCTGAAGGCGAGGCACCTGCACCTGCTCCAGGTCGACGAGCGCCTGCTCATGACGAGCGTCCGCGCCGATCCGGACCTGCTCTCGGTCGTGAACGGTCGGCTCTCCGCTGCCCTCGAGCCGCCCTGCACCGTGCGGGTCACGAGCGACGCGGGGACCACGCTCGAGGTCCACCTCGATCCGCGTCACCCCGTGCTCGCGTCGTCGGGCCGCCCTTCTCCCGGCACGTCGGAGAACCTCCCGGCCGGGCACGTCTACGTCCACCCGTACCGCGTGAACGGCGCCTTGGTCGCAGACCGCGCCGTCTTCGGTCCCGCCCTGGAGATCGATCGGGCAGCCTTGCGGCGTCACCCGGTGCGCGCCCAGTTCTCGAACGGCCGGCTCGTCGCCTTCGAGGCGGAGGACGGCGCGGTGCGCGCCGCCATCGAGCGGTACCTCGCGAGCCACGTGAACGCGAACCGCGTCGGGCTCGTGGTGTTTCCGACGAACTACCTCGTCCGCTCCGAGATCGGCTCGGACCGGCAAGACATGCTCTTGCCCGGCGCGTCGATCTCGATGGGGTACGCGAGCGCCGAGGTCACGCGCGCCCCCTACGAGGCTCCCGTGCAGATGGTCTTGCTAGGTCGAAAGCAGACAATCGAGATCGGGGGCCGCAGGCTCGTCGACGCGGGACGCTTCGATCGGGAGCTCGTGGCCGGGACCGATCCGTTCCGCTGATTGGCCCGCGCCCTAGCCCGCGAGCGTGAGGAGCATCCCGATCATCGTCCGCGCCTCGGCGGCGAGCGCGCGCGCGGTCGGTCGCTCCGCGGCCGTGTGGCTGAAGAGCCCGGTGACGTGCACCGCGTCGAGACGTGACGCCGGGAGCGCAGCAGCCAGCTTCAGCGTCTCGAAATAGGGGATGACGTCGTCCTCGCGACCGTGCACGAGCGACACCGGGCACGCGGCGCGCGCGAGCCGGTCGCCTGGGTCGAAGGCGAAGAGCTCGCCCGCGTCGCGCGCGAGCGCGTCCTCCAGCCAAGCGAGCCCGCCCTCCTCGAGCATGCAGCCGCGGTAGAAGGGACCTCGCAGCTCGGGCGGAAGCTCCGCGGCGACGGCGTGCGCGTGGGCGTCGCGCGCGCCGGGTGCTTTGAGCTCCATCTTCCCCCAGGTGCGGTAGACCATTTGTCGCCAGGCCGCCGCCAGCAGAGCGCGGTCACCCCCGAGATCGAGCGCGTGCAGGGCGTTCAGGAACACGACGGGGGAGTTGAGGGGGTCGCGAGCGATGGTGTGGACGACACCGTCATGATCGGCGCGACCCGTCAGCGCGAAGCGGACCGTGGGGAGGAACTCGCAGAAGCCGCCGAAGACGACCACCCGCGACGGCCCACCCTCGGTCAGGGTCGCGAGCTCGAGCGCGAGGGCGCTGCCGAAGCTGATCGAGAAGACCGCGGGGCGGGGGAGCCCGAGCCCCGCCGCGCGCGCCTTGGCCAGCTCGAGCGCGGTGCGGGCGTCGTCGAAAGCCGAGGCGTCGAGGAGGAGGTCGCCGTAGGCGCGGATGAACGGCGCGACGACGAGGAAGCCGGCGCGCGCGAGCACGCGGCAGAATCGGTCGAGCCGCGGGTCGTCGGGCCCGAGGAAATGCAGACCCGGCAGCACGAGGTACACGCCGCGCGGGGAGGGCGGTGCGTACACGTAGGCCCACGCCGACCGAGCGGAAGGGCTGGCCGCGACGGTGCGAGCGGCGCGGGCCGTCGCCGCGATCGGCACGAGCTCGCGTGTGACACCTCGTGGGGTCGACCCCGCGGCCCACGGACCGAGCCAGCGGGCCAGCGTCGAGACGGCGGAGGCGGTGCGGAGGGGCACGGCCGCATGATAAGGTCCCGGCGCCCGTGCGTCCCTCGAGCCTCGTCGTCTTCGTCGCGCTCCTCGCGCCGCCGCTGGAGGCGCGGGCGGAGGGCCCGGAGCGGCCGCTGCCCGACAGCTACAACGAGGTGCCCGACGCGGCACGGCCTGCTCCGCTCGACGAGGACGTTGCGCTGCCGGAGCTGCCAAAGCAGCGGCTCCTCGACGTCGGGCCGCGCGCCCTCTTGGTCACGCGGCTGGCGGAGTCGGAGGTCGACGGCGAGCCGACCGGCATCTCGTACGACCCGGCGCCGGGTGTCGGCGCGGCGCTGCGCGTCCTCGTCCACCGCTACTTCCAGGTGGGGTTGAGCTGGAACTGGGCCACGCACACGCTCTCGATCGATCGCGGCGCGCTGGGGATCGACGGAAGCATCGCGTCCAACTCGGTCACCTCCTACGAGCTCGCGGTGAACCTGATGCCGACCCTGCCCATCGGCGATCGGGTGCGCCTCTGGGGGTCGGTGGGGATGGGGTGGGGCCGGCACTACTACCCGCCGATGCACGTGAGCGACGCGAGCGGCACGTTCACCGTGCGTGACCGGGCCGCCTCCTTCGTGGACTTCCCGCTGGGGATCGGCGGCCTGGTGGAGGTGGTGCCGCAGTGGCTCTCGATCGACCTGGAGGTCATCGCCGCGCCCGCGCTCCCCGAGGACGGCTCGGCGAGGATCCCGATCGACGTCCTCGACGGCGCAGGCCGGCGCCGCACGGTCGGGCCGATCCCGGGCGCCAACGTGAGCTTCATCCAGGCGATCGGAGTCTCGGTCCTCCTGTGATGCAGCCTCGCGTCATCGCGGTGACCGGCAACATGGGTGCCGGAAAGTCGAGCCTGGTGGAGTGGCTCCGCGCGCAGCTCGGCATGGTCCCGTTCTTCGAGCCCAACGACGAGAACCCCTACCTGGCCGATTTCTACGGCGACATGGAGCGCTGGGCGCTCCACTCTCAGCTCTTTTTCCTCATCCGACGCTTCCGGATCCACAAGGACATCGACGAGCGGGCCCGAGGGCAGGGCGCCGACATCGTCCAGGACCGGACCATCTACGAGGACGCGGAGGTGTTCGCGGCTCACCTGCACCAGCGCGGTCACCTCTCGGATCGCGACTGGGAGATGTACCAGGATCTCTACCGAACGCTCTGTCGGGAGATCCGCCCGCCCGACCTGATGATCTACCTGCGCTGCCCGGCGCGAGTCTTGGCTCAGCGCATCAAGCGGCGCGGTCGGAGCTTCGAGCAGAGTATTCCGCGCTCCTACCTCGCCGCCCTGGAAGAGCTCTACGAGGCCTGGTTTTCCCGTTACACCGCCTCGGAGTGCATCGTCATCGAGACCGACCGGGTCGACTACCTGGAGGGTCTGTTCGACCGTCACGACTTGCTCGAGACGCTCCGGCAGCGGCTCGGCCGTTGACCCCCTTGGTGGGGAGTCGCTCAAAGAATCGGCGCGTCGCCGCTTCTTGTCGTAAGCTTGGTTGCCGCGCTCGAGGCTTACAACTTCAGTACGCTTCGAACGTCCAAGCTGTACGGCCCTCGGGCCCCACCTCGCAGACAGCCAAATGAAGATCACCTGCCACTCTTGCGCCGCCAAGTACACCGTCTCGGACGAGAAGGTCCAAGGCAAGACCGTCAAGATGAAGTGCCGCAAGTGCGGCGCGACCATCGTCGTGGGCGGCGCCGCGTCAGCGGGCGAGGGCGCGCCCGACGATGCGGGCGTCGACCTTCCCGCGGGCAGCTACCTCGTCAACGTGACGGAGGGTGACCAGCGCACGATGCAGCTGGCGGAGATCGTCGAGGCGTACAACCAAGGTGTCGTCACCGGCGACACGTACGTCTGGGCCGACGGGATGTCGGACTGGCAGGCGCTCAGCGAGAACGAGGCCATCGTCGCGGCGTTGAACGCAGCCGCGGGCGGCGCAGCCCCCGCGGCGTCCGCCTACGGTGGCACGAACGGAACGAACGGCAACCACGCCTATGACGCGCCCGCTCCCTACGCGGCGCCGGCCGCGACCGGCTACGGATCGGGCGGCGACGTCTACGGCGGCACGCCCGCGTTTGCTTCGTCGGCCTCGGAGTCGAACCGGCCGTCTGCGGCTCGCAAGGAGCCCGCCCGAAAGGCCGATCTGTTCGGTGGTGGTGGTGGCGGCTACGACGCGCCGGGCCTCACCTCGGCGGCCAGCTCTCCGGGCACCGGCAAGCGCGACGAGAACTCCGTCCTGTTCTCTCTCAGCGCGCTGACGGCAACGTCAGGTCCGCCCTCTCGCCCCGTCGGCGCGACGACCGCGACCAAAGAGGACTCGGGGCTGATCGATCTCAAGGCGCTCGCAGCGAGCGCCACGCCCGCCCCGGCTGCGGCTCCCGCGACGCCCGCGATCGACGCGGTCGGTCTCTTCCCGCTCGGCGCGCCGGTCGCAGCGCCGGCGCCCGCGCCGATGGCCATGGGCCCCGGCAGCGTCGCGCTGGCCCAGCCACAGAAGCGCAGCCCGCTGCCGCTCGTGCTCGGTGGCCTCGTCGCCGTCGCGGCGATCGTGGGCGTGTTCTTCGTCGTGCGCGGGTCCGGCGAGCAAGCGCCGACCGCGACGGCCGCGGCGAACACGCCGCCTCCTCCGACTGCGACCGCGACCGATACCGCCGCGGGGGCGACTGCCGAGCCTGCGGCGTCGGCGACCGCCGAGCCGACCGAGAGCGCGGTGGCGGATGCGAGCGCCTCGGCGAGCGCCGCTCCCGTCGCCAAGGCCGGCGGCGGTGGCTACAAGGGCGGTGGCGCCAAGGGCGGCGGAGCCGCCAAGGGCGGCTCGACCGCGGCCGCGCCCGCTGGCGGCACGAGCAAGCCCCCGGCTGGTGGTGGTGGCGCGAAGGGCGCGTGCGCGCACTGCGGCACCGACCTGCACTGCGCGATGAAGTGCTCCGCCGGCAAGAAGTGATCGCCTCGGCATGCGCCGGCTCTCGACCCGCCGGCCGTTGATCGTGTGGCGGCGGGACCTGGCCCCGCTCCTCGTGGGCGCATGCCTCGCCTCGTCGGCCTGCGCACCTGCGTCGGGCGGATCCGATCCGGTCGAGGTGACGCTCGGGTCGGCCGGGCAGGCCGTGGACCCCCCGCGCTCGATCGACGCTCCACGCGCCGAGCCCGCCGAGCGCGACGACGCTCCGGCGATCACGTGGGCCCCGGATCCGGCGGAGGCGGAGCGCGAGGCGCTGCGTCTGCAGAGGCCGCTGCTCGTCTTCGTGGGCGCGAGCTGGTCGACCGCGTCGCTCGAGATGGAGCGGACCGTGCTCACCTCGGCAGCCGTCCGGCGGGCAGCGCGACCTTACCTGGCGACCCGCGTCGACGCGACCGACGACCCTGCCGCCGCAGCCGAATACTGGCTCCAGCGGCTCGATGTCGCGGGCGTTCCCTCGGTGGTCCTGGTGGACGCGACGGGCAAGCGACGCGACGTGATCGTCGGCTTCGTCCCGGCGCCGGAGCTGACGAGCCGACTGAACGATTTCATCAGCAGGTGAGCCGCGCCGTGCGCCGCGCTCCACGCGCGCGGGAAACTGACGACTGGCGAGAGTGCTGCTAAAGAGCGGGCATGGCAGTCACGGTCGCTGTGGTCGGTGCAACGGGTGTCGTCGGGCGCGAGATGCTCCGCGTCCTCGAGCAGCGGAAGTTCCCCGCCGCGAAGGTGGTCGCGCTCGCGTCGGCGCGCTCGGTCGGCGCGAAGATCCCGTTTGCCGGCGGTGAGCTCGTCGTCCGCGAAGCGACGCCGGATGCCTTCGAGGGGGTGGGCATCGCGCTCATGAGCGCCGGCGCCGCGGCCTCGCGTCAGCTCGGGCCGGAGGCGGCCAAGCGAGGCGCGATCGTGATCGACAACTCCAGCGCCTGGCGGATGGACCCGGACGTGCCGCTCGTCGTCCCCGAGGTCAACATGGACGCGGCGAAGCAGCGCCCGAAGGGCATCATCGCCAACCCGAACTGCAGCACGATCCAGATGGTCGTCGCGCTCAAGCCGCTCCACGACGCGGCGCGGATCAAGCACATCGTCGTCTCGACGTACCAGGCGGCGAGCGGGAAGGGGCACGCCGCGCAGCTCGAGCTCGAGGAGCAGGTCCGCGCGGTCGCCAAGGGCGAGAGCCCGGTCGCGAAGATCTTCCCGGCGCCGCTCGCCATGAACGTGGTGATGGACTGGAAGGCTGGTGAGCTCGACTACTCCGAAGAGGAGCTGAAGATGGTGAACGAGACCCGGAAGATCTTCGGGGACGACACCATCGGCGTGAGCCCCACGACCGTCCGCGTCCCGGTCGACACGGGCCACGCGGAGTCGGTCCACGTGCAGTTTCACCGGCCGATGGACGTGGAGGAGGCCAAGTCGCTGCTCCGCAACGCGCCGGGCGTCCGCTTCGTCGACGGCCCCTACGCGCCCGGCAACCACCCGCAGCCGATCCAGGCCGCGGGCACCGACGACGTGTTCGTCGGTCGCGTCCGCAAGGACCTCGCCATCCCCGGCGCGATCAACCTCTTCGTCGTGGCCGACAACCTGCGAAAGGGCGCGGCGCTGAACGCCGTGCAGATCGCCGAGCGCCTCTCGCTCTGACCGCGCCGCTGGTGCTCAGAACGTCCCGCCGAGCCCGATGAACGACGGGCCGACGAGCATGTGGGCGCTGCCCGACTGCGGCGGCGCCGCGTCGTCTCCGTCGAGGACGAAGAGAACGATGCCCGTCGCGAGCACGGCGGCGCCCGCCGAGAGGCCGATGATCGACGCCGTGCCGAGCGTGGCGGCTTCCTGATCGAGGCTCTCGATCTCGCCTTTGCACGGAAGCCCGCAGGTCTCGAACCGATCGTCCGCGTCCGACGTCTTCAAGAGCGATACGATACCCATCGCCCCGCCCGCGGCGAGCCCCGCACCTCCGACCGCCATCAAGGCGATCGAGGCGATGCGCAGGCCGCTCGGGCCGCCGTCGGTCGTGGGGCCTTCGGGCGTGTCGGGCCGCCCGCCGCCGCTCTTCGCGATGGGGGAGAGGACGACGTGGACGACGGTCTCGCGACCCTCGGGGGCGGCGACGGTGACCTTGGCGTCGAGGTAGCCGGGCGCCTTGGCCGCGACGGTGTGGTCGCCTGGGTCGACCTCGACGGGCTCGCCGAGCGCGCGCGGCAGGGCGGCCGAGTCGAGCGTGACCTGCAGGCCTGCTGCTTCCGGCTCGACCTCGACGACGACCCGAGGGATCCGCGCCTCGAGCGCGGCGAGCTCGGTCTTGCCCGTCGCCTGCGCCTCCAGGAAGGGCCGCGAGGCCTTGGCGGGGAGCTTCTCGGCCGTGAGCCGCTTGTACGTCTGCCGGGCCTCGAGGAGCTTGCCCGTCGCAGCCTGGGCGCGCGCGATGTAGAGCAGGTGGGTCGGGGCGTGGAACAGGGACTCGGCCTCGAGCAAGAGGGGCAGCCCGCCCTCCGCCCGCCCCGCCTCCACGGCCTCCGCTCCTTGGATGAAGAGCGTCCGCGCCCGCTCCTTGTCTTCCTTCTCGCCCGCGCGCGCGGACGAGGGGGCAACAAAGGAGGCGACCCAGACGCCAACCGAGAGGATCAGCCCGCGGGTGATTGCCTTCGAGAGGCGCACAAAAGACGTTCTATCACGGCCTGTGCTACCCTGACGAACTATGGCCGGTCCCTCCCGAGAAGGAGAGATCCTCGACGGCAAGTACCGCATCGTCCGAAAGCTCGGTGAGGGCGGGATGGGTGCGGTGTACGCAGGCGAGCACATGCGCCTGAAGAAGGCCGTGGCCATCAAGATGCTGCACGCCGGCGCGGCGGTCCACGCCGAGATGGCCGATCGCTTCGAGCGCGAGGCGCAGGCAGCGAGCCACATCGGGAGCGACCACATCGTCGAGGTCTACGACATCGGTGTGACCCCCTCGGGCGACCGGTTCATGGTGATGGAGTACCTCGAGGGCGAGCCGCTCCGGACGCGGCTGAAGCGTTCCAAGCGCATGCGCGAGGTCGACATCGCCGAGCTCGCGGTCCAGATGCTCGAGGGGCTCGCGGGCGCTCACCGCGCAGGGATCGTCCACCGGGATCTGAAGCCCGACAACGTCTTCATCTGCCGCGAGAAGAGCGGCAGGCGTGACTTCGTGAAGGTGCTCGACTTCGGCATCAGCAAGTTCTCGCAGGCGGGCGAGGCGGGCTCGATGACGAAGACCGGCACCATCATGGGCTCGCCGAACTACATGAGCCCGGA
This sequence comes from Myxococcales bacterium, assembly GCA_016794345.1. Classification (GTDB taxonomy): domain Bacteria; phylum Myxococcota_A; class Polyangia; order Polyangiales; family Polyangiaceae; genus Xiheicaenibacterium; species Xiheicaenibacterium phototrophicum. Next base: position 167,953 of record JAEUKE010000314.1, read on the forward strand.
GCACGTGCAGGCATCACACGACGTCGACGCGCGCAGCGATCTGTACAGCGCGGGCGTGATGCTCTTCGAGGCCGTCACCGGCAAGCTCCCTCGGAAGGCGGCGACGTTCGCCGAGATCCTCTTCAAGGTCGTCTACGAGCCGGTGCCCGACCCGCGGACAATCGAGCCGGGCGTCGATCCCGACTTCGCCGCCATCGTGATGACCGCCTGTGCTCACCAGCGCGAGCAGCGCTACCAGTCCGCCGAGCAATTCAAGGCGGCGCTCGAAGGGTACCTCCGGCAGAAGGGCCCGCTGGCGCGCGCGCCGCTCGCGGCGGGCGCGCCTCTCCTGGACGACGAGGGCAGCGAGCGAACGGTCGCGCTCGTCGCGGGCATGCCGCCGCCCTTGCCGTCGGGGCCTGGCTCGATCTCCCAGCCTCACCTCTCGGGCTCGCAGCCGTCTTTTGGCGGTGCGTCTCATCCGAGCGTCGCGGGCGCCATCGCCGCGGGCGGCTCGCAGCCGTCGTTCGCGGGCGGCTCGCAGCCGTCGTTCGCGGGCGGCTCGCAGCCGTCGTTTGCGGGCGGCTCACAGCCGTCGTTCGCGGGCGGCTCACAGCCGTCGTTTGCGGGCGGCTCACAGCCGTCGTATTCCGGCCCGCAATCCACCTCGCAGCCGCCGTTCGGGTCCGGCTCGCAGCCCTCGTATGCGTCGCCCTTCAGCGTCACCCACCAGCCGACGGGGGAGCTGCCTCGTCCGAAGCGCAAGCTCGGCCTCGGGTTGGCGATCGGTGGTGCTGCGGTGGCGGGCGTCGCTGTCGCCGTCGTCCTCGTGACGCAGCTGCCCGCGTCGGGCAACGCGGGCGCCGCGTCCAGCGGCAGGTCCAGCGCGACTGCGCCGTCCGCGTCGCAGGCCCCGCAAGCCACGACGGCCGCGTCGCCTCCAGTCGCCACGGCCGCGCCGGAGCCGAGCGCGGCCCCGGAGGCGCCGGCCAGCGCCACGAGCCCGGCCGCGAGCTCGCCGACCCCGGCGAAGGTCTCGGGCGCGGGCTCGGCGAAGAGCGCCGCTCCGACGGGGCAGGGCAAGCCGGGGGGCGGCATCAAGGCCGGCTACTGAGTCGCACCTCGCCGCCACCGCGCCCTTCGCCGCGCTGGCTGAAGGCTACGCACCGTTCGCGGCTTCTTGCTACGATGGCTTCGATGCGGCTCGCTTGGCCTACGCTCTCGTTCCTGCCGTGCCTCGTGTTCACGCTCGCCGTCGGCTGCACGGTGAAGGTCCGGAACTACGACGGCGAAGGAGGCGGCGGCTCGGATCCGACAGGCTCCGGCGGCAGCGGCACGACCGGCACCACGACGGGCGCTGGAGGCGGGAGCCCCGGCATCTGTGGAGACGGCGCCAGGAACACCGGGGAGGCCTGCGACGGCGACGACTTCGGGACCGAGACCTGCCAGTCCCAGGGCTTCGTCGGCGGTGTCCTCGGCTGCCTCGCGAACTGCGCGCTCGACACGAGCGCCTGCTCCATGACCTGCGGCAACGGCGCGCTCGACGAGGGCGAGCTCTGCGACGGGCAGGCCTTCGCGAACGACCTGACGTGTCAGTCCATCTTGCCGGGCTCGCCCGGCGGCTCGCTCTCGTGCTCGGCGTCCTGCTCGGCCGTCGACGCGAGCGGGTGCCAGGCGCCGCTCACCTGCGGCGACGGCGTCTTCGATCAAGGCGAGCAATGTGACGGCCTCGACCTCAACGGCGCGACGTGCGCGTCGGTCGGCTTCGCGAGCGGGAACCTTGCGTGCGCCGCGAACTGCGCGTTCGACACCTCGGGCTGCACGACCTGTGGCAACGGCATGGTGCAAAGCGGGGAAGCCTGCGACGGACCCGACCTCAACGGCGCGAGCTGCCAGTCGCTCGGCTACGCGCCGGGCGGCACGCTGGTCTGCACGTCCGCGTGTCAGCTCGACGCCAGCGGCTGCAGCCTGTGTGGCAACGGTCAGGTCAACGGCGGCGAGGGCTGCGACGGCGGCAACCTGAACGGCCAGTCGTGCAGCTCGCAGGGCTACTACGCCGGCAACCTCGGCTGCAACGGGTCGTGCCAGCTCGACCCGTCGAACTGCACCAACTGCGGCAACGGCAACGTCGACGGCGGCGAGCAGTGTGACGGCGGCAACCTGAACGGCTCGAGCTGCGGCTCGCTGGGCCTCGGCATCGGCAACCTCACCTGCACCGGGAGCTGCGCCTTCGACGCCACCGGCTGCACGAACAGCTACTGCGGCAACGGCAACGTCGACGCGGGAGAGCAGTGTGACGGCGGCAACCTGAACGGCGCGGGCTGCGGCACCCTCGGCTACGGCGCCGGCAGTTTGAGCTGCAACGGAAACTGCACCTTCAACGCCGGCGGTTGTTACAGCTGCGGGGACGGCAACGTCAACCCCGGGGAGGAGTGCGACGGCGGCAACCTGAACGGCCTCAGCTGTGGCTCCTACGGCTACTCGCTCGGCTCGCTCTCCTGCAACTCGAACTGCACGGTGAACGTGGGTCTCTGCTCGAACTGCGGCAACGGCGTGCTCGACTCGGGCGAGGAGTGCGACGGCTACCAGTTCCAGGGCTGCTCGACGTGCGACTGTTATTACGGCTACGAGTGGTACGGCGGGCTCGAGTGCACCTCGTCTTGTACGATCAGCGCGGCGAACTGCTACTACAACCCGTGCTGGTACTGCTGACTCACGGTCGCGACACGGGCGGCCTCCTGCGGAGCTGGTAAGGTTGTCGCCCATGGGCTCGAAGCGCTCTGCTCCGCACCGGTCGCGCCGCGCGAGCTGCGCTCGCGTCGTCGTCGTGGCGAGCGTCCTCGTCTCGGGCGCGTGTGCGTCGGACGCGACGGTGCCGCAGCCGAACGCGGCCCGCGCCGCGTCGGCCAAGAAGGCGCCCGCGGTCGGCTTCGGCTTGCCTCGTGTGTGGCCCAAGTCGCGGCTCTTGCCGGACGTCGATCCGGGCAAACACGACGAGGCGGAGACGGCCGACGGTAGCCTCCGGCTCTGGGGGCGCATGCGCGTCCGCACACGAGCCGGCGGGACGATCGAGCGTGCGCCGGACCTCTTGCCCGTCGGGCGCGTCTCGTCGATCGAGCTGCCGGAGCGGCTCGGCGGCGGGTTCGTGTTCGTCAGCGCGACGGGCCGCGGCACCGAGATCTGGCGCGCGCCGTCCTGGCTCGAGCCGCTCGTCCCGCTGACGACGGTGGGGCCGGCGGCCGACATGGAGCGACCGCTCGTCGCCGGCTTCGATCGCCTGTACTTGCGCCTCCGCTCGGGGGAGCTCCTCGCGCTCGACCCGAAGAGCGGCGCGACGATCGGCTTCGGCCCGCTGCCCGTCGCCCCCGCCTACGCGGACATGGTCTTCGTGGACGGCTGGCGTGGCGTCGTCGACACGGATCTGCGCGGGCCGCTCGCGACGTTCGATGCGGGACAGACCTGGCGGCCCATCCCGCTCTCGTCGCGCGTCCGCTCGGTCTCCGTGAGCGAAGAGCCCGGCGCGGCCCAGCCCGGCGTCGTCCTGTTCGTCGACGGCGGCTACTACGTACTCTCGGCGACCGGAGACCTCGCTTACTTCCCTGGGTTTCCCAACAGCGGCAGGGCCGCGGCCCCCCCGACGGGCTTCGCCACGCCGCCGGGAGCCCGGCGGATCCCGGCCGTGCTCACCCCCGCGCAGGAGGCGGGGCCGAAGCCCGGTCCGCTCGGGCGCAGACCGCTCCGCGTGGCGCTCGAGCGCGGCTACCCGGAGACCGAGAAGACGGCGGTGGTCGCGCACGAAGGCACGCTCGCCCGCGTGTCGCTCGAGAACGGCGCCGTCATCGAGGCGCACGAGTCCGCTTATCCGGAGCCTCACGCCGGCTGCAGCGGGATCGCGCTCGCAGGTCAGGACGCGTCGTCGAAGGACATCGGGTTCGTGTGTGGCTCGCCCGAGGGGCCGACGACGGTCTATGCGCTGGCGTGGCCGCGACTCCGACCCGTCCTGCGCTTCGAGCATCCGCGGGTCGTCCTCGAGAGCGGGCAGGGCGCCCTCGTCGTCCGCGGCCCATGCACCGACGAGGACGTGCCGGACGACGTGCGGCCGTTCTGCGTTCGTCTGGTCGACGGCACGACGAAGGAGGTCCGCGTACGCGGAGAGGTGGGCGCCGAGCGTGTGGTCGCCCTGGCCGACGGCCGCGTAGCCATCGTCGTCCCGCCGCGTCCGGGCACGCAGGGCCAGCTCTCGATCCTCCAGGGCTCCGCCTCGAAGCACCTGCCGCTCCGGATCCCCGACGGCGCGCCTCGCGAGATCGAGACAGGCATGTGGCTCGACGGAATGCAGCAGACGGCGCCCGACGAGATCGGCGGTTGGGTGGAGGCCGGCGGGCCCACCTTCGGTGTTCGCATCAAGCTCGACGGCGCCGTCTCGGTCGGGCCCGTCGTCAACGAGCCGAGCGGGGTGCTCGTCGCGGGGCGCTTCGGTCTGGGCGTCGGCGCCGACGGCAAGCTGCTCGAGACGACCGACATGGGCAAGAGCTGGGCGGAGGCCCCGGTGCCACAAGCGCCCGATGCTGACGGAATCGTCAGCCCTCGAAGATGCGGCCCGGTCGGCTGCGCGATCCAGGGTTGGCTCCGCGTGGGGTGGGGGGAGCCCGCGTCGTCGAACGACCTCCGGGAGGTCGCCCAGCCGGAAGCCCCCAAGCTCTCGAGCTACAAGCTCTCCGGCGCGCCTGTCGGCTTGACCTGCTCGGCGCCACGGGCGGCGGCCGAGAAGAAGCCCGCCGCCCGGACGATGTCGGGCGAGGCCTCCACCGGCTGGCTGTCCTTCCAGGGCGTGGCGCCGCCGGCCCTCGAGAAAGACGAGGTGGGCTTCGACGGCGGCGATCCGTACGGCGCCTGGCCGTTCCGCGCCTACGTCTGGGGCAAACGCGACTCCGACTGGTCGCGCACCGGACGTTTCGTCGTGCGCTTCGAGGACGAGTTCGCGCTCGACTCGATCCGATCGAGCGCGCCGTCCGCCTCGCCGTGGTCGGGTGAAGACCTGGCGCGCGACGTCTTCGGCGCGGGCTCCTGGGGCGTGACGTGGGGCGCGTTCCGTGACCCGGCGGGTCGCGCGAGCCTCGTGTCGATCTGTCGAGGTCGAGCGTGCAGCGTGCTCGCCGTCGAGGACCGGCAGCCAGTCCTGCCCCTCACGACGACCGATCCGAACGGGCTTCCGCGGCCGCTGCCGCAGTCGGCGGTCCAGGTCGGCCCGACCTGGTTTTACCTCGGTGACGACGGCGCGCCCGATCGACTGGCGCTCTTCCGCGCGGATCTCGGCCGGGTCCGGCGTGTCGCTTCGCTGCCGCGCCCGCTGGGCCGGTCGGGCACGACGGCGGTCCCGCGCCTCGTCCGGCGGGCCAAGGGCAACGCGCTCGGCCTTTTGTTCCTCGCCAAAGAGGGGCCCTTCGACCGGCGCGGCACGCGCTACGTCATCGAGATCGACCCGGAGACCGGAGCGCTCGCGGAGCCGCTGAGCCTCGGCCGACCCGATCTCGGCGATCTGACGCTCTCGGCCCCTTGTGATCCCGCGCAGGACGGCTGGCTCGTCGAGCTCCCCTCGGCCGACGTCTCGGCGGACGCGACCGTCGGCGGCAGCCGCTTCTCGCTCGAGGGCTTCGAGCTGCGAGCCCGGATGAGCCCGGGCGCTGCCTGCCTCGAGGCCGCCTCGGCGGTGACCTCGTCGACGTTCGAGAAGGGGAGCAAGGGGGCCCAAGAAGGCGCATCGGGCGGGCTCCCCGTCTTCCTGACCAGCCGGTCCGGCGGCGGGCGCTCGGTCCTCGACTGCCGCCTCACGCCGCCGGCCGCAGGTGAGATCCTGCCGTTTTTGACCAGACCCTAGAAGAGAACCTAGACTTCTCTTTCGATGAGCCGCCTCCTTCGCTTCTCGGGCCGGACTTCCATGCTCTCCCTCCGCCGTGCGTCGGCCCTCGTCGCGGCCTCCGCCTTCGCGGTCGGCGTGGCCGGCGCGTGCGGTGACGACTCGGCTACGGGCGGCGCGGGCGGGACCGGCGCGAACGGCACCGGTCCCGACAAGGTCTGCATCGATCGGGCGACCCTCGCCCCGGTCCCTCCGGCGGGGCTCAAGGTCACCTTCCGCGTCCTCGACGGCTTCGGCGATCCGGTGCGACCGCTCGACGGTTCGAACGGCAAGGACATCGTCATCATCAACGACGAGAAGGGCACGCCCTTCGGATCGGGCCAGGAGGGCGGCGCGGTCAGCGACGTCGGCGTCGCGAGCCAGGTGCAGATCTACTCGTCTTTGGTGCTCGACATGTCCGACTCGATCCACAACGCGGGCGTCGTGGACGACGTGATCGACGGCGCCATCACGTTCGTGAACAGCGTCGTCGTCAACGCCGATCCGAACTTCCGCCACAACGTGGCGATCATCGCGTTCGGAGCGCCGGATCAGCTAGAGATCGTGCAGGACTTCACGAACGACGGCACGGCGCTCCTCTCGAAGCTCGAGGGGCTCCGCAGCGCGCCGAGCCGCGGTACCACCGACCTGTACGACGCCTACCGCTTGGGCCTCGAGCTCGTCGACTCCGAAGGCGACGAGAACGCGGTCGTCGAGCGCTTCCTCGTCCTCCTCACGGACGGTGAGCACGAGGCCGGCGCCGGCGAGACGCTGCGGGAGCTCGCGATCGCTTCGAAGACCGACAGCCTCGCGAACAAATACGTCATCGGCATCCGCGGCGCGTACAACCTGTGCGCGCTCGAGGAGCTGGCGGGGCCGCCGCCGACGTGCGCGGGGCAGCTCGTCGGTTGTCGCGTCGGCATCTCCTGCAACCCCGGCACGCCCACGCCCGACAGCTGCACCCAGTTCCAGCCCGACGTCGAGGCGAGCGCCCTCAACGACGCGTTCCAGCGCATCGCCGATCGCGCGGCCGGAATCGCGCGATCCAACTACGAGGTCGGCGTCTGCACGCCGGTCGCGCTCGGCAGCTCCAGCCTCAGCATTCGCGTCAACGTCGACGGCGCGCAGGACAGCGAGTCTCTCCCGTACTCGCCAAAGAAGTGGGGCCTCACCGGCGCGGTCAACCAGTGTGACCCGGCCGTGGTGAAGGGCACCGACGCGGTCGTCCCGCCCGAAGGCGGCGGCGGGATGGGCGGCGGCGGCGGGATGGGCGGTGGCGCCGGCGGCGCCGGCGGGAGCGGCACCACCACCGGCACCGGCGGGGCCGGTGGGGCGGGGGGCGGCGGCGGCGCAGGCGGGGCCTGAGGGCCGCCGTCCCGCGGATCACTGCGGCGGCGGAACCGGCGGATCGTCGTCCGGGATGATGCACGCCGACAGATCGAACAACATGAACAAGAGGGCCTTCTCCTGCGGGGAGAGATCCGCCGTCTGGCAGCCGTCGGGGAACGGGCTGTCGACCTGATCGGTGCTCGAGACGTGGATATCGCTGAAGACGACGCGCCCGCAGAGCTGATCGTCGGGCGCGGAGAGCGGCGCGTTGAAGGTGAAGTACTTCACGGAGCCGGAGTCGGGCGCCTGGCCGTAGATCCATTGCTGGACGCCGGCCGCGGCGTTGACGTTCGTGAGGGTGTGTTGCGGCGCGGAGATGGGCAGCTCTCCGAGCACGGTGGAGCCCATGACGTTGAGCAGCCACGACGCCAGCGCCTGGCCCTTGGGGAACGTCTGGTCGATGACACCCGTGTAAGGCTCGGGGGGGTCGTTCTGGAAGTCCCACGTGGCGATGGTCGGCCACTCCCCGGGACCTTGCTCGAGCCAGACGTTGTGCCAGTGCGAGAAGAAGAGCCGGCCGCCGAGGTTCGCGTAGTCCTGCACGGCCTGGCGGGAGGGCATGGGCTTCGCGTCGATGTTCTGCCCGCCTTCACACGCCATGAGGACGACGTCGTACGCCTTCAGCGAATCGACGGTCGCCCAGAGATCCTGGGCGTCGGGGAAGTCTGCGCCGCCTGCGTACCGGCTGGTCCCGCCTGCCCCGGCGAACAGGTTCACGCGGCCGCTCTCGGACGGATCGGTGAACTCCGCGTCGTCGAGGCCGATCTTGCGGAGCCAGCACTCGAGCGGGTCCGCGCCGCCGGTGGCGAGCGCGATCTTCGGGATGTGCCCTTCGGATTGGTTGCGCGGGAGGCGCAAGCTGCCGTCCGTCGTGGGGTTGTCGACGCACTCGGCGACCGCGGGCAGCACCACCTCGCGGCGCCACTTTCCAACCTGGATGACGAGCGGGATGTTCTGGCCGACGGGGACGTTCTCCAGGACGAAGCTCCCCGAGGCGTCGGTCAGCGCGGTGACGACGGGATCACCGCTGAGGACGGCGCTGCATTGATCGCAGCTGGCTCCGTCGGGGATGGGCGACAGCGGCGCGTTGGGCACGTAGACGGTGACGTTGTAGAGGGGCACCTTGCCCGCGGGCTCGTACACCTTGCCGCTGACCGTCGTGGTTCCGCCGCTCGAGCACTGCACCTGCTGGCACTCGAGGTTGACGCAGGGCCCGTCACCCGTCCCCGTGGTGAAGGAGCCCGTGCTGCCGCCCTCGGAGCCGCTCGAGCCGGAGCCCGTCCCCGCCGCCGCGCCGCCGCCTGTTCCTTCGGTGTCGTCACACGAGCAGCCCGGTCCGAGCGCGGGGGCCATGGCGAGAAGGACGAGCAGCGAGCTGGGGCGCGGGGCGTGTCTCTTCAGCACGGAGCCATCGTAGACGCCCCGGTGCGGGCGGGGACACGGCCAAGCGATGGGCGATGCGACGCGGGCCGTTGCCTCGAAGCAACAAGATCGTCACGTTCCGTGCGCGGCGCGCGGATGCTCGACGGGCCAGGTCGCTGTCGCGGCGTGTGCTCCGCTGTCTCACTGAATTGGATCTTTCTCGTCATGACGGAGCGACCCGCGCGTTGCCGTTCGCTACGATGAGCGTCGCACCCCGGCCGTACACGAGGGGGCGCCCAATCCATCCTTCTCCTATGGGGTCCGTCATGAGCCATTCACCGCGAACGCACCTCCTCCTCACCCTCGCTGCCGGGGCCTTCGCCGTGTGCTCGGCCGTCGCGTGCGGTGACGACGGGAATCCCCAGGGGACAGGCGCGGGCGACAGCACCGGCACCGGCACCGGACAAGGTGGAGCAGGCGCGTCCGACCAGACGAGCACGACGGGCGCCTTCATGGGCACCGGGGGCATGGCCCCGCAGTGTGTGAACCTCGAGTGCCAGCAGGTGGACTGCGGCGCCGGCGTGACGACCACCGTGACCGGCACCGTCTACGATCCTTCGGGGACGCTCCCGCTCTACAACGTTGTCGTCTACGTCCCGAACGCGACGGTCGACCCGATCCCCGACGGGCTCACCTGCGACCAGTGCGACGCGCAGCTGAGCGGGTCGCCGCTCGTCTCGGCGATCACCGACACACAAGGGCGCTTCGTCCTCGAGAACGTCCCGGTCGGGCAAGACATCCCCCTCGTGATGCAGATCGGCAAGTGGCGTCGGCAGATCACGATCCCCGCCGTCGCCGAGTGCGTGGAGAACCCGCTCGCCGACCCCCAACTGACGCGGCTGCCGAAGAGCTCCGCGGAGGGCAACCTCCCCAGGATCGCCCTCACCACGGGCTCGGCCGATCCGCTCTTCTGTCTGCTCCGAAGGCTCGGGATCGACGACTCCGAGTTCGGCGTCGAGGGCTCGAGCGCGCGCATCCATTTCTACCAGGGCGCAAACGGCTCCAACCAGTTCGACAGCGGCTTCGGGGCCAGCCCCGGCGCGACCTTCTCGAGCGCGCCTGGCACGCTCTGGTCGAACGGCTGGTCCAACTACGATATCGTCATGATGTCGTGCGAAGGGGACGAGTACCCCGGACCCAAGAACGGTCACCGGGTCGCGCTGCGCGACTACGTCGACCAGGGCGGGCGGGTGTTCGCGACGCACTACCACTACAACTGGTTCCAGGGCGACGCGCCGGCCGATCTCCAGTCGGTGGCCTCGTTCACGAGCGCGTTCACCACCTTCGACGACCAGGTGGACATCGATACGTCCTTCCCGAAAGGTCAGGCGCTCGCCGAGTGGCTCGCGTTCGTGGACGGGTCGAGCGCGTTCGGACACTTCTTCGTGAACGAGGGAAGGCAACACACGCTCAGCGTCAACCAGATGCTCGCGCGCATCTGGGTGAGCTGGACCGGCAAGACCGAGTACTTCTCGTTCAACGCGCCGATCGGCGCGGCCGAGGATCAGCAGTGCGGGCGGATGGTCTTCTCCGACATCCACGTCTCGTCCGGCGCTGGCGACCCGAGCGGGAGCTTCCCGAACGCGTGCTCGAACACCCCGCTCACCGAGCAGGAGAAGGTGCTGCTCTTCATGCTCTTCGACCTGTCCGCGTGCATCATCCCCGACGACGACCCGCCTTGCCCGCCGGGCCAGAACGCCTGCGGGGACGCCGACGATCCGCCCTGTGGCGGCAACTGCGTGATGGGCTGCTGCCAGGACATCCCGCAGTAGCTCTCCGGGATGCGAGCGGGGCCACGCGCCCCGCTCGCGTGCGCCGGCGAGATCGTCAGCCCAGCCAGTCGGTGTGCACGAAGGCTCCGGGGCGATCGGTGCGCTCGTACGTGTGCGAGCCGAACGCATCGCGCTGCGCCTGGGTGAGGTTCTGCGGGAGGCGGGCGGTCCGGTACGCGTCGAAGTAGGACAGGCTGGCGGTCATGGCCGGGACGGGGATGCCCAGGCTCGTCGCCAGCGCGACGGTGCGGCGCCAGCCGCCCTGCGCGCCCTGGGCCTGCGCCTCGAGCTCGGGATCCGAAAGCAGGCTCTCGAGGCTCGGGCTCCGCTCGTAGGCGCGCATGATCGTGTCGAGCAGCTTCGCGCGGATGATGCAGCCGCCCTTCCAGATTCTCGCCATCTCCCGCAGGTTCACGCCCCAGCTCTGGGCGTCGCTCGCGGCGCGGATGAGCCTCATGCCCTGTGCGTAGGAGCCGATCTTGGCGGCGAGCAGCGCGTCGTGGGCGTCACGGAGCACAGCGGCGCGATCGATCGTGGGCGCGAGCACCGCCGCGCGGATGGCCGCCGAGGCGCGGACGCGCTCGTCTTTCATCGAGGAGAGCACGCGCGCGTCGATCGCCGCGGCGATCGTGGGGATGGGGACGGCGAGGTCGAGCGCGAGCTGCACCGTCCACTTCCCGGTGCCCTTCTGTCCGGCACGGTCCTCGACCAGGTCGACGAGCGGCCTGTTGGTCTCGGGGTCCTTCACGCGGAGGACCTTCGCGGTGATCTCGATCAGGAACGAGTCGAGCGGCCCCGCATTCCACTCGGCGAACACGTCCGCCAGTTCGGGGGCCGTCATGCCGAGAGCGCGCGTGAGCACGTCGTACGTCTCCGCGATGAGCTGCATGTCGCCGTATTCGATGCCGTTGTGGACCATCTTCACGAAGTGGCCGGCGCCGTCAGGGCCCACGTGCGTGACGCACGGCCCCGAGTCGGTCTTGGCCGCGATGGCCTCGCAGATCGGGCGGATGGCCGTCCACGACGCCGGCGAGCCGCCCGGCATGAGAGACGGGCCTCGGCGCGCGCCCTCCTCGCCGCCGGAGACGCCCATCCCCACGAAGTGGAGGCCCTTCTCGGCCAGCGCCTTCTCGCGGCGCTGCGTCTCCGGAAACCAGGTGTTGCCGCCGTCGATGACGATATCGTCCTTGTCGAGGAGCGGGACGAGCTCGCCGAGCACGGCGTCGACCGGCGCGCCCGCCTTGACCATGACGACGATGCGTCGCGGCCGCTCCAGCGCCGCCACCAGCTCGGCGAGCGTCTTCTGGGGGACGAAGCCTGCGCTCGGGCTCTCCGCCACCACCGCGTCCGTCACCGCCCCGCTCCGGTTGTAGATCGCCACGCGATAGCCGTGGTCCGCGATGTTGAGGGCGAGGTTCTTGCCCATGACGGCCATTCCGATCACGCCGATATCTGCAGGTTTCATTGGGAGTCACTCTCCGTCTGGGCCAGGTGCTCGGGTAGCTTGGACGCGGCCGCGCGGTCGACGACGAACGCGCGGTCACGGACGACTTGTACGGGAAGGCTGGTCGCGTCGAGGGGCCCGCCGAGGGCGCGGGCGAGCGCGTCGGCTTTGGCCAGGCCGGTGACGAGGACGAGGACCTCACGCGCGCGCTCGAGCGCGAGCGGCGTGAGGCTGAGACGGCGCGGGGGCGGCTTGGGCCCCGTCACCGGAACCACCTGCCGCGTACGCTCGGCGAGTGCGGGGGAGCCCGGGAAGAGCGAGGCGGTGTGCCCGTCCTCCCCCATGCCGAGGAGCACGAGGTCGAACGCGCCCGGTAGCTCGGACTCGTAGCTTCGCGCAGCCTCGGCCAGATCATCGGCGTCGCCCCGCATCCGGTGGATCCGCGCCTCCTCGATCGACTGCCGATCGAAGAGCGCGAGCCGCGCCATCCGGAAGTTCGACTCGGGATCGTCGAGCGGCACGGCCCGCTCGTCGCCGAAGTAGAAGTCGATGGCGCCCCACGGGACGTCGGGGGTCTCGGCGAGGAGCTCGTAGGCGCGGCGCGGCGTCGTCCCGCCCGCGAGGGCGAGCGAGAAGCGCCCCCGCTGCCCGACGGCGCGGCGGGCGGCGCGAGCGATCTGCCGCGCCGCCTCCTCGGCCACGAGCTCCGCCGTTTCCAGGACCAGGACGCTCACCCGAGCGACCTCCAGCGATGGCTCATCTTCTTCAGCAGATCGTCGGCCGCCTTCGGCCCGGATGAGCCGGGCGCGTAGTCGTAGAGCGGGATCGCCGGGTCGTTCTCCCACGCGTCGAGGATGGGCGTGCAGAGCTCCCACGCCTCCTCCACGCCGTCGCGCCGGGCGAAGAGGGTCTGGTCGCCGCGCATGCAGTCGAGGATGAGGCGCTCGTACGCCTCGGGCGCGGGTCTGTCGAACGCGCGGGCGTAGCTGAAGTCCATCTTCACGTTGCTGACGTAGACGTCATCACCCGGCTGCTTGCACATGAACGAGAACTCCACGCCTTCGTCGGGTTGGATGCGCAGGGTGAGGACGTTCTGCTCGAGGCGCTGGCACACCTCGTCGCGGCCGAACAAACAGAGCGGGACCGCGCGGAAATGGACGGCGACCTCCGTCGCGCGCTGCTTCAGGCGCTTGCCGGCGCGCAGGTAGAACGGCACGCCGTGCCACCGCCAGTTGTCGATGAAGAACCGACCGGCGACGTAGGTGGCGGTCTTCGAGCCCTTCGCGACGTGGGGCTCGTCCAGGTAGCCCTGGTATTGCCCGCGCACGATCTCGTCCGCGACCTCGTGCTCGTAGATGGGGCGCACGGATCGGAGGAGCTTGCCCTTCTCGTCACGCACCTCGTCGGCCCGGAAGGAGACCGGAGGCTCCATCGCCGCGAGCGCGAGCACCTCGAGCAGGTGGTTCTGCAGGACGTCGCGGAGCGCGCCGGTCTCGTCGTAGAAGCGCCCGCGGCCTTCCATCCCGAGCTCTTCGGCCGCGGTGATCTGGACGTGGTCGACGTAGTTGCGGTTCCAGAGGGGCTCGAAGAGCGAGTTCGCGAAGCGCAACACGAGGATGTTCTGGACCGTCTCTTTGCCGAGGTAGTGGTCGATTCGATAGATCTGCTCCTCGGAGACGAACTCGGCCGCCATGCGGTTCAGCTCCCGCGCGGTCTTCAGATCGCGCCCGAACGGCTTCTCGATCATGACGCGTGAGAACGGGCTCCCGTTGCCACGCCCGGGCGGATGCAAGAGCCCGGCGCTCTTCAGTCCTCCGAGGATCACGGGGAACGAGCTGGGAGGTGTGGAGAAGAAGAAGATGCGGTTCTGCTGCGTGCCGCGCGTGCGGTCGAGCTCCTCGAGCTTCTCGCGCAGGCGCGTGTAGGTGTCGGCCGACTCGTGATCCCCGATGACGTAGTGGATCCTGCTGGCCAGGCCCTCCCACACCGCCGGGTCGACCGGCTTGGTCCGTGAGAACTTCTTCGTGGCCTCCTCGTGCGTCGCGCGAAACGCCCGTTCGTTCGGCGCGCTCCGCCCGATCCCGACGACCTCGAAGCCGTCGGTCAAATGCCCCTCCTTCGCGAGGTTGTAGAGCGCAGGCACGAGCTTTCGCTTGGCCAGATCTCCCGTGCTGCCGAAGATCACCAGCGCGCAGGGCCGGACTTGCCGCTCATGGACGATGGCATCGCCCGGGACGGTCTCGGTCGCGATCCGGGTGGTCGTAATCCCCATGAGGGGACGGTACCACGGGCCGGTGAACGCACGAGGGGGCGACGGCTACGAAGGAGATCCGATGGGTCTTTGGCGACGGCTCTTCGGCGGCCCGCGGCTTCCGCCGCTGCTCTTCCGCGTTCGGATCGGAACGGGCGAGCGCGCCGCCCTCGCGCAGGGCGACGTCGTCGTCCGCGGCGTTCGAGCCCCGGACGGCGGCGGGTTCCACCTCCGCCCGGTCGCGGCGCAAGGTGTCGTCCTCGTGCCCTGGCCCGGCGGGCGACGCGCCGAGTTCGTCCTGGAGAAGGGGGATCGAGCGGGACGAATCTCGCTCACCGCGGACGAGGCCGGAACGGGCCTCGTCCACGAGGTGTTGCTCTCCTGAAAGCTGCCGCGCGGAGCCCAGGCCTTGCGGCGCCTCAGGGCTCCCAGTCGACCGTGACCGCGTCCATCGTCCGGAACTGCTGGTCGACGTGTTGCATGAGCTCGAGCCACCAAGACTCCGCCATCACGCCGTCCGGCCGGCCGCTGTCCGTGAAGAAGTTGCCGCGGATGCACTCGGCCTGACCGCTCGGCGACACCCTGCAGCGACCGTCGACGTAGACGATGATGGCCTTCGGCATGCGGGTCGAGATGCTGTCGGCGGGGTTGTTCATCCAGTTCGTCACGAAGACGATGGCCGCGCCGAGATCCTCCGGCGTCATGCCGTAGCCGTGCAGGAGGTAGATGACGGGGTAACGTCGGTCCTTCTGATCTTCGTGGCCGTAGCCGGGCGGGAGGTTGACGGTGAACGGCCCGGAGCGTCCGCGCGAGTCGGTGAAGACCTCGGTGCAGCTGCCGTCGATCTGGCAGATCGGCAGGTCGGGGTTCGGCTTGTCGTTCGAGGGCGACACGAGCGTCCGGAGCTGAGGCTCGGGCCAACGCGAGCCGATGTAATAGAGCGCCGTCTGCAGGCGCCAGGTGACCTGGTTCACCGTGCCGACGTGCTGGCCGTTGCCGTTTTCGATCGCGCTCTTCGTCGGATCGATCATCCCGTATCGAAGGAACATCGAGCCGGAGATGTCCTCCCACGGCATGCGGGCCGGGGTGTAGTCGTTCGGCAGGGCGGGATCGAACCCGGGCAGCTGGGAGAAGTCCGTGTAGTAGTTGGTCTCCCGGCCGCGGGCGACCATCGAGCCGGCGAGGTGGCTCGCGGCGAGGTGGAAGTTGAAGATGTCGCGGGTGCCGCCGTCGGTCCACACGTCGAGTCGCGAGAGGGCCTCGTCGGTCATCTCCCCGCCCGGGACGTCCGCCGAGTCGCGGCGGATGATCGCGCCCGGATCGTGGCCCCACATGCGCGTGAGCCCACGTGACGCGTCGAACACCCCGTTGCCCTCGCCGACGTCGTAGCCGTCGCCGGGGACACGAAAGCCCGTGGGCGGCTGCTGCGGCGTGCCAGGCACGCCGTCCATTCCGACGTCCGCAAACGGCTCGCCCGCGTCATAGCGGAAGTTGTTCTCGAGCCCGTTCGGGTTGTATTGCGGGTTGTAGTCGTCGCCCGACGGATCTTCGTTCACGCCCGGCATGTAGCCGGGCTCGTCGACCGAGAGCTTGCCGTCCGGGCCGGTGTCGCTCCACGGCTCGTGACCGCTGCGGATCACGGGCTCGAGCTCGTCGCGGACGCCGTTGCCGTTGTAGTCGACCGCGAGGGCGACCTCGAGCGGGTAGTCGTTCGGGCCCGCCGCCTTCCACGCGTTGGCCCAAGGGCTCTCCGCCTCGGTCGTCGGCGTGCCGTCGCAGACGGTGATGACGGGGAAGGTGCCGTCGGGGTTGAACTCGTCGTCGTAGTAGTTGTCGAGCGTGAGCGGGTTGGCGCAGCGCTCCGCCGGGCACTCGTTCGCGAGCTGCTGTTGCAGCTCCTTGTTCGGATCGGTGTCGATGGGATCGACGGTGATCGCACACTCGCGCGTCGCCCGTTCGCCGATGACGCTGGGGTCGTCGGGCGGGACGCCCGGCGGGAGGCCTTCGCCGTGCTCGGCGAAGTTGTCCCCGTTGGGGTTGCCCATGAGGAGCGCGAGGTCGCGGAAGATCTGCGAGTAGTCACGGCGGGGGAACGCGCCGCCGGTGCCCTCGCGGGGGTACTCGTTCCACCAGTTCAGGAACGTCTGCGGGTGCTCGTACGGCTCTTCGGGCTCGGGCATGAGCGTGCACTTGCCGGGGTATTCGTCGGTGACGCCGATGCAGCGCTCGTCCGCCGCACATGCCGCGTCGTTCTGGCACTCCGCCCGCGTGAGCGGGATCTCGTCCAGCGTCGTGCCGGGCGCGATGGGGCGGAAGCCGCCGAGGTGGTTTCGCTCGAGGTGGTGCAGCAGCCAGGACCAGCTCGCCGGGCCACCGAGGGGCGCGACGACGTCGAACTTGTCGTGGTGGCGGATGCCGAACATGCTCGAGCCCATTCCGCCCATCGAGACGCCGGTGACGCCGCGGTGGGTGATGCGGCGCTTGATCGTCGCCGTTCCCGCGTCACTCCGGACGAGGAGCTGGTAGGTCCCGAGGCGCGGGGCCTTGAAGCTGAGCGCCCAGCGGCCGTCTTTCTCGACGAAGCGCGGGTCGGCGACGGGCACCACGCGTGGCTCCCGGAACGCCGGCCCGCTGTAGAGCATGGAGAGGTGCCGCAGCCGCGCCCGCGCGGGCATCAGCGCGGGGTTCACCGGGATGCTCATCGGGATCTCGCGCTTGAGCTTGAGGGCCTCGGGCCCGAACGTGATGGCCGGGCCGAGCGCCGTATAACCTGACGGAACTGCCATGGTCCCGCAGCCGATGGTCGCGGCGAAGGGCTCCACCCGCCAGAGGAAGCTGCCCTGCTCGGGCTGGTTGGCGCCCTTGGGCAGGCCGATGCTGGCGCCGGCCAGGCCGCCCGTGCCGGCGAGCGTCTCCTCCTCGCGCAGCTCGCCGTCCGAGGCCGAGCCGTCGCAGCTCGGGAGCGTGGGATCGAGCACGACGACGTCGAGCGAGCCCGTCGCGTCCGTCCCGTCCCCGCGGGGGACGCTCGCCGTCAGCGTGTAGCGGCCCGCGGTCGTGGCGCCGGGGAGCTCGAAGGTGACCTCGCTCTCGTAGAGCGTGACCTGGCCGGCCCTCGGCGCCGCGAGCGCGTTCGGATCGCTCGAGGTGAAGCTCACGGCGGTGGGAGCGCAGAAGTCGGGCTCGACGACGACGCGGACCTTGCGCGTCGTGCAGCCCTCGGTTCCCGGCGCGCAGACGGGCAGGAAGACCTGGGCCGGGCTGAAGCGGAGATGCACCGCGTCGGGCTGCGGCGTCGAGCAGATGTCGCCCGGGCGAAGCTCGGGCTCGAACCCACCCCCGCCGCCGGGGGCGCCGTCGTCGCCACAGCCGCCGGCAGCCGCTGCGAGCGCCCAGCCGGGGAGGGTGAGAAGGAGGAGCAAACGAGCGCGGCGAGAAGAGGAAAGCGACGGTCGAAGAGGCACGGCGGCTCCGAGTCCGAGTGACAAAAACCAGCTGGCCTCGGGCCGGAGAGGCGGCGAGGCGCAGCCAGAGTACAGCGGAAACCCGCCGCTCTGAAGTGGTTTCCTCCGGCGCGCGCGCCGGCGCGCGCGGCCTGGAGCCGCGCGCGCCGGCGGACGGTCACTTTTCGGGCGGCGAGATGACGAGCGCGTCGAAGAACGAACGGGATGCTTTGGGGTCCCAGCGATCCGTGTCGTAAGCGCTGAGGAGCGCGTACGCGCGGACCGTCCCGTCTCCGATCTGGCGGCTGTCACACACGACGCGGAGCGCGCCGCGCATGGGGACCGGCTCACACCGGAACGCCACGTCCGGCGCCTCCGAGAGCTGGGCGTCAAGCGGTTACGGACCGGCCTCTCGTGGGCGGACGCCCACCGGCCGGGCGCGGAGCGTTGGTTCGACGAGCAGATGCGAGCATTGGATGGCTTCGACCTGACGGTCACCTTCTGCTTCATGCCGGGCTCTCGCGGCGTGCGCGCCGACCACACGAGCCCGCCCCTCGACGTGCGTGAGTTCGCTGAGTTCTGCGCGCGAATGACGCGTCGTCACGCCTGACGGAGCAAGACGTGTTTCACGCGACACCTTCGTGGTCGGCGGGGGGCCTGCGGTCGCGAGCGGGGGGCGGCCCGCCAAACGCTCGGGCAGGGGCGCCTGCTGCAGCCTGCGTGCCGCGCGTGTCGAACGAAGAATCGTGCGGCCGCAGCCGGGATCGCAGCGCGCCACGTTATGGTGGCTCCGCCAGCGCGCCACGGTCGCGCGAAATGGCCCCCGCAAGAGCTCCACAAACCGTGAGGTGATTATCGGGGCATGCCCGATTATTGTGTGGCGCGCCCGGCGCTCAGCGGCGGCGCTCGCGCTCCCGCGCGTCGGCGCGGCTGTCACCTTCTGCCCCACCGCGGCTCACGAGCTTGGAGAAGCTCACGCTCCCGTCGGAGGTCTCGTCCTGGAAACCGCCATGCCGATCGTGGCGGTTTGGGGGGGTGAGCGCGCGCTCGTGGCATCGTTGATGCAGCGCCTCTTCGATACCGAAAGGATCGTGAAGATGTTGAACGACGCCATCGTGTCGAAGCTGAACGAGCTGATTCAGCTCGATTACGACGCCATTCAGGCCTACGAGCGAGCGATCGCCAAGATCGAGGGACTCGCTTCGCGGGGTGGGCATGGCGAAAAGGGGTCGCAAGCCGCGTACCGTCGCGCTTTGCCGCGGGGCTCCCGGGCCGAGCCGAGCCGGCACGCGCGTTGCGGCGTCCTCCGACGGCGTTCCGTGGGCCTTCCGGCTGGCACCCGAATTGCTAACAGGAGAGTCATGATCAGTGGGCGCACCGCACGAGTCTCGGCGGCCTTCATCATGATGGGCTGCTGGGGCGATCCGGACTCTCCGCCCGGACCGAGCAGCGCGGTCATCGGCGACGGGCCCAGCAACGGGGTGTGGACGCCCGGCCAGAACCAGGGGGGAGACGGGTTCGGCGGCGTCTATTTCGGCGGTGGGCACCCTGACTCGGGTGGCGGCCCGCGGGTCGGTGACGGTCCGGGCGCCAACGATCGACCTGGCCTCGGCGATCAGCCGGGACAGACCGGCGGCGGGCCCGGCGACGGCGGAGGCTTCTCCGAGGTGCCCGGCAACGACGGCAACGACGGCGGCTTCGGCGGCACCGGGCTGGGAGGCTTCGGCTTCGGCTTCGGCGGCTTCGACTTCTGAGGCCTAGTTCGGAGCGGGGGCCTGGCCGGTGGCTTCGCCGGCGAGGCTGCCGGTCTTGCCGAGCGCCTCGATCGTCCCGGCCCACGTGCCTTCGAAGGAAACGGGGACCAACGTGCCGTCCACCGTCGCCTGGGCGGTGAGCGAGACCGTCGTCGTGCCGGACGCCTCGGGCGCGTCGAGCCCCGCTCGCCAGAGCTCGTCGAGCCCCGTCTTGCAGAGAGCGGCGCCGCAGGCGGCGTCGCAGGATCCGAAGCCGGCGATCAGCGAGCCGATCGCGTCGCAGTCGATCTGCTGCGCGAGGCTCTCTCCCACCGTCGCGCCACCGTATTGGTTCGTGGCCGCCACCTTCATCCAATGAGCAGCCAGGCGCGCGGCGGAGAAGCCGATCGAGCCGGATCCCTCGATCACGTCCCCGGAGCTCGTCGACCACATGAACGCGACCTCGGGGGGCACGCCGAGATCGGCGGCGTTGCCGCCGCTCCAGTCGGTGAGGACAAACGTCGCCATCATGGGGTCTTCGGAGCTGCCCGTGAGCCGACCGGTGATGGTGCTCGTGCTCGCGGCGGCGTCGGCCATGGCCGCGCCGATGCCGCTCGTCGCCAGCGAGTCGCACCACGCGCTCGCGTCGAACCCGGCGAGCTGCGAGTCGACCGCCTCGTCCAGCTGGGTCGACTCCCGATGCGCCTGGAAGAGCGCCAGCTCGCTCGCCGAGAGCGTGCCCTCGATCGCGTCGAGGAGCGGTCCCGCGAGCGGCTGCTGCGGTGGGAAGGCGGTGTCGGAGACGACGGTCGCGCCCGCGGCGAGCAGCGCCTGGTAGCCGGTCGGGTCGGGCGAGAACTCGAGCGTGACGTCGAGCTCTGCGTCTTCGAGGGCCATCGGCCTGTCGAGCACGTCGACGGAGACTTCCGCGACCTTCCCCGGCAACTCGAGGGTGAGCTCCGCGCAGCCCGCGGCCAGCTCTCCGGCGTGGATTGCGGCGACGACCTTGGGACCGACGGGGACGCTCTCGACCACCGGTGCGGAGGAGGCGCTCGACGTCGCGCGGAGGCCGCCCGGATGGTCAGGGAGCTTCGCGAGCACCTCTTCACACGTGGAGCCCACGACGACGTCCGCCGTCCAGCCATCGATCTCCCGGTTGCCCGCGTACTCCGGAACCACGCGCAGGTCCGAGAAGCCGAGCTCGCTCACCGAGACCGGCAGCTCGGCCGAGACCCCGCCGAGCTGCGCCCGAAGCCGGAACGTCGCAGGCTGGCTCGGGGCGGTCAGCTCCACCGAGGCAGACCCGCTCTCGTCGGACTGCACCGCGGATCGGTCGAGAGACGCGTCCGCCGCATCACCCAGCAACAACACGCCGACGGTCACGCTGGGTGAGGTCTCGATGCCGACCTGGGCGGTTTGCTTCGGCTTCAGCTCGAGCGTGCCTTCTTGCGTGAAGCGGACGGAGGACCCGTTCGAGTCGCTGCCCCCCTCATCGAGCGGACCGGTGTTGCCGTCCGACTCGCCGCAGGCCACGAAGGACGGTAGGGCCGCGAGCGCGGCGAGGAGGAAGGCCGCTCGCCGGAGAGGGCGGAGCACGGCAAAAGTTAAGGACATCGAGGGAGAAGCTTAGCAGAGGGAAGAGGGGTGCAACAGGAACCGACCTTCCGCTGCTCCCCCCTGCCGCGCCGCCGGCTTGGGTGTACGATGCCTCGCCCTCTGGAGAGCAAACGTGCAGCCTACCGACGTCCGCGATAGCCCGGACCACTTCCACAAAGTCGTCGACTGCCAGTGGGCCTGCCCGGCCCACACGAACGTCCCTGCGTACATCCGGCTCATCGCGCAGGGCCGGTTCGCCGACGCCTACCTCGAGAACCGCAAGTCGAACGTGTTCCCGGGGATCCTGGGCCGAACGTGCGATCGGCCTTGTGAGCCCGCCTGCCGGCGAGGCCGCGTCGAGGAGAAGCCCGTCGCGATCTGCCGGCTGAAACGCGTCGCGGCGGACCTCCGCGGGGACGTGGACGCGCGCCTGCCGCGGGCGCCGGCCCAGAAAAACGGCAAACGCGTCGCGTGCATCGGGGCAGGGCCGGCCTCCTTGACGGTCGCCAACGACCTGATGCCGCTCGGCTACGAGGTCACGATCTTCGAGAAGCAGCCGGTGCCCGGCGGTCTCATGCGCTCGAACATCCCCGCGTTCCGCCTGCCCGAGTCGGTCCTCGACGAAGAGATCGACATGGTCCTCCGGATGGGCGTGGACATTCGCTACGGCACGCCGGTCACCAGCATGAAGGCCCTGCTCGCCGAGGGCTACGACGCGGTCTTCGTCGGCAGCGGCGCCCCGCGCGGAAAAAACCTCGAGCTGCCGGGGCGCTACGACACGGATCGCATCCACATCGGGATCGACTGGCTGGAGTCGGTGGCGTTCGGGCACATCGACAAGATCGGCGAGAAGGTCCTCATCATCGGCGTCGGCAACACCGCGATGGATTGCTGCCGCTCGGCACGCCGCATCGGCGGCAAAGAGATCAAGGTCATGGCGCGCAAGCCGCGCGGCTACTTCAAGGCGTCGCCCTGGGAGCTCGAGGACGCGGAGGAGGAGCAGGTCGAGATCCTGGTCAACCACGCCCCGAAGGAGTTCGTCGTCGAGGACGGCAAGCTGAAGGGCATGCGCTTCGATCTCGTCGAGTGGGAGATCCCCGAGAAGGGCGAGCCCACGAAGTCGAAGGTGATCGACACCGTGTTCATCGAGGCGGACGACGTCATCCTCGCCATCGGGCAGGAGGCGGCGTTCCCCTACATCGAGAAAGACCTCGGCTTCGAGCTCGACAAGTGGGGCTGCCCGGTCGTCGACAAGACGACCTTCCAGTCGACGCGCGAGGGCGTGTTCTTCGGCGGCGACGCGGCGTGGGGCCCGCTCAACATCATCTGGGCGGTGGAGCACGGCCATCAGGCCGCGATCAGCATCCACAACTACGTGAGCAAGGTCCCGCTGACCGAGCGGCCCAAGCAGGGGATGAACCTCTCGACCACGAAGATGGGCATCCACGAGTGGGCGTATTCGAACGACTACAGCTCGGAGAAGCGCCAGAAGATGACACACGTCGACCTGGCCGAGCGCTTCAAGCGGATGAACATCGAGGTGGAGCTCGGCTTCGACGCGGAGCAGACCGCGCGCGAGGTGCAGCGCTGTCTGAACTGTGACGTCCAGACCGTCTTCACCGAGAAGGCCTGCATCGAGTGCGACGCTTGCGTCGACATCTGCCCGGTGCTCTGCCTCACCATCGCTGCGAACGGCGAGGAGCCCGACCTGCGCAAGCGCCTGAGCGCGCCGTCGGTCAACCCCAGCCAGTCCCTCTTCGTCTCGGACGCGCTCCCGCAGACGAAACGCGTGATGATCAAGGACGAGGACATGTGCGTCCATTGCGGGCTGTGCGCCGAGCGCTGCCCCACGGCAGCGTGGGACATGCAGACGTTCCAGCTCCTCATCCCTTACGCAGGAAAGCCGGCGTGCAAAACTCCCAAGCTCTGAAGATCAACGACTTCGCCTTCAAGCTCGCCAACGTCAACGGAACCGGGTCGGCGAGCGCGAACAGCCTCCTGATGCAGGCGATCTTCCGGATGGGGATCCCGGTCTCGGGCAAGAACCTCTTCCCGTCCAACATCCAGGGGTTGCCGACCTGGTACGAGATCCGCGTCAACCAAGACGGCTTCACGGCGCGCACCTCGGAATACGACCTGATGGTCGCCATGAACGCGGAGACCTACGCGCGCGACGTGGCGGAGGTGCGGCCCGGCGGCTACGTCATCTACGACTCGACCTGGCCGCTCGACAAGAAGCTCCTCCGGCCGGACGTGACCTACCTCGGCGTGCCCTACGCCAGGCTCTGCAGCGAGGCCTTCGAGAGCGCGCGCGAGCGGACGCTGATGAAGAACATCGCGTACGTCGGCACGCTGACCGCGCTGCTCGACATCGACATGTCGGTCGTCGCCGGCATGTTGATGGAGAAGTTCTCGAAGAAGCCGGCGCTCATGGAGTCGAACCGCAAGGCCATCGAGCTGGGTTATGCCCACGCCAAGGAGAGCTTCGAGTGCCCGCTCCCGCTGCGGCTGGAGAAGATGGACGCGACGAAGGACTCGATCCTGATCGACGGCAACACCGCCGTCGCCCTCGGCTGCGTCTACGCGGGCGCGACGGTCGCGGCGTGGTACCCGATCACGCCGAGCACCAGCGTCCTCGACGGCTTCAAGGCGTTCTGTGAGAAGTACCGGACGGACAAGGAGACAGGCGACCGCCACTACGCCATCCTCCAGGCCGAGGACGAGCTCGCGGCCATCGGCATGGTCATCGGCGCGTCCTGGAACGGCGCGCGGTCGTTCACCTCCACCTCGGGGCCCGGCATCTCGCTCATGAGCGAGCTCATCGGGCTCGCCTACTACGCGGAGATCCCCGCGGTCCTCATCGACGTTCAGCGGGTCGGGCCCTCCACCGGCATGCCCACGCGCACGCAGCAAGGCGACCTCTTGCTCTGCGCGTACGCATCACACGGCGACACGAAGCACATCGTGCTCTTCCCCGCGAACCCGAATGAGGCGTTTCACTTCGCCGTCGCGTCGTTCGACCTCGCCGAGCGCTTCCAGACGCCCGTCTTCGTGCTGACGGACCTCGACATCGGCATGAACGACTGGGTCGTGCCGCGCCTCGAGTGGGACGACGGCTACCGGCCCGATCGCGGTCGGGTCTTGAGCGAGCAGGAGGTCGCGGCGCTGCCGAAGTACCACCGTTACTCCCCGGAGGACGAGCTGGGCGTCGCCGCGCGGACGTTCCCCGGCGTCCACCCCAAGGGAGCGTTTTTCACCCGCGGCTCGGGGCACAACAAGCTCGGCGGCTACACCGAGATCCCCGACGAGTACCAGGAGGTGATGGACCGGCTGCTCCGCAAGCACAACGCGGCCAAGCGCCTGGTACCGGCGCCGATCATCGAGCGGCGAAAGGGCGCGAGCATCGGCGTCGTCACGCTCGGCGGCTGCGATCTCGCGGTCCGCGAGGCGCTCGTCCTGCTCGAGAAGCAGGGCGTGCCGGCGGACTACATGCGGGTGCGCGCCTTCCCCTTCAGCGAAGAGGTGGAGACGTTCCTCGCCGAGCACGATCGCATCTTCGTGGTGGAGCAGAACCGCGACGCGCAGCTGAAGAGCCTGCTCACCCTCGAGACCCGGGTGGAAAAAGAGAAGCTCGCCAGCGTCATCGCCTACGGCGGCTTCCCGCTCCAGGCCGCGCAGGTCACAACCGGCATTCAGTCCCAGCTGCCGCCGCCGAAGCGGCCGCCCGCCGAGCCCACGGCGGCACGCGCGAACGGAGGTGCGTCGTGAGCTACATCAAGAAGCCCGTCGTCACCCACCCGTCGCTCACGCCCAACGAGATCGGCCTCACGCTGCGCGACTACGAGGGCTCGATGTCCACGCTCTGCGCGGGCTGCGGGCACGACTCGATCACGGCGGCCATCGTGCGGTCGCTCTACGAGCTCGATCTGCCGCCGCACCGGATCGCGAAGCTCTCCGGGATCGGCTGCTCCTCGAAGACGCCCACCTATTTCGCCTCTGCGGCGCACGGCTTCAACTCGGCGCACGGGCGCATGCCGGCCATCGCGACGGGGGCCAACGCCGCGAACCGCGACCTCGCGTACATCGGCGTGAGCGGCGACGGCGACTCGATGTCGATCGGGCTCGGGCAGCTCTGCCACGCGATCCGGCGAAACGTGAACATGCTCTACGTGCTCGAGAACAACGGGTGCTACGGGCTGACGAAGGGGCAGTTCTCGGCGTCGACGGACATCGGATCGAAGTCGAAGCGCGGCGAGGAGAACACGATGCCGCCCCTCGATCCGGTCATGATGGCGCTCTCGATCGGCGCTGGCTTCGTCGCGCGCAGCTTCTCCGGCGACAAGGCGCAGCTCGTCCCCATCCTCAAGGCTGGCCTCCGCCACAACGGCTTCGCCCTGGTAGACGTCATCTCGCCGTGCGTGACGTTCAACGACCACGTCGGCTCGACCAAGAGCTACGCGCACACGCGCAAACACCAGCTGCCGGTCATCGAGTCGGACTTCGTGGAGCCGAAGGACGAGATCATCGCGAACCTCGCCCCGGGGGCCTCCACGACGGTCGCCCTGCACGACGGCAGCACCGTCGTGTTCCGCAAGGTGGCGGAGGACTACGATCCGACCGATCGCGCGAAGGTCATCGCGTACCTGCAGGAGCACCAGCGCACGGGGGAGGTGCCCGTGGGGCTGCTCTACCTCGACACGAAGGGCGTGGAGATGCACGCGGCCATGCAGACCGTGGGGACGCCGCTCTCGCAGCTCCCGTTCGAGAAGCTCTGCCCCGGCAAGGACGCGCTCGACAAGCTCCAGCGCGCTTACCGTTAGGAAGACGCCGCGATGTTGAGCCAAGGTGCAGCCATGCGCTTCGCCGAGGCGGCCGCCCGCTGGCTCGAGGTGCGCGCCCCGGCCGAGTGGCTCGCGCTCGCGCTCGTCCTCACCAAGGAGGGCGGAAAGCCGGCGATCATGCCGCGCGCGGAGGCGGTGAGCCTGCTCGAGAAGGCGCGCGCGCTCGCCGCCTCGAAGCAGCGCACCGGGCTCACGGCCGACATCGCCGCCGGCATCGACGTGGTGAAGGCGGCGGCGCCGATCGAGGTCCCGCTCGTCGTGTTCATCGAGCGCGAGGGCGGCGAGGTGGAGATGGGCGTATTGCGGCTCGCCCTGCCTCGGGCTCGATGACGCGAACGGCGGCGCCGCAGATATCACGCGGCGCCGCGGACCGGCCTCGGCGCTACTCGAGCGAGAACAGCTCTTCGAGGTCGGACTTGGTGAGCTTCTTCGCGCCGCCGGCGTCCTCGCTGAGGACGCTCGCGACGAGCTCGCGTTTCTTCGCCTTGAGGAGCAGGATCTTCTCTTCGATGGTCCCGGCCGCCACGAGCCGGTAGACGCTGACGACCTTGCTCTGGCCGATGCGGTGCGCGCGGTCCGTCGCTTGTTGCTCGACCGCCGGGTTCCACCAGGGGTCGAAGTGGATGACGGTGTCGGCCGCGGTGAGGTTGAGGCCCGTGCCGCCGGCCTTGAGGCTGATGAGGAAGACGCCGACGGTCGGGTCTTCCTGGAAGCGCTCCACGCGCTCCTGGCGGTCCTTCGTGGAGCCGTCGAGGTACTCGTACTTGATGCCGTCGTCTTTCACGGCGCGCTCGATGATCTTCAGCATCGAGACGAACTGGCTGAAGACGAGGACCTTGTGCCCGCCTTCGATCGCGTTCGACAGGAGCTCGCGGAGCGCGACCAGCTTGCCCGAGTCGTCGTCGGCGAAGTCGCGCGGCAGGCCGAGCAGGCGCGGGTCGCAGGCTGCCTGTCGGAGGCGCGTGAGGCCGGCGAGGATCTGGATCTGACTCTTGGCGAGGCCGTGTTTCTCGACCTCCCCCATGACCTGGGCCCGCACCTCGCGCGCGACCTCCTGGTAGACCATGCGCTGCTCGCCCGTGAGATCGCAGACCTGGTCGCTCTCGATCTTCTCGGGCAGATCCTTCGCGACCTCGTTCTTCGTGCGGCGGAGGATGAACGGGTGGATGGTGGCGCGGAGGCGCTGCGCCGCCTTGTAGTCGCCCTGCTCGATCGGCTTGGCGAAGCGCTGCTCGAACTTGTCGAGCGCGCCGAGGAGGCCGGGCGAGACGAAGTCGAAGATGCTCCAGATCTCGGAGAGCCTGTTCTCGATCGGCGTGCCGGTCAGGGCGAGGCGGCGCCCGGCCTTGAGGCGCTTGGCGGCCGCGGCTGTGGCGGACATTGGGTTCTTGATGTGCTGCGCCTCGTCGAGGATGGCGTACGTCAGGTCCAGCGTGGAGAGGAACTCCTCGTCACGGCGGAGCAGCGCGTAGCTCGTGATGACCACCTCGGACTCGCGGACCGTGTCGATCTGCTCCTTGCGGTCGGCGCCGTGCCACAGCGAGACGGAGAGCGTCGGGGCGAAGCGCGCGATCTCACGCTCCCAGTTCGTCACCACCGACGTGGGGGCGACGATGAGCGCGCGGACGGGCTTGGTCTTGTCCTCCTGCTTGATGGAGAGCAAGAGCGCGAGCGTCTGCACCGTCTTGCCGAGACCCATGTCGTCGGCGAGGACGCCGCCCGAGCCGAGCTCGTGGATGAAGCGCAGCCAGCTGAGACCGGCCTCCTGGTAGGGGCGCAGCGTCGCCTTGAGCGCGCGCGGCTTCTTGGCGCTCTCGATCTCGTCGATGTTGGAGAGCTTCTTGAAGAGATCCTTCGCGCCGGTGGAGACGTTCGAGCCCTGTGCGTGCTGGAGCAGCTCCTGGATGCGCCCCGCGTGGGCGAGGGGGATCTTGCCGCCCTTGCCCGCGGAGGCGATCAGCTCCACCTCGCGGTCGAGCATGGCCTGCAGCGCCTCGGGGTTGAAGGGCGCAAACGAGCCGTCCTCGAGGCGGACGTACTTCTTCCCTTCGGCGATCGCGCGGCGGATCTCGTTGCGGTCGACGCCCACGCCCTCCGCCTCGTAGGAGAGCTTGACGTTCAGCCAGTCCATCCCCGAGCTGACCTTCGCGAACACGGCGACGGTGGCGGAGCGGACCTGGGTGCCGACGAGGTCCTCCGGGACGAAGAGATCCCACTCGTCCGGGAGGCGACCGAGGCCCTCGCTCCAGAAGGTGATGGCCTTGTCACCACGAGCGACGAAGCTCTGCCCGCTGTCGTCCGGGACGAGCCCGAGATCGAGCAAGCGCTGCGCGGCCTCCTGCTGAGCGGCGATGTCGACGCGCACGCAGCGCGGGCGGCGCTGTCCTTCTTCCGGGGGCTGGATGAGGACGGGGAGAGTGATGCCGTCGGCGCGGACCTGCACCTCCTCGTGGCCGTAGAGCGCGTAGAGCTGCACGCTGGCCTCCACGAGGGAGCCGCCGGCGCGCATGCGGAACGTGGGTGTGAGATCGACGACGTCCGCGATCTGGTTGAGGTCCGGCAGCTCCGCGCCGACCTCGAGGGCGATCTTCGGCAGGCCCTGCATGATGACCCGCGTGAGCTCGCTCATCGGCTCGGCGATCGTCGGGGAGCGGAGCAGGCGCCGGAGCGCGGCCACGCTGACGCGTCTGTCGATGCGACGCGCGATGCCTTCTTGGGTGTCGACGTGCCAGCCGGGCCAGCCTTCGAACCAACCGCCGGTGAGGAGCGAGAAACGTCGCTTGTCGCTGGTGCGCTCGAAGCTCGCCTTCACGATCATCGTCTCGCCTCCGACCATCTCCAGGTCGAAGCGAGGTCGGAGGGGCTCCTCCGCGAATCGGAGCTGCATGAGCTGGGGCTCGAGCAGGACGCGTTGCCCTTCGAGAAGCGGCAACAGCTCCGCGACGTCTTCGGTCCGCACGTCCACCGCGGGGTGGCGCGGGTTCCCGCTCTCGAGGCGAGCCAGGAGGCGGAGGGCGGCGCGGTCGTTCGTTGGGTAGAGCGCCTGCCAGCTGAGCGCGGTCGACGGCAGGATGGGCATGCGCGCCTCGGCGTCGAGCACGGTGACCGTGAGCGCCCCTTGGCGGACGTGAACGCGGAACTCGAGGCGGCGAGGGCCCGAGATGCCCTCCGGGGGGAGCCAGGCCCCGATGCCGGTCGGCTTGGCCGACGCGTCTTGCGGGAGCGCGCCGAGCACGGCCGGGCTCAGGGCGCCGGGACCCATGGGCGACGAGCCGCGGTCCTGCATCACGAGGGAGGCGGACGGCGTGACGGTGGAGCCCGGCGGGCCCATGGCCGCCATCGTGCTGCCCGACGCGGCGACCGCGCGGCCGCGGCGATCGCGCCGCCGGGACCGCTTGAGGTCGTTCATTTGCTGCGTGGCGGCGGGCGATGGAGCGGCCGCAGGCGGGGGCGGGGGAGGCCGCGGATGGGAGCCTCGCGCCTGATCACGCACGGCGATGAGGAGCGCGGCGACGTGTTTGCAGTGCTGGTTCGCCTTGGCGAACGCCGGGCAAGGGCACGTCGACTTGATGCCGTCCGGCGTGAGCTGAACCTCCACCTGGAAGGGCTCCGCGTCGGCCGTCTTCACGGTGCCCGAGGCGGTCATCTCGCCGACCTGGATGTCCTCGACGACGCGCCGCCGGAAGTACTCCAGACCGCGAAGGAAGGTTCGCGCGCCAAGGAGCCTTCTCAGGCCTCGGTCGCTCAACGTCGAGAGTGCGTCGGAGATGGGGGTGCCCACGATTCAGAGGCGCGGCAAACGGCGAGTCAGAGGAGGAGGGGCAGAAGGACCAAGACGAGAACGGGAACCAGGCGGACGAGCATCAGCAGCGCGGGGGCGAGCGCGTCCTTGAGCGGATCTCCTACCGTGTCGCCGACGACGGCAGCTTGGTAGGTAGGGTTCTCGGCGCGAGCCCCAGTTTCGTCGACGAGCAGCCGCCCGCCGTGCGCACCGGTCACGATGTACTTCTTGGCGTTCCCCCAGGTGCCGCCGGCCAGAGTTCCGAGCAAAGCTCCCAGGGAGCCGACCACCATCGCGCCCATGATCAGGGACGAGATCGAGCCGACCGCCGCTCCTCCCATATCGCTCTCCGAGACAAAGCGCAAGCCGACCGACGCAGCGACCAGCGAAGCCACGACGAGCAGGCCCGGCAGGACCATGTTCCGCATCGCCAGGCGCCCAGCCACCTCGAGGCAGGGGCCGTAGTCCGCCAGGCGCGCGCTCCGGGCGCGGGAGCGGCCCTCGGGCTCGTCGCCTTCGGCGGGCGGCCTGTCGCGGAGCTGTCGCCGCACCTCGTCGAGGACCCGCCGGCTCACGCGGAGCACGCTCGAGACCAGGCGCGCGAACAGCCAGAGCACCAGCGCCGCCCCCAGGAGGGCCGCGACGAGCGGCCAGGGCCCTGCCGCGGCGGTGGGCTCTGGCGCTGGCTGCGCGGCGTGGTGCCGGACCAGGAGGGCGACGAGCGGGACCGCGGCGAGGGCCGTACATGCCGGGATGACGCGCGCGACGGAGCGATGGGTGGCGGCGGGCGCTTGCAGGGCGAGGAGCCGCCCGCGGACGTCCCGCCGCTCGGCGGCGACCGTCATGCCCACGATGCCGGTGCCCGCGTCGATGACCGCCGCCGCGGACTCGAGCGCGACGTAGAAGCCTGCCGTGCCCGAGACGCCGAGCCCTACCGCCGCGAGCCCCAGCAGCCCTCCGGCCGCACCACCGAGCGCCGAGCCCGCCGTCCAGCCGCCGGCGAACGCGATGGCCGCGAGGCCGAACGGGATCAACGCGGCGTCGAGCGAGGTCGAGAGCCCGAACAGAAGGCTCGCGGTCGGTCCGGCGCGCGAGGCATCAGCTGCGTCTCGCGCCGGGCGGAACCTGACAGAAACGTAATAATGAGTGGCGGCGACGGCGACGAGGCCGAGCGCGGCGCCGATGCCTGCGCCGCCGAGCAACGCCGCGCGGCGCGCCGGCAGGAGCCACTCGACGGCGCCGACGAGCGCGAAGGCGTGCACGACGAAGGCGACGGCCGCGCCGCGGGTGATCGCTGCCTGGGGGCTCTCGCGCTCGTCGGTGCGGACCACGAAGGTCGCGAACGCGGTGCCGAGGAGCCCGAGCGCCCGCGCGAGCAGCGGGAGCATGACGAGCGCGAGCGCGCTGCGCAGCTCCGTGTCAGCGCCGTACGCGAGCGAGCAGGCCACCATGAGCAGCAGATCCTCCGAGACCGCAGTCGCGAAGCTCGCCGCGGCGCGCGCGCCCGCGCGCGCCGCGCAGTCGCCCGCGAGGTCGGCGATCGCCGCGGGGTTCTGCGGGTCGTCGTCGTCGAGGCCGGCCTCCCGTGCGCCGATGTCGGCAGCGATGTCGGTCGCCGTGGCGAAGGTGCCTGCGGAGAGCTGGGCGAGCAGAGCCGTG
This sequence comes from Myxococcales bacterium, assembly GCA_016794345.1. Taxonomy (GTDB): domain Bacteria; phylum Myxococcota_A; class Polyangia; order Polyangiales; family Polyangiaceae; genus Xiheicaenibacterium; species Xiheicaenibacterium phototrophicum. The sequence goes on from JAEUKE010000314.1 coordinate 199,159, forward strand.
AACGTCGCGCCCAGCGCGTGGCCGAGGAAAAACCAGGGGGCGCTCGGGATGAGGGCGCGGGCCGCGGCCGGCGCGTCCCCCAGCCCGCCGTGGTAGACGAGCAGCGCAAAGAGCAGCCCTCCCGTCGTGAGCGTGCTGGCGGCGCCCAGCAGAAGCGCGACCGCGCCTCCGCCCCGAACCGCCACCTGGAGCGCGGCGTCGACGGAGCGAGTCGCCGCGATCGCGGTGCGGACCGAGCCGCGCGCCGCGATGCTCGTGGCCGCCTGGGACAAGACGAGCGTCGTCACCGCCCCGATCGCGAACGAGAGGCTGATCCACACCCCGAGCTCGAACCCGGGCAACACGTCGCCCTGCGCGGGTCGCAGCCCGTAGGCCAGGAACAGCGAGCCGCCCACGACGCCCGCGAGCGCGCCGATGATGCTGGATTGCCCGCGTGCGAACCGCTCCGCGCCGTCACGGACCAGGCTCGCCACCCGGCCCATGTCGGGATCGCTCGACGGCTGAGCGAGCAGCCACCGGACGAGGTAACCCGCCGCTCCGAGCGCTGCGGCCGAGATGGAAAGGACGACGAAGAGCTCGGTCAACGCCCGAGGTCGTCGCATCGCCTCGGGCGAGGGGTCAAGCAGGATCGGGCAGGGGAGGGCTCAGCGGGTCGGCCCGACCGCCGGGATCGCGCGGTCCCGCCCGGTCGCGTGCTCGAGCCGGATGATCGCGCCGAGCAGGTTCACCTGGGCGATGAGCCGCTGCAGGCGCGCCACGGTAACGGCGTTCTGCGCGTCGACGAGGGAGGTGCCGGTCGCCTTTCCGAAGGCGAAGAGCTTCTTGGTCACGCGGAGCGACTCTTCCGCGGCCTTCACGCCGCGGGCGGCGGCTTCGATGTTCGGCACCGCCTTGGAGATGTCCGCGTGTGCCTCGCTGACCTCGACCCGGATCGCGTCGATCAGCTGGTCGCGTTGCGCGTCGACGCGGGCCACTCGCGAGCGCGCCTGGCGCGACGCTCCGAGCGTCGCGAATGTATCGTTCACGCTCCACGTGAGGCGCGCGCCGACGGCCCAGGTGAAGTCGAACTGCTCGCGGCTCGGCACGATGCGCGGGTTGGGGTTCGCGAGGTTGCCGTCCGCAAACGCGTCGAGGCGAGGCCAGTACCCCGCCGCGGTCGCCGAGTCCGCCTCTTCCAGGGCCTTGCGCGCTTCGGCGGTCGACTCGAGCTCCAGGCGCGCCTGCACGGCCTCTTGCACGAGCTCGTCTTCGCTGCCGAAGGCCGGGATCTTCGGCACGTTGATCACGTCGACCCCGATCGTGAGCTGGCGCTTGGACGGCGCGTGGATCGTCGTCCGCAACCGCGAGAGCGCCACGCGCTCGGCGGCCTGCGCCTGCGAGAGCGAGTACTCCGCCTGCGCGAGCTGCGCCTCGATCCGCAGGACGTCGGCCTGCGACGCGTTGCCGACCTCGAACGTGGCCTTCGCGTCCGCGAGCTGCGCCTTCACGGCTTCGAGCGCTTCGTTCTGGACCACGGTGGCGCCACGCGCGAGCACCCAGTTCAGCAGCGCGAGCTTGGCCTGCGCCGCGACGTTGAGTCGCTCCGCGGCCAAGGCGAGCTCCAGCGACTTCTCGTTGTGCTGGGCCGCGTTGTAGGCCTGCACGGAGCGGAGGAAGTAGTCCGAGATGGGGACGTTGATGCTCCCGGTGAAGGCGTATTGGTTGAGGATGACGGGGAACTCGAAGCCGAACGAGGCGGCTTGCGCGGGGAGCCCACCCGAGTCGAGCACACACTGCACGGCGGGGTTGTCCGGGCACGGGCCGACCGTGACCGGGCCTTCGTTGGCGGTTCCCACTACGGCGCCGCCGCCGCCGAGCGAGGGCTGGTCGATGTCCGACAGCCGCGTGTAGCTCGCGCCCAGCGTGAGGCGCGGGAAGAACTGCACCAGCGTCTGGTCGGTCTGCCCCGCCGCGTCCTCGATGTCCGCCTGCCTGACGCGGACGGCGGTGGAGGTGGCGACCGCCTCGCGCGCGACCTGCGCGAGCGTCAGCCCGCCCGGCTGCGGCGCGAGGGCGCGGAGGAGCGGGTCCTCCTTGTCTTTGACCGCGTCCTCACCGGGGCCGAGCTTCTCCTCGTCCGGCTTCGGCGCGGGCGCAGGCGCGGGTTGCGCGGAAACGGGCGCGGCAACGAGGAGGGCGGCGCCGGTGGCGAAGGTCACAGCGGCGAGGCAGAGTGCACGGGGGACCTTGGTCATGGGCGCTCCTTGCCAGAAATGGGGCCGACGCGCACCCATGGGCACCCCCGAGGACGATAATAAGCCGGCTTACGAAACGGCTGCGGATTGTTCGACTCCCGACCGAGGACGCGGCTATCCTGCCTTCCAAGCGACGGAGCGAAAATCGAGTGAACACTGTCGAGCGAGTTGCCGCGCTGGAAGCGCTTCTGTCGCGCATCCAGAAGAACGCGAACCAGCCCCGCGTGTCGTGGCGAGAAGCCTCCTTCGAGGGGATGACCGTCGCGACCCCGCCAGCGCCTGCGCCGACCCAGGCGTCCGCGCCGCCGCCGGCGCCCGCGCCGGCTCCGCCGCCGACTCCCAAGCCCGCGCCCAGCCCGCGCGCCGTGGTCGCCGAGCCCAGGCCCGCACCTGCGCCCGTGGCCGCTCGACCCGCTCAAGCGCCCGTCGCCGCCAAGCCCGTCCCCGCGAAGACGGCGCTCGGACTGGGGAAGCTGCCCGCTTCGGTCGACGCGAAGCCGGCCGCGCCGCGCCAGCCCGTGTCGCCGAAGGCCCCTCCGGTCGCGGAGAAGCCCGCTGCCGCCGCGCCGCCGGTGGCCGAGAAGCCCGCCGCCGCCCCGCCGGTAGCTGTCGCGCCTGTCATTTCCGTTGCCGCAGCACCGGCCGAGCCTTCCCCCATCGAGGCGGCTGCAGCCGAGGCGGTCTCGGACTTCGACCTCCCGCTCGTGGACGCCGCGCCGCCGCCGCCGGCCGAAGCGCGGGCCCCCGAACCGGCCCTCGCGCTCGAGCCTGCCGTCGCTCCCGAGCCTCCGCCGGCGAAGCCCGCCGAAGGTGCGGAGAGCCCGGTCGCCACGCTCCTCGCCGATCTGCCTCCGCCGCCTGCTCCCGAGCCTGCCCCTGCCCCCGATCTCGGGATCGAGTCGGCGTTCACGGAGCCGTCTCCGATGCTCGCCAAGGCCGAGCCCCGGCCTGAGCCCGAGCCTGCGCCGGCTGCGCCCGAGCCGCGCCCGGAGCCGCGACCTGCTGCCGCCGTTGCCGCGCCGCCTCCGGCCTTCTCGGACTCGAGCGCCTCGGCGGACGAAGCGCCCAGCAAGTTCACCCAGCCGATCTCCGAGCCGAAGCCGAAGAAGAAGGGCGGGGGCCTCGGCCTCGCGCTCGTCGCCCTGCTCGTGATCGTGGCTGGCGTCGCCGTCTTCGCGTACCTGCGCTCGCAGGACGAGAGGCCGCCGGAGAAGCCGCGCGACAACGCGACCGCCGCACCGACGGCGACGGCGACGGCGACGACCACGGCGACCGCCACGGCGACCGCGGCGGCCACCGCCGAGCCGACGCCGACGGCGTCGGCGACGGCCGAGCCCACCGCGGCCCCGGCCGACGGGCCGCCCAAGGATCCCGCATCCCTGCCACTGACCATGGGTTACTTGCAGGTCAAAGCACCGGAGACGGCGGACGTGTTCGTCGACGGCCAGAAGATGGGCGTCACAGGCGACTTCCTCGAGGTGCCGTGCACCAAGAAGTTCCGCGTCGTCGCGCTCCGTCAGAACAACGTCGCGAAGACGGCCGGGAAGAACGCGGCCCTGCAGTGCCGCGCGGTGGTGAGCATGGAGTTCACGGGCGCGGAGTGGGGCAACCTGCCGCCGCCGCCTCAGCCCGGCCCCGCACCGGCGCCGACCGGCAACCCCGGCGGAGCGCCCACGCCGCCGCCCGCGCCCGCGCCCGAGACGTACGATCCCTCGACGCCCTGAGCGCCCCGCGCTCACTCTGGTTGTCGAACGCCGGCCGGTACGCGCCGAATGACCAACGAGTCTCCCGAGAAACAAGCCGATTCGGTTGTCGCCGCGGCTCGCCGCGCGCAAGCGGCTTGGGCGGAGCGACCGATCCGTGAGCGAGCGGACGCGCTGCGCCCGCTCAAGCGCCGCATCTTGTCTGCCGCCGAGCACGTCGGGTCGCTGCTCGCAGAGGAGTGCAGCAAGCCGTTCGAGGAGGCCGTCTTGGCCGAGGTGCTGCCTTCGGCCGACCTCGTCGATTACTGGACTGTCAGCATCGAGGAGCTCTTGGCCGCGGAGACGCTCGAGCTCGATCCGATCTCGTTCCCGAGCAAGCGCGCGGTCGTCTACCGCGAGCCCCGCGGCGTCGTCGCGCTCGTCTCGCCCTGGAACTACCCGGTCGCGATTCCGCTCCGCACCCTCGTCCCGGCGCTCCTCGCCGGCAACGCGGTCGTCCTGAAGCCGAGCGAGGTCACGCCCCGCGCGGGTGAGCTCGTCGCCTCGTTCTTCGAAGGCCTCGTCCCGGAGGGGCTCGTCGGCCTTCTACAAGGCGGCGCGGAGGAGGGCGACGCGCTCGTCCGCGCCGACGTGGACGCGGTCGTCTTCACCGGGAGCGTGGCGACGGGCCGCAAAGTGGCCGCCGTTTGCGCCGAGCGCCTGGTCCCCTGCGCGCTCGAGCTCGGCGGCAAAGACGCGGCCATCGTCCTCGCGGACGCGCCTCTCGAGCGGACCGCCCGTGGTCTCGTGTGGGGCGCGTTCACGAACGCCGGCCAGAACTGCGCCTCGATCGAGCGCGTCTACGTCGTTCGATCCATCGCCGACGCGCTCAAGAAGCGTGTCGTGGAGCTGACGAAGGCGCTCCGCGTCGGCAAAGACGTCGGCAAGCTCACCACGCTGCGGCAGGCGGAGATCGTCCGCGCCCAGCTCGACGCCGCCGCGACGAGCGGCGCAAAGCTCCTCACCGGCAGCGTCCCGGAGGAAGGCGCCCAGCAGATCGATCCGGCCGTGGTCGAGGTCACGGACGAGGCCACGCCGCTTCTCGCCGACGAGACCTTCGGTCCGGTCCTGCCCATCGTCGTGGTCGACGACGAGGAGGAGGCCGTCCGGCGCGCCAACGCCTCGCGGTTCGGCCTGACGGCGAGCATCTGGACGAAGCGAACGGCGCACGGTCACGCTCTGGCGCGCCGCCTCCGCGCCGGCGTCGTCACCGTGAACAACCACGCCTTCACCGCGGCCATCCCCGCGGCCCCGTGGTCGGGGGTCGGTGAGTCGGGCTACGGCGTGACGAGCTCACCCCACGCGCTCGGCGAGCTCGTGCGGCCGCGCCTGGTCCTCGAGGACAAGAACGCGCTCGCCTCCGAGCTCTGGTGGTACCCCTACACCGGCACGCTCCGCTCGCTCGCCCTCGCGATGGCCCGGCTGCGCGGCGGGGCGGGGATCTTCGGTCGAGTCGCGGCCCTGCTCTCCCTGCTCACGCTGTTGCCGCGCCGTCTGTTCGAGAAAGGCCCCGAAAAATGACGTCCCGGCCCCTCGTGCTCCTCTCGAACGACGACGGCTACGCGGCCCCGGGGCTCCAGGCTCTGCGGCGCGCCCTCGAGGTCTTCGCGGACGTCGTGGTGTGTGCGCCGGAGACGAACCAGAGCGCGACGAGCCACTCGCTCACGTTGCATCGAATCCTGCGTCTGCGAACGCCCGAGCCGAACGTGTTCTCGGTCGACGGAACGCCGGCCGACTGCGTCTACGTCGCCCTCCACTCGGCGGGGCGCGTGCTGGCGCGGCAGCCCGACCTCTGCGTGTCGGGCATGAACCACGGCCTCAACCTGGGGGTCGACGTCTTCTATTCGGGCACGGTCGCCGCGGCTCGCGAGGCCGCGCTCCGCGGGATCCCTTCGGTCGCGGTCTCGGCGGACATCAAGGCCGACCCGTCGGCTGCGGCCCGCGCCGGGGCCGACGTCGCGCGCGCGCTTCTCGAGGCGCAGCGCGGATCGGCGAGCCGCGCCGCGCTGCTCAACGTCAACATTCCCCCTGGCAACACCTGGCCGGTGCGGGCCACGCGGCTCGGCGCGCGCGTCTACGGCGCCGAGGTCGTCTTCCGCACGGATCCGCGCGGCGGCGAGTACCTGTGGATCGGCGGCTCGGCGGCGACTCACCACGACTCGCCGGGCGCCGACACGGAGGCCTACGACGAGGGTGTCATCGGCGTGACGTCGCTCGCGCTCGATCTCAGCGACGCGGCCGGCGCGAGCGTGGCCGGCGAGATCGCCAGCCGAGTGACAGCTCCGTCAGCGTGACTCGACGCCCGCCAGATCGGCCACCACCCGCGCCGTGCGCATCCCGGACCCACCGTTGTCGATGGAGAACGTGATGCGGACGCCGCCCGTGTCGACAGCCTCGACCGTGCCGCCGTAGCGCTCGATCTCGGTCTGAAGCTCGCCGACCTTTCCCGCGCGCGTGCGTTTGTCGAGGTCCTCGAACAGAGACGCGCCGGGCGCGCTGCCGGGCGGGTAGAGGAGGTCCGGGCGGATCATCGCCACGTCCGCGAACGCGCCGAGCGCAAAGAGCACCGAGCTGGCGGCCGTCGGCAGATCGCGCCCGCGGAACCAGAGCCCGACGTCGTGCACGGGCAGGTGCGCGCAGCGCAGGTACAGGGCCCCGGCCTGGGCCTTGGACGCCTCGAAGACCCGGTCGGCGGCCTTGGAGAGGCGCCCTGCGCCTTCGAGCTCGAAGGCCTGGGAGACGACCGGCCCTGCCAGGCGGATGATGACACCTTCGTTTGTGGGACGGTCCCGCGCCGAGAGGCTGTCGATCTCGGACCGGCTCGCCGGATCCGGGCCGCGGAGCGCGAGCAGGTCGAGCGCCGCCGCGTCGATGGTCTGGCCTTCGCGCGGGCGCAGCCAAAGCTCGGCGACCCAGCCGTCGCGCGACAACCCGAGCGCCTGGCCGCCGCCGCGCACCCGACGACGGAGCGCCTCACATGCCTGCGGATCGGGCACACCGACGGATGCCGGCCGAGAGGAGGGCGCGGGCGGCGGCGTGCGCCGCACGACGAGGTACCCGCCGCCGAGCCCCAGGACGAGAACGATGAGGAGCAGCGGGAGGAGCAGCGGTCGCAGTGAGCGCCCGTCCGCGGGAGGAGCGGGGCGATCGACCTCGAGCCTCGGCGCGAGAACGGGCGCACGGCGCGGCATGACGCGAGGCTCTCGAGGCTCGAGCGCCAGCTCGCGTGGACCCGCCGAGGACGATTGCCCCGAGCTCGAGGCCCCGGCGAGAGGGGAAGGCTGAGGCGACGCGAGGTGGCCGGAGTCGAGTGTGAGCGGCTCCCTTCGTTCCGCCGGCGCGGGCGGCGCGGGGGCGGGCGGCGCGGGGGCGGGCGCCGCGGGCGCGGGCGGCGCCGCGGGCGCTGACGGTGCTGCAAGGTCGAGGCCCAGCGCCGCATCGAGGACGGGGCCGGGCCCGGCGAGCGTCTCGCTTCGCGAGAACTGCGCGAGCGTCGCGACGTGGCGCGGCCCAGCGGACGGCTCCGCGGCCGCGCCCTGCGACGGGAGCGTCTTCTCCACCACCGGGTTCTTGCGGAGCGCCCTCGGCGGCGCGTCGATCTCGATCGCCTCCGGCGGCCGCGGGCTCGGCGAAGGCAGCTCGAGGTTCGGCAGCACCAGGATGTCCGTGCCCTTCGCCGAAGCTTGGCTGGCCGCCTCGGCCGGAACGTTCGCCTGGAACGGACCTGCGGAGGGGTTGTTGGGCAGCGCGGACGAAGGCGCCGCGAGCACCGAGCCTCGGGCGCCTCTCAGATCGCTCGACGAGATCTCGGCGGTGCGGCGCGCCACGCTGTCGACCAGCTTGGACTTCCGGGCGAGCTCCGTGCCGAGCATGCCCTCGACGAGCGCACCGACGGCCGACGGCGAGGCGAGGCCGAAGACGCGCTCCACCTCGAACGCCATCTCCTTCGCCGAGGCGAAGCGCGCGTTTCGGTCTGGCGAGAGGCCCTTGAGGACGAGGTCGTCGGCGCCGGGCGGCAGCCCCGTGGCGACGGAGCTCGGCGGCGCGGGGCGCGCCGTCAGGATGCTCGTGATGTTCTCCACGTCGTTGTCGCTCGGGTAAAGCCGCCGCCCGACGGTCGCCTCCCAGAGCACGGCGCTCGCGGCGTAGACGTCCACGCGCCTGTCGAGCGGCTCGCCCCTGAGCTGCTCCGGCGCCATGTAAGCGACCTTGCCCTTGATCTTCCCCGCCTGGGTGCGGCGGCCGTGTTCTGTCGCCTTGGCGATCCCGAAGTCCAGGATGCGCGACTGCCCGTCTCTCCCGACGAGGATGTTGTCGGGGGAGACGTCGCGGTGCACGAGCCCGAGCGGCCGCCCGTCGGTGCTCCTCGCCTCGTGGACGGCGTGCAGCCCGTAGAGCGCTTGCGAGACGATCGCGCCGACGACGGGCAAGGGGAGTCGCGCGCCCTTCTTCTGCACGGCGCGGAGCACGCGCGCGAATGACTCGCCCTCGTGGTACTCCATGACCAGGAAGAGCTCCTTGCCCTCGCTCACGACGTCGATCGTCGAGACGACGTTCGCGTGCTGGACTTGTGCCGCGAGGCGAGCCTCGTCGAGGAACATGGTCACGAACTCCGGATCGCTCGCGAGGTGCGCATGCATCCGCTTGATGGCCACTGTGCGAGAGAACCCGACCGGTCCGAGCAAGCGCCCGAGATGGACCGTCGCCATACCCCCCGACCCGATCACGTCGCAGATGGCATAACGTCCCAACACGACCATGGGCGCGTCGTCGCTCATCTGACCAGGTACCTTAGCAAGGTTTCGCGCGCTTCCGCTATGCTCGCCCCCGCCCCGGCCCGATGGAACGAACTCTCCTCTTCACGACGCAAGCGTACGCTTATCTCGAGCCGCTCTTCTTGGCTGCGGCGCCCTTCGAACGAGGAAACATCGAGCGTAAGTTCTTCCCCGACGGGGAGCGCTACCTCCGCCTCGACGCCGACAGCTGGGGGCGGCACGTGGTCCTGCTCGGCGGCACCCCGAGCGACAGCGACTGGCTCGAGGTCTACGACCTCGGCTGCGCGATCTCCCGAGCCGGCGCGCGCTCGCTCTCCATCGTGATGCCGTATTTCGGCTACTCCACGATGGAGCGCGCCGTGAAGCCGGGGGAGGTCGTGACCGCCAAGACACGCGCGCGCCTCGTCTCGAGCATCCCGCCTTGCGAGGCCGGGGCGCGGATCTTCCTCTTCGATCTCCACACCGACGGCATCGAGTTCTACTTCGGCGACGATCACGTCACGCACCACATCTACGGCGCGCCGGTGATCACCGATCTCATCCGCGCCGTGACGGCAGGCCGGCCCTACGTCCTCGGCGCGACGGACGCCGGGCGCGCCAAGTGGGTCGAGAGCCTCTCGAGGCAGCTCGGGGTCGACCCGGCCTTCGTGTACAAGCGCCGCGACCCGAGCTCGGGGGCCATCTCGCTCACCGGCGTCAACGCCGACGTGAAAGGTTACGATGTCGTCATTTACGACGACATGATCCGCACCGGCTCGTCCCTCGTCCAGGCAGCGCAGGCCTACAAGTCGGCGGGCGCCTCCCGCATCCACGCGGTGACGAGCCACCTCGTCTTGCCGGCGGGGGCGCTCGACAGGCTCCAGGGCTCCGGTCTCTTCGAGACGATCTCCGGAACGAACTCCCACCCGGGCTCGAGCCAGCTCGCGGGCGCCGCTGGCATGGTGGCCGACATCGCGCCGCTCTTCGCCCGGGCCCTCGAGATCTCCGCCCACAAGTGAAACGACCTCGGTAGCGTCGATGGCGACCCACGTCTTTTTGTCCCCCGGCATGTTCGGCTTCGCCAAGGTGGCGAGCTTCCAGTACTTCGAGCACGTCATCCGTGCGCTCACCGATCGGTTCGCGCTGCGGGGGAGGGCAGCGCGTGTCGTCGTCTGCGACGTCCACCCTACCGCCTCGGTTCGCCGGCGCGCGCTGCGCCTCGCCCGCACGGTCCGCGAGCACGCCGGCGCCGACCAGGACCCCATCCACATCGTCGGTCACTCCACGGGCGGGCTCGACGCGCGGCTCGTCGCCTCGCCGTCCGTGCACCTGCCCGGCGTGACCCCGGAAGATCTCGCGTGGCTCCCGCGCCTCCGCTCGATCACCACGATGAACACGCCTCATTACGGCACCCCTCTCGCGGCGTTCTTCGCGACCAAGAGCGGCCAGCAGGTGCTCTACGCGGCGATGGCGCTCACCGTCACCGTGCTCAAGCTGGGCGCGCCGCCGCTCGCCGCCGCCAGCGCGCTCATGGCCGCGTTCTCCCGCGTCTCCGGCGCCATCGAGCTCTCCGTCATCGAGCGCACCGCCGAGTCGATCATCAAGGTCCTCGACGACGCGTCGAGCCGTGACCTGCGCAGCTTCCTGCGCCTCATCCGCGACGACCAAGGCGCCGTCATCCAGCTCACCCCCGAGGCGATGGATCTCTTCCAGGCCGCCGTCGAAGACTGCCCCGGCGTTCGCTACCAGTGCGTCGCGAGCTACGCCCCCCGGGAAGGCGCGCGCGCGTTCCTCCGCTCGGTCCCTTCGCCCTGGGGGATCGTGTCGATGGCGATCTTCAACACGTTCTACAACATCACCGCCAGCCACGACGACCGCTACCCGTGCCGGCCGCCGGACGACTCCGTGAGCGCCACCCTCCGCGGGATGCTGGGCACGCTCCCGGCGGAGACCGAGAGCGACGGCGTCGTCCCGCTCTATTCGCAGATCTGGGGCGACCCGGTGTGGGTGGGTCGAGGCGATCACCTCGACGTCGTCGGCCATTTTCCCGGCCGCCCCGCCTCCGGCAAGGAGCTCCACGTGGACTGGCTCCGCAGCGGCGCCGGCTTCGACGAGACACGCTTCGAGACGCTGATGGACCGCATCTTCGCGGGGATGGTCCTCGCCGAGGAACAACACGGTCGGCCGTGACGCGCTCGCGCCGGCTCGCGCTCCTCGCCGACGAGATCTCGCGCTGCCGGGCGTGCCCGCGTCTCGTCGCCCATCGCGAGGCGGTAGGGGAGGTGAAGCGCCGCGCGTACGCCGCCGAGACCTACTGGGCGCGTCCCGTCCCGGGCTTCGGTGATCCCGACGCCCGCCTCGTTGTCGTGGGCCTCGCGCCCGGCGCTCACGGCGCGAACCGCACCGGCCGCGCCTTCACCGGCGATCGGTCCGGCGACTTCCTCTACGCGGCGCTCCACCGCGCCGGGCTCGCCTCGCAGGCGCAGTCGTCATCGCGGGTTGACGGCCTGACGCTCTCGGGCGTGTTCATCACGCTTCCTTGTCGCTGCGTCCCGCCGGACAACAGGCCCCTGGCAGAGGAGCTCGCTCGCTGCCGGCCTTGGTTCGTCCGCGAGGTCGAGCAGCTCGGAGCCACCGGCGCCATCCTCGCGCTCGGCGCCATCGCCTACGACGCCGTGCTCTCGCTTGCCGACCCCGCGAAACACCCCACCTTCGCGCACGGGGTCGAGTCGGCCGTGGCTCTTCCCTGGGCCCGAGGGCGTGCCGTGCCGGTCGTGGCCAGCTACCACGTCAGCCAGCAGAACACCCAGACCGGCCGGCTCACCGCCGCGATGTTCGACCAGGTTCTCTCCCGGGCAGCCGACCTGGCTGGACTGGCCGGACCGCAGAGGGGTCGCCACGCAAGCCGAGGTCGTGTAGAAGAAGCGGCCGTCAAGAACCGTCGAAGTAAATAGGAACCTCAGGAGCCCTATGCGCCTTCTCAACGTTTTGTCCCTCGGTGTGCTCTTCGCCACGGCCGTCGGCTGCAGCAGCGACCCCGATCCGAACGATCCGTCCCAGTTCCAAGGCGGCGCGCAGTACCCGCAAGGACAGGGCCAGTACCCGGGCGGCCAGTACCCGGCGGGTCAGTACCCGGCCGGCACGGCCACGGCGCCCGGCACGGCCACGGCGCCCGCCCCCGCGGGCACGAGCGCGACCAGCTCGGCCACGCCGATCGCCCCGGCCGCCGCCGCCATCGCCACCCCGGCGCTCACCGCCCTCGCCTCGGCGGAGACCCGCGGCATGTCGCCCGAGGGTGGCGCGTTCGCCGGCAACTTCCAGCAGGGCCAGACGCTCGAGCAGCCCTTCAACATCGAGCCCGGCAAGTGCTACACGGTCGTCGGCGTCGGCGTCGGCATCACCGAGCTCGACATCCAGATCGTCGGCTCGCTCGGCCCGATGACGCAGGTCCTCGCGCAGGACAACCAGACCGGGCCCCAGGCCGTCCTCGGCTCCGGCGGCAACTGCTTCAAGAACCCGCTGCCCGTCGGCGGGCCGGCCAAGGTCGTCATGAAGGCGACGGGCGGCTCGGGCCTCGCCGTCGCGCAGATCTACAAGAAGTAGCCACCAGCTCTCAGCGAAGCGACTGGTGAGGTCGCGCCGACTGGTGGGTTGGGCTCGCGCCTAGCTGGCGAGATCGGTCCCAGCTTTCACGTCCGTGCCGCGTTGCCCCCCTCCCAACCCTCCCCCGGCTCGCGGGGGAGGGTTTCCTTTTTTTTTCTGCGTGCAGACGTGCGCACGTCTGCACCTCCGCGCCGGAAAAGCAAACCCCCCTCCGCGAGCGGAGGGGGGCAGGGGGGAGGCGACTGCAGAGACGGAGCTGTCAGGAAAGACCGGCGTCTCCGGCCTGTGCGCGGCCTTGCCTCGTCACTTGTTCCCGCTGCGGACAAGCAAGTGGTACTTGCCGAACTCGCTCTGTCCTGCGGTGTAGAGCACCTCGAACAGGAGGCGGTAGGGCGTCGTCTCGTCGGCGACGATGATCGCCTCCGACGTCGTCGCGTCCTTGCCACGCGCCTCGCGGAGGGCCCGATCGTTCGCGCGGTACTTCTGGAGGACCTGCGCGAGCGGCTGGATGTAGAGGTCGTTTGGCCCGTTGCGCTTGTAACGCGCGTCGAGGCCCGTCTGACCGAGCTGCTCGCGATCCGAATACTCGACGATGGGCTTCGTCTCGTCGCCGACGTTGATCTCCGTCTTCGAGATCCGGATGATGACGCCCTCTTCGCCCGGCTCCGCCGTGAGCACCGAGACCGGCAGCTGCAGATCTTGGTTCTGGGGAATGTTGGTGGTGCTGGCGGAGAGGGTCTTGAGGACGAACACGAGGATGATCGTCATCAAGTCGAGCATCGCCGTGATGTTGAGGAAGTCGATCTCGGGCTCGCGAGCCTTCTTCCGCTTCGCCTTCCGGAGCGCGGCCTTGAACTTGGCGATGCTGGCCTGCGGGCGCCTGCTCGTCGCGGCGCCCGGGGCCTGGCCCATCGGCGGATTCTGCGCGGTCATTTCGCGACCCCCAGGTGGAACTCGGGGAAGAGAACACGCTGCTGTTCGTTCGTCGCGTCCGGATCGCTCCGGAGCGCGTCGAGCACCGCCACGAGGTACTTGTACTGCACGTCACGGCTGCACGTGACCGTGACCTGCGTCTCGTCCTCGAACTTGCCGCCGCCCGCGTCGTATTTGAGCGTGCGCGCGCACTCGCGGATCTTCTTGTAGTCGTAGACCTCTTGGCCGCCCTCGTTGGCCATCGGGACGGTGATGCCCTTGCCGACGCCGCCGCAGCCGGTCGCGATGCCGCCGAAGCCCGTCGAGAACTGCACGCCGGTCCCGGTGATGAGCACCGTGAGGTTGAGCGCGTCGCTCTTCACGTCCTGCTTGACTTTGCCGCTGCCGACCGAGGGCGGCACCGTGTCGAGCTGCGTGAGGAACGTCACCGTCACGCTCGCGAGCACGAAGACGAGGACGTTGGTGATGATGTCGAGGTAAGGGACGATGTTGAGCTCGCCCGATTCCTCGCCGGCCGCGGGCTCGGCCGGCTCGGAAAGGCGACGAATCTTCGACCGCTGAGCGGGGCTCAGCGGGATGTCCGCCGTGGGGGGTTGTCCGCCTTGCGTCATGGAAGCAAGCGCTGGCTAGTACGAGCCCTTGGTGCTGATGGTGAGCAGGTTGAAGACCCGCTCCGTGATCGAGTCCAGCTCGTGCGCGATGCCCTTCGCGCGCGTGTGCAGGATGACGTGCGCGATCATGCAGATGACGGCGATGAGCAGACCGAACGCCGTGTTGTACATGGCTTCGGCGATGCCGTTCGAGAGCATCTGCTGCTTGACCGCGGGCGAGAGCCCTTCGGCCGCGATGGCGCCGAAGGTGCTGATGAGGCCGAAGACGGTCCCGACCAGCCCGACGAGCGTCGCGATGTTCGCGAGCGACCACAGCGCGCCGATGCGCTTCTCGACCTGCGGCTTGATCTCGGCGAGCTTCTCGCTGAGCGCGGCGTCGATCTCGTCCGCGCCCTTGTTCGCGTGCGTGAGCCCCGACTTCACGAGCTGGAGCACGGGGTAGTCACTGGCCTCGCAGAGCTTGATCGCGCGGTCGATGTTGCCCGCCACGACGAGCTTCTTCACCTGGCCGAAGAACTCCTTCGAGTTCACGCTGTAGCGGCGGATCTGGAAGGCCGCTCGCTCCACGATGATGGTTACTACGACCGCCGACACCACCAGATTCAAAATCAGGAAGGTCGGGTTGTGCTTGATGGCGTCGACGAGGTTTGCGCCACCCTTTCCGCCTTCGGCCGCCAACATCACCAATTGACGCATCCCCAGAGTCCTTTCTCGAAAAAGCGCGGGTTCGAACGGCTACGGCGACCGCTGGTCGGCGGGGTAGAGAGGGGCGAAGCTGCTGAACTTCGGTCGCATCGCGCTCGATGTGCATGCGGACTATACCGGCGCGATTTGTCGCTACGCAAGCTCAGCTCCAAGGTTTACGCGGGCCGACCGTCGCTCGCCCTCGAAAGGCTGATGCCCGGCACCCGAACAAGTGGGTGGAAAACTTGTCGTGGCACGGTAGCTGCTAACCCACACCAAATCTTTGTTGACGGTCGAGGGTAGAACTCGTGAAGATGTCACCGCGTTTGCGAGTGCTTGTCTTTGCCTTCGAATTAGGCCTCCGGTACGTCTCCTGAGCGAGACGGCCTGTTATGGCCTTGCACCTTTCCGGAGCCGTCAGCTAGCGTGTCGGCCCTCTCGGAACGGGAGCAGCAACAGAACGAAATCTTCGGCGCCGAGCCTCGTCGCTCGGTGGCAGCGGGACAGCGGAGTCGGACACGCTCGCGCCCAGCCGGGTGCGATACAAGGAGCAAGGCACAATGTGGGAGTTCTTCGTTGAGGGCGGCTGGGGCATGATCCCCATCGCGATCTGCTCGGTGTTCATCCTGGGCATCATCATCGAGCGGGCAATCTACCTCTACGGCGCGTCCATCAACCGCGACGTGTTCCTGGCGACGATGCAGAAGTGCATCCTCGCGGGTGACATTCCGAAGGCCGTGAAGATGTGCTCGGCGGCGAACGTGCCGCTCGCGCGCATCGTGCAGGCGGGCCTCGTGAAGGTGAACCGCCCGGACGAAGAGGTCCAGGCTGCGATGGATGAGGCCGCGCTGCACGAGATCCCCAAGATCGCGGCGCGCACGCCCTACCTCGCCCTCCTGTCGAACATCGCCATGCTGGCGGCGCTCTTCGGGACGGTCATGGGGCTCATCAAGTCCTTCGGCTCCGTCGGTGGTGCCTCCATCGACCCGAGCCAGAAGGCGACGATCCTCGCCAGCGGCATCTCGGAGGCCATGCACTGCACGGCGTTCGGTCTCGCCGTCGCCGTCTTCGGCCTCATCGGCTACGCCATCCTCAACGGCCAGACGCAGAGCCTCGAGGACGACATCAACGAGGCCTCGGTTCGCGTCCTCAACCTCGTCGTCGCGAACCGCCAGAAGGTCAACGTCAACGCGGTTCAGCAGGCCTGACGTCTCCGTGAGCGGGGCGGGGGGGCTCGCTCGCAGATCCGTCGCGGCTCATCTCCGGAAGCTCGCTGCCGGCGATGAGAGCTCTGCAAAGCCGTGTGGAGCAGGGCCACTTGGCCCGGCTCGAGAAATCTCGGAACTGGTCTCGTCGTGAGTTGTCTTCGCCTTGTCTGGTGCGCCCCTGCCGGGCGCACCCCACGGGCACAGCCCGAAGGAAGTAGAGAGCTATGGGTGGCGTCGACGTAGGTGGTAGCGGCAAAGGCCGGCCGACGAACGCGGAGCTGAACCTCGTCCCGTTCATCGACCTGCTGATGGTCACGCTCGCGTTTCTTCTCATCACCGCGGTCTGGGTGACGAACTCGCGCATCAATGCGAACGCGCAGATCCCCGGCCCGCCCGACCCGACTCAGGAGGTCACCCCCCAGACTCCCGAGAAGGTTCTCAACGTTTACATCGGCGCGGAGGAGTTCACCCTCACCTGGAAGCAAGCCGCGACCGTGGTGAGCGAGGTGAAGGTCCCGAAGCCGACCGACCCGGGTGACCCGCCCCGCTACACGGAGCTCGCGAAGAAGTTCGAGTCCGAGTGGACGACGCACGGCGGCCACAAGGACCCGGCCGACACCAAGGTCGACCAGGCGATCCTGCACGCGGACAACCGTCTGCCGTTCAAGGACATCGTCGCGGTCCTCGACGCGCTCTACCACCCGAAGCGCGAGATGAAGATCGGCGGCAAGACGTCGATGGTCCCCGTCTTCAACATGACCTTCTCGGTGCGCTGATGGAACGCTACCAAAACAACTTCAAGCACGACCCGCACGCGCACGTCATCCACCAGCCGGGCCGCTCCCTCATGAAGGGCATCCCGCTGCGCTTCGTGTGGAACAAGGTCCAGGGCCTCGGGTCGCGTAACCCGAACGCGAACCTGAACCTCACCGCGTACATCGACTTCCTCCTCGTCTGCGTCGTCTTCCTCCTGACGACCTTCAACGCGTCGGGCCAGCTCCACGTGGACGAGAACATCAAGATCCCGCCCGCGGAGAACGCGGAGGACGTGCTCGACGCGCCCATGGTCTCGGTCAACACGAACCAGGTCTTCGTCGACGGCCAGCTCGCCGGCTCCACCCGCGCGATCGAGGAGCTCGGCCGCATGCAGAAGGTCGAGGAGCTGTTCAACATGCTCAAGACCCGCCGCGAGACGTGGAAGCAGCTGCAGCCGGACAAGCCGTTCCCCGGCGTCGTCATCCTCCAGATCGACGAGAACGTCCCGGCCATCGTCGTGAAGAGCGTGTTCCAGACTGCCGCGTACGCCGGCTATCCGAACGTGAGCTTCATGGTTCAGAAGATCGGCGGAGGGCAGTGACCTTCTCCAAACCCTCGGGCGAGGCGCGCGCCTCGCTCGAGGCGTCTCGGTAACGTCTGTTGGCTGAGGAAGAGAACAAGCCCGAAGCGAGCGAACCGCCTGCCGCGCAACCCGCGGCGGGCGGTCCGCGCTTTCGGCCCCCCATTCGACGCGAGTCCCCCGCGGACGGCCCCTCACGTGGCCTCCGTTCGGTCGAGGCCTCGCGCGCCGAGCGCAACAAGGTCAAGCGGCCGCCTCTGCGCGTCATCGCGTGGTTCCTGATCGTCACGGCCGTCGCGCTCGCCCTCTACTTCCGTCACTCTGCGGGCCAGGTCGATCGCGATCGGCAGCGCCTCCTGGCGGACCAGCGCGCCGTCGAGTCCGAGCTGGGCAAGATCTGGTTCCCCCTCCGCGACAAGGTCGAAGCCTGGACGGTCGAGCTCGCCAAGGCCGACATCCCGACGGCCGACGCCACGTCGGACGTGATCGACAAGGCCGGCCTGGCCGACTTCAAGTTCCAGGAGATCGCGGGGCTCTACCTGCGGCTCCGTGCGGACCAGGCTGGGGACGTGGAGTCGGTCCGCAAGGCGGCCCAGGGCTCCATGCGCGACGGCTTCACCGCCTGCCTCATGCGCACGCCCACGGGCGATCCGCTGTCGGGCAAGGAGTGCAAGACCTCGATGGACTGCGAGCCGGGCCAGCTCTGCAACGAGTTCCAGCGCTGCGCGGTTCCGGGCCAACCCTACAACCTTCGCCTGGCCTACAAGTCTCTCTTCGTCCTCACGCCCGAGTGGATCAAGGACGTGCAGGAGGTCGACAACGACCTTCGCCTGCGCGCGCTACGCGGCACCTTCGATCAGGCGAACCGGATCGAGTTCCCCATCGCCGTCACCCTCCTGACCGGCGCCAAGTTCTTCCTGGTCGTGGTGGACGAGAAGCCGTCCCCGCCTGCCGCCCCTGCCGGCGCAGACGGCGGCGTCGCCCCGGATGACGAAGACACGCTCGCCGGCAAGCTCTACCCCATCCGCGTGGGCCTCTGGCGCCTGTCGGACGGCAAGCAGTTGCTCCGCGTCAGGCGCAACGTCGACCCCAAGCTCCGCGAGTCCGCGGGCGCCATCGCGGTCGAGGGGGCGGCCCGCGCCGCCACCTTGCGCCAGGCGCAGAGCTGCGAGCTCGCGCAGGAGGTCCGCTGCGCGATCGGCGACGCGGGCGCTTCTTGCGGCGACGGCAAATAGCGACGCCGCTGTCATCGGCGCGGTCGTAGGAAAATCTTCGGAACTGCCTTCGACGGCCCGCTGTCCGCCTCCTGAACGGAGGAGGTCCCATGGCAGGTGTCGACGTCGGTGGCTCGAGTCAGAAGCGATCGGTGAGCGCGGAGATCAACATGATCCCGTTCATCGATTTGCTCTTCATGATGCTCGCGTTCTTGCTGGTGACCGCTGTGTGGACATCCAACTCGCGGATCCAGGCGAACGCCAACGTCCCCGACGACCCGACGAAGCCGGTCGACCCGACGCCCGAGGAGAAGATGCTCCACGTGTATGTCGGCGAGAACGACTTCACGCTGGCGTGGAAACAGGGGGCCACGGTGCTCAGCGAGGTGAAGGTCGAGAAGGACAGGGCGGACGGCGACCGTGCCGCTTACCCGACCTTGGCGAAGCGCGTTCAGGCGGAGTGGGCCCAGCACGGCCTGCACAAGGACCCGGCGGACGCGAAGCTCGACAACGTCGTCCTGCACACGGACAACCGCGCTCCTTACAAGGAGATCGCCGCCGTGATGGATGCGGTGCATGCGACCAAACGCGAGGTGGCGGCGGGCGCGAAGGTCGCGAGCGTGCCTGCGATGAACCTCACGTTCTCCGTGAAGTGACCTCATCCAGCGGTCTGGAAGGTCATGGTGCTCGAAAGGGGGATTCGCATGGATTCACCCCCCCGGCCCCCCTCACTGTGTGAGGGGGGAGGGGCCGATCCATTCGGGCACCATGGGCCACAGCGAATCCTTCATGTTGGGCCTGAAGAAGCCGAAGTGCCCGATGCGATCGACGCCCAGCTCGCGCGGGCGGACGCGCCGGATCTCCACCGGCGCGTTCTCGTAGAGCTCGAACAGGCGGCGCGTGCCTCGCAGCGTCATCATCTCGTCGTCCTGCATCGAGAGGGCGACGATGGGCGTGCGTGACGAGGCCACGCGCTCGCGAGCCGCGTGGTTCGAGCCGAGGTAGTCGCGGCTGAGGCACCAGGCCCGCCACTGCTCGGCGACCCCCTTGGGGAGATCGCCCACCATCTTCAGCTTCTTGCCTGGAAAGTAGCCCGCGACCCCGATCGCCAGGGGCATGACGAGCAGCCAGAGGCTGAGAACGTAGTACCGGAGCGGGCGCGCGTTGTAGCGCCAGTACCCGGACCCCGCGGCGACGCTGAGCATGCCGTGGACCCGGTTGCGGCTCGGGACGAGCCCGAAGAGCTGCGCGCCGACGCTGTGGCCGATCCAGTGGACCCGCGCCTCGGGGAAGCGGCGGTCCACCTCCGCGAGGAGCGCCTCGCAGTCCTTGGTGGCCCAGTCGACGATCGTGGCCGAGAAGCCGCGCAAGGTGGGAGGCCGAGAGGCGCCCATGCCTCGGTAGTCGAAGGTGACGGCGGCCATCCCCTGGTCTGCCAGCCAAGCCGCGAACGGCGCGTAGAAGTCCTGCTTCACGCCCATGGCCCCCGCGATGACGACGACGTCGGTCACCTGGCCCTCAGGGCGCCACGCGCGGCCGTGGATGACGAAGCCGTCACTGGTCTCGATCTGGAGATCCGTCTCTTCGATCATGTGCCTGAACCTCCCTTGAATGTCACCAGTGGAGACATTGGCACGCGACAGGTGGAAGTCAAGCCGCGGGCTTGACGACGTCACCGGCCGGCGCGCGAGTCGCGGAGGTCGACCAGGCCGGCGTCGAACGCCTGGTGCCAGGCCAACGTGAAGATGAGCAGGGCGCCGCGGTCGAGGAAGCCCGCGTCGCTGCGGCCGACGAGGTAGCTCCCCGGCCAACGGGCGAGGGCCTGGACACCGACGAACGGGCCGTTGCCGTTCGGCAGCAGCGGCACCTCGAGCCCGAGGCCGAGCTCGAGGCCCGGCTCGAGGTCGAATCCGTCCTCGCCCGGCGGCGGCCGGCGAGGCCCCGGCTCTCCCGGATCTGCCCAGAACACCCCTGCGATGAGCGCAAACGAGTCCGCGAAGAGGTCGAGGTGGGCCGGCCCCTTCTCGAGATCGAGGGCGTACCGCGCGAGGAAAAGCGGCCGGAGCTCGAGGCCCGCGCCGACGCTCCTCTGGATGCGCAGCTCCTCCTGGCCGAAGCCCTCGGTGTAACGCACGTACGGCCCGACGCTCTGGAGGTAGAGGAGGTCGACGTGGGTCTCGAGGACCACGCCGCCTGCCTCGAGGGCCGGGCCCACGCTGCCGATGAACAACATGTCGCCGTCGAGCCGCCCGTACGCGCCATCGGTGTCGTCGGCGCGGGCGGTGCCGGAGAGCACGGCCGCGCCGAGCAAGGCGGCGAGTGACGCCGCGCGCGCCCTCACCGGCCGAGGGCCCCCTTGATGTCGTCGCGCAGCTCGGCCGCGAAGACGAGGCGCGTCCGTGACAGCGTCTGACCTTTGAGGCGTCCCAATAGAAATGACACTTCTGCTAGATCTCGCGAGCGGCCGTCCGGGAAGATGACCTTCAGGTCCGCGCTCGCAGGGTAGGGCGTGTCGCTCGCTCGGTCCACGGAGACGAAGTAGCGAGGGTCGAGCCCGCGAGCGTTCGCGGCCTCCGTCGCGATGGCGAGCGCCGCCTCCGCCGAGGACTCGCTCTCGACGCCGTCGAGCTCGATCGTCTTGAAGAGCGCGCGCGAGCGCAGCCGCTTGCACAGATCCGACAGGACCGGATCTTTGGCGTGCTCCCAGGCGTGGATGGCGCCGAGGAGCACGTTGTCGTCGAGGTCGAGGTACTCGCCGAGGGTCGGGCTGCGCCCGGAGGCGGCCGACTCGAGCGCTGCGAGGCGAGCGGGGAGGCGTTCACCCCCGGCGAGGAGCTCGACGGCCCGCCGGAGGATGCTGCGGACCATCCCCTCGGCCGCGCGCGTCGACTTGTGGAAGTAGACCTGCTGGAACATGAAGAGGCGGGCGAGCAGGAAGCTCTCGATCGCGGTGATGCCCTTCATACCGTCGATGGCGAGCCCGGGGGCGTTGCCGGTGGCTCCGACCGGCTCCAGGCGCAAGCTGCGGAGGAGCCAGTCGAGATCGAACGAGCCGTAGGTGACGCCCGTCGCGTGAGCGTCGCGCAGCAGGTAGTCGCAACGATCGGCGTCGAAGGTGCCGCTCACCAGGTTGGCGAGATACTTGAGCTCGTGCCGCCCCTCGACCAGCTCCGCTACCCGCCGGGGCAAGCCGGGATCGTCACGCCGCAGCACCGTCGAGAGCTCGGTCGACTCGTCCAGGATGATGCGCGTCGTCCAACGCTCGTGGCGCTCGCCACCGGGCATCGCCTCTTCGAAGAGGTGGGAGAGCGGCCCGTGGCCCACGTCGTGGAGGAGCGCCGCTGCGATCACGTCGCGCGCGCGCTCGCTGGTAAGCCGCTGCCAGAAGGGCAAGGACTGGTCGATCTGCCGGAGCCGTGCGACGAAGCGCTTCATCACGTGCGCGGCGCCCAGGGCGTGGGAGAACCTCGTATGCTCCGCGCCCGGGAACGCGAGCGACGTCAGCCCGAGCTGGCGGATTCGCCGCAGCCGCTGGAGCTCCCTCGTCTCGAGGAGCTGGGGGATGATCGCGTCTTCTTCGCTCTCGAAGGCGACGAGCCCGTGTACGGCGTCCCGGAGGATCATGGAGTCAGGGCCGAAGGAGCGTGCATGGGAAAGTGTGTCAAAAGAGCGCAGGCGACCTCGAGGCAGGTGTTTCCGTGAGGTCGCGGTGGTCGACCGAGGCTCCTTCGTATAAGCTGGGCCTTTCGGTTTGACCATGACCGATCTGGAAGGCGCGGAGATGCAGCGTGGAGAACGCGGCCGTCCCTCCGAGGGAGAGGCGTTCCGGCGGCTCGACGATATTTTGCGCGCGCTCCCCAAGTCCGAGCTCGACGGCCTCATCCGTCGCATCGGGATCAAGGTCGACCCGCAGAAGCGAATCGACGTGCCGAGCCAGGTCGCGCGCGCTCTCGTGGGCCAGACGGACGTGCGCGACCCCTCGCGGCTGCCCGTCGCCTGCCAGCTCCTCCTGCGCAAGCTGGCCGAGGCCGGCGGCGTGCTCCACGTCCCGACGCTCCCGCCTGGCTTCGAGCCGCTCATGGCGCGCGGCATCCTCTTCATTCGCCGCACCGCGACCGGGTACGAGCTCGTCGTCCCTGCGGCCTACCTGGTCCAGCTTCCCACGTGGCCCAGCGAAGACCCTCGGTCGATGCGCGCGCTCCTCGCGCAGGCGCCTTTCGAGACGGTCAGCGCGGTGGCGTCCCACTACCTGGGTCGGCCTGCCACGCCCCCCATCGCCCTCGCGCTCGAGGCCGCGTGGGAGGTCGTGTCCGACCCCGCGCAGCTCGCCCAGGAGATCTCCGCGTTGCCGCTGCTCGAGCGCCGCCTCCTCGAGGCGATCGACAACGAGGGTGGTGAGGTCGAGACGACGGAGCTGCTCGATCTCGAGCGCGAGCCCATGCGCCTGCGCAACGCCAAGGGCGTGACGACCACGCGGCGCGGCGCTGGCTTCGCGCTCGAGCGGCGCGCCCTGCTCATCCCCATCCACCCGAATCGCCACGTGATCCCGACCGAGGTGGCGACCATCGTGGGGGCCGAGCGCCGGCAGCAGCAAGAGAGCCGCCGCGCCGACATCCGGAGCCAGGTGCTCGGCGAAGACCATCTCCCGCGTCGCGCGAGCTTCGCGCGCGATCCGGCCGGCATCGCGCTCGCCATCGCGATCGCCGCCCGCGAGGCGCAAGCGGAGATCCGGCCGAACGTGGGCACGCCCCGTTCGCTCATCGTGCGCCTCGCGCAGCGGTTCGGCCGCGCGCCCGACGCCGTCTGGCTGATCGCCGCGCTCTCCCGGGGCGTCGGCCTGTGGGAGCCCACGGCCATCTCCACCGCCTCTCCGCCCGGCTCCATGCCCGTCGGCCACGTCGCCTCCTCGCTCTTCGCCGCCTGGCGCGCCGGCGGCTCGTGGGACGAAGCGCGACCGGAGCCGGAGATGCTCCGCGCAAGCCCCGACCAGCGTGAGCCGAGCCCCATGCGCGGCCTGCGCGAGCTCGTCCTCGACGGTCTGCTCGAGCTCGGGGAGGAGGGCTGGATCCTCTACGGCTCGTTCGAGCGCTATGTCCTCTCAGACCCGCGCATCGCCGGCCTCGAGCGGCTCCTTCGTCGCTGGGCGGAGCGCCTGGGGCTCGAGCCGCCGCCCCTCGGTCAGGTCGTGCGCCGCATCGTCCTCGAGACGTTGCCGGTGCTCGGCGTGGTCGATCTCGGCCACGACTCGCGCATGAGCATGGTCGCCGTCTCGGACGAGAGCGACGCCGGCGCCGAGGTGCAGCGCACGGCGCTGCGGCTCACCCAACGCGGGCGCGCGCTCATTCATGACAAATATGTCACGACCCCCCGGCCGAGCGAGTTCTTGGACAGCCACGTGCTGCGGGTGGGCACGGGCGCGCTCGTCGGGCACGTCGTGGCGCTCGGGCCGCTGGCGGAGACGGGCCGGGTCGAGGACACGATCGACCTCGTCCTGTCGCCCACCGCCATTGCGCGGGCCATCGAGTCGGGCGCGGGCGGGGAGGAGATCCGCGAGCGTATCGAGGCCGTCGCGAGCCTGCCCGGGTCGCTCTCGCAGATCCTGGAGCGGGCGAGCGTCGTCGTGGGCAAGGCGTCGCTGGTGCCCGCCGTTGCCTTCCTCTGGGTGGACGACCCCGACGTGCGGGAGCTCCTGCGAACACGAAAGACCACGGCCGACCTGTTCGTCGACCCGTCCCCGCCCGGCGGGCTCCTGGTCGCGACAGGCGTCGACTTCGAGCGCCTCGTGCGGCGGTGCCGCGGCGTCGGGGTCGAGGTGGAAGGGGCCAGCCCCGACGTGTCGCTCCGCGCCCGCGCCATGACGCCGCGACCCTCTCCCGTCGTCGAGCCGCCGAGCCGGTCCGGG
Source organism: Myxococcales bacterium (assembly GCA_016794345.1). Lineage (GTDB taxonomy): Bacteria > Myxococcota_A > Polyangia > Polyangiales > Polyangiaceae > Xiheicaenibacterium > Xiheicaenibacterium phototrophicum. The sequence goes on from JAEUKE010000314.1 coordinate 223,380, forward strand.
ACACGCACTGCGCCGACGAGCCGCACCCCGGTGCCGCGCTCGCGCACGCCGTTCCCTCGAACGAAATGACGCCGGCCAGGCAGGCGAGGGCGGAGCCGAGCGGGGCGGGGCGCGTCGCCCTGATCGCGGCGCTCGTGGTGACAACCGGGGCGTGTGACTCCCGGAAGGAGGCCGGCCCCGGGCAGCCGCCGAGCGCAGCCGCGGCCTCTAGCGTGTCTTCGTCGTCGTCCCTCTCCGCGACGTCGCCTGGCGCCATGACGGCGCCGTCGGCTTCGAGCCCGATGCCCGGGCTGCCGATCGGCCCGGGGGGCAAAGACGTCGTCAGACCTCCGAGCGGGGTGTTCGGCCCCGGCGAGGCAGACGCGATCGCCAAGCGAGGAGAGCCCCGCCGCGTCGTCGTGCTCGACGCCGGGGCCGAGCCTCGCGAGACGATCGCTTACCGCGCCGCGGCCGGCACCAAGCAGACGATCACCATGGGGCTGGACCTGGCCATGGCGATGAGCCCGCCCGGCGCGCAGCCGCGCCTCATGAAGATGCCGCGCACCGAGACGACGCTCCAGATCTCGATCGAGTCGGCGGAGGCGGACAAGGCGACGGTCCGGGCGGAGATCGTCGCGGTGCGGCTCGTGGAGACCGATGCCTCGCAGGCCGCCGCCATCTCGGGATCGCGGGAGATGCTCGACAAGCTCACGGGGATCGACCTGGAGATGACCTTCGATCCGCGAGCGACCCAAACGGCCGTTTCGCTCGCTTCCGCAGACAAGCCGAGCCCGGAGGCCTCGAAAGCGCTCGAGCAGCTGCGGCAGACGCTGTTCAATGTGATCACACCGACGCCCGACGTTCCCGTCGGCGCGGGCGCGCGCTGGCTCGTCATCGAGCGGATCGCGACCCCCGCCGACGTCATCCAGATCCGTACGGTGACCCTCGGCAATCGAGAAGGGACGCGGGCGGAGCTCACGGTCTCGGTCGCGCAGATCGCCGCGTCTCCGCGGCTCGGACCGGCCGTCGCTGCAGGCGGCGCCTCCCCGACCATCGGCGCCCTCGAGACGAGCGGAACATCGACATTCTCCGTCGACTTCGAGCACGTATGCCCGGACAAAGGGCAGAGCGAAGTGAAGACCGTCATGCTCCTCACCCAAGGCAAAGACTCCCTCCGCACCGAGGCCGTGGCGAAGGCCACGATCGAGACACGATGAGCTTCGACCGCGCACGTCTTCGTGAGGCGTACGCGTCCTTCCTGGGCGCGAGCCCCGGGCGCGTCCTCCTGACGGGACACTCCCACCAGGCCTGGCCGGACGTGGCGCGCGACGCGACGCTCCGCGCGTTCGACGACGCCGCGCGCCTCGTCGACGACAAGTGGGCCCGCGTCTTCGAGATCATCGACTCCGTAGGCAAGCGGATCAACCGGCGCCTCGGCTTCGACGAGTCCGACCCGATCGCGTTCGGCAAGAGCACACACGAGCTCGTGTACAGGCTGCTCACGTCCTTCCCGAAAGACGCGCGCGTCGTCACCACGACCGGCGAGTTCCACTCGCTCTACCGGCAGCTCCGGCGTCTCGAGGAGGACGGCCTGCGCGTCACCTGGGTGGACGCGAAGCCGCGTGAAGCGCTGGTCGACGGGCTGCTCGACGCCATCCGGCCGGGCGTCGATGTCGTGGCCGTCTCGGCCGTGCTCTTCGAGGACGCCTTCATCGTGCCTCGGCTCGGCGAGATCGTGGCTCGCGCGGCGGAGGTGGGCGCGGTCCCGCTCGTCGACGCCTACCACGCGTTCAACGTGGTCGAGCTCGACTGGGGGCCGGCTCGCGAGCACGCGTACGTGACGGCCGGCGGCTACAAATACGCTGCCTTCGGCGAGGGTGTCTGCTTCCTGCGGTTCCCCCGAAGCTCGTCCCTCCGCCCTGCGTACACCGGGTGGTTCGCCGACTTCGGCGCGCTCGAGGGGCCACGTGACGGTCGCGCGACCTCGTACGGCGGCGGCGGCGCACGTTTCGCCGGCGCGACCTTCGATCCGACCGGCTTTTATCGCGCCGACGCGGTGCTCGATCACTGGGACCGCTTCGGCCTCGACGTCCGTGCGCTGCGCAACATCTCGAAGGAGCAGACGTCGCTCTTGACCGAGCAGGCCTTCGCAGCAGGCCTCGATGTCGTCTCGGCTCGCGATCCGGCCCGACGCGGCGGCTTCGTGGGGGTGCGCGTCGCCGGGGCGCCGGAGCTCGTACGCGCGCTCCGCGCGGAGGACGTGTGGGTCGACGCGCGCGGCGAGGTCTTGCGGCTGGGCCCCGCGCCCTACCTGACCGACGAGGAGCTCACGCGAGGGGTCGAGGCGCTCGCGCGCCTCGACCGTCAGAGCCGGTGAATCTTCGCGGCCTCTGGGTAGAGCGGGTGAAGCCCGACGCTCGCGACGTGCGCCGCGCTCTCTGCGTGCACGGATAGATCCCACGACAGGTAGAGCTTGTCGCCGTCATGACAGCCGAAGCTCGTCGAGAGGCAGAGCAGCGGCTCGCGGTCGATGGCGAAGCCACGGTGGGCGACGTCGTGGCCGTAGATCGAGACGGTCAGTCGATCGTCGAGGGCGCGCAAGAAGGCGCGCGCGCGGTCGGACGACGTCGTGCGCGCCCAGAGGAGCGCGATCATGATGGCGCGGCCGTCGAGGTCGTTGGGGTCGTCTGCGTCGGCGGCCAGGGCGAGGCGCTCGAGGTCCTCGGCCGAGGAGATCGGCGCGTGCGGTGCAGCGTGTGTCATGGCGAGGCCGGCGCTCGGCGCCATCGCCACGAAAGGCCACGACGCGATCCAGGCTCGGAGGGCGCGTGTCCCTTCTTCGCCGAGGAGCGACTCGAGCCGCTCGGCCTCGTTCGGGAAGAACTTGGACACGACGGGGCCGCCGACGTGCGCGTGCTCGTGGTTGCCCATCAGGAAGTGGACACGACCCGGGTGCCGGTCGGCGAGCGCTCGCGCACGGCGGATGAGCTCGGGTGAGTCACCGTGGTAATACGTCCCGAGGTGATCGGGCCATTCGTTCGCAGCGAGCTCGGGCCCGTGTACGAGGTCGCCCGAGATCACGAGCACCGCGCCGCCAGGCTTTCGGGCCGCGTCTTCGTAGATGCGCTCGAGCGCCTGGAAGTCGCGGACGTTCCCCTGGAGATCGGTCGCCAGGATGAGGCGGCCCTCGTTGGGGAGCGTGACGACGCGCGACACAATCTCCAAGGTTAGCAAGCGAAAGCTCGAAGGTGGGGTAGGCTTCTTTCTCCTCGGTTGACGAACGTGATGATCCGACGAACCCCGATCCCGGCTTTCCTCCTGGTTGCGCTCCTGTGGGCGAGTGGCTGTGGAGGTGGGGAAGAGGTGGCCGCGCCGAGCGCCAGCGCGACCTCGAAGGAGACGCCGCTCAAGGTCGCCCCGGTCGTCGCGCGCCGGGTGGAGGCCGAGCCGAACCCGTTGGACCTTCCGCCTCGCAAGCTCGAGCTGGCCGCGGGCGACCATGTCTTCACCGTGCCGGAGCCCATGTTGCGCGGCGCAAAGCTCGGGAGTTCGTTTGCGTTTCGGGCGGCGACCGTGACGGGACGCGACGGCGAGGACGTGCTGGTGGACGGTCGCGACGGCCCGCCTTATCGGGTGCACCCCGCCTACGTCATCCCGATCACGCCGGTCACCCGCCCGAAGCTGGAGAGCCCGGTCCTCGCGGAGTGGGGAGGCGCGCTGCGTCACGGCGTGGTCCGCAAGTACGTGAAGGACAAGATCGTCGTCCGACTTCTGGACACGAACGACACCTCCGACCGGCCGCTCGCGCCCGAGCAGCTGTCACTGCAGACGGACGGCTTCCACCCCGGGAACTACGCGGTCGTCCGCGCGCCCGGCCCGCCCGGAACGATGGATTACGATCATGTCATGCTCGTGTCGCCGATCTCGGACGCGGGCGAGTGGCTCGCGGTCGGGTTCGGTGGCGCGACCCGCCGCGTATCCGAGAAGGACATGCTCATCGTGCCGCTCACCTTCACGCCGAAGCAGGGCAGTCCGGTCTGGGCGGAGCACCTCGGCAAGATGCGCGAAGGAACGGTGACGGAGGTCGACCGCCCAGGGCTCGTGACGGTGAAGTTCAAGCGCGTCGGCAGACCGGTGACGGTCGGTTGGGGGTCGTTGCTGCCCCCAGCAAAGACGTGACTGCCCGGTCGCAAAACGAGCGGCTCGTGTCGTGAGGAATGACCGAAGAGTCACGTCGCTCGTCCGCTGCGTCGCGATCTTGGTGCGCCAGGCGAGCTCTGCTAGCGCTTGATCGCTGTCATGATCGGGAAGTACTACCGCGCCGCGAAGCAGTGGGGGCCGTTCGCCGCGCGAACGGCGTTCTACGGGACGATCAGCGTCACGTGTGGCCCGCTCACGCCGGATCACGGCGCGAGCCTCTGGGCCATGAAGCGCTGGTGTCGCGCGAGCACGAAGGGCCTCTCGATCGAGGTCGAGGCCGACGGGCTGGAAAATGTCCCGACCTCGGGACCGTTCGTCTACGCGACGAACCACCAGAGCATCGTGGACATCATCGTCCTCGGCAGCGTGCTGCCGGGCGACTACAAGTGGGCGGCGAAGCGCTCGCTCTTCAAGATCCCGTTCCTCGGCTGGCACCTGGCGCTGGCCGGGCACGTTCCGGTCGATCGCGGCGGAGGGCCGAAGACGGCCGCGCAGGTCATCAAGTCCTTCGAGGGCGTGCTGAAGGGCGGCAAGCCGCTCCTCATCTTCCCGGAGGGCACGCGCAGCGAGACGGGCGTCCTGAAGGAGTTCAAGGCTGGAGGGTTCTACGCCGCTGTCCGAGCCGGCGCTCCGGTGGTTCCGGTCGCCCTGGACGGCACGTACGATCTCATGATGAAGGGCGCGCTCGACACGGGCGAAGGCAACATTCGCAAGGTCCGTGTTCGGGTCGGCGCGCCCATCGCACCGAAGAGCACCGGTAAGGAAGCGCAACGAGTGGCGGATCTTCGTGAACGTTCCCAGGCAGCGGTCGCGGAGCTCTTGCTCTCGATCGGCGGTCGCGTGGAAGACGAAGGTGCGGCTCGGGTCCAGCCCGAGCCCGAGATGAGCGCGACCGTCGAGACCGCGGCCGAGTAGCTCAGCGCGACAGCTCGGGGGGCAACGTGCCGGCTGGGCGCTTCTGCAGGAGGGCGCGGAGCTCGGCCGGGCGGCGGAACCCGATCTTGCGGGCGACGGTGCCCTCCGCCATGCCGCCTTCGAGCATCGCTCGTGCGGTGTCGGCGCGGACCTCGTCGTAATAGACGTGCGGCGAGCGATCGAAGGCGAGTCGGAACTGGCGCGCGAAGTGGAACTCGCTCATGTCGAGGTCGAGGGCGACCTCGTAGGTGCGGATGCGCTGGCCGGCGCGCGCGGCGTCGTGGATGCGAGCACGGGCGACGGTGAGCCGGGCCATGGTGCCAGGCAGGATGCTCGCCTTGGACGTCGCCTGGTCGAGCGAGGGCTCGATGTCCTGGGCCGGCGGGACCACGGCGAGGGCGTTTGTGTGACTCTCGGGAGCGGGGGGAATCGACAGGGCGGACTGAAAGGACAAGCTCGACACGGTGGACTCTCCTCGTTGCTGCCAGCCGGGGTTCGACCCCGTCCGGACTCCCTCTGCCTTGTGCAACTCGTAGGCCGAGCGCGACGATCTTGCGTCCTGGGATTTTTGCCGTGATTTCGGGGGAGGGGTGGGGGGGAGTGTGAAGAACCGTTCACGAGGAGTGACCGGCGGATCACGCGGGAAGAGGGGTACGCGCTGGTTTCGGGGGGGGCCCGGGAGCGGGGAAGAGGGAGAGGGGAAGAGGGAGAGGGGAAGAGGGAGAGGGGAAGAGGGAGAAACAGGGAACAGGGAAGGAACGGGGACAGGGAATCTGCGATGACGGAACCGCTATGCTGTGCGCCTGGCGCCCAACCCTTGTCCCTTAGCCCTTGTCCCTAAGCCCTTGTCCCTCAGCCCTTGTCCCTCAGCCCTTGTCCCTCTCCTGATCGGGGCGTTCGGGTTCGGTTGGTGGGTCATGCCCCCTCCCGCGCACCGGGCGCGCCAGCGCGCGGAGGCGTCTTCTCGAGACTGATGACGTTCCGATGAGCGCGCTGTCACGCCCGCCGCGCGGGAGGGGGCATGACCCACCAACCGAACCCGAACTCCGCTCTTCCTCATCATCGACTCGTTGCTTACGGCGTCGCCGTGGAGCTGCTTCAGGCTGTCCGCGCCGCCAGGATCCGGGATGCGCGGCCGAGGGAGCAGGCGCTGCGCGCGGCGAAGAGCGCGTGTCTGAACTCCGCGGAGGGCGCGGGGCGCGTGACGCGGGCCGACAAGGCGCGGGCGTTCGCCATCGCACGCGGCGAAGCGGTGGAGGCGATCGCGGCGGTGGAGATCGCGGGCTACGCGGGGGACGCGCCGGAGGGCGCGGCGGCGTGGTGCGTGGAGATCGGGCGGCGGCTGGTGGCGCTGCTCACGGGGCTCACGCGGGCGTAGGCGGGTCCCACAAGGCATTTCGCGGCAGCTCCCCTGAATCGGCGCCGGTTCAGCAGTGGACGCACTCGGATGGGAGGCCCTCCACGGACAGGAGGTAGTCGTCGCACGCGGCCAGCAACTCTCGCGTGCTAGAGTGGAGCCATGGACGCCGGATTCCGCGCCCGAGCCGAGGAACGGAAGCGCCGCGGGATGTTTGGCGGCGTGGCCCGCTCGCATGAGGAGCTCGACGAGCGAGACTTGGAGTTCTGGCTCGGCGTCGACCCGGCCGAGCGAATCGGTGCGGCATGCCTCCTCCACGAAGAAGCGCGACTCCTGAGGAACGATGCACCTTTTCCAGGACTTCAAGGATCTCCTGGCGGCGTTCGTCGCCTCGGGAGTTGAGTTCGTTCTGATCGGCGGGTACGCGGTGATCTTCCATGGTCGCCCGCGCGCCACCAAGAACCTGGATCTGCTGGTGTCGCTCGACGAGGCGAACCGCGCGCGCTTGGCCGAGGCTCTCGATGCGTTCGGCGCTCCCGCCAACGTTGTCGAGTCTGCAAGACGTCTTTCGCCTGATGAGGTCGTCTATTTCGGCGTCAGCCCGCTTCGAGTCGACATCCTCGGTTCGGCAAGCGGGATCCAGTTCTCCGAGGTTCGCCGATGAGGATGTGATCGAAACCCTGTGGGTTCATCTCACAGAACTCGAGGTCGTCCGTCAGCTCGAAGGTCTCGTAGAGCCGGCGCAGCCCGCCTCCAGGCTGGAGATTGCCGATGTAGTGCACGCCGGGGCTGAAGCGGTGCCCCTCGAGCGTGAAGCTGTGCATCCAGCCGCCCGGCAGGTAGTGCTGCTCGAGAACGAGCACCCGCATGCCAGCCCGTGCGAGCGCAACTGCCGCAGTCAGGCCACCCGGCCCCGACCCTATGACGAGAATATCCCATGCCTCGTTGGGCATGGGCCGGCCGTGGCAAGCTGTGTGCCCCGGTCACACGTCGATCTCGGCCTCGCTCGCGTGGTCCATGATGAAGCGGAAGCGCGCTTGCGGGTCCTTGCCCATGAGCTCGCTCATGATCTTCTCGGTGGCGAGCGCGTCTTCGATCACGACGCGCAGCGCGCGGCGGCGCTTGGGATCGAGCGTGGTGGCCTTGAGATCGTCCGCCGGCATCTCGCCGAGGCCCTTGAAGCGAGAGATCTCGGGCTTCACGTTCTTGGGGAGCTTGGCGAGGACGCGGTCGCGCTCCTTCTCGTCGAGCGCCCAATACGTCTCCTTCGCGGCGTCGATGCGGAAGAGGGGCGGCAGGGCGATGTAGACGTGCCCGCCTTTGAGCAGGCCCGGCAGGTGCCGGTAGAAGAACGTGAGGAGGAGCGTCGAGATGTGCTGCCCGTCGCTGTCGGCGTCCATCAGCAAGAAGACGCGGCCGTAGCGGAGCTTCTGCGCGTCGAAGTCGGGCCCGATGCCGCAGCCGAGCGCGCTCACGATGTCCTGCAGCTCCTTGTTGTCGCGGACCTTCGCGCTCGAGGCCTGCTCGGCGTTGAGGACCTTGCCGCGGAGCGGAAGGATGGCCTGCGTGCGCCGGTCCCGCCCTTGTTTGGCGGAGCCACCGGCGCTGTCGCCCTCGACCAGGAAGAGCTCGCTCTCGTTCGGATCGGTGGAGGCGCAGTCCGCGAGCTTGCCCGGCAGGTTGAGGCGGTGGCTGATGGCCGTCTTGCGGAGGACCTGCTGCGTGGCCTCGCGACGAGCCTCGCGCGCGCGCGCCGCGAGGATGGAGCGAAGGACGATGGCCTCGCCGACGGTACCGTTCTCGAGCAGCCACTGCTCGAGCGCCGGGCGGACGAGGCTCTCGACGCCGCCGGCGACCTCGGGGTTGTTCAGCCTGTCTTTCGTCTGCCCCTGGAACTGCGGCGAGTGGACGTACACGCTCAGCAGCGCGACGACACCCTCGCGGATGTCCTCCGCCGAGAGCGTGACACCCTTCGGCTGGATCTTCTTGGCGTCGATGAAGCCGCGCACCGCCTTGACGATGGCCGAGCTCAGGCCGGCCTCGTGTGTGCCGCCCATCGGCGTGGGGATGCCGTTCACGTAGCTGCGGACGTGAGTCTCGGTCGACTCCGTCCAGGCGAGCGCGACCTCGATCTTCACCTCACCGGGGCGCTCCTGGTTCAGGAAGAAGTGCCCGGGGTGGGTTCCGGCCTTGCCGCGCTGCGCGACGAGCTTCGGCAGGAAGTCCGCGATGCCGTTCGGGTGATTGAGCTCCTTCGTCTCGCCGGTCTTCGCGTCCGTGAAGGAAATGACGAGACCGCCATGCAAATAGGCCTTTGTCTCCAGGCGCTCGAGGACGTGCTCGGCGTTCAGCTCGAGCTTGCTCCCGAAGATCTCCGGGTCGGGCCGGAAGTGCACGATCGTGCCGCGCTTCTTCGTGTTGCCCTCGGTCTTCAGCTTCGAGGTGGGCCTGCCCTTGGAGTAGGTCTGGCTGAACGTCTTGCCGTCCCGCTGGACGGTGACCTCGAGCAGGTCCGACAGGGCGTTGACGACGCTCGATCCGACGCCGTGGAGGCCGCCGGAGACCGAGTAGTTCTTCTGGCCGAACTTGCCCCCGGCGTGCAGCGTCGTGAGGATGATCTCGAGCGCCGGCTTCTTGAACTTCGGGTGCATGTCGACGGGGATGCCGCGCCCGTCGTCCTTCACGGTGGCGCCCTTGTGATCCGCGTCGAGGATGACCTCGATCCGTCGGGCGTGGCCGTTCATGGCCTCGTCGATCGAGTTGTCGACGATCTCCCAGAGCAGGTGGTGGTAGCCGCGCGAGTCGGTCCCGCCGATGTACATGGCGGGGCGCTGGCGGACCGGCTCGAGCCCTTCGAGGACGTCGATGTCGGCCGCCGTGTAGCGCTCGCCCTTCTTGGGCGCGTTCTTCGCGGGGGGAGGGATGGACGGCATCAGCTTTCCTCCTCGTCGAGCTTGAGCGACGGGACTTCAGGGAGCGGGAGCAGCAGGCGCACCGGCGGATCGCCGCGCTTGGAGACGACGCTCCCGCGCGAGGCGCGGCCGCCCTTGATGTCCTTCAGGGCGATGGAGAGCTCCTTGCTCTTGGCGGTGACGAAGTCGAGCTTGTCCTTCGGGCCGCCGAGGATGGCGCCCGCGAGCCGCTCGGTGTCGTCGAGCTTGATGACCATCGTGCCCTTGCCGGCGCCGGAGAGCAGCGCGAGCTCCTCCGTGTCGACGGAGAGCGCGTGGCCGTCTGTCGCGATGCACGCGCAGAGCTCTGCGTCCTCCGTCAGGAGGCCCACGAAGGCCACCTCGTCCCCTTCGTTCAGGCGCGCGAACTTGCGGCCTGCGCGCGTCGAGACATCACGGTGCGGCCGGAGCGAGAAGCGGAAGCCGAGGCCCTGGCGGGTGACGGCGACCGCAAACGGTGGCTCGGGCTCGCCGCCCTCCTCCGCCGCGGGCACGTCCAGCACGCGCGAGTCGAGGCCCATCATCCCGATCATCTTCTCGCCGTCGGCCAGCTTGAAGAGCTTCTGCACGGGATCGCCGTAGCCCGTGGAGGGCGGGACGTCGTGGATGCGGCAGACGTAGCAGCTGCCGAAGCTGGAGAAGAACGCCACGGTGGCGCGCGTCGAGCCTGCGGTGACCGCGAGGACGCTGTCGCCCTCGCGCAGGCGTGTCGTCGCGAGATCCTTCACCTCGCGGACGCGCTTCACCCAGCCCTGCGCCGAGAGAATGACGGTCGCGTCCTCGGCCGCGATGAAGTCCTCCTCCTGGAACTCGGGCTCGTTCGTGGCGCCCATGATCTTCGTGCGGCGCTTGTCGCCGTATGTCTGCTTGATGGTGCCGAGCTCGTCCTTCACGATGGCCCAGCGCTTCGACTCGCTCTTGAGCAGGCCCACGAGGCGCTTCTCCTCCGCGCGCTTCTCGGCGAGCTCCTTGCGGACGATGAGGATCTCGAGCTTGGCGAGGCGGTAGAGGCGCAGATCGAGGATGGCGTCGGTCTGGATCTCCGACAGGCCGAAGCGCTTCATGATCTTCGCCTTGGCGTCGGGGCGGCCGTCGCTCGCGCGGATGATCTTGATGATCTCGTCGAGCGCGTCGAAGACCGTCTCGAGGCCCTCGAGGATGTGGATGCGCGCGCGGATCTCGGAGAGCTCGAACTCGAGCCGGCGCACGAGCGTCGCCTGCCGGAAGTCGAGGAACTCCCTCAGCATGTCCTTCAGGCCGAGGCGGCGCGGCGTGCAGAGCGCCTCCGTCCCGGCGAGCTCGCCTTCGGCGGGCGCCTGCGCCTTGTGCTCGTCCGGCACGAGGCAGGTCATGTTGACCTGGATGTTCACGGCGAGCGGCGTCTGCTTGAAGAGGTACGCCATGACCAGGTTCGGGTCGGCGTCCTTCTTCACCTCGAGCACGACGCGGATCTCTTCGGTCGACTCGTCGCGCACGTCGAGCAGGCTGGGGAGCTTCTTGGAGAGGATGACCGCCGCGATCTTCTCGACGATGGTCCCGCGCTCGACCCCGTAGGGGATGCTCGTGACGATGATCTGCTTGCCGCGCTTGCCGTCTTCCTCGACGGCCCAGTCGCCGCGGAGCTTGAGCGTGCCGTGGCCGCCCTCGTAGACGTCCTCCAGCTCGCGCTTGCTCGCGGTGAGGATGCCGCCGGTGGGGAAGTCCGGCCCCTTGATGTAGCCGAGGAGCTTCTTGGTCGTCAGATCGTCCGACGCGTCGATCATGGCGATGCACGCGTCGATGACCTCCCCCAGGTTGTGCGGCGGGATGCTCGTCGCCATGCCGACGGCGATGCCCTGCGCGCCGTTGACGAGCAGGTTCGGGAAGCGCGCGGGCAGGACCGTGGGCTCGCTGCGCGTGCCGTCGTAGTTGGGCCTCCAATCGACGGTGCGCTGGCCGAGCTCCCCGAGCAGCTCGCTCGCGAGCGCGCGGAGCTTCGCCTCCGTGTAGCGCATGGCGGCCGGCGCATCCCCGTCGATGCTGCCGAAGTTGCCCTGACCTTCGACGAGCGGCGCGCGCAGAACCCAGCTCTGCGCCAGGCGCACCATCGCGTCGTAGATCGCGGTGTCGCCGTGCGGGTGGTATTTGCCCATCACGTCGCCGACGACCGCCGCGCTCTTTCGCGCCTTCGCGTCGGGGCTCAGGCGGAGGTCGTGCTGCATCGTGTAGAGGATGCGGCGCTGGACCGGCTTGAGGCCGTCACGCACGTCCGGCAGGGCGCGCGATGTGATGACGCTCAGGGCGTAGTTGAGGTACCGCCGCTCGGCCTCCTTCGACAGGGAGGTGTCCTCGAAGAAGACGGCCGGGGGAGGGGTCGAGGGAGGGGGGGCTTTCCGCGCCAACGTCGGCTCCAGTAAACCCGCGTTCAGTGCGGGATCAGGAGCATTTAGAAGGAGAGGCGGGTTTGGTCAAGAAACGGGCGGTTCGTGCGGGAGGGGGACCTCCGCTGCGGCGCGCTTCACCTTCCACTTCTTGTAGAGCCCGACTCCGATGAGCGCCGGGGTGGCCACGACGCAGAGCGGGCAGGTTGCGCCGAGCAACACCGCCCCCGCCACGCCGATGGCCCCGACGCCGACGCCGGTCGCGATGAGATCGTTGCCGTCGTTCTCTCGGCGGTCTTCCTTCATATGCCTGCTCAGAGCCAGCAGCCGGCGCGAAGGGTTCAGCGTTTCGATCACCTGCCGGGCGGAGGCTCCTCCGCCGTACCGTCGAGAACGTCCCGCACGGCTCGCGCCAGCTGCTCCGTGGTGAATGGCTTCAAGAGGAGCCTGGTCCGCGCATCGAGCGCGGAGGCGGGAACGAGCCCCGCCGAATAACCCGACGCGAAGAGCACGGGCAGGGCAGGGCGGCGCTCGCGCAGGCGCTCGGCCAGCTCGATGCCGCTCATGAGCGGCATCACCACGTCGGCCATGAGCAGATCGAGGGGACCCGTGTGGCTCGCCTCGAGCGAGAGGGCGGACGCGCCGTCGCTTGCGCTGAGGACCTGGTATCCGAACCCCTTGAGCGCTTCGACGAGGAGGCTCCGGAGCCTCGGCTCGTCTTCGACGACGAGAACCGTCTCGGTGCCGCGAGGTGGGGCGACTCTCTCCTCTTCGGTGGCGAGCGCGGCCGCGCTCGTCCCGGTGGCGGGCAAGAGAATCGTGAACGTGGTGCCGACGCCGGGCTCGGACTGCACCGCGATCTTCCCGCCGGCTCCTTCCACGATCGTCCGGCAGGTCGCAAGGCCGAGCCCCGTCCCGCCTTGGTGCTCCTTCGTCGTGAAGAGAGGCTCGAAGATTCGCTCGCGGATCTCGGCGGGCATCCCGACCCCGGTGTCTTCGACCGTGCACTCGATCCAGCGACCGGGCGGGACGCCTGCGACGCTCGCTTCTTCCGGATCGAGGGTCTTCGACGCGGTCGCGATGCGGAGGATGCCGCCCTCCGGCATGGCGTCGCGCGCGTTGACCGCCAGGTTGACGAGCACCTGCTCGAGCTGCGTCGGATCGATGAGCACCGCCCAAGGATCGTCTCCGAGCAGCGTCGCGAGCTCGACGTCCTCTCCGAGCAGGCGGCGCAGGAGGCGATCGATGCGCACGACGATGTCCCGCACGCGGACGGGGCGCACCTGACCGAACTGCTGCCTGGCCAGGGTGAGCAGCTGCCGGGTCACGTCCGCGGCGCGCTCCGCCACCGACACGATCTCGTCGAAGCGCTCGGCGGTCGGATGGCCCTTCGGTGTCTGGCGCTGACCGAGCTCCGCAGCGCCGAGGATCACCGCGAGGAGGTTGTTGAAGTCGTGCGCGATGCCGCCCGCGAGCTTGCCGATGACCTCCATCCGCTGGGCGGTGAGCAAGCGGCGCTCGAGCTCACGCCGCTCGGTCTGGTCGATGATGATCGAGTGGAGCAGCGTGCGGCCGCCGACGGTCACGGGGCCGGTGTAGACGTCCACGTCGCGCACCCGCCCATCCGCGAGGCGGTGCTGAAAGCGGAAGTAGAGGCGGTGCTCGTCACGCGCTCGCGCCATCTCCTCTTGCACGCGCTCGGCTGGCATCGTGTTGATGTCCTGGATGCGCAGCCCGAGCAGGTGCTCGCGCGTGTGACCGTAGAAGCGGCACGCGGCCGGGTTCGCGTCGACGATGGCGCCGCTCTCGGGATCGATCACGAGCTTCACGGCGGTGTTCGTCTCGAACACCTCGCGGTAGCGCCGCTCGCTCTCTTCGAGCGCGCGCTCGAGCTCAGCTTCCCGGGTCATCCGTGTGGGTGAGTGTACCCAGTCCTCGTGCGGAGCGGGGCCGCTCGTGCCGCGGATCGCAGCTGCACGCCCGCTGGCGTGAGGCGACGTTCCGGGGCGCTATTCGTTCCGTGCTTCTTCTTCGGCGCTCCGCGCCTTGGCTTCGATCGCGGCGCCTGCCTTCGGATCGAGCTTCTTGATGAAGGCGAGCTCCATCTCGAGGTCGCGGTAGCGGCTGCTGTCGACCAGGGAGCTCTGGCCCTTCTGGATGACGTGCGTCTCGCTGTTCCGGAAGAAGTGGATCTGGCTGCCGTCTCCGGCGGTCGCGCCCTCGGCCTCGAACCAGACCTTGGTGATGCGGACGCCGCCGTCGGCTTCCTTGTCGGTGTCCGTCTCCGTGGCGGAGCGGGCCTGAAAGCGTCCGGTCTCCTCCCAGTTGAGCCCGCGGCCTGCGATGACCTCCCAGAAGGTCTTGTCCTCGGAGAGCGCGATCTTCCAGGCCTCATCGAGCGGCTTCTCGATCACGTACCGGGTGAGCTCGTGATCCAGCGTGAGTTGGCGAGCCTCGGCGGCGCGCAGCCAGGCGCAGCCGAGCGTGGAGGTGGAGACGAGCAGGAAAAGGGCGAGCCACATCAGCCGTCGCATGGTTCGCGTCATACTACGAAGCGCGGGCGAGAAACCCCGCGGTGGGATCTTGCTCGACGCTGCGGCACGCCCTATCACGAAGCCCCGTGAGACTCGCCTTCGCGCTGCCGCTCGTCTTCGTTGCCCTCGCCTCGAACGGGTGCGCTCGCGACGAGAGCCGGAGCGCGGCGCCTGCCGCCCCAACCGAAGCCGCGCGATCCTCTGGATCCGCCACCACGAAGGAAGCCGCCATGCCCGAGAGCATCCACGAGCTGACGATGAACCGCCTCGACGGCAAGCCCGAGCCCTTGCGCACCTACGAAGGCAAGGTGCTGCTCGTGGTGAACACCGCGAGCGAGTGCGGGTACACGCCGCAATACGAGGGCCTGCAGAAGCTCCACGAGGAGCTCTCGCCGAAGGGGCTCGTCGTCCTGGGTTTCCCCTCGAACGACTTCGGCGCGCAGGAGCCGGGCTCGAGCGAGCAGATCGCCACGTTCTGCCGCAAGAACTACGGCGTCACCTTCCCGATGTTCGAGAAGATCGTCACGAAGGGCGCCGGCGCATCCCCGCTCTTCGCCCTGCTCGGCGCGAAGGCCGGCGAGCCGAAGTGGAACTTCCACAAGTACCTCGTCGACAAGAAGGGCCACGTCGTCCGCGCCTTCCCGAGCTCGGTCGCGCCCGAGAGCGCCGAGCTGCGCGCCGCGATCGAGGAGCAGCTGTAGCGACCTCTCGACACGGAGAGGTTGGAGAGCTCGCACGCGCTCGTGCCTGTGGACTTCACCCCCCCGACCCCCCTCACCGAAGGTGAGGGGGCGACCGCGGGCGCTCTACGGCGCGGCGCTCGGCTCTCGCGCTTCACGCGAGAGAAAGCCGTCGACGAAGAGCGGCCCAAAGGGGAGCAGCGACGCGACCGCGAGCGTCGTCACGCGGGACAGCGGCCAGCGCCGCTCGAGCGTCGCGAGCGCCAGCGCGACGAAGTAGGCCACGAAGAGAATGCCATGGGCGGTGCCGACCACGCGCACCGCCATGGGCATGCCCGCGAGGTACTTGAGCGGCATGGCCACGCCGAGCAGAAGCACATACGAGAGCCCTTCGATCATTCCCAACAGGCGCAGCCGACCGACGCTGGAAGAGAGCACGCACCACCTTGTCAGGGGAGGGGGGGAGGGGCAAGCGAACGCTTGCTCGCCCCACGACATCTGGCACTCTCGAGGCCTCATGGACCTTCGTTCACTTTGGCCCCGTCGAATCCTGACTTTGGTCTGCGGCTTGGTCTGGAGCACGGCCTGCGGCGACGACGACGGAGCGGGAGGCGGCACGACGGGTGGAACGACGGCCAGCTCGACAACGGCCAGCTCGACGTCGAGCACCACGACGGGCGCCGGGGGCGAGGGCATCGGTGGCGCCGGGGGGACTGGCGGCGATGGCGCCGGCAATGGGGCACCGAGCCGCCTCACCGCGGCGGTCGACGAGGCGCTCGTGGAGCTCGCGTGGTCGAGCCCCGATCCCTCGAGCGGCAACACCGTCGTCCGGGTGGTGCGCTCCCTCAATGCTCCTCCGACGGGGCCCGACGACCCGAATGTGACCGTCGTCTACGAGGGCGAGGCCGAGGCAGCGACGGAGCCGACCTCCGCGCTTCTCCCCGACATGCCCGACGCCCCGCGCACCTACCACTACGCGGCGTACGGTTGCACGCCGGCGCGGACCTGCGAAACGACTGGCTCGTCCACCACCCTCACGCTCACGCTCACCGAGGCGCTCGTCGGCGGGGGGTACAACGTGATCTGGCGGCATGCCTCGGCGGATGTTTGCAGCGACAACCTGTCGCTCGGCACCGTGGCGACGACCACGACGCCGGATTGGTGGAAGAGCTGCGAGAGCAACTGCGCCGTCGCGACGGCGCGCCAGTTGAACGCCACCGGCGTCATGGAGGCCACGGCCATCGGACAAGACCTCGCGTCGCTCGGCGTTCCCTTCGGTCGAGTCCTCTCGAGCGAGTTCTGCCGCAACGTCCAGACTGCCGAGCTCATGAATCTCGGTCCGACAATCGAAGAGAGCCTCGAGATCACCTATTTCGTCTACGACGAGGCGAACCGCTGCACGAACACCCAGACCTTGCTGGCGCTGCCGCCCAGCCCCGGTCAGAACGTCGCGCTCATCGGGCACGCGGGCTTCGTTTGCCCGGTGCTCGAGAGCCTCGCTTGGGGCGAGGCTGCGATCTACAAGCCTGACGGAAGCGGCGGCAGCGAGCTCATCACGCGTGTGCTCTGGGACGGGTGGATGTCGTTGCCGTGACCGGCTGCGGCGAGAAGGCTACGTCCTCATCCCGATCAGGCCCCTTCCTCTGCTCAGGGCGTGCGCGATGCACGTGGCCCAGGCGAGGAGCACGGCCTCGAGCTCTGCGGCGCTGCGCACGCCGAACGAGCCGGTGAAGTCGTGAGCTCGTGCGACGCCTACGAGCGCGGTGAGCTTCGGGAGGAGATCGGCGGTCCATACCGCGTGGAGCTCGCCGACGTCGATCGGATCGAGCGTGAGGAGGTGCTCGCCGCCGCCCGACTCGATGATCTGCTCCAGCCACGCGGCGAAGTCATCGCCTCCCTCGACCGAGCGAAGCACCAGCGCTGCGCCGAGCGTGCACTTCCAGGCGCGGAGCACGGGACTATCGAGCGGGGTACCGCCGGGCTGTGGCGCCTGATCGCTCCAGGTCGACTCGAGGAGCGCGAGGTGGACGCCCATGTCGGCAGCGTAGGCAGCTCGAGGAAGCGGCGCCAAACGCTCGTCGTCCTCGTGCCGCAGGTCCTCGTCAGGGCCTCTCGCTGAACGCCCGCACACAGCGCGCGAGGGCGTCGACGTCACCTTCGGCGAGGTCGGGGTGCGGCGGCATGAGGGGGCTCAGGCCGTGCGCGGCCCCCCCGTCGCGAATGACGCTCCGGACATGCTCGTCGGAGACGGCGCGAGCCCAGCCCTGTTCGGCGAAGCTGCGCGGGCGTGGCTGGAGCCCGCCAGCGAGCGGCCCGTCGCCGCGGCCGTCCGTGCCGTGACACGAAGCGCACCGCGTGGCGAAGACGGGCGGGCACGGCGCAGCGGCAGGGCTGGCGGAGGACGCGACGCCGCTCGAAGGCGCTCGGAGGAGCGGGCGGCTCACCGGCATGAAGGGCCAGGGCACCGACGTGAGCATCAAGACGAGGCTCGTGAGCGTCCAGCCGAACACGCGTCGGTGGCGGGTCGCGCCGTCCCCGGCGCGCTTCGAGCGCACGCGCCCCACGTGCGCGACGAGCACGCTCGCGATCATCACCGTGATGTGCTCGATCCCGAAGAATCGCAGCTCGCGCACCTTCATCGATGCACCGGGGCTCACGAAGAAGGCGCGCGTGATCGGGCTGAGCACCAGATAGAGCACGAGCCCGAGGACGAGCTGCGAGTCGAGCGCAGCCAGGAAGCTCTTGTGGAGGCGCTCGCTTCGCGCCGACCATTCACCGCTTCGGCGGTGGCGGAGCCCGTCGACCACGACCGCAGCGCCCAACCCGAGCACGGCCCAACGCACGTACGAGTGCAAGAGCAGCACGAGCTCGTGCGCGCTCATCGCCAGACCTCCGTCGATCGTTGGGCCATCGATGAAGACCACTAGCGGACCTGCTCGCCCGGCGGTGCATGCACTTGCGCGGGTTTGCACAACGTAGCGCCCGCTTCACGTTTCTTCAGGGAGGAGGCGGGGGCGAGTCGCGAGGATCAAGCCGCTCGGGTGCGCTCATCGCTCGCGCTGACACGTGCTACCGTCCGAGCACGCTTGAAGGTCATGGCAGGGCTGACGCGCGCGGTCGTCGACGCGGTCGGGGCAGAGGGGGTCGACCTCTCGGACCTGCTCGCGCCTTTCGGCGTCGAGCGTGAGACCCTCGAGCGCGCCGACGCCTGGGTGCCCGTGGAGCTGCTCCACGAGGCGATCTGGGAGGCCGCCGCCGCGCGCACGCGGCGCGCCGATGTCGGGCTCTGGCTGGCGGCTCGGTTTCCTCCCGGTCTGACGGGGGTCGTCGAGTACATCCTGCGGAGCTGCGCGTCGGTCCGCGACGCGGCCGAGTCGTGGTGCAGGCTCCCGGGGCTCGTGTCCCCGTGCATCACGAGCGAGCTGGTGGTGGCTCCGACGGGGCTAGGCCTGGTTTGGCGGCTCGATCGGCCCGAGGGCGCGGGGACGCGCGCATGGGCGGAGTTTGCGCTCGGCCGCACGGTCCGGCTCCTGCGCGAAGCCGTATCGGATCCGACTCTGGCGCCCCAGCGCGTCGAGCTCAAGCATCCTTCGCCCGAGGGGGTCCCTCTTTCACGATACGAGAGCTTCTTCGGGTGCCCCGTGTCGTTTGGTCGCGCGGACTACGCGACGATGTGGCCATCGAGCCTCGCGTCGAGGAGGCTCAAGGGGGTCGACCCGGTCATGCGTGCGGCGCTCGAGGCGCGCGCGGCGGATCTCTCGACCGGGCCCGAGTCATTCCGGGACAGCGCCTTGTACTCGGTCAGGTCGATCCTCTTCGAGGCTCCCAATCGGGTGACGCTGGCCGAGGTGGCCCGCCGACACGGGCTCTCGCCGCGCGCGCTCCAGCGCCGGCTCGAGCAGGAAGGGCTGCGCCTGCGCGACCTCGTCGACGAGGTCCGTCGCTCCGAATACGAGCGGCTGCGCGGCGCGCTCACCCAAGTCGAGCTTGCCGAGCGGCTCGGGTTCGCCGACGCGGCGGCGCTCCGGAAGGCGCGCCGGAGGTGGGACCGCTCAGCGCGGGACGAACTTCCTTAGGCTGCGACCGGAGAGTGAGCCCACGTAGACTGCGCCGGCCGCGTCGACCGTGATGTCATGCCCGTCGACGACCGGCTCGTCGCCGTCCCCGAATCGCGCAAGGACGGACCCCTCGAGGTCGTAGACCGTGACCCTGCCGAAGGGCGCCTCCGGATCCTGATCGCCGCCATCGACCACGTACAGGCGCTGGTCACGGTACTCGAGCCCCCAAGGGCGCCCGTAGTCGGGACCCTGCCAGACGTCGAGCAGCTGGCCTTGGCGATCGAAGATCTGGATGCGGCCGTTGCTCCGATCGGCGACGTAGATGTGGTCCTCCTCGTCGATCGTGACACCGTGAGGCACGTCGAGCTCTCCCTTGCCGCAGCCGTGCTCACCCCACTCGCGCTCGACCCACACGCCGTCGAGAATGGCGATACGTGCGTTCTCGTAGCCGTCCGTCACGACGACCACGCCGTCCGAGAGGAACGCCACGTCGGTCGGGGCGCCGAAGCCCTGGGTCTCGCAGCTCGCGAGCATGAGCAGGGCCGCGGGCAGGCTCGACCGACCGCCGGGGCGTGGTGCGGTGGCGTGTCGGGACTTCGGGGTGGGGTGCAACTTCACCGGCTCTCTCCAAGCGAAGTCCCGAGCACGTCCCCGGAGCTCGACAGCTCGATGACGACGTCGCTCCGCGCGTCCGTCGCCCAGACGTGATCGTCTTCGTCCACGGCCAAACCATGGGGAACGACGAAGAGCCCTTCGCCGAAGCGGTCGAGGAGCTCTCCCGTCGTCGTATCGAACACGAGGATCGTCGGCGCTTCGATCGGTACTTCGTTATCGAAGTCGGCGCCGGCTCGATGAAATACCAGCAGACGGTCGAGCGAGTCCACCGCGAGGCCCGCGACTTGACCCAGCTCCACGTCGACGCGCGCGTCGAGGTCCGCGGGCAGCTCTCCGTCGACACGGGCGGCTACGAGCACACGTCGGGACCGTTCGATGTCCGCGCGACATCGGTCTCGGTCAAGGCGCGCGACGAGCTCTCGGCCGAAGGCGACGTGGTTCGCATCGAAGCGGCGAGCAAGATCGAGCTCGTCTGTGGCGGCTCGAAGCTCGTCCTCGAGCCGGGCGGCGCGACGCTCACCGCCGGACGGGTGACGTTGGATGGGTCGACGGTGACCATCAAGGGCAGCTCGCTCGTCGACGTGGACGGCGCGCTCATCACGCTCAACTGAGGACGCCTTGAAGATTCTGCGCCTCGAAACGGGAAATGTTCGCGGGCTCGCGGACGGCGCGTACGACTTCTCTTCACGAGGTCAGCCCCGCGGCCTGACGGTCGTGGTGGGGCCGAGGGCGAGCGGCAAGACGTCGCTGCTCGAGGCGATCGTCCTGGCCAAGGAGAGCCTCGGCGCGTACGGGCTCGTGCCGCGGACGGGCGCGTGGCTTCGAGCGGGGGCGCCGTCGGGCACGCTCCGCGCGACCTTCACGCTCGAGCCGGACGAGCAGGCCGCCGCGGAGTGTCCCGACGCGGCCGTCACGATCGAGATCGACCTCGCGCCCGACGCGGCGCTGCCGCGCGTCGCGCCGGCGGTGCGCGCGCTCTTCGAGCGCTTCGCGTTCGACGCGAGCGTGCCGAAGCTCGAGTACTTCCACGACGAGCGCTCGCTCGGCGCGGGCGCTCCGACGACCGAGGCCGACGAGCGGCGGCTTCGGCCGACGCGGCGCGCGGACAAGTATGCCGGGCTCTTGCCGGCGATGACCGCTCTCTCGTTGCAGGACGGCGGGCGCGCGAACGAGGAGGCGCAGAGACACGGGCTGCTCCTCGCGGACGATCGCCCCGACTCGCTGGGCCACTACCGGAGCGCGATCGCGGAGCTGGTGCCGGAGCTCCGGCTCCTGGGCGCGGCGCCGCGCGCGCCAGGAGGCGCGCCGCAGCTCGGCTTCGCCAACAAAGACGGCGTGGAGGTCGGGGCGGAGGGCCTCTCGGCCGGCCAGCGCCAGGGTGTGCTCTTTGCGGCGACGTTCGCGCGGCTCGGGCTCGCGCGGTCGATCGTCCTCATCGACGTGCCCGAGCTCCACCTCCACGGCGCCGACCACGAGAGCTTCTTGCCGCGCCTCGTGCGCCTGGGCGGCGACAACCAGATCCTCGTCGCGACGGGATCGAGCGCCATGATCGGCTCGGCCTCACGCGAGGAGACGCTGGTGCTGAGGCGAGACGGCAATCGCTGAGGCCGGCGGCCTCGAACGGCGGTCGGCCTGACGAATGAGTCTGCCGTGATAGGCTGACGCTCATGGCCGGGGCCATCCGACTGCATCGCTACACCTACGCCGACTACGTCGGCGTGGAGATGACGAGCTCCACCAGACACGAGTTCCTCGATGGTGAGATCTACGCGATGGCGGGCGGCTCCGCGGACCACGCGGCGCTCGCGCTCGAGACGCTCCGGGCGCTCGCCGACGCGATCGGCGACCGCCCTTGCAGGGCCTTCACCTCGGATTTGCGGATCTACGTGGAGAGCGCCGGGCTCGCGACGTTTCCAGATGGCTCGGTGATCTGCGGGCCGGTGCAGAAGCACCCGCCTGGGCCGGAGGAGACGGCGCTGAACCCCAGCGTCCTGCTCGAGGTCACGAGCGATTCTTCCGAGGCCTATGACACGGGGGCGAAGCTGGCTTTCTACAAGACGATCCCGTCGCTTCGAGAGTG
Organism: Myxococcales bacterium; assembly: GCA_016794345.1. Classification (GTDB taxonomy): domain Bacteria; phylum Myxococcota_A; class Polyangia; order Polyangiales; family Polyangiaceae; genus Xiheicaenibacterium; species Xiheicaenibacterium phototrophicum. Next base: position 245,109 of record JAEUKE010000314.1, read on the forward strand.
CATCCTCGTCTCACACCGCGAGCGGCGCATCACCGTGCATGTTCGCGGCGAGGGCGAGACGTGGGACACGCGCGTGGCCGTGACGGGCGGACGGGTGCACGTGCCGAGCCTGCAGGTCGATCTCGTCGTGGATCAGATCTACCGGCTCAGCGAGGTCCGCTGCTAAGTTCCCGGCATGAGCACCGTCACGATCTTCCACAACCCGAACTGAAACTCCTCGGTCAATGCGGTCCGCATTGCAGAAGAGATTGGCATCGAGGCTGAAGTCGTCCTCTACATGAAGGCGCCACCGAGCGCAGAGACGCTGGGCGCGATCGTCGACAAGCTCGAGGATCCGGTGACCGACCTCGTTCGGCGCGACAGCCTCTACAAGAAGCTGGGCCTGACCGACGCGGACGTCGCGACGCGCGAGCAGGTCATCGCCGTCCTGGGCAAACACAAGGCGCTCCTGCAGCGCCCGCTGGTGGTGACGAAGAAAAAGGCGATCGTGGGCCGCCCGAAGGAGCGAGTGAGGGAGCTGCTCGCGCCGCTCGCGCCCAAGAAGTAGGTCACGCGCCCTCGACGCCGAGGGCGCGTGAACGACTTTTTTCACCCTTCGGCTCGCGCCGTGTCGAAGGCGCGATGGGTATTCGTCTCGAAGTCTTTGTTCTCGTGGGGGGGCTCGGGCTCTTCTTGGGTTGCGGTGACGCCGGCGGGGAGGGCGGTGCGGGCGGGGACGCGAGCGGGCAGGGAGCCACCGGGACCGGCGGCGCCGCGCCCACGAGCACGACGAGCACGACCTCGACGGGCGGGGGCGCCGGCGGCGGTACGGTCGAGCCCGACCCGAGCCCAGGTTGCGCGATGGCCAGCCCCTATCCGGGTGGGACCACCACCGAAGACATGCTGGTCCACGATGACCTCGAGCGGACGTTCCGGGTGCACCTGCCTCCCGCCTACGAGGACGGCACGCCTGCGCCGCTCGTCCTCATGCTCCACGGCGGCGGTGGCAGCGGGCGCCAGCTCGAGGAGGACTCGTCGAAGATGAGCGAGGTCGCCGACCGAGAGGGCTTCATCGCGGTGTACCCCGACGGGACCGGCACGCTCCGAACCTGGAACGGGGGTGGGTGCTGCGGCTCCGCGGTGACCAACGAGATCGACGACGTGGGCTTCGTGGCCGCCTTGCTCGACCAGCTCGAAGCGACGATCTGCGTGGATCGAAGGCGTATCTACGCCTCCGGCATGTCGAACGGCGGCATCCTGTCGCACCGTCTGGCGTGTGAGCTCCCCTCGCGATTCGCGGCGGTCGCGCCGGTCGCAGGCGCCGAGATGGCCCCGACTTGCACCCCCAGCGAGCCGGTGGCGCTGATGCACATCCACGGCACCGCCGATGGGCACGTGCCTCCTGAAGGCGGCTTCGGGTGTGGGCCGGCGAACGTGAGCTTCCCACCTCTCGCGGACACCCTGGAGCGGCGCCGCCTGATCAACGGCTGCGAGGAGAGTCCTTCCCCCACCTTCACGGCCGGTGACGGGACGTGCTCGGCCTACGACGGCTGCGCGGCGGACGTGGTGCTCTGCCTCATCCAGGGTGGCGGGCACAGCTGGCCAGGCGGCGAGCCCAACGCGGATGTCATCGAATGCCCGGAAGACGGCCCCCAGAGCACGACGTTTTCCGCCAGCGAGGAGGTGTGGCGTTTCTTCGCGGAGCACCCCAAGCCCGGCCCCGGCTGAGGCATGGTAAGGCGGGTCCGATGAAGCCGGGCCGTGGATGCAGCCTCCGGGCGCTCGCCGTCTTCACGGCGCATTTCGCCGTGCTCGCGTCGGGGTGCGAAGACGGTGCTTCTCCGTCCGAGAAAGGCGGGGGCGCCGGAGGAGCCGGTGGCGGCGGAGCCGGTGGGGCGACCGTCGGTTCGGGGGTGGGGGGCCAGGGTGGGGACGGCGCCGGCGGTGCGGGTGGCGGCTCGTCGAGCCCCATCTTTCCGCGGGACGAGGCCGACGACGCGGCGCCCTACTCCCTGCCAGCCGACTGCGCCGCGCTGCCGTCCTGGACGCTCCCGTCGAGCGCGCTCTCGCGTGTTCATGCGCTCGGGCCAACGGAGGCCTGGGTGATCACGGAAGGTGCAGGGCTGCCGAACGCGAACGCTCGCCTCGTGCACCTTCGCCCGGATGGTGGTGTGGTCGAGGAGGAATGGACGGGGCTCAACGACGTGTGGGGCTGCGAGGTGGACGGCCAGCTCGAGACGTGGGCAGTCGGAAACGGTGGGCTTGCCCTTCGCAAACACGGGGCCGGGAGCTGGGCCGAAGTGGACCTCGGCACGAGCGCGAACATCCTCGGCGGCGCCGGCTGTGGGGACGAGGTGTGGCTCGCGGCGGATGTCGAGGTGCTCGTGCTTCGGCCGGACGGCATCACGCGGATCGACATGCCCATCGACCCGAACAACGTCGTCTACGAAGCGGCTCGGGTGCACGCCACGGGGCCTCATCGGCTCGTGACCAGCTACTACGGCTCCACGCTGTGGTGGGACTCAGCCAAACAAGACTTCGTGTTGATCAGCGGCACCGACGACATCGTCACCGACGCGTTCGTGCGGAGAAATGGCGCAGGGATGAGCCTGCACGGCGGGTACGCGATCTTCATCGATGCGGTGGAGCCCGGCGGCCATGAGTTCGTCCCCGACCTTGTCGCCGTGCGCGCCGACAGACGCAGCGACGATGACGTTGTCTTCGTCGGTGGCGACGCGATCGTGTTCGACGACGGGGTCGACCGTACGGCCTCCCCATCGCTCCACAGTGCCCTCGAGGACGTCGATGCTCGGGCCGACTCGATCTGGGTGGTCGGCTTCGAAGGGGTTCAGATCCTGACGAGCGCGGGGTGGTGTGCCGTCGGCTCTGCCGAGCAGTGACTGGGGGATGCGTCGCTCGCCGACAAAACGGCCCCGGGACGGGCAAGACGGGGCGGGGGAGCGACGTCCTTCCGAGGAGCACGCCCCCGACCCCGCCGATTGTCTTGTGACACCGGCCCTCCTGGCGTAAACGGTCGCCCTCGACTCGCGGTCCTGAATGCCCGCTCCGTCCCACTCCCTCGTGCCGTACCGATCGTCTCGCGGATCATCGCGGTTGCCGAGGCGGTGGCAGCTCGTCTTCGCGTGGCTCCTCGCTGTTTTCGCGGGCTTGGGCGCCTGGCCGCGCATC
>JAEUKE010000010.1 GCA_016794345.1 Myxococcales bacterium
AAGGGACGCGATCTCTTCGTGCGGTGCTGCGCCTCGCTGCCGCCGGCCGAGCAGGAGGTCATCGAGCGCATCTCGCTGCGGCTCGACGAGCTCCCGCGGGACGAGACGATGGACGTGCTGGAGCGGGAGCACGGCGTGCCGCACTTCCACGCCATGATGGCGCTCGGGGGAGCCATCGCGCAGCGCGTCCCGTCGCCGTTTCCGGTGCCGCCGTCGCGCTAGCGGCGGCTGCCGAAGCGCGCGGTCGTCGGCCCTACGCGCCTCAGAGCCCGAGGGAGACGGCGGCAGGGACGACCGTATCATCCGCCCGTGCCGTACATGGCCAGTCTCGACGACTTCCGCGTGGACGCGCGGAGCGTGGATGCTGCCGCGCTCGAGGATGTCATGGCGGTGGTGTCCGAGCTCCACGCCGACGACGTGGCAGCGGCCGACATCGCGCGGTGCGCCGAGAGCCTCGCGCTGGCGCATCCGACCCTCGTGGCGGCGCTCGAGTGCTCGGGGGAAGAGGGCGAGACGTGGATCACGATCGTCGAGAGGGGACGGACCTACCAGACGACGGCCGGTGAGCCGGCCTTCGAGCGCCTGCGTGACCAGCTCGAAGCGTCCCCGCTCGCCACGTCGCAGAAGCCGGCGACCGCGGAGCTCTCGATGGCGACGGGCCCGGGCAACTGCTTCGTCGTGCCCTCCTTGGAGGCTCGACGCTCACTTCCGCACGACCTCACGCTCCTCGCTCGCCCGAAGCCCTATGCCGACGCGTTGCTCGAGGCATTCGATGCCCCCGTCAACGAAGGGCTGGAGCGCCCGATCATCGAATACCGCGTCGCGCTGGCGCGCATCCTCGTGCGCATCGATCGGCCAGACGTGCACGCACGCCTCGCTCGGGCCCTCATCGAGGAGACCTTTCCGGTGGCGAACGCCATCGCGGAGGCCGGATATCACGCCGGGCTGCGGGATCGGGTCCGCGAAGCGCTGCTCACCGCGTTTCGCTCGAGAGAGGTCGACGAAGACGTGGCTCGCCGGCTGATGGCGGCGCTGCCCGCGCTCGAGGGTCCTGCCGCGGACTGGGCCTGGGCGGCCGAGCTGCCGGAGCTGCATCGCCGTCTGGCGCCGGAGAAGGAGAGCGTCTCCGACCGCATCCTTGCGGTGCTCCCGACGCTGTCGACCAGGACCACGGACCACCGGGAGCTCGTCACCCGTTGCGCGGAGGTGAAGGCGGCACGCCGCGAGCGCATCCTGGCGAAAGCGAAGAATCCCTTGGTCGAAGCCGCGCGCGAGGGCGACGCGGACAGGCGTGCCCTGGCCCTGGAGCTATTGGCCGCGCTCGGGGTCCCTGCCACGGAGCTGGCCCCGCTCGCGCGAGGGCTCGAACAGACGGGACCATTGCGTGACGTGCTGCGCGAGCCGGATCCCGATGGCTCGCTCGAGGTATCGCCTGCACAGGCGGTTCGATGGGTCCGCGACAGTGTCCGTCATTCGGCCACCGCACCCACGGCGGGTGCACCGCTCGTCACCGCGTCTCTCGCCGCCGACGGTCTCGGCATCATCGACGTGGTCGACCTCCGAGGAGGGGAGATCACGACGTGGTCCGCACGCATCCCCTTCGGCGTAAGGCAGGCGGTCCCGTGCGGCAGGTTCGTCGTGGTCGCCAACTTGCGCGGCTCGCTCGTGGTCTACGGAGACGGAAAGCGCCTCGGGCCATTCCCCGATCTGGGCGACGGCGCCCTACCCTTGCGCGAGGTCGCCGCGAACGATCGTGGTCTCGCCTTCGTGTGGACCGACCTCGGGCTGAACGCCGTCCACATCGAGAGCCGCAAGCGCGCGTGGCTGACCCGAGCACTGGAGGCGCCGGGCATCGCCGACGGAGCCGCGCGGATCTGGGTCCGAGGAGACGACCTCTACTACCTGGCGCAGCGCCGGCTGTACCGCCTCGATCCCGGCTCCGGCCGGCGCAAGGCGTCTTACCCGATCCCGTTCAAGGAGAACCAGGGGCTGCGCGCGGGGCCCGACGGGGAGCTCGTCGTGCTGGACGGCACGCAGTACCTCGGCGTCCTCCTCACCAGCGGGTGGTGCGTCGACGCCAAGGGGCGTGGCACCGGCCGCGTCGAGCCGCTCTTTCGGCACGCACACGAGGTCGCGATTGATGACGGGACTGTTGCCGATGTCTCGACCGGCGACATCCTGTTCCGTCGCCCGGACGGCACGCGAAGCCGGGTCGTCGTGCCGGGGATCGAGCAGGTGCACGGGGTGGAGGACGGCGCCGTCATCGTGTACCGTCCCACGCCCGGGACATGGGGACGCGGCACCTGCACCGCCATCGATCATGTACCAGTTCCCCGCTGAGGACGACCTCCGGGTACGGGAGCGTGCGCCATTCCCCGCGCGCAGAGGCGCGCATCACCGGCCGGATGGCCGGAGACCTACTTTTTGGAGGCTCCCCACATCGACAGCATCTGGCCGATCTGCTTGGCGAGGGTCGGATCGCGTTCGGCCATCGCCATCGTCTCGGCGAGCGCGCGGCAGGCGGGGCTCGCCTGCACGAGCAGCGCCTTCGCCGCTCCGCGCCTCACCTCGACGTCGGCGTCGAGGCTCGCCTCGGTCAGCAGCGCAAGCAGGTCCGCTTCCTCCGCATCGGTCGCGACCCACGCGGCGAGCGACAACATGGCAGGGTCGTCGTGGTACTCGATCCGCGCCGTAGCCAGCACCTCCGGGGCGGAGGCGATCTCCATACACTGCTCCACGAGCTGCTCGATCGTCGCGGATGGCTCGGCCGGCCCGGAGATCTCGAGCACCATCGCGGGCATCAATTCATCGTCATGCACGACGAGTCGAACGACGCCCTGATTGGAGCTCAGCGATTCGTGGACCCGGACGCCGTACGGGTGCTCTTCGGTTCTGCGCCGCCCGATGGGGACGAAGCCCTTCGACCGAGCCTGCGAGACGAGCTCGTCCAACGGCTCGACCGCGAGGTCCAGATCCGGGTAGCGCAAAGCCGAGAAGCGGCTGTGCTCGTCGGGCGTCGCAGGCTTCGGGGTCGGCGAAGGCTTCCGCGTTGGCTTCTTCTTGCCGGGCATTCCGCGACGATACCCCAAGGAACCGGGCTCGGGGCCACGGGGGCCGCGCGCCGCGGCCGACCGCTCGCCAAGAATGCCGGAGCCAGAGCACGGTGTGCCGCGCTTCCACGCCATGATGGCGCTCGGGCAAGCCATCGCGCAGCGCGTCCCGTCGCCGTTTCCTGTGCCCCCGTCGCGTTACACGAGCCGATGTTTCGACGGCGACCGGATTCCTACCATGGTAGGAATCGTACGTGGGTCTTCCCGCCGCCAAGCTCTCAGTCAGCGTGCCTGGCGAGCTCGCGGAAGAGCTACGCCGCAGCGTCGGCGCACGCGGGCTGTCTGGGTTCGTCGCGCGCGCCATCGCCCACGAGCTTGAGCGTGAGCGTCTGGGGAAGCTGCTCGCGGAATGGGACGCCGAGCTCGGTCCGGTGCCGCCGGCAGAGCAAGGTGAGGATTCTGGCCCTGTAAAAGCTAGAGCTGTCCAACTGGGATAGACGGCCTCCCGAGCTACGCTTATCCCGCAACCACCCGACTGACCGCATTTCGCTCGGCCACAGATTGGTGCCTAACGATCGAGGTGTTCGGGTACTCGCCCCGCGCTGGAACCCAGGCGCGAACTGCTCGATCGGCACAGAGGTCTCGCACGCTCCACAAACCAAGACGACCGGCAACGAGCCCCAATAGAGTTTTTCCATTGGGCGAGACTAACGCGGCGAGTGGCCGATGGCGGATGAAGAAGCCTGTCAACTTGCCGGGGATCCACGCCAACGGCTGCCGCTCGGTCAGAACCGCCGCACGTAGAACCGCTGGTGAACGGTCCCGTTGCAGGCATTGGTTTGCATCGGCCCCCCGCGGTTGGGTTCCTGACTTCGCTGATCGAGGCACACTTCCCGTGAACCGGCGAGGCGCGTGGCATTCGCGATCTGGAACTGTCCGCCGTCAATGGGGTCGAATCGCCAGAGCTTGGGCTCTCGGTCGTTGCACGCCATCATCTTGATGCTGTCGCCACCATCTCCGTTCCCCAAAGCCAAGCAGGTTCCGGTATTCGCGTTCTTCAACAGGTAGCACCCGTTTCCCTGTTTCTCGAGGCGCCAGTTCTGGGCCGGGTGCTGACTGCAATGAGTGTGCTGGATGTTCTCACTATCCCCGGTATCCTGGTCGACGCAATCCTCGCGCCCATCCACCGTCACTGCGAAGCGGTAGTTGCCATTTTCGAGCGTGGGATTGCCGCACGCTGGTCCGCTCAAGTCTGCTCCCTCTTCCACCAGGGGCGGTTCCATCCCGTTGGATGGTCCACCACACGACGCAAACGCGGCAGCGAGCGCTAGAACCGCGACGGCCTCGGGCCTGGCCCTCACCACCTCAGACAGTAGATTCACAGGGCGACCCTCCGATCGAAGACGCGGGCTGGCGTGCCAACCCGTGATCTCAGGAGATCACAGATGCTCACCCGCCGCTAGGGTCTCACCCTGCTCCTCCCCGATGGCTCACACCCCGCCACGCCGCCATGGTGCGAGCAGCATCTCAGATGCGATGGTGCGCACTTCTGGTGCACCAGGCCGAGCGCACTGTAGGTGTACCCCTTGCGCAGCCTCTTCCCGCAGTACGCGCAGTCCCCCGTCTGATCGACCAAGGCATCACGATGGCGCTCTTGTTACAAGAGTCGTCGGCGCTGAGCGCTAGGGCGACACCTGGGAATTGTTACGAAACGGCCGGGATGGATGCGTAGCTGATCGAGTTGCCAGCTTTCTTAACAAACAGAGGCCGACAGTTTGGGCTCCGACGAGGTTAGGCTCGGGGCCATGTTCCAGTGGGGCAACGTGCTTCTTCCTGTATCTTTGCTCGTGGCGGCGACTGCTTGCAGCGCCAACCTCGCGGCGGCGAGCGCGGGCCTCGTGGGCTGCCCGGCCGAGCAGATCACGATCAGCAACGACAACCCCGGCTGGGGCACGCGCACCTGGACGGCGTCTTGCGGGGGGCGGGACTTTCAATGCAACTACGTGCAAACCGGGACCGTCCAGGGGCAGAACGTCTCGGGCTACTCGGGCCAGGTCGCCTGCGCGCCGATGCAGTCGGACGCGGGCGAGGCCGCCGCTCCATCGGAGACGCGTGAGAAGCCGGCGCCGAAGGGGGCCGCCGGGTTCGAGTTTGGCGCAACGCTCGCGGACACGGAGAAGGCGTGCACCGGAGCCAACCATCAGTGGACACCGGGCACCAAGGAGAACTCCTTCGTCTGCAGCGGCACCATCTCGGAGATGGAGTTCCAGGCCAGCGCGCATCTCGACTTCCGGAGCAACAAGCTCACGGCCGCGACGCTGCTGATTCAGCCGTCCGACGACACGGCTGAAGCCTTCGACAAGCTCAAGAAGGCGCTCAGGGGTAAGTACGGCGAGCCGCGGAAGACCAAGGGTAAGGTCCCGCCCGAGTGCAACGACCACGTCTCGGAGTGTTTGAACGATGGGCGCATGACCGCTCTTCTTGGGTGGAGCTGGAAGAGCGGCGAGACAATCGTGCTTCTCGTTGGTCCTGCCGAAGGGGAGAAGGTGCCCAGCGTGAGCGTCCGGTATGAGCGAGCGCCCGTCTCGACGGATGGCCTTTGAGCGCACGGGACGGCGCGGACAGCGCTCCCGCAATCGAGCGCCGCTCGGCCCAGCGATTGAGCGCCAGCGGGTTTGCGCATCCTCTTCCGGCGTCCTTGGTCTCCCGTCGTTGGCCGAGGAGCAGAGCCCAGCTCGGTTGTCGAGCTCTCGTTCTGCTCATTGGATGCTCTGCCGGACTCGGCTGTGCCACAAACGTGACCTGCGAGCCTGAGGACGACGAGTCGTCGGACAACGGCCCCGCTCCGGAGCCGACCAGGCCCGCCGATCCCTGTCCCGCCATGTCCAGCCGCGCCGAATGTTGCGACGCCGGATGTCGCATCGTACCCAGCTATGGCGGCGACTTTGGAGTATGCATCTCCCCATCGCGTGACTGCTGGCTTGAACGCGACGCGTGCCGCAGCGATGAGGTCTGTATGGTCTACCAGACCGTGGGCGACGGAGGCTGCTCGTATGGCCTTGATGCGGATATAGTAGGCATCTGCGTCGAGCGGAAGCCGTGAAGGCGAAAGAACGAGCCCGCCCGCTCCAGCGCTCAGCTCGACACAGCGGCCGGTTGTAGTCTCGCTCTCCCGTAGCTTCTCCCTCGCTCGAGCCGAAGCGCTCCAGCGATGGTAAAGGACCGAGATGACGCGAGCGGAAGACAAGCCCGGGCACGTCGTCGGGGTTTTGGGCTCGTCGGGCCAGCTCCCGCTGCTCGGCGCGAGGGCGAGTTCGTCGTGCCGCAGCGTCTCGTCGACCGCTTCGCTCACGAAGGCGCTCAGACCATGGCACGGTCGCTGCTGGCGGCTCGCCTCTTCGCGAAGTCCGGTCCGTGCTAGCGTTTCGTCATGAGGGCCTCACGACGGTTGGTCGTCGCTGGCATGCGCTGTTCATCAATCTTGATGGCAGCATGCGCCGACCCCACCTCGGAGGTGCCTGCCGAACCGTCCGTCGCCGCACATCCCAGTCCGCCGAGCCCGACTGTCGCTTCTTCCGCCTCCACCACTCGCTCCGGCTCAGACGACGTGCGCCTTCTCCGTGAGCTCGATGCAGCCCCGACCTTCGCGGCGGCGGTCGAAGTCCTGCGCACACGCTTCGGCGATGAGCATTACGAGCGACGGTACGCGGCGCTGAACATTTCGAACCCTGACGGCGCTGAGCTGCTGCGAAGATGGACCGAGTCGCACGAGATCGATCCGAACATCGTTCAGAATCCCGACTTCGGAGCACCTGGGGGACTATGGGAATGGCATCTCGGGAAGATTGGATGCGTCACCGTCAAGAACTTCGCGCAGGATGGGCAGGCCGGAAAGCTCGCGATCATCAAGGCGCCGAACCCGGCGCCTCGCGGACCCATGAACACCATGCCCGGATACACGCTCTACGCATACGGCACGATCCCACCCCCGGGACCAACTGCGCGCTTCTGCGGCGTGTACACCGGAACCATCACGACCGACGAAGGCCAGTCATGGCCTCTCGTCGGCGTGTTCGACACGCGGGCAAGTCGTCGCTCTCCCTAGCTTCGGCGTGAGCTCGCGGCCGACACTGCCTTCGACGCCACCTTGGCTGGACGCGGCGCGCTTGATCGACTTCGCGCCAGGACCCCACCCTGGTCCTCCTCGCGGAGCTCGACCAGTACGCGGCCGTGGGATGGAAGCGGTCCAATCGAGTCGTCGCCTTCCCGCTGTCCGCTCCCACAGGTCAGCTGCGCCTCGCGTTCTCGACCGCGGGGAAGCCCTCATCGCTGCCGGCGAGAGCGGCTACGGCCGTCGTCTTTCAGGAAATCGATCAGAGCTTTGAGCTTCGGCGCCAGGTTCAACTTGGTCGGGTAGTAGAGGAAGTAGCCTGGAATCTTCGGGCAGTAGGGTTCGAGGACGCGCACGAGTCGCTTCTCGGCGACGAGGTCGCTCACCATGTCCTCGAAGACGTACGCCACGCCAACCCCCGCGAGCGCGGCGTCGACCAGTACAGAGCCGTCATTGGTGACGACCCGTCCGCCGACGGCAAGCTCGAGGTCCTTCTCGCCGTCGACGAACCTCCACCGAGCAACGACGCCGCTCGACATGCGCAAGCCGATGCATTCGTGGTTCTGCAGGTCACGAGGGTGGGTTGGTCTGCCGGCCTTTGCGAAGTACGACGGGGAGCCGACGGCCACGAGACGCTGGTCGGGGCTGACGCGGACCGCGATCATCTCGCGGTCGAGGCTGTGGCCGAGCCGGATGCCAGCGTCGAAGCCCTCCGCCACGATGTTCGAGAGCGCTTCCTCCAAACAGATTTCGAGCCGGATGTCGGGATAGGCCGCGAGGAAGCGAGCGAGCTTCGGCTTGATGACGTCGGCGTAGCCGGTTCGCAGCATCGTGAGCCGCAACAACCCCGACGGTCGGCCGCGCATCGCGGCGAGCGACTCGAACGCGACGTCGACCGCATGAAACGCCGGTTTGAGCTGCGCGATGAAGTGCTCCCCCGCCTCCGTCAGGCCGACGTTTCGCGTCGTCCGCTGGAGGAGCCGAACGCCGACACGCTCTTCGAGCGCGCGCACGATCTGGCTCACGGCCGACGGCGTGACGCCGAGGTCGGCGGCAGCAGCCCGAAAGCTGCGCTTCTCCGCCACGCAAAGGAGGGCCCGCAGCCCGGATAGGTCGTCGCGCATTGTTCAGTTTGGCTACGTATAGCATGCATGATTCAGCGTCTTTTCATTGCCTATGTCGAACCCTAGGTTCTGGGCATGAAGAACGAGCTGCACATCACGTTGGAACGGTACTTCACCGCGACGAACAGGCACGACGTCGGCGGCATGACCGCGGACCTCGCGGAGGACGCGGTGGTGAAGGACGAAGGTCGGGAGCACCGTGGTGTTCCCGCCATCCGCGAGTGGACCAAGGAGACCCTCCAGAAGTACAAGCCGCAGGTCGAGCCGAAGAAGGTCACGCGCGAGGCTGGCTGCACCGCCGTGAGCGTGGACGTCTCCGGCGACTTCCCCGGCAGCCCGGTCACGCTGACCTATCGCTTCACGCTCGACGGCGAGACGATCTCGCGCCTGGAGATCGCCTGATGCTCCGCCCGTTCGGTGATGAGCTCAGCGGAAAGGTCGTCGTGGTCACGGGTGGCAGCCAGGGCATCGGCGCGGCCATTGTCGCGCGGCTGACGGCGGCCGGGGCAAAGGTCGCGACAACGGCCCGCTCCAGTCGACCGAGCGGCGACCCTTCGGATCTCTTCGTCCAGGCCGACGCCACCACTGCCGACGGCATTCGCGCCGTCTCCGGAGCGGTGCTCGACCGCTATGGCCGCGTCGACATCATGGTGCACAACGTCGGCGGCTCATCCGCACCGGCCGGCGGTTTCGCCGTGCTCGAGGACGCGGTGTGGCAGCGAGAGCTCGATCTGAACTTCCTGTCCGCGGTGCGTCTCGACCGCGCGCTGCTCCCAGCCATGCTCGCGCAGCGATCCGGCGTGATCATCCACGTCACGTCCATCCAGCGCACGCTCCCGCTGTATCAGGCGACGCTCGCCTATGCCGCGGCGAAGGCCGCGCTCACGACCTACAGCAAGGGCTTGGCGAAGGAAGTGGGCCCGAAGGGTGTTCGCGTAATGGCCGTCGCGCCGGGGTACACGGAGACCGCCAATACCCTCCCGTTCATTCAGCGATTGGCGGCGGGGAGCGGCGTCGATGAGAGCGCCGCGCGCCAGTCGATCATGGACGCGCTCGGCGGCATCCCCATCGGGCGACCGAACACCCCGGAAGAGGTCGCCGAGCTCATCGCGTTCCTCGTCTCGGACCGCGCCGCCTCGATTCACGGCACCGAGTACGTCATCGATGGGGGGACCATCCCGACGATCTGATGCCGATGCGGTCCGGAGATGGTAAGAGCAAGCCTTGACGCGAGCGGAGGACCAGCCCGGGCACGTGGTCGCGGTGTTCGGCTCGTCGGGCACGGCGGGCGCGGGTGCTGTCGAGGCTTGCCTCGCCGATCCCCGCGTGTCGGAGGTACGAGCCGTCACGCGGCGGCCGCTGGCCCTGTCGCACGCGAAGCTCCGCGAGATCACCTGCTCGGACTTCGGCGTCCTCACCGCCATCACGCACCACCTCGCGGGTGTGGAGAGCTGCCTGTTCTGCCTCGGCACGTCCGTGCGGAACGTGAAGGGCGGGGACGAGTACCGCACCATTCATGTGACGTACGCGCTGGCCGCGGCGCGGTCGCTGCTCGCGCAGAGCCCCGAGGCGAGCTTTCTTTACGTCTCGGGCGGAGGCACGAACCGCAACTCGCGCTGGATGTGGGCGCGAGTGAAGGCCGAGGCGGAGGATCGTTTGATGCGCATTTCGGCCATCGCGATCACTCAGTTCGGCTGATCGCGATCGGGTGATTCGGGCCATCCCGATCGGAGCGTAGCGACGCTTTCCTGGGGTCTGCTCGACGGTGTTGTTCCTCGGGGGTTTGGGTCTAGGAAGGGTAGGTCCGCTCGGTCCGGCCCTCAATCATTCTTCGCCTCGGCGGCCTTGAGCTTCCGACGCGACGGGCCGGCGAGGGCGATCTTGTGCGCGCCATGGAGGACACGATCGCAGATGGCATCGGCAACGGTGGGGTCGGCCAGGAAGTCGTGCCAGCGCTCGTGCTTGAGCTGGCTCGTGATCACGGTGGCTCGAAGAGCGTAGCGGTCCTCGAGAATCTCGAGGAGGTCGCGACGAGCGTCCTCCGTGAGAGGGCTGATCGCGAAG
>JAEUKE010000265.1 GCA_016794345.1 Myxococcales bacterium
GACGGCGGCGGTCTCATCCGCCTCGCCGATGCGCGCCATCGGGATCTGCGTGGCGAACGACTCAAAGATCGCGTCTCGCTGGGCAGCATCGATGGCGCGGTCACCCGGGGTCGAGGTTCCCGAGGTGAGCACGTGCGCCAGACCCGGGGTGACGGTGCCGCCGGGAGAGAGCACGTTCACGCGGATGCCGGTGCCCCTGAGGTCGAGGGCCCAGCTTCGCGCCAGGTTGCGCACGGCGGCCTTGCTCGCATTGTAGACGCTGAACGCTGGCGTCCCCTTCGAGCCGGCGGTCGACCCGTTCAGGATGATCGAGCCGCCCGGGCGCATCAATGGCAGCGCCTTCTGCACGGTGAAGAGCAGTCCCTTGACGTTGATGTCGAAGACCTTGTCGAACGACGCCGCGGTGATGCTACCGAGCGGTGCCGTCTCGGCGATGCCGGCGTTCGCGAATACGATGTCGAGGTGACCCTTTTCTTCACGGATGGTCGCGATGATGCGATCGAGGTCGTCGAGGCTCGAGACGTCGCCTTGGAGCGCGCGCACGTCGTGGCCGATCTCTGCGACCGCCTTGTCGAGCTCGGCCTGACGTCGCCCGGTGATGAACACGAATGCTCCCTCACGCACGAAACGCCGCGCGGTCGCGAGGCCGATGCCGCTGTTGCCCCCGGTGATGAGGACGTTCTTCCCTGTCAGCCTGCCCATCTGAGACTCCTTGGCTCGTGGTTGGAGCGCCAACATGGGTCCTTGCTTTCGTCTTAGCTAGTATGCACCTTCTGGTAAGTACCAAGAGGTGCCGAAATGCCGACCCGATCCCGTCCGTTCACATGTGGGCTCGACGCCGCGCTGGCCGTGATCGGCGGCAAGTGGAAACCGCTCGTCCTCTACCACCTCGCCAAGACCACGCTCCGGTACGGTGAGCTCCAGCGCGCCGTCGGCTCCGTCACCCACAAGGTCCTCATCCAGCAGCTCAAAGAGCTCGAAGCAGACGGCATCGTCATGCGCGTCGACCACGGCGAGATCCCCCCGCGTGTCGACTACTCACTCACGAAGCTCGGACAGACGCTGGCGACCGCACTGGCACCGCTCTGTCAGTGGGGAACCGATCACACGCGTGAGATCGCTCGGGCGGTTGCGAGGCGTGAGCGAGCGGTCGCCTGATCATCGCGCGCGGAGCGCCTCGATCACCACGCGCAGGCGCCGCGCTCCTGATCCTCACGGAGACGCAGCTCGCAGATGGCACCTCCGTCACTCGCAGCACCCCGCTCGGGCGTGAGATCACCTACACGATTAGCCGGGGATCAGGCGGCAAACGTGACCCGAGAGACCGTCTTCCCGAGCGGCCACAGCGCCGCGCGCGTGAAAACAACGTGCGGATTGGACACAATAGTTCGGCCGGACCTCTCGACCATCAGCACCCAACGCGCCGCTGACCACCGCTTCGGCATGCAGTCCCCCGTCGTCACGAAGATGGTCCACACCCTGCCCAGCAATCTCGCTCGGGTGGTGGAGCGTACACGCTCGGCGACGCTCAACGACCCGCTCAACCTGCTCTCGCTTGCGTCGCACTGTCGGGGAGTCCCAGCGTTCGTCCGTCGTCGGCTCGATGAGCTTCGTCACGCGCCGGGAACCTTCTTTCTCTGGTACGTCCAGCTATGAATCGGGCGGCCATCGTGCTTGGCGTCTGTGTGCTGGGTACCGGCGCCGTCCTCTACATCCGAAAGGCAGCTCAGATCTCTGCGGTGGCAGTAACCAGAGAAGCTTGCGAACAGTCGAAGAGGTCGGCCCTGCCATGTCCCGTGCACGACACTACCGACCATGCTTGGCCCATGGGGCCCACGCGATGCACTGTAACCTCCTCCCAAGTTCTCCACCGGACGGAGCTTTTCGGAGTGGGCGTCCCGACGTGCGGGCGAACGTTGGAACGCGGCGCTGGTTGTGGCTGCGGATTCAGGAACGATGCTTTGGGCACCACCCCGCCGCCATGACACTCACCTCACCTTCGCCAGGTTCTTCGCCGTGATCTCACACGTTCACTTCCCCGGCTGCGTGAGCACCCGGGGATCGCCCTGCTCGTTTCCGACCGACGTGAGCGGGCTCAGGAGGCCAGCGAAGATGGCGCCGACGAAGCCGTCGCCGCTCCCGGCGGGCGCGCCGGGAAAGGGATCGTGACCTGGGGACTAGCTGCTGCTGGTCTGGCCCAACGGTATGATTGGATGCGCCGGCGGCATCGGCCGTGCTGGGCTCGCCGCACCGATTCGCACACCATGAAAAGATGGCTCACGTCCGTTGCGTCGCTAGCGCTCTGTAGCGCGTGTCAATCCGAGCTCGAGGTAGACTGCGAAGGTCGCGATCTCGATGACTGCCGCGCACAACCAGACGACAGCTGCGGGTTTACGTACGGATTGAGCGAGGATGGCTGCTATGCGAGTTGCGCTCCCGAGGGCTCAGAATGCGATGCGGATCGCGAGTGCGTGGAAGTTCGGGTTGACACGTTACCCGAATCGAGATTTTTGACCCGGTATCTTTGCATTCCAGTTCGCTGAGGCAGCGAGCAGGGCAACCCCTCGCGCACACGCAGTACGTCGTCGCGTCGCAGCCGGCGGAGACGGTCCCCGCGCTGACCGACAAGCTCAAGGCGCTCGTCGATCCGCTCTGGTCCGACGCGATCGCGCTCTCCAAGCGCGGCTTCGTGGACCCGGAGCGCCT
>JAEUKE010000055.1 GCA_016794345.1 Myxococcales bacterium
TGGTCGCGGCCGCCTTCTTGGCTCGGGCCATGGCTCCTCCTCTCTCGGTCAGGCGGGACCCACGAGGGCGCGCGCCTGCTTCACGAGATCGCTCACGCGTTGGTGGACGGTGTCGTTCACGGTCGTCGGGTCCGCGTCGCGCGCGAAGCTGAGCGGCTCGCCGACAGCCAGCCCGACGCGTGTCTTCGGGGCGCCGGCGACGCGGCGCATATGCTCGACGAAGCTCTCCTCGTCGAAGCTCAGACCCTGCCCGCCATACGCGAGACCTACCGGGACGATCTCGCAGCCGGTGCGCCGCGCGACGGCGAACGCGCCAGGCTTGAACGGCCGCACCTCGTCGCCCGGGAAGGTCGTGCCCTCCGGAAAGATGATGACGGCGCGGCCGGCGTTTACGGTCTCGATCATCTGGTGCACCACGGCAGCCGCGCTCCGCTTGCTCTCGCGATCGACGAAGAGGATGCCTGCGCGCCGGGCGATGGTCCCGATGACCGGCCAACCGGCGAGGTCTGCTCGGCTCACGTGTTTGCCTTCGAGGAGAGCCATCGTGATGAGGATGTCGAGGCCGCTCCGGTGGTTCGAGACGAAGACGCGCCCGAGCCCGCTCGCGTCGTGTCCGGGGACGTAGCCTTGGGCCGGCACGCCGCTCGTCACCGCCTCGATCCCGAAGAGACGAGACATGCGCCGGCCGAAGCGGGTCATCGTGCCCGCGATGATGAGCTCCTCCTCCTCTTCGGTCGGAGGGCGCACGCGCACCTTCACCTCGTGCGCGGCCAACGTGCCCATGACGTACGCGGCGAAGACAGAGGCCCGCGCGCCGAATCGAAGGTCGGACAACATTCCCCCTCCACGAAGTGGGGGGGGCTGGGGGGGGGAATTGGCAGCCATAGTGGTTTCGGTCTCGAGGCGCGGGAACGTGCCTTCTTCGCTCGCACAACCCCGCAGCCCTCGCCTCCCCCCTAGCCCCCCTCCGGAGCGGAGGGGGGATCGAGCAGGGTCGTCAGGACTTCGTTCACGAGCGCCGGATCGGCGCTCCCTTTCGTGGCCTTCATGACCTGGCCGACGAAGTAGCCGAGGAGCGCGGTCTTGCCGCCCTTGTATTGGGCGACCTGCTTGGGGCTCGCGGCGATGATCTCACGCACCACGGCCTCGATGGAGCCGCGATCGCCGACGACGGCGATGCCCTCGCTCGCGACCACGTCGGCGGGACGTTTGTCGGTCTTGGCGACCTTGGCGTAGACCTCCTTCGCCTGTTTGCCGCTGATCTTGCCGCCCGCGACGAGCGCGAGGATTTCGACAAGCTGCTCCGCCGAGATCGGGAGATCGGCCGAGAGCCCCGTCGTGGTCACGTCGCGCAAGACCTCCGCCTGGAGGAAGTTGCCGACCTTCACGGCGTCCACGCCTTCGACGCTCCTGGCGAGGTCGACGGCGCGCTCGAAGAGCGAGGCAACCGCCGGATGCCCCGTGAGGACCTGCGCCGCGTACGGCGTGAGGCCGAGATCGGCCACGTAGCGGCGCCGTTTGTCGGCCGGAAGCTCGGGCATACGTGCGCGCGCGTCCGATAGAAACGCGTCGTCGATCCAGAGCTCGGGCAGATCGGGATCGGGGAAATACCGGTAGCCGGCGTCGCCCTCTTTGTCGCGCAGGAGGTAAGTCTCGCGTTTCTCGGGCGTGTAGCCGCGCGTCTGCTGGCGGAGCGCGCCGCCGCTCTCGAGCACGAC
>JAEUKE010000058.1 GCA_016794345.1 Myxococcales bacterium
GCCGGCCTCGAGGCGGCGCGCGCCGAGCACCCGATGGAGGAGCAGTTCCCCTTGCTCCTCGGGCTGGCGCACCTGTGGCGGATCGCCGAGCCGCTCCCGGAAGAGGCCGGAGACGTCGCCATCGTCGCCACTTCGGCGACCAAATCGCGCGAAGCGCTCGAGGCTGCTTACGCGCTGTGTCCGACCGACCATCGCATCCCGGCTTGGCTCGGCCCCATCCTGGTCAACATGGGGCGCGCGCTCGGGGACGACGCGGCCGTGGCCGAGGGGATGATGATCCTCCAGCAGGGCATCGATCACTACCCATCCTTCGTCCTGTTCTCGAAGCTGCTCGTCTACGCCGACCTCCCGGCGACCGATCCCGCCTTCCAGATGGCGCTCGCCGCCGTCGAGGACAACGTCGGCTACTGCGAGAGCGGCAACCCCGGAGATCCGGCGTGTTTGAACACCGCGGCCGCGTGGCACAACGTCGAGGGCGCTTCGGTGTTCATGGGCGACGTCTTCGCCAAGGCGGGCCGGAAGACCGACGCGCTCGGCTTCTACCAGCAGGCGAAAACCTCGGAGACCTACGCCGAGTGGGATTTCCAGGCGCTCCTCGATGACCGCATCGCTACAATCGACGCGCGCATCACCTCGTTCGCCGACACGGACATGATGAACGATGCGCTTTCGTCGTGGAGCGCCGACAACCAGTGCTCGCTCTGCCACCGGCAGTGAGCGAGCGCGCAGCGCTGAGCGGTGAGGATTCCGTGGAAGGGCTCGCGACGTCGTGCGACCCTCTCACCCGATGAAGGTCAAGGGCACCGCCTACCATGCCCGGATCAACCTCCTGCGCGGCAAGTGGGGCGCCGACAAGGTCGACTCGTTCTTGCGCAGCTTCCAGGAGATGCACCCCGCTTTTCCCAAAGCGGTGCTGCCGACGACCTGGATCCCGGCGGAGCAGTTCCTCGAGCTGATCGACGCGATCGTGGACGAGGCTTATGCCGGCGACGCGCAGTCGCTCTGGAGATCGGCGAGGCGAGCGCGGCTTGGAGCCTTCGCGAGGGCCCCTACAAGAACCTCCTCGAGCAGAACGATCTCGAGCGCTTCGCCGGCCTGGGCAAGGCGATGTACGCGAACTTCTTCGACACCGGGGAGGCGCGCTCCGCGCTTCGTGGGTCGTACGTCGAGGTCGTGATCGAAGGGATTCCTCGCGGGCTGCGTCACCTCTACTTCGAGTACTCGCTCATTGGGTACTTCCGGCGCGGTCTGGAGCTCCTCGGCGCCGCCCCGCGGGCCGAGTGCATAGAAGGGTTCTCGCGAGGGGACGACCGTGTCCTTTATCGCGTTCACCTGCGCTGAGGACGACGACGCACGCTTCTACCTCGCCCCGGCGCGAAAGAACATCAGGTGCTGCCACGGCAGCCCATCGAAGCTCCGATCGAGCTCGAACCCGTTGGCGTTCAGCTCGCGGAGGATCTGCGCCTTGCTCATCTTGTGCTCCGGCTTGATCGGCACGTCCGGATCCTCGGCGCGGAACTCGAGCAAGACCAGCCGCCCTCGCGCCGTCAGCGCGCGGCGAGCGCTCGCCAGCACGGCCTCGGGATCCGACAGCTCGTGGTAGACGTCCGCCAGGAGCACGAGGTCACACGTGGCCGGCGGCAGCTTGGTGTCGGTCTGGGTGCCGAGCACGTGCACCACGTTGCCGATGCCCGCGGCCTCTGCCCGCGCCTTCAGGAGCTCGAGCATCTCCGGCTGAACGTCGACCGCAAAGGCCCGGCCCGCGGGCGCGACCGCGCGCGCCATCTTCAACGTGTGATAGCCGTTGCCGGCCCCCAGATCGCAGGCGACGTCGCCGGGCGCGAGGCGCAGCTCGGCGAGCATCTTGGTCGCGTTCTCCTCGGCGTCCCGCTCCTCGCGGATGAGCCAGTCCGCCGCGTCGTGTGTCATGGTCGGCGCGATGCGCCGGCCCATGTACGTCCCCGGGGCGTCCGCGACCGCACGTGTCCCTTCCTGGGAAGGCTCGACGAGTCGCCGCTCCTCGAGCTGCGCGGGCCGGCAGCCGACCAGGAGGAGGAGGACCACGACGCGGAGAGACATGCGTCAGTATGACGCGAGGCCGGCGGTCCCGCAGCGTGATGGCTAGATCACCCGATCCACGAGCGCCTCGCCCCGCTCGTACCGCGCGAGGTTCTCCAGAAAATGCCGGACCAGCCTCACGTGCTCGTCCGCCCTGCCGCCTGCCGTGTGCGGCGTGATCAGCGCGCGTGGATGGGACCAGAGCGGGTGGTCGGCGGGGAGCGGCTCGGGATCGGTGACGTCGAGGCCGACGGCGCCGAGCCTGCCGCTCGCCAGCGCGTCGACCAGCGCGGCCTGATCGACCGTCGTCCCGCGGCCGACGTTCACGAAGACGGCGCCGTGCTGGATGCGCTCGAAGCGTGCGCGGCTCATCAGGCCGACCGTCGATTCGTCCTCGGGCAGGCTGGAGATGATGACGTCCGCGCGCTCGAGCTCGCGATCCAGATCGGCCGGCCCGATCGCGCGGACCGGCTCGTCTCCTCGAGGGTGGGCGCGCAGCGCCACCACGTCCGCCCCGAACGGCGCGACCAGGGCGGCGAGTCGCCGGCCAATCGCCCCGAAGCCGAGCAAGAGCACACGAGCGCCGTGGAGCACGCGGGACGCCTGCCGCAGCTCGGCCGCCGGCCAGGCCCGCGCGCCGCGCTGATCGTCGAGCGCGGCGGGGAGCTGCCGGAGAAGCGCCAGGACCAGAGCGAGCGCGTGGGTCGCACACGGCTCGGCGTACACGGTGGAGCTGGTGGTGAGGGCGATGCCGCGGCCCGCGAGCGAGCCGCGCACCGGCTCCCCGACATAGCGCGTGTAGCCCGCGCTCGTCAGGTGGATCCACCGCAGACGAGGCGACCGAGCGAGCGCTGCGGGCGAAGGCTGGCCGAAAACGACCTCCGCTTCGATGACGGTATCGTCGCTATGGGCGACCAGGTTGGAAGCGCTGGGCGCCGCCGGCCGGTCGACGTGGTGTCCCGCGAGCCCGGCGCCGAGCTCGCGCTCGGCCTCGGGAGGGAACGACGAGCCGACATGGATCGTGACCGCCACGATGTGAGCCTACCTCCGCCACCCTTCTCACGGAATGTAGCAGCCCTCGCCGCACGCCGGTCGCCCGTCGTCACACGTGACGGGGTCGTTCCCGAGGCAGGTGATCTCGCAAGCGCCGACGCTCCCGCAGTCCACGATGCACGAGCCCTCGCAGAAGATCTCGCACCGGTCGGCCCGGTTGCAGCCGAGGGTGCTCCCCGGCCCGGCCGTCACGCGGCAGGTCTCCGCGTCCTGGCAGAAGTAGCGGCACGACTCCCCACAGGTCGCCTCGCAGCTCGTCACCTTCGAGCAGAAGATCGAGCTGTCCTTGCCGGTGGCGAGGGAACAATCGGACGAGCGCTGGCAGTCGAACGTGCAGCCGTCGCCACACGTCGCCGCGCACGTGTCGACGTCGACGCAGATCGGGTTGCAGGCCGGGTCGGGGCACGCGAGGTCGCAGTCCCCGCCGTCCTGACAGGTGCAGCCGCCGCTCTCGGGCGTGCAGGCGCAGGTCTCGCCGTGTGGGCAGCCGTCCGCCTGGCATCCAGGCGCCGAGACGGCCGCCAGGAAGTAGAGCGTGAAGAGGAGCCTGACGGTCACGTCAGGCCCCCCTCACGAACGTGAGGGGGGGTGGGGGGTGAATCCATGGGGAGGAACGTGCCAAACGCGCCCACGACCCTTTCTCACGATCCCGCTAGGCCTTTCTCAGGTGCCAGGCCTTCGGCTGCGTGAACGCGAGGATGCCCGACTTCGACAGCGTGGAGCCGACCCCCGAGTGGCCGCGGCCCGCCCAGGGCAGGCGAGGGCTGACGCGATCGCAGCAGTTCCAATACGCGGACCCGGCGTGCACGCCGCGCAGGATGTGCTCGGCGCGCCGCCGGTCCTTCAGGTACACGCCCGCGGTGAGGCCGTATTCGGTGTCGTTCATGAGGCCGAGGGCCTGATGGTCGCCGGAGACCGACTGGATGCCGATGATGGGACCGAAGGATTCGTCGATCATGACCTTCATGTCATGGTTGGCGCCGACGATGACGGTCGGCTCGAAATAGTGGCCCTTGCGGCTCATGCGTGAGCCGCCCACCATCACCTGGCCGCCCTTGGCGCGCGCGTCGGCCACCTGATCTTCGAGGACGGCGATCTGCGCCTTGCGGGTCAGCGGGCCGATGTACGTCTTTTCGTCCATCGGATCGCCGATGACGAAGCCCTTCACGGTCTCCACGAACGCCTGCACGAACGCGTCGTGGATCTTCTCGTGGACGTAGATGCGCTCCACCGAGCAGCAGCTCTGCCCGGTGTTGTAGAACGCGCCGTCGGCGGTCGCCTCCGCGGCGGCGCGCACGTCGACGTCGTCGCCGACGTAGACCGGGTCCTTGCCGCCGAGCTCGAGCTGGAGCTTCGCCATGTTGGGCGCGGCGACCGCGGCGATCTTCTTGCCGGTGGAGTACGAGCCGGTGAAGAACACGCCGCCTACCGGGCGCTTCACGAGGTCCGCGCCGACGGCGCCGCCGCCCAGCACGGTGATGAACACGTCCTCGGGGATACCGGCGGCATGCAGGTGCTCGGCGATGGCGAGGCCGGTGAGGGTAGCGTGCTCGCTCGGCTTGTAGAGGACCGAGTTGCCAGCCAGGAGCGCCGGCAAGAACACGTTCGAGCCGACGAAATAGGGGTAGTTCCACGCCGAGACGTTGACCACGACGCCGAGCGGCTCGTGGGCGATGCGCTCCTCGAGGCCCTGGTCGGGCGCCCAGAGCACGCGCTCCTCCTGCAGCACCGCGGCGGCGTGCTCGAGGAAGAAGTCGGTCCGGAAGGCGAGGCCGCGGAGCTCGTTCCGGCTCTGCGAGATGGGCTTACCGACCTCGGAGGTCGTCGTCCGCGCGAGCTCCTCCGCGTGCTGCACCACGCGATCGCGGAAGTGCCGGATGGCGGCGAGACGGCCCTCGACCGGGCGCGCGGCCCACTCGTGCTGGGCGGCCTTCGCCCGTCGGAGCTTGTCGTCGATGCTCGCGGGCGTGTCCTCTTCCAGCTCGCGGATGATCTCTTCGGTGGCGGGGTTTTCGATCTTGAGCATGACTGACCTGTCAGGTTGATGAGCGCCGGGCAAGCGCGGATGCTTGGAACGCGGCGAGGAGCGGGCCGTTGTCGAGGTACGTCTGGTCGGTGGGATCGGTGAACTCGGGGTGCCACTGCACGCCGCGCACGAACACCGCGCCGGGCCGCGTCACGGCCTCGATGACGCCGTCTTCTTCGCAGCGCGCGTCGACCACGAGCCCGTTGCCCAGGCCCTTGATCGCCTGGTGGTGGACCGAGTTGACCTTCGCGCGCCCGGCCGGGGCGAGCCTTCCGACCCAGTCCGTCCGCTCCTGGAAGACGATCGTGTGCGCGTTCTTGTCGTAGACGTCTTTGTCGCGGTGCACGAGCGCGCCCTCCACCTGGTGCAAGATGTCCTGGTAGAGCGACCCGCCGAGCGCCACGTTGAGCAGCTGGTGGCCGCGGCAGATCCCGAGGATGGGCTTGTCTGCCGCGAGGAAGGCCCGCGTGAGCGCGAGCTCGTACGCGTCGCGCACGGCGTCGCCCGCCCACTCCGGCTTGATGGGTGTCTCGCCGTACGAGCCCGGGCTCACGTCCACCCCGCCCGCGAGGACGAGCCCGTCGAGATCGGCCGCGTAGCTCTCGGCGCCCTGCGCGTCCCCGGGCCCGGGGATGAGGTAGACGAGCGCGCCCTGCGAGCCGACGAAACGCGCCATGGACTGCTCGAGGTAATAGAGCGGCTTGCCGTTGAAGACCGGTCGCTCGCGATCGGCGTGGAACAGACACGCGGAGACGCCGATCCGGAGGGGGGCAGACACGGTGCCGAAAACGTACCCCGGGCACCCTCGCCGGGCGAGGGGGGAGTTGGTACATCCGAGGAGGTGCGAATCGCGATCGACAGACTTCTCTCGGAGGGCTTCGCGCTCGAGCTGCCCCGGGAGGCGGGGGAATCGGACCGGCTGGAGCTCGAGCGGGGCGTCGGCGTGCGCGGGGTGTACGCCTCCGACCGCGAGACAATCGTGCTCGACGGCGTGCGGGCCGACGAGCTCGACGCCGCGCGCGTGACCTGGTTCATCGGCGAGACCACCAAGGTGCTCGCGGCGCCGCTCGTGCTCGGCGGGGCGGAGCTCGACGCGCGCATCGCGCGCGGGGTGCTCCACGGTCGCCAGCGCTTCGTCGGACGCTTCGGATCACGGGAGCTCTCCGCGCGCGCCGTGGGGCTCGACGTCGGCGCGACGCGCCTCGCCGCGGCGGCGCTCGAAGGTGCTGGCGTCTCGTACCAGAGCGCGCAAGGTGAGCCCGCCGAGGCCCGCGCCGCCCGCCTCGCGCTCCAGGCGCTCGCCGTCGGGACCGAGCGTGTCCGCGTCGAGCTCGAGGGAGCCGAGTGCCGGGGCGCGGCGCTTCGTGTGTGGGCAGGGCTCGAGGTCGCGGTCGCGACGATCGAGCTCCGCGGGGGCCGGGCGAAGCTGGGCGACGTCGAGATCTCGTTCGCGGCCGCCGCCGCCGGCGATGTTCGGTTGAGCAAGAACGAGCGCGGCTGGGAGATCGCCTGTCGTTCGCTCTCCTTGCGTGGCCTCGAGGTCCGGACCCCGAGCGCGCGCGTCGTGGTCTCGCGGCTCGAGATCACCGAGGGCCTCCGGCACGAGGCCGCGGGCCTCACGCTGGGCGCGGCGGAGATCGACGAGCTCACGGCCGAGCTGGCGCTCGTCGAGCCGGCGCCCGAGAGCGGGCCCAAGCCGCGGAGCGCGCCCTTCGATCTCCGCTTCCTCGACGCGCTCGCCGGGCGCGTGTTCGTCGATCTCCACGTGGACGTGAAGCTGCCGATCATCAAGCGGCGCGTCGCCACACACGAGTTTCGCATCCCGATCGAGGGCGGGAAGATCGACTTCCACGAGCTCGAGCGTGACCTCGCGTTCTTGGAGGACGCGGTGCTCGACTTCAAGCTGAAGGGCGACAGGCTCGTCTTCCAGAAAGACATCCCCCTCGTGCCGTTCGACGAGGAGACGATCGTCTACTGGTCGCTCGACGACGAGGAGATCGCGCTCGCGAAGAAGAACCTCGTGCGGCTCAGGCGGTTGTTCGACGTCGAGCAGCCGGCGCGCAAAGACCCGCGCGAGTCCAAGGTGGAGCTCGTGCAGCTCGATCTCGACCCGATCGAGGCCGTGCTCCGCCTCGAGGGGGAGAGCGAGATCGTCCACCGGTCACTCGTCGTCCGGCTGGGCGGCGCGGAGAAAGACGCGCTCGGTGAGCTCCGCGTCGCGGGCGCCGTCCGGCACAGACCCGATCAGCCGGCGCAGCCCGGCGAGCTCCGCGTCGACGCCCGCGAGGTTCGCGCCGGCGTGGAGGGCCTCGCCGTCGGCGGTCGCACGGTCGCGGTCGATGTCGCCGAAATCGACGCCGTCTCCGACGTGCGCGTCGTGTTCTCGGGCCTCCGCCCCACCGCGGTTCGCGGCGCGCTGCGCGGCGTCCGCGCGCGCGGCGTCCGCGCGACCTGACTCAGACGCGCGCGAGCGCGTCGGCGATCTCGCCGGCGGCCTTCGAGTCGCCGGCCTGCTTCGCCGCGGCGAGGCCTTGCTCGAGCCACGTGCGCGCGTCCTCGTTGCGGCCCGCGTCGAGCAACATGGTCCCGCACATGAGGTACTGCGGTACGTACTTCGCGTCGGCCTCGCGCAGGGCCACGAAGGCCGCGAGCGCGTCGTCCACGCGGCCCGCGCCCTTGTACTCGAGCGCCAGCGCGTAGCGCGCGAAGCTGTCCGCCTTGCCCTTCTGGACGAGGTCCTCCAAGAAGGCGAGCCGCTTGCTCATGACTCCGAAGCCTCGACGACGCTGATGGTCGGCAGGTTGCGGTACTTCTCCGCCCAGTCGAGCCCGTAGCCGACGACGAACTTGTCTTCGATCGTGAAGCCCAGGTAGTCGACCGGGACCTGGATGCGCGTGCGCGCCGGTTTGTGGAGGAGCGCGCAGACCTTGATGCTGTTCGGGTGGCGCGTGCGGAACAGGTCGAGGAGGTGGGCGATGGTCAGGCCCGTGTCGACGATGTCCTCGACGAGGAGGATGTCTTCGCCTTCGATGGGCCGCGAGAGATCCTGCGTGATCTGCACGACGCCGCTCGATGTCGTGCCCTCGCCGTAGCTGCGCACGCCGAGGAACTCGATGCGGCAGGGGAGGTCGATGGCGCGCGCGAGGTCCGCCAAGAAGACGAAGCTGCCCTTGAGCACGCCCACGAGCACGAGGTGCTTGCCGCGGTACTCCTCGGTCAGCTGCCGCCCGAGCTCCTTCACCCGCTTCTGGATCTCTTCTTCGCTGATGAGCGTGACGATGCGCTGCGACATGGCGGCCGTCCTATCACTTCCACTCTTCGGGAGGGAGCTCCGGACGCGCGAGCACCTCGGCGACCAGCGCCGGGATCCGCTTGGGCGCGAGATCGTCCCCCACGCAGGCGAGGAGGGTCTCGCCTTCGCAGAGCACCTCTTCGTCGCGAAGGACGCGGTAGTCGTAGCGGATGGTGACCCGGGTGACCGACGCGCAGGTCGTCTCGATCTGGAGGATGTCGTCGAAGCGCGCCGCCTTCTTGTAGCGGAGCCGCGTCTCGACCACCGGCAGGTGGATGCCCTGTTTGATCCAGGTCTCGTAGTTGAGCCCGCGCTTGTGCAGCCAGTCCACCCGACCGGCCTCGAAATACGTGAGGTAGTTCGCGTGGTGGACGATGCCCATCAGGTCGGTCTCGCAGAAGCGGACGCGCAGCCCGAGGCGCGAGACCAGGTGGGAGGGGACGGGCTCTTTGTGGGCGTGACGGGCGTGAGGAGTGCGGTGGGTCACAGACCTGCGTCCTGATCGTTCTTGGGGCTGACGTTGCGGACCACGGCGGGGATCTCCACGGTGACCGGCTCGTCCACTTGCTCGCCGAGGAACGTGCGCCACTGCGCGAGGTAGCGGCCCTTGAGCGGGCCGACGACGTAGCGCTGGCTCTGAGGCGGCACGCCGACGACCGGAACGCCGTCGAGCCAGAGCACCATGAGGAAGTCGCGGCCGTTCTCTGCGATGAAGCCGTCGGCCGGCGCGCCCGCCGCAGGCTTGAAGTCGAGCACGGGCTTGGTCCGGAAGGCCGCGAGCTCGGTCTGCGTGAGGTAGATGCCGTCCGGCGCTTCGGGCAGACCCTCGGTCACCATCTCGGAGGACGGCGGGGGGACGAGCACCTCGCCCGGGGGCAGATCGCTCTTTCGCTCGAGCCCAGTCGCTTCGAAGTCGATGCCGCCGCCATCGAGCCAGTCGATGGCCGCGAAGAGGACGATCTCGCCGGTCTTGCACTCGCTCTGGGTGGGGTCGATGCCCGCCATCTCGACGAGGGCGCGGCAGAGCAACGGGCCGCCGGCGCCGGCTTCGGGCACGGACGCGATCTCGAGCCGGATGCGCGCGAGCGCCGACTCGAGGGTCACCGAGCGGGTCGGGGTGTCGAGGACCTTCCCGGTGCCCGCCTTGACCCGCGAGCCGGCGACGAGCGGCGTGACGTCCACGCGGCGCTCGCCGAAGGTCGTTCGCAGCGCGCCGGCCGGCAAGATGCGGTACTTCGCGAGGCCCGGCCAGAGCGCGAGGTGCCCGAGCTTGTCGTAGCGGGCGCGGAGCTCCGAGCGGAACGGCAGCGGCAGCGCTCGCGACTGCGTGACCATCTTCATCCGTCCGAGCGCGGTCGCCACGACGGTGACGGTGGGAGCGGTCAGCCGGCGCGCGGAGTCGAGGCCGGCCGCGTCGATCTCGTTGGCCTTGGCCGGCGTGGGCACGTTGCGTGGCTTGAAGGTGGCGGCGAGCACCACGCCGACCTGCTCCTCGCGGTTCAGCGAGTCGGTGGGCAGGGCGACGCCGACCTTCAATGGTCGTGGGCGCGGCGGGCCGCTCTCGGGGAAGATCAGCCGCTTGGTGGAGGGGTCGAACTCGAGGCCGCCGCCGTCGTGGGGCTCGGTCTCGTCCGGGACGACGTCTTTGATGGCCGGCGGCAGGGCGCTCGGTGTCGGGGCGCTCAGCTGCTGCTGGTTGCCGGGGACGGGCGCCCCTTCGCCCTCGTTGCCGCAGGCGGTTAGCAGGAGCCACAGAGCCCAGGACCGAGCGGCGCGACTCATCTCATTCGATCTCGAACGACTCGATGACCTGGGCGCGAGGATCGAGGGGCGGCGGGTTGGGCGCGTGGTGCGTGTCGAGGAAGACGCAGTGCGCGTGTGGGTGGTGCTCGAGGAGCAGGTTGCAGTTCGCGGGCTCGTTGTCGAACACGGCGGCGACCCGCCCGTGGCGCGAGAGCGACGGGGCCACGTCGTGCTTGAACACCGTGTCGGGGATGTCGAACGCGGGCTTGGTGACGAGCGACGTCCCCACCACGCCGATGGGGAAGCCGTGGTCACGCAGGCTGCCGAACGTGCCGAGCGCCATGTTCGGAAGGTCGCGACCGGTCAGGTAGACGATGGTCGCGCCGGCCGCGTAACAGGACGAAACGAAGTCGCGCGCGCCTGGGACCGCCACGTCGTATTGCATGTAGGGGTCGATGAAGAAGCGGTCCTTCCAGTAGGCGAAGCCTTCCTCGAGGAGCGCCGGGTCCTCGACCCCTTGGAGCTTCAAGTTCTCGTGCAGGCCGTACACGATGTCTTCCGTGACACATCGGGCGAGGCGGTCGGCGATGGCCGGGTGGCGCTTGCGCCAGTGCTCGGCGAGCTCGTGGAAGATCCGCACGACGCGCGGACGGTTGTCGAGCAGCGTCCCGTCGAGATCGAACACGAGCACCGGCACCTCGTCCTTCGCTTTCCGCGTCGAGGCTTCGACGATGGACGCGAGGAGCCGAGCGCGGTCGGGCGCGGGGAGGCGACGGGGGAAGTACGAGGAAACGGCCACGGAACGCGCCTACTAGCACGGCGGCGCTGGGACGGGCGCACCGTCCATGTGTCCAGATGTACGAGAATCTCGCACATCCATTTGGCCCGGCGCTTTTCCGCTCCGTACCATTCGAGCTGGCGATTTTCACGGCGTTCCGAAGGCGCCGGCATTGCCGAGAAGCCCCGCTCTTGCCCGGAGGTGCGTCCCCTCATGCGCGTCCGCTCCGTCGTCCTTTCGTCCATCGTCGTCGCGACCCTGCTCACCGGATGTGAGAAGTCCCCTCGCGACAAGCTCCAAGGAAAGTGGGTCGGCGAGACCGTCGGCCAGGTTCACCCGAGCCAGCAGGCCAGGGCCGAGGGGTGGGCCCGCGGCACGCAGCTCGAGTTCTCCGGCAACAAGGTCACCATCTCGGTGCCGGCCGAGTCCCCTCGCACGGGGACCTTCAAGATCGCCAAGCAGGAAGGCAAGAACCTCGAGCTCGTGTTCAAGCGGCCGGGCGGGGGTGACGACAAGGCCGAGCTCGCGCTGGCGGAAAATGACAAGCTGGTCTGGACGCTCGGCGGGGGCGTCCAGCTCGTCATGCGCCGCGTGAACTGAGCGGCGGGGGCACGGGGCGCTGGTTCTCGCGGCGCTGCGCACGCAGCGTCGCGACCTCCGCGCGTGACGGGTTGATGATCAAGAACCCGTGATCCGCGTCGACCAGCGCCACGTCGCCGGGCGACGCCCACTGGAAGGCCTTCTCCACCTGGTCGATCGCGGGCACGCCGAGGAGGCGGAGCAACACCTCCGTCCGGGGGTTGGCGCGCTGGGTGAGCACGACGCCGCTCGGCTGGTTGCGAGCGGTCACGAGGAGGTCGAACACGGTGATCTGCTCGCCGAGCAGGACCGCCTTGGCCGGCAGCTCCGCCCGCGCGTCGGGCGAGGCGAGCATCAGCACGGCGTCGCACAGATCTTCGATGTCCCGCGCGCGCTCGGCCATGAACGGATCGCCGACCAGGCCGGTCGCGGCGCGCGCCACCTCGCGTGCAACCGTGGACAGGGCCTCGGCCGCGCCTCGCCCGCTCTTCACGAGCTCGATGGCGCGCTCGCGGAGGCGCTCGTCGCTCGCCATGAGCGCGTAGTTGGCCAGGAAGCTCGTCTCGCCGACCAAGTGCAGCGCGTGAGCGCGGGCCTGCAGGCCGCGGATCGCCTTCTCCGCCGTCTCGAACGCCCCGCCCACGAGCTTCAGCTCGTCCGGTCGCGCGGGCATCTTGCGATCTTTGGCGGGCCTACGCAGGGCGGCGAGCCCGCCGAGGGCGCGCCCCGCGATGACCGGGCGGCCCGGCAAGGTGACCTTGCGTGTGCCGCCGCCCGTCTTGCGGGTGGGCTTGTCGCGCAGCTCGTCGAGGAGCGCGGCGTGTCGGACCGCGTGGGCGACCGGCGCGGTGAGGACGGTGGCCGTGAGGATCTCGTCGGGGGAAAACGCCCGCTCGCTCCGCTGGGCCACGAGCGCGCCGAGGGGGCGCTCGTCCGAGCCGACGATCGGGATGGCCAGGAACACCGGGTACCGATCCTCGTCGAGCTCGCTGAAGCGGCGGAAGCTCTCGTGCCCCGACGCCCGCACGACGCTCACGGGCCTCCGCGCCTCGACCGCGAGGCCGGTCAAGCCTTCGCCCACCGAGAGCCGGACGCGCCCGCGCGCGGTCGGATCGAAGCCGACGTTCCCGCGGAGCACGAGACCTTCTCCGTGTCCCTCGAGCAGGTAGAGCGAGACGACCTGGGCTTCCAGCACGGCCGCAGCGCGCGCGGGGAAGCCGTCGAGCAGCGAGGTCAGCGGCTGTGCCTTCGACGCGAACGCGACGAACTTCACCCCGGCGTCGAGCCGGCGCGACTCGATCGGCGCGAGCTCCGCGAGGCCGAGCCTCTGGGCGCCCGAGATCGGCGCGCCGTCATCGGGTTTCGTCTTCGTTCGGCGAGTTGCCATGGACACTCGGGTGGGCCGGCGTCCCGCTGTCGCTCGACCCGGCCTCTCGCCTGTAGCAGAATGCGGGCATGGCGCGACGAGACATCGGCAGGCGGTCGTGGCTGGGCGGCGCGGCGGCGTTCGGTCTCGGAACGTTTGCGACCGATCAGGCCCTGGCGGACGGACGCGGCGCCCTCGTCGCGAAGCCGCCGAGCGGCTTCACGCCGCTCAGCTTGCCGGGGCGCGTCGTCCGGGTGGAGAAGGCCGACACCCTCCAGGACAACGGCCTCTGGCCCAAACAAGAGGCCGCGACGGCCATGCTCGAGAAGGTCATGGCCGAGCTCACCGGCAAGGCCAACCTCGGCGAGGCCTTCGGCAAGTTCGTCCACAAGGACGACAAGGTCGCCATCAAGCCGAACGGCATCGCGGGCCGGAAGAACGCGACGATGGCCACGAACAAGGAGCTCGTCCTCGCGATCGTGAAGGGCCTCATCGAGGCCGGCGTCCCGGCCTCGAACATCATGATCTTCGAGCAGTACCCGGCGTTCCTGAAGGGCACGCGTGTCGTCGACAAAGACATGGCGCTCGACAAGGACTTCCCCGCCGGGATCCGCACTGCCGTCCACGAGAACAAAGACGCGACGATGGACGAGATCAAGGTCGCCTCGAAGGAGACCAAGTTCGTCCGCGCGTTCACCGAGGCGACGTGTGTGATCAACGTGAGCCAGATCAAGGACCACTCGATCTGCGGCTACACCGGGACGATGAAGAACATCACACACGGGTCAATCATCAACCCACACGACTACCACGCGCACAACGCGAGCCCGCAGATCGCCCAGCTCTACGCGCAGGACATCGTGAAGAGCCGCGTGCGCCTCCACATCACCGACGCGTTCAAGGTGATGTACGACGAGGGGCCGCTCGACACGAACCCCAAGAAGCGCATCCCCTTCCACTCGGTGTACGCCAGCACCGACCCCGTCGCGCAGGACGTCGTCGGCTGGGCGCTCGTCGAGAAGCTCCGCAAGGAGAACGGCCTACCGACCCTGAAGGACGCGGAGCGCGAGCCGACCTACATCAAGGTCGCCGGCGAGCTCGGCCTCGGCGTGTTCGACAAGAACCAGATCCGCTTCCGCGAAGTGAAGATCTGAGTGGCGCTCCCTTACACCGACCACACGCTGGACCCGGGCGCCTGGGCGAAGGAGCTCGCCATCTCGCGCGAGGCGGTGGAGCTCTATCTCGGAAGCGAGGTGATCGATCTCCACGTCGACTCGTTCATCTGGACACGCATCTTCGGCTACGACCTCAGGGCGCGACACGACCGCGGCCTCTTCGGCGCGAGCTTCTACTCACACGTCGACTTCCCGCGCATCCTCGAGGCGAAGGTCACCGGCGCGATCTGGGTCATCACCACGAACCCCTTCAAGGTCGCCTCCGAGCGTGAGACCGCCTTCAAGGAGAACCTCGCGGAGCTGAAAGAAATCTTCGCGAGCGTGTCCGACCAGTTCGCGCTCGTGAAGACCACGGCGGAGTTCCGCGCCGCGCGCGCGGCCGGCAAACACGGCGCCTTCGTCGGCGTTCAGGGCGGCAACGCGCTCGACGCCTCGCCCGGCGCGATCGCCGCGCTCGAGGACGGCACCATCGTGCGCGTCACGCTCGTCCACCTCACGTCTTCGTCGCTCGGCTGCACCAGCTCGCCTCTGGCCCGCAAGGACGAAGGCTTGACCACCAAGGGGAAGGACTACGCGGCTGCCCTCTGCGACAGGAAGATCTTCGTGGACCTCGCGCACGTCTCGCGGCGCGGGTTCTGGGACGCGGTGGACGTGATCGGGAGCTCGCAGCCGCTGCTCGTCACCCACACCGGCGTCTGCGGCGCGCACGACCACTGGCGCAACCTCGACGACGACCAGGTCCGCGCCGTCGGGAAGTCCGGCGGGACGATCGGCGTGATGTACGAGGCGACCTTCCTCGGGGACCCCAAGTGGAGCGGGAAGGCCGAGCGCATCGTCGACCACCTGGAGCACATCGTGAACGTGGCGGGGGAAGACCACGCGTCGCTCGGCAGCGACTGGGACGGCGCGATCGTCACGCCGCGCGACATGCCGACCTGCCTCGAGCTGCCGAAGCTCGTCGACATCATGCTGCGGCGGGGCTGGAAGCCCGAGCGCGTACAGAAGGTGCTCGGCGAGAACTTCCTGCGTGTGGTCGAGGCCCTGCGCGGATGACCTTCTTCGTCGGCGCGTCCGCGGAGGAGCGGCTGCAGGCGGCGCTCGCGTTCCTCGCCGACCGGAGCCCCGCGGAGGAGGTCCTCGTCCTCGGGCCGTCGCGCGGCGCGATGGACGAGCTCGCGTTTGCCCACGCCCGCGCCTCGGGCGCGACGTTCGGCGTGCACCGCAAGACGCTCGGCGGCCTGGCCGCGGAGCTCGCGGCGCCCGCGCTCGCCGCGCAGGACGTCGCGCTCGCCGCGCCGCTCGCGACCCTCGCGATCGCCCAGGACGTCGTGAGGCGGGCGCTGGCCGAAGGCTCGATCCCG
Source organism: Myxococcales bacterium (assembly GCA_016794345.1). GTDB lineage: Bacteria > Myxococcota_A > Polyangia > Polyangiales > Polyangiaceae > Xiheicaenibacterium > Xiheicaenibacterium phototrophicum. The sequence goes on from JAEUKE010000058.1 coordinate 15,432, forward strand.
CTCCTCTCGCGCCGGCCGCCGGACGTGATGCAGAGCGCCGCGGAGAGCCCGGGCTTCGCGGCCGCGCTCCTGCGCACGATCGACGAGCTGCGGCTCGGCGCCGTCGACCCCGAGCGTCTGATGTCGATCGGCGGCCAGACCGCGGAGGTCGGCGCGCTGGCGCTCGCGTACGGGCGCGAGCTCGAGGCGCGTGGCCTCGCCGACCGCGCGCGTGTGCTCGAGGCGGCCAGCTCCGTCGCGCCGGGCTCGCCGTTCTCGGCCCTGCCGGTCCTCGTCCTCGACGTCCCGATCCGCCATCGACGCGAAGCGCGCTTCGTCGAGACGCTCCTGGCGCTCGAGCGCGCGATCCTCGTCCTCGTACCCGAGGGGGACCGCGCGACGAGAAGGCACCTCGAGGCGATGGGGCGGCTCGGCCCCGCCCGGCTCGGCGCCTCGCGCCGCCCGGCTTCGGCCATCGAGTCGTTCCGCGCGAGGCTCTCCGACGAGGACGCGACCGTCGAGCTAAAAAATGACGATACGGTCACGATGTTTGCCGCGCCCGGTGAGGCGATCGAGGCGGTCGAGATCGCGCGCGCCATCCTCGCCGACGCTCGGCGCGGCGTCCCCTTCGAGCAGGTGGCCATCGCGCTCCGCGCCCGCGAGGCCTACGCCACACACGTCGAGGCCGCGCTCCACCGGGCGGGCATACCCGCTTATTTCGAGGGCGGCTCGCGCCGCCCCCACCCGTCCGGCCGCGCGCTGGCGCTGCTCCTCGCGTGCAAGATCGAGCGCGGCTCGGGCCGGCGCCTCGCCGAGTACCTCGCGACGGCCGAGCTCCCGCGTGTCGCGCGCACCGCGCCGGAGCCCACCCTGCCCGCGACGGAGGACCTCGGCCGCTTCGGCGACGGCGCGCCGATCGACGAGGACACCCCCGACGAGCCTTCGGATCGACAGATCGAGCGACCTTCGCTGCGTCGCTGGGAGCGCCTGCTCGGGGAGGCCGGCGTCACGCTCGCCGGCTCGAGCGTGAGCCTGTCGGAGTACGTCGCGCGCCGGCTCCGGAGCACACGAACGATCCTGGAGGACACGCTCGTCGCCTTGCCGGAGGAGGGCGCGTCCGCGCGGTCGCGCGCCGAGCGCGACGCGAGCGCGCTCGCCGACCTGGAGGTCTGCCTCGCCCCCGTGCTCCAGGCGCTCGACGCGATCCCGCTGGCGGGCACCTGGCGACAGATGCTCGACGCGCTGAGACAGGTCGCGTCGGTCTCGGTCCGCCGCCCCGAGCTCGTGCTCTCCGTGCTCGCCGAGCTCGAGCCCCTCACGCGCAGCGTCGAGCCCGTCGATCTCCAGGTGGTGCGCTCGGTCGTGGAGCCGCGCCTCGTGTCGATCGAGCGACCGCCCCCGGCGTCGCCGCGCGGCCGGGTCCTCGTCACCACCCCGTCCGGTCTGCGCGGTCGCGCTCGCGACGTCGTCCACGTGCCGGGCCTGGCGGAGCGAGTCTTCCCGGAGCGCGCCTACGAGGACCCGCTCCTCGTCGACGAGGTGCGGCGTGTGATCGACGAGGCGCTGCCCACGCAGGCCGACCGCGCGGCGCTCGAGCGCGAGCAGCTCCTCGTGGCCAGCGGCGCCGCGACGGGCCGCCTGCGTTTCTCCTACCCGCGGCTCGACGTCGACGCGGATCGCGCGCGTGTTCCGTCGCTCTTCGGGCTCGAGGTCGCGCGCGCGGCCCTCGGCGTGTTGCCCGATCTCGAGGCGATCGAGGCGAGCGCCCAGAACGCCGAGGGCGCGTCGCTCGCGTGGCCCGCGCCGCGTGATCCCGCGCTCGCCATCGACTCGGTGGAGGAGGAGCTCGCCTTCGTGGGCGAGCTCCTGACCACGCCGGCGAGCGCGAGCGGACGCGCGCGTTTCCTCCTCGCCTTCCACCCGCACGTCCGCTCGGCGCTCGCGATGCGATGGCGCCGTCACCACCACAAACGGCTCGGCTCGGCGGACGGCCTCTACCCGACGCGCGCCGTCACGAAACACTTCCTCGCCCTCCACCGGCTCAACGCGAGCCCGGTCTCGGCCTCCTTGCTGCAGGCGTTTGCGGCCTGTCCTTACCGCTACTACCTGCAGTCCATCGTGGGCCTCTCCGCGCGGACCGACCCGGTCCCCGTCGAGCGGCTCGATCCGGCGACGCTCGGCGCTCTCCATCACCAGTGCCAGGCCGAGCTCGCGCGCCGGCTCTCCGCCGCGGGGATCTCGCCGTCGGACGCCGCGCACGTCGAAGAGGTCCGCGCGATCGCGTCGTCGGTCGTCCGCGAGCTCGCGGAGAAGGAGCGCGAGCGGCTGGAGCCGCTCCTGTCGGCCGTGTTCGATCGCGACGTCGCCCGCGTGGAGCGCGACCTCCTCGGCGCGCTCGCTGTGGATGCGGAGAAAAATGACGGTTTCGTTCCGCTCTTCGCCGAGCTCGGCTTCGGCCTGTCGCGCCCCGGGCTCGACCAGCGGAGCGTGCCCGAGCCCGTCCGCCTGCGCGGCGGCTACCTCCTGCGCGGCGCCATCGACCGCGTGGATCGCCGCCCTGACGGCGTGGTGCGCGTGACGGACTTCAAGACGGGCAGGCTGCCGCAGGACATCAAGGGCTTCCTCGCCACCGGCGGCGGCAAGCTGAACCAGCCGCTCCTCTACGCGCTCGCGCTCGAGGCGCTCTCGGCTCGCCTCCTCGCCCCCGGTGACACCGTCGAGCGCGCGCGCTTCTTCTTCTCCACCGAGCGAGCCGGGTTCGAGACGAAGGAGGTGGAGCTCACGGACGACAACAAGGCGCGTGGCATCCGCATCCTCGAGATCGTCGACCGCGCCGTCGATCGAGGCATCTTCTTCGCGCGCCCGCAGAAAGACGCCTGCAAGGGCTGCGACTACCGCGAGGTATGTGGCCCCGACGAGGAGCGCCGCGCGCACTGGAAGAAACCCGAGGGGCTGGCCGAGCGAGCGCTCGACCACGATCTCGTCGCGCTGCGAGGCATGCCGTGACCGACGCCGCGGCGCGCGAGCGCATCGAGCGCGACCTGGCGACCACCTTGATGGTCGAGGCGGCGGCAGGCACCGGGAAGACGACGATGCTCGTCCGCCGGTTCGTCGCCTTGCTCCGGCAAGGAGCGGACGTGGGCTCGCTCGCCGCCCTGACCTTCACCGACAAGGCCGCGGGCGAGCTGAAGGTGCGCATCCGCGGCGTCGTCGAGTCCGAGCGCAGGCGCGCCGGAGACGCCGAGCGCGCGGCGCTGACCAGGGCCCTCGCGCGCCTCGAGGAGGCGAAGGTGTCGACAATCCACACCTTCGCGGCCGACCTCTTGCGCGAGCGTCCCATCGAAGCGGGCGTCGACCCGGCATTCGTCCCCATGTCGGAGGACGAGGCGAGCCTCGCGTTCGACGAGGCGTTCGGGCGCTGGCTGGAGGACGCGCTCGGCCGCGGCAAGGCGCCGATCGTCCGCGCGCTCGCGCGCAAGGAGATCGGCGTCGACAGGCTCCGGCGAGCCGCACGCGAGCTTGTCGGGCACCGCAGCATGACGACGCCCTGGCGGGCGCAGCCGTTCGATCTCCGCGCGGCGCTCGAGGGAACACTGGCGGCGCTCCACGCGCTCGCTGGGCTCGTGGGCCGGAGCTCGTCGGGGAGCGATCCGCTGCGCAAAGATCTCTGGCCGGTCGTCGCGCTGGCCGATCGCGTGCACCGGCTCCCCGAGGACGAGCTCGAGGCGGAGCTCGTGGCGCTGGCCAAGACACGCGACGTGATGAAGCCGCGCGCGGGTCGCGGCGGCTACGCGCCCGGGATCACGCGGGAAGAGGTGCGGAGCGCACACGCGGACTTCGCCGAGGCGGTCGGCGCGCTGCAGCAGGGCGCGGACGCCGACCTGGCGACACAGCTCCGCGGAGAGCTCTGGTCGGTGGTGGAGCGGTACGAGGCGATCAAGGCCAGCCGCGGCATCCTCGATTTCGACGATCTCCTCGAGCGCACACGGTCGCTCGTGGCCGGCGACCCGGAGGTGCGCCGCCGGTTCGCAGGTCGCCTGACACACGTCTTGGTGGACGAGTTCCAGGACACCGACCCGGCGCAGGCCGCGATCCTCCTCCTCCTCACGAGCGATCGGCCCAACGAGGCGGACCCGCTCGCGTCCCTGCCCGCCCCGGGCAAGCTCTTCGTCGTCGGCGATCCGAAGCAGAGCATCTACCGCTTCCGGCACGCCGACATCGCGACCTACGTGCACATCAAGAGCCTGGTGCTCGCGTCCGGCGGCGCGGTGCTCCAGCTCTCGCGGTCGTTCCGGAGCGTGCCGTCCATCCAGGCCTTCGTGAACGCGGCGTTCTCGGCCGCGTTCGACGGCGACGCGACCTCCCTGCAGGCGGAGCACGTGGCGCTCGAGCGCGCTCGCGAAGACATCGACGGGCAGCCGGCGGTGCTGGGCGTGCCCGTCCCGCAGCCGTACGGCAGCAGCGGCAAGCCCGCGAAGTACGCGCTGCGCGCGTCGTATCCGACCGCGCTGGCTGGCTTCATCGAGTGGCTCGTCCGCGAGAGCCCTTACAAGGTCCGGCGCCATGACGGCGCGCTCGAGCCGGTCACCCCGGGCGACGTCTGCGTGCTCTTCCGGCAAGTCGGCGGCTTCGGGGAGTCCGCCGTTCGCGAGCTCACCGGCGCGCTCTCGCAGCGTGGGATCCCGTTTGCCGTCGTCGGATCGGCGAGCACGCTCGAGCTCGACGAGATCCGCGGCGTCGTGAGCGCGCTCCGCGCGGTCGAGCACCCGGGCGACGCGCTCGTGGTCTACGCGGCGCTCAAGGGCTTCCTCTTCGGGATCTCCGACGAGCTGCTCCTCGAGTACAAGACGCGTTACGGCGCCTTCGACGCGCTCGCGCGACCGCGTACGGCGCTCCCCCAAGATCTCGTCCCGGTCGGTCACGCGCTCGCGCTCTTGGGCGGGCTGCACCTGCGCCGCAACGTGAGGCCTCCTGCGGAGACGCTCTTCGAGCTGCTCGCGGCCACCCGAGGGCACCTCACCCTCGCGCTCTCGCCGAGCGCGGAGCAGGCCATGACCGACCTGGCGAGCCTGGCCCAGCGCGCGGTCAAACACGAGCGGCGCGGCGGCTTGTCGTACCGCGCCTTCATCGACGACCTGGTGGACTCCGCGGCCCCCGCCGCGGCGAGCGAGTGGGACGTCCACGGCAAAGGCGTACGCATCATGACGGCGCACCGGGCCAAGGGCCTCGAGTTTCCGGTCGTCGCGATCGGCGATCCGGCGTCGCCGGGCTCGCGCTCCCCCGACAAGGTCGTCTCGGTGCGCGAGAAGCTCGCGGCCCTGGAGCTCGCTGGCCTCGCGCCGTGGGAGCTGATCGAGCGCGCGGACATCGAGGCGAAGCGGCTCGACGCGGAGGCCGTCCGCCTCGCTTACGTCGCCGCCACGCGCGCCCGCGACCTGCTCCTCTTGCCCTTCGTGGGGGACGACGTCCGCTTCCCGGAGGACGGCTGGGTCGCCCCGCTGACCCGCGCGCTGAGCCCGACGAGCCCCCGCGCCCCGCTCCGGAAGGAGCCGTGGGTGAAAGGTGACGATACTGTCATTCGCGATCAGGTGGGCTCAGCCGAGCCGTCGGCCCGCACCATCGCGCCTGGGGTCCACGCCATGCCCTGGGGGGAGGCCGCGTTCTTCGATCCCCGCGCGCTCCCCGAGAAGCCGACGACGAAGGGGGTCGTGGGCGAGGAGCTCCTCGCGGAGGGGGCGCCTGAGGCGACGGTGCGCGCCGACGAGGCGCGGCTGGCGACCATCCGCGCGTCGAGGGCGAGCGCCGTGGCCGCCGCATCCGTCCCGAGCCTCGCCGTGCAGACAGTCACCGCGCGCGCTCACGCCCTGGGGCAGGTGGGCCGGCCCCCGGTCGCCGTCGAGAAGGTCCCGCGCGCGGGCGCGCGCCCGGGCGGCGCTCGTTTCGGCACGCTCGTGCATCAGCTGCTGGCCAGCGGTCCGCTCGACCTCGAGGCGAGCCAGGCCGAGAAGCTCGCGGTGGCGCTCGGTGCGCTCCTGGGCGCGACCGCAGACGAGATCGAGGCCGCGGCGCGCGCGGCGATCGCCGCCTCCGCTCACCCGCTCCTCGTCCGGGCGCGCGCGGCGCGCGAGCGCGGCGGCCTCCGGCGCGAGGTCCCCGTGGTGCTCTTCGTCGACGAGCGCTCCGTCGTCGACGGCGTCGTCGACCTCGCCTTCGAGGAGGACGGCGCCTGGGTGGTGGTCGACTACAAGACCGACGATCCCGACCGGATCGGCGACGAGCGCCTCGCCGCGTACGCCAGGCAGGTGGATCTCTACCGCGAGGCGATCACACGGACGACGGGCAGACCCGCCAGCGCCGCGCTGTTCTTCGTCTGAGGCCGCTCGACAACGCGCCTCCCGGGACCAAAATGGAGCCCGTGGATCGCTCGCGCTGGTGCTGGCTCGCGCCGACGGCCTTGGGTGCCCTCGTGGCCTGTGGCCCCGCGCCCGGCTGGGTGGAGGAGCCGGAGGAGCAGGCGCCGCCCGCGGTCCTGCCCGCGTCGGACGTCCCCTCCGGTCCGGGCGCGACAGGGGCCGGTTGCTCCATCTCCACCCCGGCCGCGCGCCTCCAGGGCCGGATGAGCCGGCAGACCTCGGTGGAGGGGATGAACACGCTCGCCTGCCCGAGCCCCTCCGAGCCGGGCAGGTGAGCGCCGGGCCTCAGGGCCCGACCACGAAGGCGGTGACCTGCGCCATCTCTCCCGGCGCGTCCCCCAGCCCGCCGCCCAGCGGGCCGCCGCCCCAACACCAGACGGCCCCGCCCGATAGCACACACGTGGCGAGCTCGTCGCCCCCGCCGCCGGCGACCCCGGTCACGCCCAGGGCCGGGGCCAGCGCGTCGCCGGTCATCACGCCGCGGTCACCCGCGGCGTCGAGCCCCAGCTGACCGACATCGTTTCGACCCCAACAAATGACGGATTCGTCTTGCATGACGGCGCAGAAGTGGAAGCCGCCGGCGAAGAGGCCCTTGGCAGGCCCGCCGAGCGGGACGGCGGGGAGCGCGTCGCCCATCTCGCCGGGCTCGTTGCCGACGTCTTCGTTGGTGGAGCCGAGGCCGTATTTGCCGTAGCCCCAGCACTTGACGACGCCGTTCGGGGCGAGCGCGCAGCTCGACCGGTGGCCGAGGGCGAGGGCGGCGATGTCCGCTTGGTCGGGGGCGGGCCCGAAGTCGGAGCCGAGGTCGACCCAGGGCATGGCGTCGCCGAGCTCGGTCGGCCCGAGCGGGCTCGTGTCCCCGCGCCCGAGCGCGCCGACGCCGTTGTAGCCCCAGCACTTGAGGCCCGAACGCGAGCCGCCGAGCACCACACACACGTGTGCGCCGCCCGGCCCGCCGATCTCGATCTCCTTCGGGACGAGCCCCGCGCCGACGTCGACGGGGACCGTGGGGCGGGGCACGTTCACCGCGGTCTCCGTCGGACCGAGCTGGCCGTAGCTGTTGTTGCCCCAACACGTCACCCGGTCGTCCGTTCCGATGACACACGTGGTGCCCTGTCCGGCCGCGATGGTGCGGGCCCGGAGCGGCTGCCCGTCGGCGCCGAGCACCGGAGGCAACGCGTCGCCGGTCTCCGACGGGGCGCCGCCGCGCGAGGTCGTGTCGCCCTGGCCCAGCTGGCCCGAGCCGTTTTGTCCCCAGCACTTGACGGTGCTGTCATCGAGCAGGACACACGTGAACTGCGGCCCCGCGGCCACGGCGGTGGCGGTCCGGCCCGCGCCGAGATCCACGAACGCCGGCCCCTCCGCGACCGCGTCGATCGATCGCGTGTGACCCTGGCCGAGCTGGCCGGCCTCGTTCGCGCCCCAGCACGCGACCTTGCCCTGCTCCGTCAGCGCACACGCGTGGCCCTCTCCGACGCGAACTGCGACCGGCTCGTCACAGTCCGTGCAGGCGGGCTCGGGTGGGTCGTCGCCCGAGCACGCGGTCGCGGCCGAGACGAGGAGCAAGGAGAGCAGTCGCGTCGTGCGATGCACCGACAAGAGTGTATCGTGCTCGGGATTGGAAGGCTCGGCACCGCGACGCATCGTCACCCTCGGGGGTGGGCACGGGCAGGCCATGTTGCTCGGCGCGCTCTCGGGGCTCGCGTGTGATCTCGCGGCGGTCGTCTCGGTGGCGGACGACGGCGGCTGCTCCGGCCAGCTGCGACGGGAGCTCGGCATGCCGCCGCCTGGCGACGTCCGCCGGTGCCTGTCGACGCTGGCGCGAAACCGCGAGGCCGCGGCGCTCGTCGAGCAGCGCATCGAGGTGGGGCCCGCGAAGGGCCGGTGCGTGGGCAACCTGGCGCTCGCCGAGCTGACGGTGGAGCTGGGCACGCTGACGCGGGCGGCCAGGCGGATGGCCGGGCTGCTCGCCACGACGGGCCGGGTGCTGCCGGTGGCGGACGTCGCAGGGACGCTCGCCGTCTACGACATGGAGCACGGTCAGGTGGACGGCGAGTCGCGCATCGAGCGCCTGAGCGGCAACGCGGTGGTCGCGGCGGTGCACGGGCCGGAGCAAGCGACGGACGCCGCGCTCGAGGTGATCGCCGACGCCGATCTCCTGCTGTTCGGCCCTGGAAGCTTCGTGGGCTCCACGCTGGCCGTCCTCGCCACCGGCGACGTCGCGCGGGCCGTCGCGGAGTCGAGCGCCCGCCGGGTCCTCGTCCGCAACGTCGCGCGGGAGGAGCACACCAACGTCCCCGGCGCCGTCGACTTCGACGATCACGAGCGCCTCTTCCGCGATCACCTGGTCATCGGCACGCTGGGCGAGCCGGTCCCGTTCGACGTGCTGACCGACGCGCCGCAGGCGGGCACCTTCCACCGGGCGGACGGCACGCGGGAGCTCCTCTTCTCGGTGGCCTCGCCCGGGCTTCGCAAACACGACGGCGACAAGCTCCGCGCCGCGCTCGCGCATCATTTCGATCTCGCCCCACGAAGCGAGCTCCCGCCCAGCATCCATTACGGATCTGCCGTGCGGGAAATCGAGGCGCTCGCTGCCCGGGCGCTCGCGCGAATCGGCCTCGTGTAGCATCCGCTGGATGCGAGGCGACGCTCCCCGCCCCACCGCGCTAGCCGCGACGACCCCGGCCTCCAACGTCACGCTGGTATCCCGGCCCGACGACACGATCGTCCCGCCGAGCCTCCTGCCGGATCCGTCCGAGGAGAAGCAGGCGCGGGGCGAGCGCTACGAGATCGGCGGCGTGCTGGGCGCGGGCGGAATGGGCGAGGTCCGCACCACGCGCGACAAGTGGATCGGGCGCGAGGTCGCGATGAAGACCTTGCTCGACACGGTCGGCTCGCGAGCCGGGGCTCGCGGCCGCTTCCTGCGCGAGATCCGCGTGCAGGGTCAGCTCGAGCACCCCAGCATCGTGCCCGTCTACGACTTCGGGGTGTCGACCGACGGCGAGCTCTACTTCACGATGCGTCGCGTCCGCGGGTCCACGCTGGCCTCCGTCATCCACGGCCTGGGCGCAGGCGACGCCGAGCTCGAGGCGCGCTTCTCACGCCGCAAGCTGCTGACGGCGTTCTCGGCGATCTGCATGACCGTCCATTACGCCCACTCGCGCGGCGTCATTCACCGTGACCTGAAGCCGGGCAACGTCATGTTCGGCGACTTCGGCGAGGTGTACGTCCTCGACTGGGGCATCGCGAAGATCGTGGACGTGGCCGCTGGCGCGGAGGAGGTGGAGACCGGGGAGGAGTCGACGGGCGCGGGGCGCATCATCGGCACGCTCGGGTACATGTCGCCGGAGCAGGCGGCGGGCGGGAAGGTCGACGCCCGGACGGACGTCTACTCGCTCGGCGTCATCCTCTACGAGATCCTCACGCGCGAGAGCCTGCTGCAGGAGACGAACGTGATGAAGGCGCTCGACATGATCGCGGCCGGGCTCGATGCGCGCCCGTCGCGGCGCGCGCCCGGCGTGGACATCCCGCCCGAGCTGGACGCGATCTGCCTGCAGGCTACGGCGCGCGATCCCGACGCGCGGTTCGAAACGGCGAAGGACCTGAGCGAGGCCGTCGAGCGCTTCCTCGACGGCGACCGCGATCTCGAGCGGCGCCGCGAGCTCGCGAGCGAGATGAGCGCCAAGTCCGGTGAGCTCTATGCCCAGGCGATGGTGAAGGGCGCCGATCCCGAGGAAGCGCACGCAGCTCGGCTCGAGTCGTTCCGCGGTGTCATCCGCGCGCTCGCGCTCGATCCGTCGAACGAGGGAGCGCAGTCGACGCTGGGGCATCTTCTCCTGGACCCTCCGAAGGAGATGCCCTCGGCGGCCCGCGCCGAGCGCGACAGGTTGCGCGCCGAGGAGCGCGCGGCGGGCGCCGGCCTCGGTCTGAAGGGCTTCCTTTCGTACCTGCTCGCGTTCCCGCTGATGGTCCTGGCGGGCGTCCGCTCCGCGACGTTCGTGCTCTCGGGGCTCGTCGCCACGTTGGTGGCCGCGGCGCTCGCGCGGTACGTCCAGAAGACGAAACGCGCCAGCTCGGGCGTCTTCTACACCCTGCTCGCGGTCTGCATCGCGATCGTGGCCTTGCAGAGCACGTGGCTCGGTCCATTTGTCCTCACGCCCACCGCCGCGGCCCTCACCCTCAGCGTCTTCGCGCTGTACGCGGAGCGCCGCGAGCGCGCGCTCGTCCTCCTGGCGGGCACTGCGATGATCGCCATCCCCTTCCTCGCCGAGCTCGTGCCCGGTGTGCCGCACGCGTTCTCGTTCGAAGCTGGCGAGATCGTCCTGCACCCGCGCGCGCTCGAGCTGCCCGTCGTCGTCACCGTGATCGGGCTCGTCTACACGGCGCTCGGCTTCGCGCTTTTGCCGGCGATCTTCCTCTTCCGGCTGCGGGACACCCTCCGCGTGGCGGAGGAGCGCAGGTTCCTCCAGGCCTGGACGCTCCACGAGCTGTTCCGCGCGCGCGCCTGAGCTCAGCCCGGGTTGCTCCACCCGAGCGCGGTGGTTCCGTCCTCGTAGACCCAGACGCGCTGGTCGGCGTCGAAGGGCCCCGCGAACGTGACCTCCGCTCCGCCGGGGTAGACCACGCGGATCTCGCTCACGGTCGTCGCGTCGCCCAGGCCGAAGTGGAGGTAGAGCGAGTCCTGCCCGCCCTTGCCGGTGCCGCCCTGCACGTGGCGCATGCGGGTCTGGCCATCCGCGGTCACGAAGACGGTCGCGCCGATCGCCATCCGGTTCGCGCTCACGTTGCCGACGGCCTTCACCTGGAGCCAGTGCCCCGCCACGGGGATCTCGTTGACGAAGGGTCGATGCGCGAAGAGATCGAGATCGCCGTCGTGATCGATGTCGGCGACGGCCGCGCCCCAGCCGTCCTCCGTCGTGATGCCGGCGTGGTACGCGTCGAGCGTGAAGGTGCCGTCGCCGTTGCCCCAATAGAAATCCGTCGGTCGGCCGGGGTACACGGCGGTGATGACGAGATCGAGGACGCCGTCTTGATCGAAGTCGGCCAGCACCGGCACGGAGTGTGTCTCCTGGTAGCGCAGCCCGGCGGCCCCGGCCGGGATCATCCAGTCTCCTTGCGTGTCCGCGAACGAATGGCTCGCGTCCTGCAGGAGCACCTCGGTCTTGTCCGAGAAGTCGAAGAAGCGCGGGTGGGCCAGGTTCGCCGAGACGAGATCGAGATCGAGATCGTTGTCGAGGTCGCCCCACGCGGCGCCGATCGTGTGGCCGTAGTAGCCGAGGTCGTTGTGGCCCGCGACGCCCTTGGCCAGCGCGTCCTCGAGGACGGTGCCGTCCCCGAGGTTGTCGAAATAGAGGTTCCGGTGCAGGCGGTAGTCGTTGACGAAGATGTCGACGTCGCCATCGCCGTCCGAGTCGGCAGGGGCGACCCCGCGGCCGGCGAGCTTCTGGCCGGTGAAGCCGTTCGTGCTCGTCCACTCCTCGAAGGTGCCGTCGCCGCGGTTGTGCCAGACCTGATCGACGTACGTATTGCCGTTCTCCCAGCAGATGAAGTTCGCGAGGTAGAGGTCGAGCGCGCCGTCCGCGTCGACGTCGACCCAGGCCGCGGCGGCCGTCGGCGAGCGCACGTTCACGCCGGGGGCGTTACACGCCTCGTAGCTCTGGTCGTCGACGATCTGCGCCGCCGCGGTCGCGTCCTCGAACGTCCCGTCGCAGCGCGAGCGGAGGAGCACGTCGGCCGCCGTGTACGACTCGGCGTAGAGGAACAAGTCGACGCAACCGTCGTTGTCGTAGTCGCCGAAGACGCCGCCGGTGGCGGCGACGCCGAGGGCCGCGATGCCGCTCGGCGCGGTCGCGTCGGCGAAGGTCCCGTCGCCCTGGTTGCGCCAGAGCTTCGGGCCGTCGGTCACCATGTCGTCCCAGCCGTCGGCGTCGTAGTCCCCGAACGAGACGTGGGGGGTCGCGGCGAAGTCCCGCGGCTGGAAGAGCCGCTCCTCCGGCTGGAGCGCGGCCGTGTACTCGACGTGGAGCCGGACGAGGTAGTCGTATTGGAACGGGAAGGAGACGCCGTTGTAATAGGTCGAGCCGCCCGCTTCCGGCATGTTCATGGCGGAGTGGCAGTCGTCCCAGCCGGCGCAGCTGCCGTCGCCGGTCACGGTCCCGTCGAAGTCGAACACCGGCGTGCCTGGGTCGGCGCGGTGCGCGACGTACACGAGGCCCGGATGCTCGACGACGATCGGCTCGTCGAAGACGTAGGTGGTAAAGCCGTCTTCGTCGGCGTGCTCCACGCAGCGCGATCCGGACCAGAGCGGTTCGGGCTCCCAGAAGTCGAAGCCGTTGTGGCCGAAGTCGCCGTAGAGCCCGGCGGTGAGCTCGGCCTTCGAGTCGGCCGGGTCGGGCAGGCCGCCCCAATGAATGGAGAAGCCGTGGACGCGGGCCGGGTGCTCGAGATCGAACCGGACGGCCTCGTGGAGCGGGACCTCGTTGAGGGCGTAGTCCTCGCCGTCGACGGTGATCGTGAAGCTCTCGTTCCGGACGTTGGTCTCGGCGACGGCGTCGTCCCACGCGATCGTCACCAGGCCCGGCGGCAGCTCTCCCTTCGACGTCCCGCAGGCCGGCGCTGCGCCACCTCCTCCAGCGGCGCCGCTGCCGGTGGTCGTCGCGCCGCTGCTCGTCGTCGAGCCGGCGTCGCCGCCGCTGCCCGTCTCGTCGTCGCTGCAAGACGTGGCCGTCGCGCAGCCGAAGGCGAGGCAGCCGGACGCGCCGAGGAAGCGAAGGAGCGAGCGCATTCGCTGATGGTAGCCGGGAAGCTCACTCCCCGGTGCGGATCGCGGTGATCCGCGTGAAGCGCCATTCGCCGTCGATCTTCTCGACCTCCATCGTCACGTCACGCTCGTGGCGCTGGGGCCCGCCCGCGTGGTCGAACGCGGTCGCGACGGCCCGGCAAGTGACGCTCGCGCTGGTCTTGCTCGAGATCGAGATGCGGACGTTCTCGAGATCGACTCCCGCCGACTTGAAGCCCCCGCCGATCTGCATCGCGCCGCCCACGGCTGCGTCCAGCCCGAGCGCTCCCTCACCAGCCTCGGGCACGATCAACTGAGCGTTCGGCGCGAGCACCTTCTTCAGCTTGTCCCGCAGCGCGAGCGCGAAGAACGCGGGGTTCCCGCGCTCCGCCGGGAACGTAAGGGCAGCTTCGAGCTCGTCGCACAGCTCACGGATCTCGTCCTCGTCGCTCGACATGAAAAATATGCCGTAGGTCGCAGCGGCTGCGCCCGCGGCGAGGAGCCCAATCACGACGCGTCGATTCACCATGATGTACTAGGTCCGAAGCTCGCCGGTGTCGACTGAGCGACCGGCCCGCCCTGACGGGCGAGCGGGCCGGTCGCTCGGCAGAGCCTCGACTTGTGAGCTCTCGGACCGATTGTTCACAGGTCGACCGAGCTGAACGCTGGGTCTAGCATGCCGCCCCGATGGGTCATTCCTCGGCGGACAACGACGGCTCGCGCGCGCTCCACTACGCGCTCCTCGCGGCGGTCGCGTTCATCACGGTCTCGCCCGCCCTCTCGCGCGCCCCGAAGGACGACTTCCCGCTCTCGCACTACCCCATGTTCTCCACGAACAAGGACCCGAAGACGACGGTCTCGCAGGCCGTCGCCGTCCAGGGGGATCAGGTCACAGTCCTCGGTCCGCGTTACCTCGGGACGGACGAGGTGTTGCAAGCCCGCGCGACCCTCGCGCGCGCCGTCCGCGGAGGCGGCGCGTCCGCGTCGGCGCTCTGCAACGAGGTGGCCGCTCGCGTCGCCAAGTCGGCCGATCTCGAGGGCGCGACCCACGTCGAGATCCGCACCGTGACACACGACTCGCTCACCTACTTCGAAGGCGACACGAAGCCGTCCTCGATGACCTCCCACGCGCGCTGCGCCGTGAGCCGCAAGCCATGAGCCTGCAGGACCGCGTCGACGACATCCTGCGGCCGCGGGTGCCGGCCGAGCGCCTCGCCGCGTTGCGCATCCTCGTGGGTGCCTTCGCCGCCATCTACGTCTTCGTGCGCGCCCCGGCGCTCGCCAGCGTGGCCCACCAGACCACGGCGTTTGCGCCGGTCGGCCCGGTGAAGCTCCTGTCCCAGCCGCTGCCCGCCTGGTCGGTCTACGCGGTCGTCGCCCTCGCCTGCGCCACCGCCATTCCGTTTGTCCTCGGCTGGCGCTACCGCATCACCGCGCCCGTCTTCGCTGTCTCGCTCCTCTGGGCGACGGCGTACCGCAACAGCTTCGGGATGATCTTCCACACGGAGAACCTCACGGTGCTCCACGTGATCGTCCTCGCTCTGTCGGACGCGGCCGCTGCAACGAGCCTCGACGCTCGCGGTAAGCCCCCGGCCGAGCCGTCACGTCGTTATGGTGTCGCGCTCGTCGCCATGAGCCTCATCGCCGGCCTCGCGTATGCGCTCGCCGCGGTGGCCAAGCTCCGCGTCTCCGGCTTCGTGTGGATCACGGGTGACGCGCTCCGAAACCACATCGCACACGACAACCTCCGCAAGCTCCTCCTGGGAGACGGCTACTCCGTCCCGGGCGCCTGGGCGGTGCGCCACGCGTGGATCTTCCCGCCGTTCGCAGCGCTGACCATCGTCATCGAGCTCCTCGCGCCGCTCGCGATCTTGCACCGCCGCATCGCCGTCGTGATCTGCGGCGGGCTCTGGGCGTTTCATTTCGGCGTCTTGATCCTCATGTGGATCTTCTTCCCGTATCCACTGAGCGGCATCGCCTTTCTGAGCTTCTTCCCGGCGGAGAAGGTCATCACGTGGTTGCGGAGGCGTGTCGGGCGCGCGCCCTGACCTGGGTCAGTTCAGGACCGAACAATCGATCATGCAGTCGATGATCACGCTTCCCACGCAGATGGTGTCCCACTCCGTGCAGGCACAATAGGAGTCGCTCGACGCGATCTGGTCGATGCACCACGCGTTTGGCTCGCCCGCGCAGGCGCCCGGCGCCATCGGGGCGCCGACCGAGCAGATGTCGTGGCATTCACTCGGGTTGCAGCCGATTGGCAGTCCACACGATCCCCCGTCGCAGTTCCCGCTGCAGCATTCCTCCGACGAGAAACACATGTCTCCGTACGCCGCGCAGGAAACCCCCACAGCGCAGACAAACGTCTGCGGGTCGCAGAACATGCTGCAGCACTGCTCGTTCACCTCACAGGGGGAGTAGTCGGGGCGGCAGGGCTCGATGCCGCAGAGCCCGTAGGTGCTCATCACGTCCGGAATGCAGAGGACGCCGTCGCAGCAACTCTGGATGCCGTCGAGCGAGCAGTACTCCCCGAAGGGGGAGCAGGCGTTGGTCTCGACCGGTTGACAGCGGTCCTCGCGACACTCGATCCCCTGGCCGATCACCTCGTCCTCGAGGGGCGTTGGGCAGCAGTCCTCGTTCACCTTGCACGGCTCGAAGAGCGGCACGCAGTCACGGATGTTGCAGACCTGGTCGATGCAGATCTCCGTGCAGCAGTCGCGGTTCTCGGCGCACGCGCCGCCGACCGCCGTGCACTCGCTGCCGCCGCAGGTCCGCTTTCCGGGCGCGCCATCGCCCACTTCGCGGCAGCGCGAGTCGCAACATTGATCGTCGCGCTCACACGCGATGCCGTCCGGTAGGCAGCAGCGCTCCTTCGTCTGCGGGAGCTTCCCGCCGCAGGCGGCTTCGCCGCGCGACCAACCGCAGCAGTCGAGCTCGGTCTTGCAGCCTTCGGCGCCGCAGAGCGGGGCTGCGTCCAGACAGGCGCGCGAGTCGGCGCACGAGCCGAGGCACTGATCGGGGTCGAACCCGACCAAGAAGTCGTTCACGACCTGCGGCTCCGCCCCGCGGAGCGCAGCGTCGATGTCCGCGCAGCTCGGCGCCTCGGCGCCGTAACAGTCCTCGATGAGCCCGCAGAGCTCCGACCCGACCGGCAACGCGTCGCCGGCGACGACGTCCCGGCAGGAAGAAGAGGCGAGCGCACCGGAGCCGACGAGGACGATGGCAGCCGGAACCAAGTGGAAAGCGCGAGACACCAGCCCGCAGCTTAGCACCGCCTCCCTGGGTTGACCGCCCCACCACCGCACAGTCTACTGACCGCCGACATGGCTCACCGCCGCTGAAACCGACGACGCCCCGGAGGCTCCGGGGCTCGAAACACCGCTGCGTGATGCGAGCCCCCTCGCGCACGCGAGGGAGCTCTCATGAACGACATCCAGACACGATTCGAGCACTGCGCCGCCGTGGCCCGCGAGCACGCCGCGCGCGTCGACAAAGAAGGCCGCTTTCCTTCCGAGGCCATCGAGGCGATCCGCGAGCGCGGCCTCTTCGGGCTGCTCTCCGCCAAGGAGGTCGGAGGTCTGGGCGGGACCCTGAGGGACGCCGCTCTCGGCATCCGGACCCTCGCGACCGCTTGCGCGTCGACCGCCATGGTGACCTGCATGCACTTCGCAGGCGCTTCCGTCATCGAGAAGTTCGGGCGTCGTCCCGAGCGCGAGGCCGTTGCACGAGGCGAGCACCTCTCCACGCTCGCCTTCTCGGAGGCTGGCTCGCGGAGCCATTTCTGGGCACCGATGTCGACGGCGAAGCCCGCGGGGTCGGGGTTCGTGCTCGACGCCGACAAGAGCTGGATCACGTCGGCATCGCACGCGACGGCCTACGTGTGGTCGAGCAAGCCCGTCTCGGCGGAGGGCGCGTCGACGCTCTGGCTCGTCCCGAGGACGGCTCCGGGCCTCACGGTCACGCGCGCGTTCGACGGTTTGGGCCTGCGCGGCAACGACTCTGCGCCGGTCCAGGCGCGCGGCGTCGGCGTCGAGGGCGCGGCCATGCTCGGAGAGGACGGCAAGGGCTTCGACGTGATGATGGGCGTCGTCCTCCCGGCGTTCAACGTGATGAACGCCGCGACGTCGATCGGGCTGATGGAAGAGTCGGTGCGTCTCGTCGCGGCGCACGCGGGCGCGACTCGGTACGAAAACGCGGGGATGTCCGTGCGGGACTTCCCGACGGCCCGCGCGAGCATCGCCCGCATGCGGGTCCGATGCGACATGGCCGCGACCCTCTGGCTCGACACCTTGGCCGCGCTCGAGGCCGGTCGCGAGGACGCGCAGCTGCGTGTGCTCGAGTGCAAGGCCGCCTGCAACGACGCCGCGCTCGAGGTTCTCGATCTCGCCATGCGCGTCGCCGGCGGCGCGGCGTTTCGCCGGGACGTCCCGGTCGAGCGCTTCTTCCGCGACGCGCGCGCCGGTTCCATCATGGCCCCGACGAGCGACGTGCTCTACGACTTCATCGGCAAGGCCGCGACCGGCCTGCCGCTCTTCTGAAGGAACCTGACGATGACGAAGAAGCTCGTCCTCGGCGCCGTCGCCTACGATCCCAAGGTCGTTACGATCTGGGACGGCTTCGTGCGCCATTTCGAAGAGAACGGCCTCCCGTTCGACTACGTGCTCTTCACCAACTACGAGAAGCAGGTCGAGGCGCATTTCGACGGCCTCGTCGACGTGGCGTGGAACTCGCCGCTCGCCTGGATCGAGTCGGTCGCCCTGGCGGCTCGGCTCGGCCGCACCGCGACCGCTATCGCGATGCGCGACACGGACCGCGATCTGACGACCGCGATCGTCACCCGCGCGGACGGCCCGCAGACCTTGCAAGATCTCGAGGGGCTGCGCGTCGGCTTCGGCGCGGCCGACTCGCCGCAGGCCACGCTCATCCCGCGCGGGTTCTTGCTCGGGCAAGGGGTCAGCACCGCCACGCTCGCGTCGTCCGTCATGTTCGACGTGCTCGTCGGCAAACACGGCGATCACATCGGCGGCGAGCGCGACGCGGCCAAGGCGCTCATGCGGCGCGAGGTGGACGTGGCCTGCGTCCTGGACGCAAACGTGGCCCTCTTCGCCGCGGAGGGGACATGGCCGAGCGGCGCCATTCGCGTGCTCGCGCGGACGCCGCCCTATGACCATTGCAACTTCACCGTGCTCGACGGCGCGCCGGCCGATCTCGTCGGTCGCTTCCGCGAGCTGCTCCTCGCGATGCGCTACGACGACCCCGCCGTGAGACCGCTCCTGGACATGGAGGGGCTCAAGGCCTGGGTCCCCGGTCGAACGGAGGGCTATTCGCTGCTCGAAGCGGCCGTGGGCCGGTTCGGCAGCATCGAAGGCTGGCTGGCCGCCACATCGGCGTCGCGCGCACCGTGACCGCGACCCTCGGCCTCGGCGACCTGGATCTCGCGACGGGCGCGGCGACTCTGCTCCGCCGCGCCCTGCGCGACGTTCCTCGTGGCGAGACGCTGGTGGTGCGGGGCACCGCGCCCGAGCTCGCCATCCACCTCGACGCCTTCGCGCGCGCGGAGGGCCACCGCGTCGCCTGGAGCAATGACGATGCCGTCATTGAATCGGGCGGCTACCAGACTGCCCGCTCGAGCGGCGCCGAGCGGGCCGGTGAGCACGACCCTACGCGGCCGGGCGCCGTCCTGGAACGGCCTCCGGCCGATTGGGGCCTCGCCGCGCGCGGCGCCTTGATCGAAGCGGGCGGTCCGGCGTTCGACTTCACCCTGGACGACAAGGACCGCGTCTGGGCCGATGAGGCGGCGGCCCTCTACCGGAACGCCGCGGCGGCGCAGTGGGACCCGCTCACCGCGATCCCGTGGGCCGACTTCGTCGAGCCCCCGAAGGAGGTCGAGCGAGCCGTCGTCCAGGTGATGACGTACCTGATCGAGAACGAGACGGCTGCCCTCGTCGTCCCCGCCCGTCTGCTGGGGCGTATTCACCCCCACTTCCGGGAGATCGTGCAGCTTCTGGCGATCCAGGCTGCGGACGAGGCCCGCCACATCGAGGTCTTCGGACGTCGTGCGGCGCTGAGCGGGGAGCCGCTCGGGCTGTCGACCGTTTCGGGGAGGCGATCTCTGAAGACGCTCCTCGACGAGCCCGATCCGACGCTCGCGGGGTTCCTCCTCTCGGTGCTCGGGGAGGGCACCTTCCTGCACCTCCTCCGCTTCCTGGAGGAGCACGCGCCGGACCCGGTGACGCGGGCGATCATGCGCCTCGCGGCCCAGGACGAGGCCCGCCACGTCGCCTTCGGCGTCGCCCACGTGCGGCGCCACCACGACCGCGATCCCACGCTGCTCGCGTGGCTGGCGCGCGCCATCGAGCATCGTCACGACGCGCTGCGAGACGCGACCGGCCTGCACGTCGAGGTCTTCGACGCTCTCGTGATCATCGCGGGAGGTGGCGTCGAGCTCGAGGCCGTCCGCCATGGGGCCGCCGCCGTGGCGGTGCTCCTGTCCGAGATGCAAGACGGCAGGACGAAGCGCCTCCTCAAGATCGGCTTCTCACAAGAAGAGGCAACCCGCCTCGCCGCGCTCCACACGAAGAATTTCATGTGATTGTGGCCTTCCACCCGGTTCGGGTGCGGTTTGACGAGCCGTCCGTGATGGCGGATAATCCGTCCATTCGGCTCGAGAGGCACACCATGATCGACCCCGGTTGGATCGTCGCAGCAGCAGGCGGAGCCATCATCGGGCTCGCGTCATCCCTCTATCTTCTCGCTCGGGGCCATCAGGTCGGCATCAGCGGGATGGTCTCCGACGTGGTGCGCGCGAGCCCCGTCGGACGATCCGATGCCTCCGCTTTCTTGGCGGGGCTCGTCGTGGCCGGCCTCGTCGCGCGCCTCGTCTCGCCGGCGGGCGCCGACATCGAGCAAGTGGCATCGGTCCCGGTCCTGGCCGTCGCGGGTCTGCTCGTCGGCTTCGGGACGCGCCTCGGCGGCGGGTGCACGAGCGGACACGGCGTCTCCGGGATCAGCCGGCTGTCGCCCCGGTCCATCGTGGCCACGCTGACGTTCATCGCGCTCGGCGCGTTGGTCACCTTCGTCATTCGACGGACGGTGGGCGCGTGAGGCGCGCCGCGGCAGCCGCGAGCGGGCTCCTTTTCGGGCTCGGGTTGATCGTCGCCGGGATGACCGACCCGACGAAGGTGCGTGGCTTCCTGGATTTCGCGGGGGACTGGGATCCCACGCTCGCGTTCGTCATGGCGGGCGCGATCGGCGTGCACGCCACGGCGTTCCGCCTCATCACGCGCCGCAAGCGACCTCTCCTCGCTCCGCAGTTCCGCATTCCGAGCCGCACCGACATCGACAAGCGCATGCTCCTCGGTGCGGCCCTCTTCGGCGCCGGCTGGGGCCTCGCGGGCATCTGCCCTGGGCCCGCGATCGTGAGCCTGGGCCTGGGTGAGCGGGCCTTCTTCGTCTTCGTGGCCGCGATGGTGGCAGGCGTCTGGTTGCATTCGTCGATCGGACGAGCGACCGCCGCCGATCGATCGCCAGCAGAGGGTCGTCCGGAGACGACCACCTCGTCGCCGGCGCACGGCTTGTGATCGCGT
Source organism: Myxococcales bacterium (assembly GCA_016794345.1). Classification (GTDB taxonomy): domain Bacteria; phylum Myxococcota_A; class Polyangia; order Polyangiales; family Polyangiaceae; genus Xiheicaenibacterium; species Xiheicaenibacterium phototrophicum. Next base: position 36,188 of record JAEUKE010000058.1, read on the forward strand.
GTCCCGTGGTGGTCACCCCTCGAGATCGGAGAACGCGTAGACCTTCTTGCCGCCGTCGGTCAGCGCGCGACACGCGCCCTTCCGCACGAGCGCGCGGAGAACCTCCTCCGCTTCGTCGACGCTGAGGGAGGTGTCGGTGGCGAGATCGAGCGCGTTCACCCGTCCTTGGCGCGTGCGAGCCACGCGCAGCGCGGCGCGCAGCGCGTCGGCTCCCGGACCGACGCGCCACGCTGCGCCGGCGAGGGCGAATCCCGGCAGGAGCACGAGGACGACGAGCGTCCAGCCGACCCAGTTCCCGCGGCCCGACGTCTCCAGGGCGATCTGTGTGGAGAGCAGGAGCAGTCCCGCGAGCAGGAACGGAACCGCGACCGCTCCGAGCAAGATCCTCCGCACGCGGACGCTCCGAGTCGAGACGCGGATCGTCGCAGGGGCCGGCACATCGACGAGCGTGACGGCAACGTCCGCGATCGGCGTGGCGCCCGTGGGGGTGGTCTCGGCCTTCGGCGCGGTCGCGGTCGCGGGTGTGATCTCGGGGAGAGACAGCGTCGGCTCGACGGCTCCGGATCCGTTCTCCGTCGGGCCGTTGGTCGAACCCTGCCGGCCCTCGCGGGCGGTTGGCGGCGAAGCCTGCTCGGTCGCGTAAGGAGGGGCTCGCCCTTCCCGGACGGCGCGGATGTCCACCTGCATCGTGCGCGCGTCGGGGTACCGATCTTCTCGGCGGAAGGAGACGGCTCGATCCACGACCGCGCACAGCTCAGGCGACAGCGTCGCGTCGACCTCGGCGAGCCTTGGGGCGGCAGTGGTCCCCATCTTGAAGATCAGCTCGGCGTCGGACTCCGCCTCGTGGAGCGCCCGCCCCGTGAGCAGTCGGAACATCGTCGCGCCCACGGCGAAGATGTCCGCGCGGGGGTCGACTCCGTCGCCGCGGAGCTGCTCCGGCGGCATGTAGGAAGCGGTCCCCATCGCGGTGCCGCTCTTCGTCGCCTGGGTACCCGGAAGCCGTGCGATCCCGAAGTCGAGCACACGTAGGTGCCCCATCGAATCGATGACCAAATTGTCAGGTTTGATGTCTCGATGGATGATTCCCTTGTCGTGTGCGGCAGCCAAGACGTCGAGGAGCTCGTCCATGAAGCGGAGGACGTCGCTGGACTCGATACCCTCGCGGCGGCGCCGCTCACCCAACGTCTCGCCCTCCACGAGCTCCATGACGAGGCAGGGGACGCCGTCCTCCAGGGCTCCGAGGTCACGTACCTCGACTGCCCCCGGGTGTTTGAAGAGGTTCGCTGCCCGCGCCTCTCGCTCGAAGCGCTCGACCCAGCCCGGGGTGGCTGCCACCTCGGGGTGGAGGATCTTGATCGCGTCCACGCGACCGATCTTGTGGCGAGCCGCGTACACCGCCGCCATGCCACCCACGCCGAGGAGTCGCTCGAGGGTCCACTTCTCGGAGATTGTCGTGCCGAGGCGTGCCTCGGCTCGAGGGCGGCTCATGTTCGGTGGCAGTCTCGCGACGCACTCGTTGCCCCGTCAAGCCAGCCGAGCTCCGCCATCACCAAAGCCACGATCACCAAGCTGATCGCCTGGGGCAAGCTGATCGGTCCGGCCATCGGGCGCGGATCGGCGCGCCACCATTCGATGACGAACCGCCCGATGGCGTAGAGCAGCGCACCGGCCGCGAACGGGACACCCGGCCGAACGCGACCTCGCAACGCGAGACCGAGGACCACCAGCCCCAGGCCGAGGAGCGCTTCGAGGCCCGCGGCCGGGGCGACGGGGAGCGATCGCGCAGCGTCGGCGTGGATGGCGCCGCCCATCACCTGCTGGACGAATGCGGGTGAGCCGGGCGGATAGGTGACGCCCCAGGCGTGGTCCGTCGGGTGGCCGAAGCAACAGCCCGCCGCGAGGCACCCGAGGCGACCGAAGAAGACGAGCAGACCGGCTGCGGGAAGGAAGGCGTCGAGCCCGGCCCTCCGATCACGAGTCGCGAGCGCGACGGCCCCCGCCGCGCCGACGAGCGCGCCGTACGCAGTGGGCCACCCGGGCGCGAACGGATCTGCGCTCTGGGCAAAGAGCCCCCGGGCGACGCGAAGCAGGGGATGAAGCAGCGCGCCGCCCGCCGCACAGCCCGCCATCATCGCTGCGACGACGAGCGCCGGCCTGCGAACGCTCGCTTGCAGCCCGCCTCGCAGCAGGAGCGCAGCGGCTGCGAGCGCGGCGAGCTGCGCGACGAGAAAGAGCACGTCGCGGCCCTTTCACGAGCCCTGCCAACCGCGGTCGCGGTGACCGACGACAAATCGACGCTCGACGCCGGCGCGACTCCGAGCCGCCCTGCCCTACTTGGCGACGATCTCCCCGCGAATCGCGGGCGGACCGCTGCTCGAGTCGGGCCACTTGAGCTCGAGCCGCGCGGACTGCTTCTCCCACACGAGATCGAACGCGAGGTCGCTGCCTCGGACGTACCGCGTGACGAGCACCATCGAGCCGTTGCCGACGGCGATGGCGCCCTGCTTCTCGTCGAAGCCCTTCGTCGCGGTCGCGGAGGTGAGCTTTCCGGTCACGTCGTTCGCGCGGCAGACGACGCGGAACCAGTCGCCGCTCTGCTTCGTCTGGCAGCCGCGGGCGTCCGAGCCGCGCACGCCGACCTCGCGCAGCGCGTCCCATTGCTCCCGCGTCGGCGCGCCTTCGAGGGCAGGCTCGTCAGGGAGGGGATCGGTCGAGAGCGTGGGCTTCGTCGGCTTTGCAGGCTCCGCGGGCGCGGGTGCAACGTCGACGACCTCGGGCGGAGCGTCCGGCGTCGGCTCGGGCGCGGCGAGCTCCTCGAAGGCGCCGACGGGCTTCGGTTCGGGCTCGCCCTTCGGCCACTTCGCCGTGAAGCGGAACGAGCCGCCCGTGAACGAGTAGACAGCCGAGCCGTCGAGCCCCTCCGTCAGCGGGAAGATGAGCCAGATGGTGCCCGTGCGCTCGCTCAGGATGCTGAGCGGCGTCGGCTTGAAGCCCTTCTCGATCGTGATCGAGACCGGCTCGCCCTTCTGGAGCATCTGCCCCGAGCAGCTCACGCGGATCCACTCTCGCACGCGTCGGCCCATGCAGCCCGGTCCGCCCCAGTTCTTCACCAGGGTCAGGTCCTGCTTCGC
>JAEUKE010000092.1 GCA_016794345.1 Myxococcales bacterium
GCTTGGTTGTAGTTCGGCGAGAGCATCACCGTGAAGAGGCGCTTCTCCTCGGCCTCGCAGAAGATGGCGCGGAGCGTCTTGGCCTCTTCCGTGCTCGGGCTCGGCGTCCCTTCACAAGGCGGGGTGTCGCGTCGCGGCGACCAGTCTCGCTCCACGATGAGGTCCTTCTTCTTGCCGTCTTCTCCGGCCTCCAGCACGAGCCGCCGCAGGTCGATCGCGAGCGCACCGGGGTGCCTGGTGGCGAGCTTGTCCTTGGGCCAGGACTTCGGGGGAGGCCGCCAGGCCGAGAACAGGAGCGCCTCCTCGACCTTGTGGGCCTTCAGGATGGTGGAGAAGTCGCTCAGCGCGAGGACGAGCCGACAATCGAACACCTCGAGCGGGCTCTTGGCGCGCTCGGCGGCCGGCGCTTCCGTGCGGAAGGTGACGCCGCCAACGGGCCCCTTCAAGCGGACGGGCGCGAGGACACCCCGCGCGTCGTCGACGCGAACGAACGGGACCTCGCGTCGCCGAAGCTCCGTCAGGCAGGCGGTCTTCGAGAGCGCGCCGTATTTCATGCTCGGGGCCGAGGCGAAGTCCGCCGGCTCGGTCGTGCGCGGTCGCTTGGGCCTGCGCTTCGCCGGCTTGGCGATGCCCTCCGCCGCGCCGAGGAGGAGCGGCAGGGCGAGCAGGCTGGCGAGCAGCGGCCGCATGATCCAAGAAAGAAGGTAGCCTGGTCGATTGACCGAGGCCAGTTCTGCCGGGAAAATGCCCGATGGGCTCCCCGGTGTGAGCCAAGGACCTCTGCAGCATGGAGCAACTGAACCAACGAGCGCGGCGAATCCTCTTCGCGGTCGTCACCGAATACATCGAGACGGGCGAGCCCGTCGGCTCGAGGACGCTCGCACGACGTTACGGTCTCGACTTGTCGGCCGCGTCGATCCGCAACGTGCTCTCGGATCTCGAAGAGGCCGGCCTGCTGTTGCAGCCGCACACCTCGGCCGGCCGCGTGCCGACCGATCGCGCCATCCGCCTCTTCATCGACACGCTCATGGAGGTGCGGAGCGCGTCGCCGGAGGAGCGTGCGGATCTCAAGAACAAGGTCGCCGACATCTACGCGCGCGAACAAGACCCGCTGCGCGAGAGCGGGCGTCTGCTCTCGGAGCTCTCGGGCAGAGCGGCGATCGTCGCGCGGCAGACGCGCGGCCGCACGCTGCAGCAGCTGCGGTTCATCCCGACGAAGCCAGGCCAGCTCCTCGCGGTGCTCGTCTTCCAGGACGGCGCCGTCGAAAATCGCTTTCTCTCCGTGGAGACGCAGATCCCCGAGCCCGAGCTGCAGCGGATCCACAACCTCCTCGGCGACGTGATCGAAGGGCGGACGCTCGGCGAGGTGCGCGAGCTCTTCGCCCGGAGGCTCGCCGACGATCGCGCGAGCGTCGACGCGCTCCGCCGCAAGGCCTTCGCGCTCGCTCAGCAAGCAGTGGACGGCGTGGCCAGTAAAAATGAGGTGCTGATCGAGGGGCAGCTGAGGCTCATCGATCTGCCCGAGTACGGCGACGTCGAGAAGCTGAGGAACCTCGTCGTGGCCCTCGAAGATCGGGAGGAGCTGCTCGGTCTGCTCGACAAGACGATCGAGACCGGCGCGGTCACCGTCTTCGTCGGCAGCGAGACGGGCGATCTCGCCGCCGGCCAGCTCAGCCTGGTGATGGCGCCCTTCGCCGACAACGGCCAGCAGGCCGGCGCGGTGGGCGTCCTCGGGCCGACGCGAATGGACTACGCGCGGCTCATGCCGCTCGTCGACGCCACCGCAGCCGCCATCGGCAGCGCAATCAGCGGCGGCCAGCGCGGCAGCAACAAATAACGCGGCCGGAGCAAGACGCGCGGCGACAGGTCGGGCGGGCGCGGAACGTCAGGAGCCCACGCGGCGCTCGCGGGCCTGGCAAGCGCCGCACACGCCGTACATCTCGTGCCGGTGCGACGTGACGCGGAAGTTGTGGCGCGCTGCGATCGCGTCTTGAAGCTTCTCGATCTTCGGCTCCTCGAACTCGGTGATGCTCCCGCACGAGGTGCAGATGAGGTGATCGTGGTGGTCGTCTTCGCCGTCGGCGAGCTCGTAGCGCGAGAGCCCGTCACCGAAGCGCCGCTCCGACGCGACGCCGCTCTCCGCCAGGAGCTTCAGCGTCCGATACACGGTGGCGTAGCCGATGCCGCGGTCCTGCGAGCGGACCTCGGTCAGCAGGTCTTCGATGGTCACGTGGGGTGAGCCGTCGAAGAAGGTGTCGACGATGAGCCTTCGCTGCGCGGTCGACCGCAGCTTCTTCTTCGCCATGTACGCGTCCAGCTGTTGGCGAAGGCGCTGGCGCGTGCCGGCGCTCACGGCGCGGCTCGGCGACGACGGAGGTGCGGGCTCCACGTGGCGACCCATGTCTCTTTCATACGCCCAGGTGACGGTGCGTCAAGCCGGCCTGGCCATGCCCAGGTCCCGGGGATAGGATGCCCCGACTTGGTCGACGTCGCGAACAAGGGCCCTGTCCCCGCCCCCGCCTCGCGACCAGCCCGGAGCGAGGTCGTCGTCGCCTACCTCATGGCTGGCGTTCAGTTCGTGAACGTCCTCGACTTCATGATGGTCAACCCGCTGGGGCCGCAGTTCTCGGAGTCCCTCGGGGTCCCGACGAGCCAGCTGCCGATCATCGCGGGCAGCTACACCGCCGCAGCAAGCGTCACCGGTGTCCTCGGCTCGTTTTTCCTCGAGCGCTTCGACCGACGAACCGCGCTCTTCTTCTCGCTGCTCGGCCTCGCCGTCGGCACGGGGATCGGCGGCCTGGCGACCGGGTTCACGACCCTGATCTTGGCGCGGATCGTCGCAGGTCTGTTCGGCGGTCCCGCCACGTCTCTCGCCGTCGCCATCGTCTCGGACGCGATCCCACCTGCGCGGCGGGGCTGGGGCATCGGGGTGATGATGGGTGGGTTCTCCGTGGCCTCCGTGCTCGGGGTCCCCGCAGGGCTCTACCTGTCGCACCTCGGCGGCTGGCGCATCCCCTTCTTCGGCGTCGCCCTCCTGATCCTCGCCGCCGCCTTCGGCGTCGTGCGCGCGCTGCCTCCGCTGCGTGCGCATCTCGCCACGGTGGACCGCGGCGCGAGCCCCGTTCGCTCCCTCGCCGCGCTGCTCAAGAAAGGGCTCGTCCTCAACTCGCTCCTCCTGACGACGATGACGATGATGAGCGGCTTCATCATCATCCCGAACTTCCCGGCGTTCGTTCAGTTCAACCTCGGCTACCCGGGCGAGCAGCTCGGACTCATCTACCTCGTCGGCGGCGTGGTGAGCCTCCTCACCGCACGGACCGTCGGCCCTCTCGTGGACAGGTTCGGCTCGACTCGCGTCGCAGGCGTCGGCGCCGCGCTCGTCATCGCGATGCTCGCCCTCATGTTCCTGTGGACCTCGCTCGGCGTCCCCGTGCTCGTCCTCTCTGCAGGCTTCTTCCTCGCGATGGGGACGCGAATGGTCGCCTACAACACCCTCACCTCGAAGGTGCCGGAGCCCTTCGAGCGCGCACGCTTCCAGTCCATCCAGAGCGCTGTGCAGCACGGGGCGAGCGCGGCGGCCGCGTTCCTGTCCGCGCAGCTCCTCGCGGAGGCCCCGGACCACCGGCTGCTCCACATCGAGCGGGTGGCGTACGTGTCCATGGCTTTGGCGTTGGGGGTGCCCATCGTCATGCTGTCGCTCGAGCGGGCCATCACGCGGCGAGCGCGCGCGGCGGTCTGAAGGGCCCGGAGGTATGGCGCGAGGAGCGCGAAC
>JAEUKE010000134.1 GCA_016794345.1 Myxococcales bacterium
GCGCGCCACACGCGGGCCCGCGAGCCGCGCCGACATCCCCAAGCAGGCCCAGCCCGTCCGCCGTCGCCAGGCGATCCAGGCGATGCGGCAGTCGGCCCGGCGGCTGTCCTCGATGCCAGCGCCGCCCTCGTCGCGGCGCCCCGGGCCGTCGAGCCGGCGGCCGCTCTCCGAGCTCACGCGGACCATGGAGATGTCCGTGCCCGCCGAGGCAAAAGAGACAGCAGTGTCATTGCCGCCGCGCCCGAGCACGAGGCCGGCGAGCGCCCGCCCCGCTGTGGGGAGCGCCAGGCCACGCGTCGACACGCCCACGAACTTGAGGATCCCGAAGCCGCCGCCGCTTCCGTCGGATCCGGACATCCCCGTGCCGACTGCCCCCCCGACCACGACCACCGTGCGGCCGGTGGCCGTCCGGACGGTCACGCAGCGGCCGCCCGCCAAGACGTTGCCCCCCTCCCCGCGCGTCGTCGTGCCGGCGGAGAACGTCCTGGCCGTGCCAACCTCCAAGCCGCCCACGGATCCTTGGGCGGACGCCGTCACCGGCAACGGCGGCGTCGCCTCCTACGAGTCGGTGTTCGAGTCGCAACAACAGGCACCCAGGTTCGGGCCGCCGCCCGAGGATCTCGCGCGGCTGCTCGCGCAGAGGCAGCCGTCGTTCACCATCGTCAATCAGCTGCTCGTCGCGGGGCTCACGGCGGCGCTCGTCGTCGCGCTCGGCATCATCTTCCTCACGCGCAGCGACGACAGCCAGAAGACCGCCGCGCAGCCGCCCGCGCCGAAGACGGCCGAGGCCGCCGCGCAGCCCCCGCCCGTCGTGCCGCCTGCTCCGCCCCCCGCGCCGACGAACGCAGCCGCAGCCCCGCCCGCGACAACCGTCGCCAACACCCCGCAGATGCCCGACCCGTCGGAGCTCTCCGACCAGCTCGGCTACTTGCACGTCAAAGGTCCCGCCGACGCGGACGTCTACCTGAGCGGCGTCCGCAAGGGCAGGACCAACGACACGCTCCTCGTGCCCTGCGGCCGCTTCTTCATGCGGCTCGCCCAGCAGGGCGTGCAGGGCCCCTACCCCGAGTGGCTGAGCCGCGGCGAGACGATCTTCGTCGCCTGCAAGTCCTCGACGGTGCTGACGGCGCGGCTCATCGCCGACGAGGCGGGGCCGCCGCTTCCGCGCCCTCGACGAGGCTTCCTCTAGCAGTCTGCTGAAATTGGGCGACGTCACGCCGCTGGGTGGGGTTGTTGCTGCTCTTTCACCCCCCCACCCCCCCTCACCTGCGGTGAGGGGGGAGCGTGACGACTCTGTCGTTCTCTCATCCGGCCTGGCTCTCGCCCGGAAGAAAGAGGCGAGCCGTGGCGCTCGCCATGCGGCCGCTTACGCGGCGAGCAAGCACGCGATGCGGAGTAAGTTGTAGGCAGCGGCGTCGAGCGTGCTCGCGTACGGTCGCTGGTGGGGGGCTACTTCTTGCTCTCGAGCTCGGTGAGCTCGGCGAAGGCGGCCTTCACACGCGGGTCCTCCGGATCGACCGCCTTGGCCTTCTCGAAGGCCGCGCGCGCTTCTGCGAGCTTGCCCCGCCGCGCGTGCAGGTTGCCGAGGTTGATCCAGGCCGAGACGAGCCTGTCGTCGACGGCGAGCGCCTCTTCGTAGAACGCCTGCGCCTTGTCGGGCTGCCCCTTCTGGTCATACGCGTAACCGAGGTTGGAGAGGACCGCCGCGCTCTTCGGCGCGAGCTTCTTCGCCTTCTCGAGCTCGGCGATGGCGTCGTCGAAGCGCGCCTCGAACAGGAGCGCCGAGCCGAGATCGTTCAGGGTGCCCGGATCGTTCGGCGCGAGCTGGATGGCCTTCCGGTAGGTCGTGATGGCGTCGGCGACGCGACCGACGAGCATCTGCGCCGTGCCGAGGTTCGCGAGGCGCTGGGCGGAGCGCGGGTCGAGCTCGGCCGCGCGAGAGAGCGCCTTCACCGCGCCCTCTTTATCGCCCTTCGCGAGGAGGCAGACCCCGAACGACGAAAACGCCTCCGGATCGGTCGCGTCGAGCTCCACCGCGCGCTTGAGCGAAGCGTGCGCCTCGTCAGCCTTGCCGAGCACGAGCAACGCGCGGCCCAGCTCGAGGTGCGCCGGCGCGTAGGTGTCGTCGAGCTTCGTCGCCTTGCGAAGCTCGTTCACCATGCCCTTGAGGGTGGGGCTGTCTTTGGCGCCGCCGAAATCCGTCGGCACGTCTTCCTTCGCGAGGCGCGAGCGAACGAACCCCACGATCCCGGCCGGGTCCTTCGGCGCCGCCTGGGACGCCTTTTTGTAAGCCGCCTCCGCCCCCGCGTAGTCCCCCTTGTCGTAGAGCTTGTCTCCCTCCGCGAGGAGCGCGTCCTGTTTGGAGCCGTCGCCGCGCGCGAGCGGGCGTGGCTTCGTCGGCTCGGCCGGTTGCGCCGCGGGAGCGGGGGGCTCGGGCGCGGCGCTGGCCGACGCGGAGGCCGGCGGCGGAAGAGCCGGGGACGAGGCGAGCGGCGGCGGCCAGAGCGGCGGCGCGGACGTCGGCTCGATCACCGGCGACGGCGCGTCCGCGCAGGCGACGAGCAGGAGCGCGCCGAGGAGGGCGGCCCTCATTGGCGGTACGGGACGACGGAGTGCTCGCTCCCGTCGTAGCGGAGCATGACGGACTTCTGGTCGAGCTTGGTCGTGATCGCGACAGGCCGCTTCCAGGCTCGCACGAGCGCCTGGAGGGTCTCCTTCGCGTAGTCCTGACGGAGGTCGATCCCCATGTGCTCGTGGGTGAGGAGGAGCTCTCCGCGGTTGCCGTAGTTGGAGTCCACCACGACGATGACGGGGTCGCCGAAGTTGGTGAGCTGGAAGAGGAGCTTCTCTTTCACGTCTTTGAACTGGCGGCTCTCGATCTCGTAGCGGTCGTTCCGACCCGAGAACCCGAACGTGTAGAGCTTCTGCTGGATGATGAACTCCGGCGTGAGAAACTCGTCGATGAAGGTGACGTCGTTGTAGAGCGCGCGCACCTCGAAGACCTTCTTTCGGCCGAGGCCGAGCTTCATGTCCCAGTGGCGCTTCTCGTCGAGGTCGTCGCAGTCCTCCCATTCCTTGCCGAACTGACCCTTGTTCCACCTGTCTTCGATGTGACGGTAGAGCTCGACGCCGACCTTGTACGGGTTGAACCGCCCGGGCGCGGTGGCCATGACGCCCGCGTTTGCGTCGGCGTAGTCGATGATCTCCGAAGCATCGAGGACCTTCTCGGTCATCATCCGCGAGTGCCAGAAGCTGGCCCAGCCCTCGTTCATGACCTTGGTCTGCCGCTGGGGGACGAAGTAGTAGGCCTCGTCGCGGATGACCTCGAGCACGTCGCGCTCCCAGCGCTCCAGAGGCGCGTGGTCGAGGAGGAACTTGAGCACGTCGCGCTCGGGGCGAGCGGGGATCTTCCGGTCGCCCTTCTTCTCCTCCAGCTTCTTCTTCTGCGCCTCCAGGTACTCGCGCGGGTTGATGAAGTCGTCCATGTACTCCTTGGCCTGGAGCTTCGGGACGACCATCGGTTGCTCCTCCTCCTCCTCGACAGGGCGAGGCTTGCCGGAGAACGGCGCCCAGGGGTCGATGAGGTTCTCGAGCGAGAGGCAGTTGTCGATGAAGCCCTCGACCTTGTTGATGCCGTGGCGCTCGATGTGTCGCGCGACGCGGCTGCCGTGGTTCGCCATCTTGTCGATCCATCGGCGGTCGGGGTCACCTTCGCGCTTCTTGAGCGGGTCGAGGATCGGACGCGGCGCGTCCAGGTCCGTCGCCTTGAAGCAGAAATTGTTCTTGAAGAAGTCCACGTGACCGAGCACGTGCGCCATGACGAGCTTCTGCTCCGTCAGGCTGTTCCCCTCGAGGAGGTAGGCGTACGAGGGGTTGTTGTTGATGACCATCTCGTAGATCTTCGAGAGGCCGTACTCGTAGCTCTTCGCGAGCTGCTCGTACTCCATCCCGAAGCGCCAGTGCGGGTAGCGGCTGGGGAAGCCGCCGTACGCCGCGATCTCGTTCATCTGATCGTATTTGAGGATCTCGAAGACCGTCGGGAAGAAGTCGAGCCCGTAGCCCCTCGCGATCGCCTCGATGCGCTCTTGCTCGGCTCGCAGGTAGCGGGGCAGCGCGGTGTTCAGGGCGAACTTGCTCATCCTTATTTGCCCTTCCCGAGGAAGTCCTTGATGCTCCCGACGATCGCCTCTTTGTCTCGGATCTCGCTGGTGATGACGCGGTCGTCCGCCTTGAAGTGCTCGCGCAGGTCCTTGATGAACTGCCCCGAGCCGTAGGGGCTCTCGACCTGGCCGTAGGCGAACATGTTGGCGCGGGGGAGGATCTCCTTCTTGAGGAGCTCGACGCACGCGAGCGTGTCGTCCATCGACCAGTTGTCTCCGTCCGAGAAGTGGAACGGGTAGATGTTCCACTCGTCGGCGGGGTACTCGTCCGCGATCATCTGGGCCGCGAGCTTGTACGCGCTGGAGATCATCGTGCCGCCCGACTCGCGCGTGTGGAAGAAGGTGTCGCGGTCGACCTCCCGCGCGACGGCGTCGTGGATGATGAAGCGCGACTCGAGGCCTTTGTAGTGCCGGGTGAGCCACGCATCGATCCAGAAGGACTCGATGCGCACGATCTCCTTCTGCTCGTCACCCATCGAGCCTGACACGTCCATCATGTAGATGATGACGGCGTTGGCCACCGGCTCGTTGATTGTCTTCCACGAGCGGTACCGCTTGTCGTCCGGGACCGGGACGACCACCGGCCGATCCGCCTTGAACGTCCCGCTCGCGATCATGCGCTTCAGCGCCTCGCGGTAGGTGCGCTTGAAGTGCCGCAGCGACTCGGGCCCCACGCGGCGGATGCCCGAGTAGCGATCGTGCGCGTTCGAGATCTTGTTCTTGCCGCGGTCCTCGATGTTCGGCAGCTCGAGCTCCTCGCCCAGGATGTCGGCGAGCTCGTCGAGCGTGATGTCGACCTCGAGGTTGTGGTCGCCCGCGTCCTTGCCGGCCTGCCCCTGCCCGTCCCCCTGTTGGTCCGAGCCCCCGACGGGATCGCCGGGGTTGCCGTCGCCTTGCGCCACACCCCCCGTTTGTTTGTCCCCGAACTTGAACCTCGGGATGTCGATCTGGGGGATGGGGATCGAGACGACGTCTTTGCCCTTCCGACCGACCAGCTCGCCCGTGGAGATGTACTTGCGCAGGTTCTGCCGCACTTTGCCACGAACGATCTGGCGGAACCGGCCGTGGTCCTGATCGATCTTCACGATGGCCGGAAGATAGCAGGTCGAGCTAAGTTGGGCTCTCCTCTTGGTAGGGTGAATGAGCGTGCGAACCAAGCTTGCCAGGGTCCTCGACGGCCTCGGCGTCGTGGACGCCATGCTGCGGCTGCGCAACGTCGTCGGTTTCCCTTGGCTGACCTCGCTTTGTTACCACCGGACGGCCGAGCCGGGCAGCGACCTGGGGCTCGACGGCGCCCTCGCCGACGCGACCCCTGCGCAGTTCGACCAGCAGCTCGCGTTCCTCTCCCGGTACTTCAATTTCGTTGGGGTCGACGACCTGGTGGGCTTCACCAAGCGGGGCAAGAAGCTCCCGCCCAACCCGGTCTTCTTGAGCTTCGACGACGGCTACCGGGAGTGCCTCACCGTGACGCTTCCACTCCTCTCGCGGCACGGCGCGCGGGCGACCTTCTTCATCCCGACCGATCACGTCACACACCGGAAGCTCTTCTGGTGGGACCGCATCGCGCTCGCCGTGCATGAGTCGAAGCGCGAGCGCGCCGAGATCACCTATCCGGTCCGGCTCACCCTCGATCTCGCGGCCGCGCCGGAGGCGGCGAAGGCCGAGCTCATCCGGCTCGTGAAGAAGACGAAACGTCTCGACGTGGAGCGCTTCTTGACGGAGCTCGACGCGGCTTGCGAGGTCCAGCTCCCGCGCGAACGAGAGGAGCGCCTCGTCGACGACTCGCTGATGACGTGGGAGGAAGTGAAGAAGCTCGCCGACGCGGGGATGGACATCGGCTCTCATACGCGGAGCCACCGCGTCCTGCAGACGCTCGATCCGAGCGAGCACGCGCAGGAGCTCCGCGGCTCGCGGGAGGACCTCGAGGAGCGGCTGGGTCGACCCGTCGGCTCCATCGCCTACCCGGTCGGCTACGCGCTCGGCGCGGACGACGTCCTGCGCGGGGCCGTCTCGTCGGCCGGCTACGATCTCGGCTTCACCTGCCGCGCCGCCGTCATGCCGACCTTCGCGCACCCCGATCCGCTGGATGTGCCCCGGTTCTTGATGGACGTCTCCTACGACGCGCAGCGCTTCTCCGCCTTCACGAGCGTGCCCGGGCTCGCGCCGCGCACCACGATCGACCTCGGCTGAGACCGGCGGCGCCCGTCCCCCGAGGCGCCCCTCTTGGCGCTCTCAGGGCGGAGGGGGAGCGTGGTAGCCTCATCGACCGTGTCATCCTTGCGACCTTGGGCTGCGGTCGGCTCGCTCGCGCTCCTCTCTCTTTTCGGGGCGTGCAGCAGTGATCCGCAAGTGAGCTTCGGCGGCGGCGGCTCGGGCGGATCGACGGGATCCGTGACCGGCTCGACCGGGACGGGGTGCAAGGCGAGCGGCGCCTGCGCCTCGCCGGCCGAGTGCTGCTCCGGCGCTTGCCAGAGCGGGCAATGTGTCGCCTCCTGCCTCGACGCCGGGTCCATCTGTGAGTTCGGGACGTCGTGTTGCTCGGGGGAGTGTGAGGACGGCCGGTGCACGGCGCCGACCTGCAAGAACAACGGCGAGCCCTGCGCCGCTCCCGCGGAGTGTTGCGCGGGCGGATGCACGAACAACGTCTGCGGCACGGCCTGCGGAGCAGACGGGACTGCCTGCTCGGCGCCGGGGCAGTGTTGCTCGGGGCAATGCAACGGCGGCCAGTGTGGCGCCGGCACGATGTGCAAGCCGGGCGGCTCGCCGTGCGGCGGCAACGCCGAGTGCTGCTCGGGCTCGTGCGCGGGCGGCACCTGCGAAACGATCTGCAAGACGAACGGGCAGCCCTGCCAGCAAGCGGGTGAGTGCTGCATCGCCGCGTGTGACCACGGGCTGTGTGGCAACGCCGCCGGCTGTGCCCACGACGCATGCCAGACCGGCGCCGCGCTCAACGCGGGGTGCAGCCCTTGTGTGATGGCGATCTGCGCCCAGAACCCGTCTTGCTGCAGCTCGAGCTGGACGAGCGCGTGCACGGCGCTCGTCGCAACCGCTTGCGGCATCGCCTGCTGAAGCGCGCGCCGAGGCACCGATCACCGAGGCCTTGGTGTACCCTGGGCGACGTGCAGGCCCGCCTCCTTGCTTTCTGCGTCTCGCTCCTCGCTCTCATCGGTCTCGTCGCGCCCGGCTGCGGCGCTCGTGACAGCCTCGTCGGTCCGGGCGCGGACGACGACGGAGTCGGCGCGTCGGACGAAGGCGGCGGCGGGGCGGACCAATGCCAAGGCGACAACCTCCCTTGCCAGGACGACGACACCTGCTGCAGCGGGAGCTGCATCGCGGGCACCTGCAAGCCCACGAGCTGCCTGAGCGACGGAGCCTCCTGCAGCTCGAGCGCCTCGTGTTGCAGCGACTCGTGTGTCGGCGGCGTCTGCCAGCCGCCGGCCTGCAACGAGGAGGGTGAGCCTTGCAGCGCGCCGTTCGAGTGTTGCTCGGGCGCGTGTGGCCCCGACGGGCTCTGCCTCGGCACGTGCCTGCCCACGGGCGCCGGGTGCACCTCCGCGCAGCAGTGCTGCACGCAGGCGTGTCTGGGGAACGTCTGCTCCGACGGCTGCTTCCCCCAAGGCAGCGCCTGCGATGTCTCGAGCCAGTGCTGCACGGGCAACTGCCAGGGCGGCGTCTGCGCGGCTCAGTGCTTGCCGCCCGGCTTCGACTGCAACGTCCCGGCGGATTGCTGCAGCCTGCAGTGCAACGACGGCATCTGCGACGGCTGCCTGATGAACGGCTCGATCTGCGCGGGGCCCAACGACTGCTGCAGCGGGATCTGCTCGCAAGGGATCTGCGGCGGCCCCTGCACGCCGGACTTCGGCTTCTGCAACGACTCGTTCGAGTGTTGCTCGGGCAACTGCCAAGGGGGGACCTGCCAGCCGCCGTGCCAGCCCGACGGCGTCGCGTGCACCACGGGCGCCGAGTGTTGCGCCGGCGTGTGCGACGGCGGCTTCTGCGGCATCGCCACGTGCAACCACGGCCAATGTGAGGTGGGCGACAAGCTCAGCCCGGCTTGCAACGCCTGCGCGGGCATCATCTGCGAGTTCGATCCGTTCTGCTGTCAGGTCCAGTGGGACGACATCTGCGTGGGCGAGGCCCAGCAGAGCTGCGGCTGCGACATGTGCTCGCCGAACGGATCGATGTGCGCGAGCCCGGCCGAGTGCTGCAGCGGATCCTGCAACAACGGCACGTGTGGGCCGCCGCCGCCGCCTTGCCCCCACGACGTCTGCGTCGAGGGCGTCGCGCTCGGGCCGCAGTGCGGCGCCTGCGTTCAACAGGTGTGCGCCCAGGACCCGTTCTGTTGCCAGAGCGCGTGGGACAACATCTGCGTCTCGGAGGCGGAGCAGATCTGCGGCGCGCAATGCAACCAGTGCACGCCCAACGGCGGCCCCTGCATGACCGGCCCCAACTGCTGCAGCGGCACCTGCGTCGGCGGCGTCTGCCAGAACGCGTGCACGCCCGACGGCGGCATGTGCGGCAGCTCGTTCGAGTGCTGCTCGGGCACCTGCAACGGCGGCGTCTGCGAGGCCGCTTGCTCGCCGGACGGGGCCGACTGCAACGACGACCCGGAGTGCTGCTCGGGCACCTGCCTGGCCGGCACCTGCGGCTTCAGCGCGTGCCCCTCCGACGGCAGCGAGTGCGGCGACTGCGTCGCGCAGTCGTGTTGCACGCAGCTGCTCGACTGCTTCGGCAGCCCCGACTGCATCGATGACATCACGTGTTTCTTCGGCTGCGTCGGCGGCCAGGGCCCCGTCGCGTGTCTGCTCCAGTGCGTGCAGAGCCCGCAGGCCTTCCAGACCCTCATCTGCGTCGGCCAGAGCTGCGGTCCGGGCGTCTGCTTCTGACGTCACGGCAGCGGGGAGCCTGCCGGCTCCCCGCCGTGGTCAGGCGTTCGCCTCGAGCCCGAACCAGGCGACAACGTCGTCATGATAATACGTGGGACCGACGGCGAGCCCCGGCGCGATGAGCCGGAGCTCGTCGTGCAAGCCGCGGAAGGGCCACGGCGCTTCCTCGTACGACAGGACGAGCGCCGGGCCTGCGTCGAGCCGCGAGGCTCCGCGCGAGACCTTGAACCGGATCCCTTCACGGCCCGCGAACCGGTTCGCGCCGGCCGTGCCGCCGTGGTCGAACACGACGCCCTCCCACAGAGAGAACGCTCTGGAGACGGCCTTCACCATCGGGCGGAGGGCCAGGTGCGCTGGCTCCGTCCCCGCGAGGGCCAGTAGCTTCCCTCGTGGGAGCTCGCCGAGCTCCTCCGGCTCGACCAGCGCGCCGCGCAGGAACATCTCCGCGAGGGTGTCCAGGTGGGCGCCGACGAGACCGTCGAGCGTGGAGACGAGGGTGGCGATTCGCGCGTGGGCGGCTCTCGTTTCGGACAAGGCCTCGAGCTTGTCCCACGGGCGGACCGTGAGTCAATCTAGTTTGGGCACCGGCGTTGTGCGACCCTTGTCGCCATCCGTGAGCTCCCCCCTCGAGAGAGCGGCTCCAACGAGCGGCGTGCGCCCCCAGCAGGTCCTCGCCGCCGGCTCCGACGCATCGCTGCTCGAGTCCATTCGTTCGCGGCTCTCGACGCGCGGCCATCACCTCGAGCTGCTCGACGGCGCCGACTGCGTCGCGCGGTTCTCCGCCGAGGGGGCTGACCTCGTCATCCTCTGCCTTCCGCTCCGCGAGGGCGGCGCGGCGGACGTGGTGCGCGCGCTCCGCGCGATCGATCCGCGGGTCGTCATCGTCATCACGGGCCGGGACCCGCAGATCCCGGGGGCCGCGGAGGCCTTCGGGCTGGACGCGTTCGAGTACATCGAAGACCCCACGAAGGACATGAACGACCTCCTGGCCGCCGTCGGGAGCGCGCTGGGGTCGCGCCGTGGAGACGTCCAGCTCCGCTACCTGAAGCAGCGGGACGCGTCGGGATCGAGCTGGTCGACGCTCGTCGGCAACTCGACCGAGATGCAAGACGTCGTCGACGTCCTCAGGCGCGTGGCCGAGCGCACGACGCGCGGCTCGCCCCCGACCATCCTCATCCGCGGGGAGACCGGCACCGGCAAGGGCCTGCTCGCGAAATGCGCCCACTACAACGGGGTGCGCCGGAACCAGGCCTTCGTCGAGCTGAACTGCGCGGCCATCCCCGCGACGCTGCTCGAGTCGGAGCTCTTCGGCTTCGAGCGCGGCGCGTTCACCGACGCTCGGACGTCGCGGGCGGGGCTCTTCGAGACCGCGCACCTCGGAACCCTGTTCCTCGACGAGATCGGCAGCATGACGCCCGACCTCCAGGCCAAGCTGCTCACCGCGATCGAGGAGAAGAAGATCCGGCGGCTCGGCGGCCGGCAGAGCGTGCTCGTCGATGTCCAGATCATCGCCGCCTCCCACGCCGACCTCGGGGAGAAGGTGAAGAGCGGCGCGTTCCGGCCTGATCTCTACCACCGCCTGAACGTCGTCTCGGTCACCATCCCTCCCCTGCGAAAGCGCGGGCAAGACAAGATCCTGCTCGCCGAGACGTTCATCACCTCGATGTGCCGCGAGTACGGGATCCCGCTGCGCCGATTGAGCGACGAGGCGCGCGCCTACATCCTCGAGTACGCCTGGCCGGGCAACGTCCGCGAGCTACGCAACCAGATCGAACGCATCCTCCTGCTCGGCAACGACGAGGTGATCGAGCGGCATCATTTCGAGCGCCCCAGCAACCTCCCCCCGCCTCCGTCAGACCGACCGGGCTTCGCGCTCATCCTCCCCGAAGACGGCATCGGCCTCGACGAGGTCGAGCGCGAGCTCATCCGCCGCGCCCTCGACAAGTTCGACGGGAACGTCTCGCGAGCAGCCCGTTACCTCAAGGTCACGCGGCAGACACTCATCTACCGCATCAAGAAACACAGGCTCGGCGCAGGCTGAGCTAGACTGGTCGGCGTCTTGTCGTCGCGGCTCCTCCCCCTTCTCCTCGCGTGCTCCTCCTTCGTCGCGGCTTGTGACGAGGTCGAGGTCAGGCCCTTCCCGCCCGGCCAAGGCCAGGACCCGAACGCCTCGGGCGTTGCCTACCCGAGCGGGCCTTACGGCGTAGCCGTCGGGAACGTCATCTCGAACTACCGCTTCCGCGGGCTCGCGAACCCGGCGCTCGACGCCGCGACCTTCGTCGACATCCAGCTCGCCGACTTCTACAACCCCACCGGCGCCGACTCGTTCGCGGCGGACTCGCCCTACGGGGAGCGCCCCAAGCCGCGCGTGTTGTGGCTGAACCTGTCGGCCGTGTGGTGTGGCCCCTGCCAGCAGGAGAGCGAGGAGATCCTCCCGGAGGAGCACGCCAAATATGCCCCGCAGGGCGCAGAGCTACTCGTGCTGCTCGCGGACACGGCGCTCCCGGGCACCCCCGCCACGGAGCAGAACCTCATCAGCTGGACGACCAAATACGAGACGGCCTGGCCCGCCGCGATCGATCCTTCGTACAAGCTCCCGTCGCTCTTCACCGGCAGCGCCTACCCGATCAACATGGTGATCGACACCCAGACGATGGAGATCGTCTCGATCATCGCGGGGATCCCCGACACGGGGAGCAAGTTCTACCAGGAGCTCGAAGCCCTCCTCGAGCCGTGATGATGGGCCGCTCGGGGGAAGACGAGAGGCTCTTCGGCCTCGAGCCCGACGCAGATCAGATGCGGGCGTTCGCCGAGCGCGCGGTCGACCACGTCGTCCGGCACCTCGCTTCGCTCGATGGCCAGCGCGCCGTCGACCTCGATGGCGCGGTGGAGCGAGCAGCCCACGCGCGCGAGCCGCTTCCGTGGCGTCCGTCGGACTACGAGGAGCTCTTCCGACACCTGTTCGACGAGGTGATCCCCAAGAGCATCAACACGGCGAGCCCCGGCATGCTCTCGTACGTGCAAGGCGGAGGGCTCTTCCACGCGGCGGTCGCGGACTTCGTCTCGCTCGCGGTCAACCGCTTCGTCGGCTACGCCGCCGCGGCGCCGGTCCTCGCCGAGCTCGAGGCGAACGTCGTTCGCTGGTTCTGCGAGATACTCGGCTTCCCCGCTGGGGCGGGCGGCGTGCTCACGTCGGGCGGCTCGGTCGGGCACCTCATCGCGGTCGTCGCCGCGCGGACCAAGCACCTGGGCGACGATCTACGGGGCGCTCGTGTCTACGCGTCGGACCAGCTGCACCACTCGATCGAGAAGGCAGCGCTGGTGGCGGGGCTGCCGCGCGACGCGGTGCGACCGATCGCGACCGACGCTCGCTATCGAATCGAGCTCTCTGCCCTGGACCGCGCCATCTCCGAAGATCGCGCGACCGGACGCCGCCCGTTCCTGCTCGTCGGGACTGGCGGAACGACAAACACGGGGGCCGTCGACGACCTGACCGCGCTCCGCGGACTGGCCGACCGGGAAGGCCTGTGGCTCCACGTCGACGGCGCTTATGGGGGCTTCTTCCGCCTGACGGAGCGCGGGCGCGCCGCGCTCCAGGGGATCGAGACAGCGGACTCGGTCGTCGTCGATCCTCACAAGAGCCTTTTTCTCCCCTACGGCACCGGCGCGGTCTTGACCCGCCACGTGGAGGCGCTCCGCCACGCGCACGAGCTCCACTCGGACTACGTTCACGCGGTGCGTTCAGAAGGTGCTTCCGTGGACTTCGCGAGCATCTCGCCGGAGCTGAGCCGCGACTGCCGCGGCCTTCGGGTGTGGCTGCCGATGAAGATGGTGGGCGCCCAGGCCTTCCGCGACGCCCTGGACGAGAAGCTCGATCTGGCGAGCTACGCGGCCGACCAGCTCCGCGGCATTCCGTACCTCGAGCTCGCAGACGAGCCGCAGCTGTCCACGGTGGCCTTCCACCTGCGCGACAAGGGGGACGCCGCCAACCAGGCGACGGAGCGCATCCTGGAACGGATCAACGACCGGGGCCGGGTGCACCTGTCCGGTACCGTGTTGCGGGGTCGGGCGGCCATCCGAATCTGCGTCCTTTCGTTCCGGGTACACCGGCGAGCCATCGACGCCTCCCTGGAGGACCTGAAAGACGCGCTCGCCGAGGAAAAGCTTGACGTGTCGCAACGAACTGTTTGACCATCGATCAATCCCACGTGGCTGCCCGCCTACAGAGACTGCATGCCGTGAAGGAGGCCCTCCTGAAGGAGCTGGGCAATCCGACGCGCCTGCATTTCATCAACACACGGCTCATCTTGACGATCGACGTCAATCTGAACGCCACGGACGCGACGGACACCGATCCGGCCAAGATCGATCAAGCCGTGAGCGCTCTCCAGAAGATGGGTTTCCTCAAGAACGTGGAGGGCGCCCGTGGCACGTGACATCGTCAGCGCCCACTCGGCCGCCGCCTCGACGGACGACGCCATCCGAGAGCTGCTCGCAGCGCTCGAGGGGCTCCGCCCCACGTTGGTGGTGTTCTTCACCTCGATGGCTCACGACGGAGCCAAGGTCAGCGCAGCGCTCCAGCAGTATGCCCCCGACGCGACCGTGACGGGCTGCACCACCGCGGGCGAGTTCACCGACACGCGTTATGGCACCGGCGGCATCTCGGTGATGGCATTCTCCTCGGCCAAGGTGAAGCGCGTCGCCGCGGCCCTCGCCACCTACGAGACCGGCGTGGAAGAGGGTGTGCTCGCCGCAACGCGGGAGCTCGCGGGCAGGCTCGGAGACCTTCGCGAGCTCGATCCCGCCACACACGTCGGCTTCATCTTCAACGAGGCCTTCCACTTCCGCGAAGACCAGGTGAACGAGCTCTTGGGCCACGCGGCCCCGCTGCTCTCGTTCGTCGGTGGCTCGGCCGGCGATGACTGGGCTATGAAGGTGGCCCGTGTCTACTGCAATGGCCGCGTCTCGGAGGACGGCTGTGTGCTCACCCTGATGGAGCTCGCCGTCCCGTACAAGATCGTGAAGTCTTCGAGCTTCGAGGCGACCTCCACCAAGCTGCGAATGGGCAAGGTCCAGGGACGCGCCGTCTCGGAGATCAACGGCCGCCCCGCGCTCCAGGCCTACGCGGAAGCGATCGGCGTCCCCGTGGACCAGATGAACCACGAAGCATTCGGAGCGAACCCGCTCGGAGTCATGATCGACGGCGAGCCGTGGGTGAGGAGCGTCATCGGCGTCCTCCCGGACGGCTCGTTGAACTTCGGCGCGCGTATGCACGAAGGCGCGGAGCTGAGCCTGCTCCGCTACACGGACCTGGTCGGCGACACGAAGAAGGTGCTCGCGGACGCCGAGAAGGAGCTCGGCCGTCCGGCGTCGGGCGCCGTTCTGTTCAATTGCGCGCACCGATGCCTCGCGATCAACGCGATGAAGCTCCAGGACCGCTTCCGAGAAGCGCTCGGCAGCTGCGGATACCCCATCGCGGGCTTCCACTGCTACGGCGAAGACTGGATCGCCCACCTCAACCAGACGATGGTGGGCATCCTCTTCGGATAGCCCCCTCGCTCGGTGGGCCGTCGCCCCGCCGAACGAATGGCCACGCCGAGCGAATGGCCACGCCGAGCACAGACGGCTCAATCCTTCACGGAGCCCGCCCCCAGACGAGCGTCGAGAGCGGCGGAACAGGCGCGGTCCGCACGGCGTCGAAGCCCGCTCGCTCCATCCACCCTCGGATCTCCGACGCCTGATAACAAGCACCGCGTGCCGTCTGCAGGATCATCCCAGCGTGGAATCGGAGCGCAAACGCCGGCGCCCGGCGCGTGTCATCGAGGGCGAACTCGCTGACGACGAGGATCCCGCCCGGCGCGAGGGCGGCGCGAGCCCTGGAGAGCAGCGCGGCGTTCACCTCGGGAGGCTCGTGGTGGAGCACGTTGCTGAGAACGACGACATCGTTTTGCTTCTCCCACTCGGTCTCGTGCATGTCGCCGTCCACCACGGCGAACCGCGAAGACAGTCCTGATTTCGTCAACTGCGCGAGCGCGAGCGCGTTCATGGGAGCCCAATCCAGCTGGGTGAACGTCATCCCCGCGCTCTTGCGGAGCCAGACGAGCGCAAACGCCCCCGTCCCGCCGCCCACGTCGAGCACCTTTCGAGCGTCTTTCACGGGGAGCAGGTCCCATGCAGCAGCCGCCACCTCTTCGGTGACCGGCTGCAGCGCCATCGCCAGCTCCGGCCAAAACGGGTTGTCGGGCGTGGTGATCGCCTGCGGCCCGACCGGTCGCCCGGAACGGAACGCCTCGGACAATCGGCTCCATTGCCGCATCCCGCCGTCTCCGTCCCCGGCCACGATTCTCGCGAACCCGCCGAGATACCCCGGCCTTCCTGCGATCAAGAAACGCGCTACCGCTTCGGAGTTTCGATAGCGAACACCGTCATCGGTATCGATCGCACCGATGCCCGTGAGGCCGTCGAGCAAAGCGCGAACCGGGCGCGGCTCCATCCCCGTCTCTCGCGCGAGGTCTTCGGCCGTCGAGTGACCGTCCTCGATCAGTGCGAACACGTTGCTCTCGACCCCGGCGGCGAGGATCGCCGTCGACCAGTGCGCGGAGAAGAGCTCGAGGAGCTCTGACGCTTTCATCATTTTCAATTGGTTTCTCGTTACGGAGCGCTATGCTTCGAGAGTAGCTCAAGTGCGGCAATCTCGCGAAGATGTTGTGGTCGTTGGTGGGGGCCCCGTCGGGCTAGTCTGCGCGCTCCTCCTCGAAAATCAGGGCTACCGCGTCCGGGTCTACGAGAGTCGACCGGATCCGCGGCGCAGCGCGGCGCTCACCTTCGGCCGGTCCATAAGCTTGACTCTCACGAGCCGCGGCTGGCGTGCATTACGGTCCGCTGGTGTCGAGGATCACGTCCGCCGCTTGGCGTTCCCTTTGCGTGGGAGGACCATTCACCTCGAAGGTGGCCGGACTCAATTCCATGCTTATGGCCCGAACGGCGAGTCGATCGAATCCGTCATGCGAGACGAGTTCGTACGTGTCCTGGTGGATGCCGCGGAGCGTCGAACCGGAATCGAGCTTTTGTTCGAGCACCGGTGCCTGGGGCTCACCCCCGACCTCGAGCGGATCCGCTTCACGAGCGCCGCCCAGACGGAGACGACCATTTCGGTCGAGCGCGTCATCGCGGCCGACGGGATCAACTCCGCCATTCGTCGATCCTTCATCGACACCGAAGGTTTCGACCAGTCCACGCGGTACTCGCGCCATTTCTACCGGGAGCTCTCGCTCGTCGGCCCCAACCCCGATGAGTGGCCCCTCGATCCGGGCTCGCTCCACCTCTGGCCGCGGGAGGACGTCCTCCTCGTCGCGTTTCCGAACCAGCAGCGCCGCTTCACCGGGACGTTGTTCATGCCCATGGATGGTCCGCGGTCTTTTCACGCGGTCCATCGCCCCGCACTCCTCCAGCAGTTGTTCGAGAACACCTTCTCCGACCTCGTGGAGCTGACGCCCCGAAGGAACGCGGAGTTCTTCGGCGGCGCCCCGTGGGCCCTGGGCTCCACGACCTGCTCTCCCTGGACGTTCAGAGAAAAGATCGCGCTGGTCGGCGATGCGGCCCACGCAATGGTGCCGTTCCTCGGCCAAGGGCTGAACGCAGGGCTCGAAGACGTGACCACCCTCACCAATACGCTCGAGGAGCTCGACTGGAACTGGGCGGAGGCGCTTCACGCTTATCCCGATCGTCGCAAGCCGGACTGCGACGCCGTCACCGCGCTGGCAGAAGAGCACTATCGAGAGCTGGCCCAGGAGTCGCGCAGCCCGGAGTTCGTGCTGAAGAAGCGTATCGAGGCCCGCCTGATCGAGCTCTTCCCGGATCGCTTCTCCACGCCATACGCCGTGATCAGCTTCACCGAACGGCCCTATCGCGAGGTGCACGAGGTCGCCAAGCTGCAGGAGCGAATCGTGTCCCGCCTCATGGAACTGCCCGACGTCGCCGATCTGCTCGGGCGGAGCTCGTTCGAAGAGGAGCTCCGAGCCATGGCCACGCCGCTCCTCTGGCCCCGCTGAGCGCCCCGCGCTCCGCATCGCGAGGAGTGAAGGCGCCCGCTCCATTCGAGCGGGCGCTTGCTCGGGGTCGGCCCCCCCCGGGCGCGTCAGCCAGTCCGGCTCAGTACCCGCACTCGTCGATGATGCCGAGCACCTGGACGCTCTTGTTCGGGCCGTTCATGCCCGTCAGGCGAATGTGGTTGATGACGCAGTTGTTATCCTCGTCCTCTTCTTCGATCTCGTTGAACGGATCGGCGCAGAACTCGAGACGGTAATAGCCGTTCGGCACGTTGCTGACCTCGATGTATTGGTCGGGGATGTACCAGTCGTAGACGTCCGCCCAGCCGTTGTTGACGCCCTGGCGATATTCGTCCGTCACGCCGTCGCTGGCGTACGGGAAGAGGCAATCGGGCGCGTAATACTTCCGAGGACCGTCGCCTTTCTCGCCCCACGCGTCGATGCGGATGTCCGCCATGCAGAAGCTCACCTTCTGCGCCAGCCGCAGCGGGGCGTTGCCGATCTTGGCGCCGTACACGTTCGACTTCCAGAGCGCCGCGTTGGCGAAGCTCGAGTAGTGGTAGTGGCCGTGGGTGTCGTGGAACTCGACCTCACCGCCCGGCTGATCCTGGTAGGTGCCGTCGCTCCTGTACACGCGCTGCGACACCGGGAACGTCGTGTCGTCTTCCGGCGCCACCCCGGTGGGCGTCTGCCACGCGATCTCCACCGGGCCCTTGCCGGTGTTCGCCACGATCTGGTCGAAGCGCAGGCAGGTCTGCGCCCCGTCCTCCGCGGTCTCGCTCAAGAAGCAGCTCGAGCCCGGCGGCGGATCCGGCTCGAAGATGGGGAACGAGGGCGTATCGAACGTGATGCGCTCGGTGCCGCGGAACTCGAGGTCCGGCAGGAGGCGCTTGGCGGGGTTGATCTTCGGCAGGTACTCGACCTCGGCCAGCGCCTCGTAGTCGATCGAGGGGCTCACGTTGTACGTCGGGTCGTATTGGACCCAGACGTCGTACCAGCCGTTCTCCGGCTCCGGTATGAACGCAGACTGGGAGACCGCGATAATCCCCGGCGATGCGCCGACGAGGTCGCCGTCTTTGTAGATCCAGAGGTTGAGGGTATCGAACTCGCCGCAGCAGCCCGGGACGCCGGGAGGCAACGTGTGCGGACCGGGGTTGCCGAACCAACGCAGCGCGACCTGGACCCCGCCGGGCTTGTTGGGGTTGTTGAAGGTCCCGTGGGGCAGGTCGATCTTCAGGCGGAAGTGATCACAAGGGACGCCGGCGCACTCCGGGGGCTCGCCGCCGGTGGGGGCGTCATCCGGGCCGACCGTGCCTTCCCAGAACAGCGGCTTGTTCTTGCTCTTCAGCTTGCCGCTCCCCACGAGGAGCGCGTCAGCCGATTCACCCACCGTCTCGTCCGACTCGAGGTCGGCCGACTCCGCGCAGCCCGCCAGCAACAACCCCAGACAACCCACCCCGACGCCGAGGAATCGCATGCCAGTCGGGCTAGCAAGGCTCACGCCAGAGAATTGTGCTGAGGTTTCAGTCAATTGGCGGTCGCAATTGTTTGATATGCAACACAAACACCCCCCGAGGCCCCCGGAGAGACCTTACGTATTGGAAGTTGTTGACTATTTGCTGCTTCCTGCAAATGAGCCAGCCGCCTGTTGCAAAATCAACAATGAGATCTCGCCTGGACGGATCAACGGCTCGCGACGCCTCGGCCACAAGCCCCGCGGCCTCGTCGATTCTCTTCTCCGCCGAGCGCTCGTCATCGGCGGCTCGTGGGCTCGCCGCGACTTCGTCGAGCGCTAGCTCTGCTTCAGGAGAACGCGGTTGCGACCACAGCGCTTCGCCTCATAGAGCGCCTCGTCGGCGGCGGCGATGAGCTGAAACGGGGTCTCGACCGGGCTGGTCGGGTAGGACGCAACGCCGACGCTGATCGTCACGGGATACCGCCGGCCGTCGTGCTCGAAGATGCTCGACTCGACCGTGCTGCGGAGGCGCTCGCCGAGGACCCCCGCGTGGTGAAGCTTCACGCCTCGGCAGAGGATCGCGAACTCTTCACCGCCGTAGCGCCCGAACACGTCCTCCTGGCGGAGCGCGCCCGCGGCCAGCTTGGCGAGCTTCACGAGAACGGCGTCGCCGGCGAGGTGTCCGTAGGTGTCGTTGATCCGCTTGAAGTAGTCGACGTCGAACATCAAGAGCGACAGGTCGAACTGATGCCGGCGCGAGTAGGACAGCTCGCTGTCGAGGCGGTCGAGGAAGAATTTCTTGTTGTAGGCGCCCGTGAGCCCGTCGCGCAGCGCGGCGTCGTACATCCGCTGCTGGAAGCTCTCCTCGATGTCGTCGGAGTAGCCGAACTTGAGGATGGTGGTGGGCCCGAGGCGGATCTTGTCGCCGTCCTCCAGGACCTGCTTCATGGCGATGCGCAGGCCGTTCACGAGCGTCCCGTTCGCGCTCCCCAGATCCTCGATGAGGTACTTGCCTGCCTCGAGGAAGATGCGCGCGTGACGGCGCGAGATGCCGTCGTCGTTGAGCCGGATGTTGGCGTTCGAGGCTCGGCCCACCACGACCTCGACGCCGTCGAGGCGGTACATTTCACCCACGTTCGTGCCGGCGAGCACGACGACGCTGGCGCGATCTCGCTTGCGCCTCTTCTTCAGCTCGTCGTCGAGCTCCCCCATGCTCGCGACCATGGTCGCGTCGGGGTCTTCGTCCAGGATCGAGCCCGGCATCAGAGGACAAGAAACCACCCGGAGAAGCCGTGGTCAAGACGCCGTCGCGGTCTGACCCTTCAGGCGGCCGCGCCCAGAGGAACCACGAACTGCTCCACCAGGAGATCTGCGCCCCGGAACTCGAGGAAAGTGGCGTCCGCGTGGCGGGCCGAGGTCGGTTGAGCCCCGGAGAGGGCCTCCCCCACGGAGCCTACATTGATGACCCGGACGCCCATGACCGTTCGGTCGAAGGGGACGTGTGAGCCGCCGCAGACAACCACGTCCGCCGGGTCGTCCCCCAGGAGGGCCCGGATCTCGTCGTCACTCATGTCGTGGGTGAAGGGCTCGGTGGGATCGAGCGGAGAGCCGTGCACGAGCATCAGCTCGCCACCGTCCGGCAGGGGCATCCGGACGCTCGGCGCGAGCCGAGACAGCCGCGCGAGGATGAGCTCCCCCAGCTCGGCGCGGGCCACCGCGAGGCGCTCGAGGCGTTGCCGCTCGTGCTCGTCGCGACCGCGGATCTTTCCAGGGTCGATCGTGGCCACGGCCTTGTCCCCGACACCCTGCACCATGGTGGCCTGGGCCTGCATGAGGCGGCGCCAGACCTCGAGCGGCTGGTCCCCCGGGAAACAGAGATCGCCGGCCACCAGAAGCCGTGCGTAGCCTCGCCGCTCCGCGGCGGCGAGGACCGCCGCCAGGGCGTTCGCGTCGCCTTGAATGTCGGAAATGCAGAGCCAGCGCACCTGAGGAGCATAGCGCAAACGGACTCCGAGCTCGCCCTCAACCGACGCTAATCTCCTCGGGAATGCCGAAGCTCTCTCGCGAGATCGCCGGGCTCTCGGCCCGTGTTGAGCCGATGCGCGCGGCGGAGGCCCGCGAGGAGCTCGCGAGCCGCTTCGACGACCCGGTCGCGCTCGAGGCGGGGGTCTTGCTCTCCACGTGTTTCCCCGCCCTGGCGCAAGCGGTCCGAGCATCGCCCGCCGACGTTGCGCAGATCGCGAGGGACGGCTGGCGGACGACGCGGACCAGGGCGACGCTCATCGCCGGGCTTCGGGCGGAGGTCGCGCGCCAGGGCGGCGACGTTCAGAAGGCGCTGCGCGTCTTCGGGCGTCGCGAGCGGATGCGCGTCGCGCTCCGCGAGCTCTTGCCGCGCGCGCTCGGCGGCGCAGACGTCGACGTCACCTCACGCGAGCTGGCCTACCTCGGGGACGCGACGATCGAAGGCGCGCTCGACGAGGCCGCCGACTGGGCCAAGAGGCGCTTCGGGCAGCCGATGCGCAACGATGGCCGCCCCTCCACGTTCTTCGTGCTGGGCATGGGCAAGCTCGGCGGAGAAGAGCTCAACGCCGGGAGCGACGTCGACCTCATCTACTTCTACGACACCGACGAGGGACAGGTCGTGCCGCCGACCGGCGAGCCGTCTTCGATGACGTTGCACGAGCACTGGCTGCGTGTCGGTCGCCGCCTGACGGAGAACCTCGAAGCGCTCACGGAGGACGGCCTCGTCTGGCGCGTGGATCTGCGGCTGCGTCCCGAGGGTGGCTCGGGCCCGCTGGTCAACTCGATCGCGGCGGCGGAACGCTACTACGAGTCCTTCGGTCGCCTCTGGGAGCGCGCCGCGCTCGTGCGCGCGAGGCCGGTAGCGGGAGACCTCGCGCTCGGCGAGTCGCTGCTCGCCGCGCTCGTCCCGTTCGTGTGGCGCCGACGGATCGATCCAACGATCGCCGTCGAGATGACGAGCCTCGTGCGCCGAGCGAGAGCCGAGCTGTCCGAGGACGAAGCGCGGGATCTCAAGCTCGGCCGCGGCGGCATTCGCGAAGCAGAGTTCTTCGTTCAGACGCTCCAGCTCATCTGGGGCGGGCGCGACGAGACGCTGCGCCCTCGGCCGACCCTCGTCGCGCTCGCGCGGCTCGAGGCCAAGGGGCTGTGCACGGCGCGGGAAGCCAGCGACATCGCCGACGCATACCTCGCGCTGCGCCGCGCCGAGCACGCGACGCAGGTGGCCTCCGGCGTGCAGACCCACCTCCTCCCGCAAGGCAAGGAGCTGCTCCGCCTCGCCAAGACGCTCGGCTTCGCGTCGGACGAGGCGTTCCTCGTGGATCTCGCGCGACACCGCCGCCGCGTGGAGGCGAGGCTGCTCTCGCTCCTGCCGGCGGGCGCCGAGCCGGCCGAGGCACGGTGGGCGCTCCACCTCGCGGCGATCGAGAGCGGAGACGTGGCTACGCTGCGCTCGCTCTTCGCGCCGCTCTGCGCCGCGCTCGGCCGCGAGGACGAAGACGAGCTTCTCGCTTTCACGAAGAACATGCTGGAGCTGGGTCAACACCCCGACTCGCTGCTGGGCGTGCGCACGCGCGAGTCCTTCCCGGGGCTTGCAGAGACGCTGCTCGACGCGCTCACCGACGCGGCGGATCCGATCCAGTCGGCGCGTTACCTCCGCTTCTTCTTCGCCCGCGTGAGACAGCCGGCCGTCTATGTCCGCCTCGCCTTCGCCGATCCGGCCACGTTGCGGCGCCTCGTCTCCATCGTGGGGGCGAGCGCGTTCATCGGCGACGCGCTGTGCAACAAGCCCGAGCTCGGCGACATCATCTTGTTCTCTCGGGCACGGCCGAGCGCGGAGGCGATCCGCGAGGACGTGCTCGGGCTCGCCCGAGTCGAGGCGCGTCCGGACGAGGATCCCGACGAGGCGCTCGTCGGGACGCTCCGCGAGGCGAAGACCCGCGTGACGCTGGAGGTCGCGCTCGCCGATCTCGCGGGCGATCTCGTCGTGCGCGACGTGAACCACGCCCTGACCGCCCTCGCGGATGCGTCGCTCGAGGTCGCGGCGCGGCGAGCGCTGCGTGTCGCGGACGCGGGCGCGGTCCGAGGCTTCTCGGTCATCGCCATGGGGAAGCTCGGCGGGCGCGAGATCAGCTACGGCTCCGACCTCGACGTCCTGTTCGTCTACGACCCGGAGGCGACGGACGATCGCGACGCAGGCGCGTTCTTCGCGCGCGCAGCGAGGAAGGTCATCCGCTTCATCACGACCTTCCACGGCGCGGGCCCGGGCTACGATCTCGACACGCGCCTGCGGCCCAGCGGCAACCAAGGCCTCCTCGTCACCACCATCGACGCCTTCGAGCGCTACCACGGGCTCGGCAAATCGGAGAGCGGGCGCTCCCGTGCGGCCGCCTGGGAGCGAATGGCGCTGACGCGGGCTCGGTTCGCCGCCGGCGATCCGGAGCTCGGCGCGCGTTTCCTGGCGACCTCCGAGCGCGCGGCTTACGCCGAGCCGCCCACGGAGGACGACGCGGCCGACCTGGTGCGCATTCGCGCGCGCGTCCTCCGTGAGGGCAGCGGCGAGCGCCCCGGCGTGTTCGACATCAAGCTCGGCCGCGGCGGCCTCTTCGAGATCGAGCTCATCGCCCAGTTCCTGCAGCTGAGGCACGGGCGAGATCTCGGCCCTGCGGTACGTTCGGCCGAGACGCTGCTCGCCCTCGAAGGTCTACGGGACGCCGGGGTGTTGCGCAGCGAACACGCCGCCACGTTGATCGACGCGTATGGCTTCCTGCGCAGGCTCGAGCTTCGGGTCCGCATCGTTCGAGCCGACGGCTCCCACTTGCTCGAGGAGCGAAGCGCCGTCCTCGAGCCGCTCGCGAGGCGGATGGGCCTCCGCGATCACCCCGCGCGGCCCGCCGGAGAGTCGTTGACGGAGGCGTACGTCACCCAGACATCCCGCGTTCGTGCGGTGTTCGAGGAGGTGCTCGGGGCGAACGCGACACCATGATGGACGAGGCGGCCCCTCCCGTGTAACGATGAGTCACTTACGGGCCGAGGAAGGGGATGGCGAACTCGCGATACGAGGTCGGGGGGAAGAGCGCCGCGACAACGGCTCTGGAGCCCTCACATGCCGAGCGCGCCGAGCACGCGCTCGGCCGACCGCGTCTTTGCCTCCTCGGCGTCGTCGGCGGGACGACCCTCGCGCTCGACCTGACGACCTCTCGAAAGACGACGTTCGGGCGCAGCGCTGAAGCTGACATCGCTGTCACGCACCCCACCATCTCGCGTGTCCACGCCGCCTTCTTCGTCACGACCGACGGCGACATGTTGCGCTGCGAGGTCGAAGATCTGGGGAGCCTCAACGGCACCCGCGTGCGCGGCGAGCGCCTGGCCGCCAACGAGCGCGTGGAGATCAAGCCCGGCGACACCGTGGACCTGGGCTCGACCAGCTTCTTGCTGCAGCGTCGGCACCACGCGACGTCGCAGCCGCCCAAGCCGACGCCGGTCCTCTTGGGCTCGTCACCGACCACCCGCTCGCTCGCGGAGGCGGTCGACGCCAAAATCGCCCCTCCCCTCTCGCTCCAGACGGAGCTCGACGAGATCGAACGCGAGCGCGTCCTGCGCACCTTCGAAGAGTGCGGCAGCGATCCGCGCCGAGCGGCGGAGATCCTCGGCATGAGCCGAGCGACGCTCCTCCGCCGGCTCGAGAGCTACGGGTTTTCCCCGAACCGCTGACGGGGACGAACAACGGGCGGGTCGCGTGACGGGCGGGCGCTGCTGGCCACGCCCGTGCGCGTGGCGGGCGGCCGCGCCGGCCGCCGTCGCGCCCCCAGCGACCCGTTATTCAGCGACCCGTTATTCGATCTTCAAGAGCTCCTTCACCTTCGCGATGACCTGCGGAGCCTGGATGGGCTTCGTGATGTACGCGTTGGCGCTGAGCTGGAGCGCGCGCTGGCGATCCTCCTGAGAGCCTTCGGTCGTGATGATGATGATGGGCGTGTCTTTGTGTACCGGATCACTGCGGACCCGCTTCACGAGCTTGAGCCCATCCATGATGGGCATGTTGATGTCGGTGATGATGATGTCGAACTTCTGACCGGCGAGCTTGCGCAGGCCGTCCACGCCGTCGTCCGCCTCCGTCACCTTGAGGCCCTTCACACGCGCGAGCGCGAAGACCAAAAGCTGCCGCATCATGGGCGAGTCTTCGACGATGAGACAGGAGTACTCAGCCATCGATTTCAGTCCTCTTGATCAATGAAGGCTTGCACGGTGGGGGCTCGCCGGCCGGCTTGCGAGAACAGGTGAGCGTGGACGATGGCCGCGGCCGCCTGGGTGCTCAATAGCTTCAACAGCCCGAAGTCCGCGGGCTCGATGTGGGTCTTCTGCGAGAGGGTTCGGAACACGACGATGGCGCCGAGGCGCTGCGAGCTCATCATCAGGGGGATGAGCGCCGCCGGACGCCGGACCGAGCCCACGGAGGTGTCGCCGTCATCGATGAAGATCTCGTTGCGATGGTAGGCGGCGCCGGCGGGCGTGTCGTCGAAAACCACCGCCCTCGCCTCCTTCGACGAGATGTTCTCCACGTTGATGGGGACGAGCGTCGCGTCCTCCGCCTCCCAGTACACGGCGAACTGCGCAGCGCCGAGGAACTGGGCGAGCAGCTCCCTCAGGTTGCGGAACGCTCGGCGTACGGTCGTGCTCGCGTGCAGCTGCACGCTCGCGACATGGAGGGTGCCGAGGTGCGCCAGCTCGGCCTCGAGCTCGGCGAAGCGGTGCGAGAACTCCTCCCCGCCGCCGCCGCCGCCATGGGTTGTCTGCAGGAGGAGCTGCCGCTTCTCTTCCTCGAGCTGCTCGATCTTCTTGAGCAGGTCGCGGATGGCCGTGTCGCTCGCGATCTGGGACCGGAGCTTCGCGTTCTCCGCGTCCAGCTCGCGGACCTGCTCCCGGAGCCGCTCGATGTCGCCGAGCAGCTCCTCGCTGAGCTGCGCGCCCCGGCGGAAGAACTGCTGGATGAAGGTGTCGCGCTCCCTCTTGAGGTCCTCCGGAGGAGGATCGCTGCGGACGGCCTTCGACCCGGCGGGACCGGCGTCCCTCGTCGGCGGTTCGCTCATGAGGAGAGGACGCTAACACGCCCCCTCGCTCCCCTGGAAGCTTCCCTCAGAGACGGCGGCGGATCTTCTTCTTGCCCGCCGAGCGCTCGGCCAAGGCCCGCCATCGTTCCAGCCCCGGACCGAGGATCGCGTCGGCGTGGCGGAGCTCGGCCACCGACTTGGCGCCGACCAGCAACATGACGCTCGCGATCTCCTGCCGGACACGAGCGAGGAAGGCCTTGGCGCCGGCCGGCCCCCCCTCCGTCAGCGCCTGAAGCACGGGTCGGGCGATGCCGCCCGCCGTCGCGCCGAGGACGATGGCCTTGGCGATGTCGACGCCGCTCGAGACCCCGCCGGTCGCGACGATGGTCCGGAAGCGGGGCTTGACGCTCGAGGCCACGAGGACGCTGGCGGCCGTCGGGACACCCCAGTCACGAAGGACCACGCCGAGGTTCTTCGCGTCCCCTTCCGCGCGGAGCATCTCCACGGCGACCCACGACGTGCCGCCGGAGCCCGAGACGTCCAGGTGGCGGACGCCCACGCCGGCGATCTTCCGCGCCGCGGCCGGGCCGATCCCGCACCCGGTCTCCTTCGCGACCACAGGGACGCTCAGCGAATCCACCAGGTCGCCGAGGGTGTCCAAGATGCCGCTAAAATCGCGGTCGCCGCCCGGCTGGACGATCTCCATCGCGGGGTTCAGGTGCACGCAGAGCGCATCCGCCCCGACACGGCCCACCAGGTCCTCCAGCGCCGCCTTCCCGGAGGCCCGCGCCTGGACGGCGCCGATGTTGCCGAGAAGGAGCGCGTTTGGCGCGACGGTCCGGACCTCGTAGGTCGGGTCGCGGCCGGCGCTCGCGTCGAGCATCGCGCGCTGGCTGCCGAGGCCGAAGCCGTAGCCCTCTTCGTCGGCGATCCGGGCGAGCTGCTGGTTGATCTCCTTCGCGCGCTCGGTCCCGCCCGTCATCGCGGCGATCACGATGGGCGCGGTGAGCTTCTTGCCGAACATCTCCACCGTCGTGTCGATGGCGTCCACCGAGAGCTCGGGGACCGCGTCGTGGACGAGCTCGACGTCGTCGAAGAGCGTGGTCTTCGAGCGGAAGCCGACGTCGCCGGTGGCGCAGAGATCGATGTGGTCCTGCTTGCGGCGACCGATGTCCAACGAACCGTTCTCGCTGCTCATGGGGCGCTCTCTAGGCATGAGAACGCCCGACGTCCATGGTAGCTTTGAGGGGATGTCACAACCTTGGACGGAGGAGCAGGCGCGCTGGCTGGTCAAGGCGGCCGCCAGCTTGGCGAAGGCTGGCGCGGAGCCGGTGGGGCCCTTCGTCCTGCCGGACGGTCGCTTCTTCCCGGACAAGTTCGACCGGTCGCCGGCATCCATCGGCAAGCTCTTCACCCGGATGAAAGCGCACGTCGGGCTGGCCGACCTGGAGACGGAGGTCGTCCTGGTGGACGAGGAGGCCGGCGCGGTCGTGTCGTCCTGCTCGGGCGGCTCCTGCGGCGGCGGCGGCGTGAAGGTCCTCTCCGGTCAGCGCGTCACCCCCACCGGCGACGGCTACACCATCGCCATCGCGACCGCGGAGGTCGGCAACCCCGTCGTGCTGACGACGGTGATGGCTCGCAGCGTCGGTGCGATCTTCCTCGACGCGTCGGGCGCCGTCGCCAGGTTCCGCAAGGACGAGCTCGGGCCGGCCGGGGATCTCGCCGCCTCGCTGTTGGGTCTCGGCGCGCTCATCGCAAACGGGGCGGGCATCGAGGTGAAGGGGTGCGGCGGCGTGAAGATCCACTCGGCGACCGCGCTCTCGGCACCGCAGGCGACGCTGGCGCTGGCCCTCGCGGTCGAGCGGGAGATCACGCGGGGTCGCGCGGAGCCCCAGGGGCTCGAGGCCGGGCTGGATGCGGTGGCCCGCGCGATGTTCGCCGCGGCGCAGGCCTTCGTCCGCCAGAACCGCGACATCGTCCGGCGGCTCGACGACTCGCCCGACGCGCTCGAAGAGGGCAACTTCAAGCTCCGCTCGGGGCTCGGTGTCGGGCAGCGCATCCTCACCACGCTCGGCATCAAGAAGGCCGCCGAAGATCCCATCGAACGCCTCGAGCGCGAGCTCGCCGCCCAGAAGCCTTCGAGCAAGCGCCTCGCCCCGGAGAAACGCGCGCAGCTGAAAGAGCTCGAAGCCCTCTACGACGAAGTGGTATCGGAGCGCTCCTGACCGTGGCCAATCGACTCTGGGACAAAGGTGGCGCCGCCGACGCGGCGATGTTGCGGTTCACGGCTCGCGACGACTACGTCTTGGACGAGAACCTGCTCGTCTACGACGTCGCGGCCTCGGCGGCCCACGCCCGCGGCCTCGCGCGCATCGGGGCGCTGGAGGCCGGCGAGGCCGACGCGATCGTCGCCGCCCTCGCGACGCTGCGGGCCGAGATCGAGGCCGGCCACTTCGGGCTCTCGAGCGACCACGAGGACGGCCACACCGCCATCGAGCTCTGGCTGACGGATCGCCTCGGGGATCTCGGCAAGAAGGTGCACCTCGGTAGGAGCCGCAACGATCAGGTGCTGGTGGCGATGCGACTCTACGAGCGGGCCGAGCTCGCCGACCTCGCGGAGCTCGCCGCGGCCGCCGCCAAGAGCTGCCTCGATCTCGCGACGCGCGAAGCCTCCACCGTGATGCCCGGGTACACACACCTACAGCGCGCGGTCCCGCAGACCGTCGGGCACTGGGCGGCCGGCTTCGCGGAGGGCTTCATCGAGAGCGGCCGGATCCTCCTCGGCGCGCGCGACGCCTGCGATGCGTCGCCGCTGGGCGCGGCGGCCGGGTACGGCGTGAACCTCCCGCTCGACCGCGAGGGCGTGGCCCACGAGCTCGGCTTCGGCCGCGTCGCCCTGAACCCGCTCTGGTCTCAGACCTCCCGTGGCATGACCGAGGTCGTGGCGCTCTCCGCGGTCTGGCACGCTGTCGCCCTCGCGCGCCGCCTCGCGTGGGACCTCTCGCTCTTCACCACGGCGGAGTTCGGCTTCGTCCGCCTCCCGGTGGAGCTGACGACCGGCTCGTCGATCATGCCCAACAAACGCAACCCCGACATCGTCGAGCTGACACGTGCGTCATGTTCGGTCGTCGAGGGCGCCCTGGTGGAGCTGATGAGCCTGTCGTCGCTGCCTTCCGGTTACCACCGCGATCTCCAGCTGACCAAGGGCCCCACCATGCGCGCCTTCGCGGAGGCCCGCGGCATCCTCTCGGCCGCGATCCAGGTCGTCGGCGGGCTGGAGCTCGTTCGTGACCGCATGAAGGACGCGGTGACCGAAGACACGCTGGCCACCGATCGCGCGGTCGAGCTCGCGCGGTCGGGCCTGCCCTTCCGCGAGGCCTACCGCAAGGTCGCGGCGGAGGTCGGCTCGTCGGAGCAGCCGGCCGGCGAGCGGGCCGAGGCGAGCGTGCGCGCGCGCACGTCTCTCGGCGCCGCCGGCAACCTCGGGCTCGACCGCCTCTCGGCCTCCCTCGAGAGGCTGCGCGAAGAGATCTCACGAAGCGCGACATCGGCGTAGACTCCTCTCGACGCATGGCGGAGGAGCGGGTGACGATCGTCAACGGCTGGCGCGGGGGTGATCGCGCCATCGTCCCGATCGTGCGCGTCGATCCCGACTACGTCTGGGTCGACGTGCTCGGCGAGGTCAGGCGGTTCAGTCGTTCGACCGGGTTCGAGCACCCACCGGGAGGTACGTGGAGCACGTGGCGCCTCTCGGGGAAGGATTACCGCCGGCTGCAAGTCTGAACATGATAATCGATCGGATCATGGAGGCCCCTGCCCGATGCTCAACCTGAAGCCGATCTTCGTCGAGCTCGCTCCGGGGTCGACGAAGCGCATCGAGCTCGTCAGCGGGCGCCGGCCGCGGCTGGTGAGCGGCTCGGACGTCAAGCAGCTCGCGGACGAGATGCTCCATGACGAGGTGGTGCTCGACATCTGTCGCGCCCACGGGGGCCCGCGAGAGCTCGATGATCTCGGCGACAAGCCAGTCCGGTGGGTCATCGCCGGCCCCAAAGGGCCGATCTCGGTCACCGTCTCGATGAAGGGCCGCGAGGTCTCCGCGGTGTTCGTGGCCGCCACGGAGCCGCGGCGCTCCACGCGCCCGCCCCGTCGGGCGAGCGCGGAGCGCGAGCCTGTCCGCCCCGAGCAGCGGCGCTCGATCACGGTGTCCGATCGCAGGAGAGTCACCCAGAAGCCGCCCGCGCACGGCGCCCCGCCCGCTGGCCGCGCGACGAACCGTGCCCCGACGCCGGCCCCCGCGCGCCGCCGATCCATCCCCGCCACCGTCGCCAAGGAGCCGGCCACCGTCGCGAAGGAGCCGGCCGCAGTCGCCAAGGAGCCGGCCGCAGTCGCCAAGGAGCCGGCACGTGAGCCCCGCGCTCGCGCGCAAGCAAGTGTGGATCCCGTCCTGCGCGATCTCTGCGAGCTCGCGGACAGGCAACGCGCGACCGACATTCACCTCACCCCGGGCCGGCCTGCCGGCTTCCGCATCGGCGGCGCCCTGCGCGAAGGCAAGACCATCCTCCGGCAAGCGGACATCGAGCGCATCTTGCACTCCGTCATGCCCGCGAGAAACGCCGCCGAGCTCGCGCGGAGCGGCGGAACGTGTTTCGCCGTCAGCGTGAGCTCCTCCGTTCGCCTGCGCGTGAACGCGACACAGACCCACGTGGGGACGAAGCTCGCCCTGCGGATGGTGCGCAGCCAACCGCCGTCGCTCGACTCCCTCGGGCTCCCCAAGGAGGTCGAGAGCGCCACAACCCAGCCGCAGGGGCTCGTCCTCGTCGCCGGCCCCGCGGGCGCCGGCAAGACGACGACGCTCGCCGCGCTCGTGGACCACGTGAACGGGTCGCGCCCGGTCCACGTCGTCCTCGTCGAGGACCCTGTCGAGATCCTGATCGAGTCGCGCGTGGCGGTCGTGAGCCAGCGTGAGGTCGGCAGCCACACGACCAGCTTCCACCGCGCGCTCGAGGGCGCGCTCCGCCAGGATCCGGACGTCGTCGCCGTCGGGGACCTGCGTGACGTCGAGACCGTCCGCATGGCGCTCTCCGCGAGCGAGACCGGCCACCTGGTCATCGCCACGATGAACGCGCCGAACGCGCGGCGCGCGATCGAGCGCATCATCGACGTCTTCCCGGTCGCCGAGCAGCCCCAGGTCCGAGCGACGCTCGCTGGTGGCCTCCGGCTCGTCGTCGGGCAGCGGCTCCTCCCCTGCGCGGACGGGGTCGACCGGGTGGCGGCGGTGGAGGTACTCCCCGGCTCGGTGGCGCTGTGGAACCTCATCCGGGACGACAAGACGTTCCAGCTCCCGAGCCTGATGCAGCGAGGCAAGGCGCTCGGCATCATCCGCCTGGAGGACTCGATCAAGGCGCTCCGTGACAAAGGTGTCATCTCACAGGCGACCGCGGAGGAGGCGCTCGAAGACATCGACGGCGCCTCCGAGCTCGCCCGCGTCGAGGTCGCCGCGCCCGAGCAACCCGGTCCGCCCCAGGAGGCCGGCGCGGAGGGCTCCTCGATCGGCACCCTGTGGTCCCGAGCCGGCGCGCTGTGGTCGCGCAAAGGAGGGTCCTGACATGCGGATCGACCCGCTGTTCGACGCCATGCTCGCGCGCAAGGCGAGCGACCTGCACGTCGCCGTCGGCAAGCCCCCGATGATCCGGGTGCGCGGCTCGCTCGTCCCGGCGCGCAGCGCCGAGGCGACCAAGGAGGAGGTGGAGGGGTGGCTCCTCGAGCTGCTGGACACCGAGGCGCGCGAGCGCTTCAAGCGCGAGCTCGATCTCGACTTCGCCTGGGCCCACGGCGAAAAAGCCCGGTTCCGCGCGAGCTACTTCCACAAGACGACCGGACCGGGCGCGGTCTTCCGGCAGATCCCGCCCACGGTCGCCACGCTCGACGAGCTGAAGGCGCCCGACGTGCTCCGCGACATCGCCGACCGCCGCGCCGGCCTCGTGCTCGTGACCGGACCGACCGGCTCCGGCAAGAGCACCACTCTCGCCGCGATGATCCGGCACATCAACGAGTCCAGGCGCGCGCACATCCTCACGATCGAGGATCCGATCGAGTTCGTACACGAGCCGATTGCCTGCCGGATCACGCAGCGCGAGGTGGGCAAACACGCCCCCGACTTCGCGACCGCGATGCGGAGCGCGGGCCGAGAGGACGCAGACGTCATCCTCGTGGGCGAGCTTCGCGGAGCCGAGACGATGTCGCTCGCGCTGCGCCTCGCGAGCTTCGGCGTCCTCGTCTTCGGGACGCTCCACACGAACAGCGCGCACACGACGATCGACCGCTTCGTCAACGCGTTCGGCGCGGACGAGCAGCCCATGATCAGGAGCCTCCTCGCGGACAGCCTGACCGCCGTGATCGCGCAGGAGCTCCTGCCCACCGCCGACGAGCGCGGTAGGTGCGCGGCGCACGAGGTCCTCGTGGGCTCGAGCGCGCTCGGCACGTTGATCCGCGACGGCAAGACCCACCAGATACCGAACCTGATGCAGGCCGGCCGCGCGCAGGGCATGCAGACGATGGACGCGGCGCTCGTGAAGCTCACGTCGCGAGGGACGATCTCGGCGGAGACGGCGCTCGCCCGCGCGCGCGATCGCGAGTGGGTCGCGCGCACGCTGAAGGCGGGGAGCTGATCCGCGACCGCGCGTTCGGGATCAGATCCCGTTGACGATGCTCTTGGCGAGCTCTCGACCCTCGACGAGATCGCGCGCGGTGAGGCCGAGCGTCTCGACGGCTGCCGCGGCCGGCCGGCTCTTCGCCACGCCCACGCCGAGCGGCGGGACACCGAACCCGAGCTCGTCCGCGATCTCGTTCGCCAGGACGAGGATGGCCACCTCCTTCTTCTCGATCTTGGATGCCTCGTGGTCCTCCACGGCGCACCGCAGCTCCGGGTCGAGCTTCCAGGCATCGAGGAGCATTCGTCCGATCGTCGTGTGCGCGGCGTAGATCACCGGCCAGGCGTCCGCGTAGGTCACCGAGGTGAACAGGCCCGGCGTGGTCGCCGCGAGGATGCCGATCGCGATCCCCACGTCGTGGAGCAGACCGCGACCGAACGCCTTCGCGCCCATCTCACCCATGCTCTGCGCGATGATCCGCGAGATGTGGGCGACCGCGCTGGAGTGACGCCGGACCTGCTCCATGGGCTCGGCGAGGGTCGGCGACCGGAAGACGCGGCCGCTCATCGCGCTCTCCAGGCAGAGATCGGAGAACTGGCGGAGGCCCATCCGGGTGAGCGCCTGCTCGATCGACGTCGCCGGGACGCGCGTGTTGTAGACCGGAGAGTTGGCGACGCGCAGCACGGTCGCGGTGAACACGGGATCGGACTCGACCGCCTTGACGATGTGCGTGAAGGGCACGTCGTACCGCCGCGTGAGCTCCATGACGGCGAGCGCCGCGCGCGGCAACATGGGCGGCTTGTAGGTCGTCGAATAGAGCAGCTTGTGGACGCCTGCCACGAGGCCGTCGACCGTCCAGGGCACGACGTCGGGCTTGTGCGTCTTCGACGAAGACCACGTTCGCGACAGCGGGCGTTTCGGCGATAAGGCTGGGGGTGTGGAGTCCATCCTCTCGATGGACGGCCAGGTGGGCTCGGGCTTAAGCCCGGAGCCGGACGAACGCCCGGAACGCGCTCAGCGCGCGCGTACCTCTCGCGCCGCTCCGCCCTCGCCGACCAGGACGAGCGAGGCCATAGCGAAGAAGAAGCCGGTGTCGACCACGCCCGGGAGGGCGCGGATGAGCGCGTCCGATTCCCGCGGCGCCGACCAGGTACCGCTGGCCGGCGAGACGTCGAGCACCGCGTTGCCGTTGTCGGTGCGGTAGGGCGAGCCAGCCGAGGTCACCCGCAGGGCGACCGTGCCCAGCTGCTCCAGCCGCCGCCTCACGGGGACGAGGGCAAACGGCACCACCTCGACGGGGAGCGGACACTTCTCGCCGAGGGCGCCCACGAGCTTGTCGGGTGTGACGAGGACGATGAAGCGCTCCGCGAGCGCGGCGACAACGCGCTCACGCAGCATCGCGCCGCCCTTGCCCTTCACGAGCGAGAGGTCCGACGCGACCTCGTCCGCGCCGTCGAACGCGAGGTCGAGGCGGGGCACGTGCTCGAAGGAGGTCACGCGGATCCCGAGCTCACGTGCGAGCGCGTCGGAGCGTTCGGAGGTCGGGATGCCCACCACGTCGAGCCCTTGGGCGGCGGCCTTGCCCAGGCGACGGATGAAGGCCTCGGCGGCGCGGCCGGTTCCGAGCCCGAGCTTCATGCCGGGGCGCACCTCGGCGATCGCGCGCTCGGCGACCGCCTCGAGATCGGTGGGAGAAGGTTCGCTCACGCGCGCGATGTTACTCGAGATGCGCTTCGAAGATCGCCCTGACGTCGCTCGGCATGTCGATGGATCGCATCGCCGCGAGATCGGTCGCCACCACGGTGTGCAGGACCGTCGCGCAGACCTGCCCCGACGCCTCCGCGCGCATTCGGTAGCGAAGCACCGCGCTCCTGTTGCCGAGCTTCGCGGTGGTCGTCTCGATCCGAAGGCGATCGCCGTAGCGGAGGGGCGCGGAGAACTCCGACCTCACGTCGACGGCCGGGAGGCCCACGCCGCGCTCGGTGATGAGGCGCGGGTAGCCGCCGTCGAGCCCCGCGAAGAAGTGCTCCATCGCCTCGTGTGCGTAGTAGAGGTACCGGCCGAAGAAGACGATACGAGCGGCGTCCACTTCCTCGAAGCGGACGGGCCGCTCGTAGACGATCACGAGAGGTCCTCGCGGATGGCTCGCATGGTCTCGGGCGGGAGCACAGCGTGGGCTCCGTGCTCGGGGTGGGAGACGATCAGGTTCGCGCCCGCGCCCTCGCGCAGCGCCACCACCGCGGCGTCCGACAGCTGGAAGGTGAAATAGTGCACGGCGGTCGTCCGCTTGTAGCCGTCCACCGAGCGATCCTTCGCCTGCGCCACGAAGCGCTCGCCGCGGATCTCGAGGGCGACGTTGTCCTCGAGCCCAGCCAGCCGCTCGAGCATCCGCTCGCGCTCGGCCGCGTCGGCGATCTCGACGAAGAGCGTGAGCTTGAGCTGGCCAGGGCCGGGCACGAGGTCGTTGTAGGTCTCGATCTCGTGCAAGATGTTGCTCTCGGCCGTGATGCGCTCGGTGCGCAACATCTCCTGGATCTGCAGGAGCACCGTGTCGTGGTTCTCGAAGACCGCGGACATGATGTCCGAGAGGCGCACGCGGCGCGCCTTCTTCTCTTCGATGACACGGGCGCGAAAATGCGGCCGGATCTTCTCGTATTCGCCGATGGACAGGACCTCGTCACGCTGAACGGGCTGCATGATGGTCACCTCGATGGTTGGAGCTGCCTTCGTCAGGCCGAATCCGGAGAGATACCTTTGGACCCCGTCGCCTCGCCGAGGCCGTAAGCCTCGGCCAGCGCCTCGATGGGGTGAACGACACGCGCGCCGTCGGCGCCGGCCAGGTGGCGCTCGTGCGCGATGCGGTACGCGCTCAGCGTGCAGTCGGTCACGATCAGATCGGGCTCGTTGTCGATCGCGGCGCGCACGAGCTTCGCGGCGTATTTGCGCCCCGTGGCGTAGTGGCGCGCCTTCATGCCCCACGTGCCGTCCACGGCCGAGCACTCCTCGATGATCCGGACGTCCGTGCCTTGAACCTTCGAGAGCACGCGCTGGCCGGGAAAGCCGATCTTCTGGGCGCGGAGGTGGCACGCGGCGTGGTACGCGACGTTGCCGAGCGCGCTCTTGAACTCCAGGGCGAGGCGCTTCGCCTTCCCGAGCTCGACCAGGAACTGCATCACGTCCATCGTCGCGGCGGCGACCGCCTTCACCTCTTTGGTGGGCAGGTACTCCGGCCACTCGTTTTTCATCGTGTAGCTGCAGGTCGGCCCGATGACGGCGATCTTCCAGCCTCGCTCCACCTGCGGGAAAAGCAGCGCGACCTCGTGTTTGATCTTCTGGATGAACGCGTCGACGTCGCCGCCGTCCAGGTTGGGCATGCCGCAGCAGGTCGGCGCCGGCGGCGAATCCGTCGGGTCCAGCTGCCCGGGTCTCAGGACGCGGAAGCCGTTGTGCTCGAGGACCGCCACCGCGGCCTTCGGCACATTCGGCGCGTTGTGCTCGCCGTAGCAGGTCGCGTAGAGGACCACCGTGTCCGCCGTGCGCTCGAACTCCTTGCCGTGCTCCTGCGACTCGGGGCGGCTCTTCGCGTGCTGTTTGTGCCAGCTCGAGAACGACTCGCTCACCATCGGCGGGATGGGAAACTCGCTCGAGATCCCGGTGACCTTCTCCTGCACCTTGCGGACCAGACGGCTCGCGTGGACCAGGTTCGTGACCGACGCCGCGGGGCCGCCGCCGAGCGCTCCGACCACGTGCGGCTCGCCGAGCAAGCGGTCGACCCAGGCGACGCCGTTGCGCTTCGCGCGCACGGCCTTCTCGCGCGCCATGAGGCGTGGGTAGTCGAGCAGCTCGTAGGCGCCGTCGTCCTTCGTGTAGGGGCACTTCACGAAGCAGAGCTTGCACTGCCAACACTCGTCCGCGATCGCGACGAAGTCCGAAGCGTCGAGCGCCTCCGCGCCCTCCGCTTTGCCGGACTCGATATCCCGATCGACGCGGCGGAACAGCTCGGGGAACGAGCCGCAGTAGCCCACGCACATCCGACATTCATGACAGATCTGAAACGTTCGACGCAGCTCGTCTTCCAGGTCTCGCTCGTCGAAGTAACGCGGATCGGTGGGGCCCGTGGCGGGCGGGGCTGCGGGTGCGCGGGCGATCTTGCTCATGACTTTGATCTGGGACCGGTGACGTCCAGAGGACTGAAACGTCTTTGCCATGGATTCCCCCCCCATCCCCCCTGAACTGCGTTGAGGGGGGTGCACGCTGACCGGTCTCCCCCCTCACGCGAGTGAGGGGGGCCGGGGGGGTGAAACGGCAGCCAAGACCAGCGCTGTCCGGACGGACGCCACCGGTCTTGGCGAAACGTCAGAAGTCGAGCGCGTCGAGGGCCTTCTTGAAGCGGCCCGCGTGCGACTTCTCGGCCTTCGCGAGCGTCTCGAACCACTCCGCGATGTCGTCGTGGCCTTCGTCGCGCGCTTCCTTCGCCATGCTCGGGTACATGGTCTCGTATTCGTGCGTCTCGCCGGCGACGGACGCCTTCAGGTTCTTCTCCGTCGTGCCGATCGGGAGCCCGGTCGCGGGGTCGCCGACCTGGCTGAGGTAGTCGAGGTGGCCGTGCGCGTGGCCGGTCTCGCCGTCCGCCGTGTCCTTGAAGAGGCCCGCGACGTCCGGGCGGCCCTCGATGTCCGCCTTCTTTGCGAAGTAGAGGTAGCGGCGATTCGCCTGGCTCTCGCCGGCAAAGGCCGCCTTGAGGTTCTCGTGGGTCTTGCTACCAGCAGCGAGCGTTTTCGGCATGACTCATGTCTCCTTGACCTTGTTCTGATGCGGGAAACTTCGGGGTAACTCGTCGCGAGGATCGCGAGGATCCTCTCGTCCCGCGCCCCAACGGCGGCGCGGGGTGAGACTTCAAGCGGCGTCTTCGCCGCTTCGGCAAGCGGCGCAGACGCCGCGGTAGATGCGCTCGACGGCGCGAACGTCGAAGCCGAGCACGTCGGCTCGAGAGGTGTCGGGGAGCGGCTCCGGCTCGCGTGGCCACGCGACGTCGCTCACCGACCCGCACCGATCGCAGATGGCGTGGTGATGCGGCGCCGTGTTCGGATCGAACCGGACGGGCCCGGGCCCGAAGCACTTCGGGGCGCAGAGCCCGGCAGCGACCAGCGCTCCGAGCGTGTTGTACACCGTGGCGAAGCTCATCGTGGGGAGGGCGGGCGCGAGCCTATCGAACAGCTCCTGCGCGGTGGGGTGCGAAACGTCCGTCGCGAGGGCGCGCACGATGGCGAGCCGCTGCGGCGTGAGCTTGAGCCCGACCTGGCGCAGGCGGTCGAGCATCAGCCGCTCAGGTGCGGGCTTTTCTCTCTGCTCGAGCTCGGGGCCGGCCGACATGGCCTCGGACTATATTAGAAGAATTCTTACCTGCAAGTCCTTCCAAGCTCGGCCCACCCCGGCAGGTCCCTTTCCGACTCTTGCAAGGCAAGGGGTCTTTTGCCATAGTCCGCGCCCCCGTCGGCCCGGGTGGCCACGGTGGTGTTCAGCGACAGGCAGAAATCGAGGCGCGAAAGAGTCATGCCGAGTGAAGCGATTCAGTGCAAACCGCTCGAGGTCACCGTCGGTGACAAGGGCATCGAGCGGGCAATCAAGCACCTCAAGCGGAAGATGGCCGCAGAGGGCATCCTGCGCGAGCTGAAGCGCCGCCGGCACTACATGAAGCCCAGCGTGAAGCGCCGCAAGAAGGCCTCGGAGGCCGCTCGCCGCCGTCGCAAGCGCTCCAAGATCGAAATGATGTGAGGTGCGGGTCGTCCTCCTGACGACCTCGTACCCGACCT
Source organism: Myxococcales bacterium (assembly GCA_016794345.1). Lineage (GTDB taxonomy): Bacteria > Myxococcota_A > Polyangia > Polyangiales > Polyangiaceae > Xiheicaenibacterium > Xiheicaenibacterium phototrophicum. Next base: position 38,084 of record JAEUKE010000134.1, read on the forward strand.
CTCCGGGCGACCCGTCCGGCCATTTCGTCCAGGCCCACGTCGAAGAGCTGGCCCACGCCGGCGCCGACGTGACCGTCCTGGCCCCCGCAGCAACCGCTCCTCCCGGCGCCTTCGGCCCCGGGAGGATTTGCGTTCGTGCGCTGCGCGGCGGCGACCTGTTCTCCTGGCCGGGCGCCTTCGCTCGTCTCCGCGAGCGACCGACCCGCCTCGCGTCGCTCGTGCCGTTCACGGCCAGCGTCGTCTCGGCGCTCCGCGAAGCGGGGCCCGTGGATCGGCTCGTGGCGCACTGGCTGATTCCGTGCGCGTCGCTGCTCGCGCTCCTCGGAGACGCGCCGCTCGAAGCGTGGGCCCACGGCGCCGACGTGCGCGCGTTCTGCCGGATGCCGGCGCTCGCACGCCGCGCCGTGGCGAGCGCGCTCGTCGACCGCGGCACGTCGACGTCGTTTGTTTTCGTCTCCCACGACCTCCGCGCGCGGCTGCTCGCCTCGCTCCCAGCCGCGACGGCGAAGCGCATCCACGAGCGCAGCCGAGTCACGCCGGCGCCCATCCGCGTCCCCGCGCGGGCCGCGCTCGCCGATCCACGGCTGCCCGGCGAGCTCGAGGGCGGCTACGTGGTCTGGGTCGGGCGGCAGATCCCCTCCAAGCGCCCCGCCGCCGCCGCACGCGCCGCCACGAGCGCCGGCTTGCCGCTCGTCATGATCGGCGACGGCCCCCTCACCCCGCCCTCCGGCGCGGTCGCGCTCGGGCGCCTCGCCAGGCACGACACGCTGCGCTGGATCGCCCACGCGCGGGCGCTCGTCTCCACCTCGCAGGTGGAGGGCGCCCCCACCGTGGTGCGCGAGGCGCGCGCCCTCGGTGTCCCGGTCGTCGCTCGGCCGTGCGGGGATCTCGAGCGGTGGGCGAGCCTCGACGGCGGCATCCACCTGGCGAGCGACGACGATGACGTAGCTGCCATTCTGCGGCGGGTGGCGCTCAGCGCGTAGCTGCACCCAGCTGGTTTCATCGGCAGCATTATCGGCGCAATCATCGTGCTCGCCCTGTTCGGGCTCGTATCGCGCCGCCGACTCGTCGCCTGATCCTCGGCCGGTCGCCCTCGCCCCCTGCGGTCGAGGGCGTGGCCGGGCCGCCGTGAGAAGAGCACGGTCGGCTCTCCGCCCTGGTAGATTGGGCGGAGACAGCCCGTGCTTCCCCTCCTCGCTGCCAGCATCATCGTCGTCCTCGTCTGCGGCTACGCCCTCTACGGCCGCCTGGTCGCGCGCAACTACGCCCTCGACGACAAGCGAACGACCCCCGCGACGGAGCGCGACGACGGCAACGACTACGTGCCGACGCAGCCGTTTTACCTGCTGGGCCAACACTTCAGCGCGATCGCCGCCGCAGGCCCGATCGCGGGCCCCATCATCGCCTGCCAGATGTTCGGCTGGCTGCCGTGTGTCCTCTGGATCGGGCTCGGGGTCATCTTCATCGGCGCCGTCCACGACTTCTCCGCGCTCGTCGCGAGCGTCCGGCACCAGGCGGAGAGCGTCGCCGAGATCATGAAGGAGCACGTGGGGCGGCGAGCCTGGCTCCTCGTCATGAGCTTCATCTGGCTCGCGCTCATCTACGTGATCGTCGCCTTCACCGACATCACCGCGAGCACGTTCGTGGGCAAGACGGAGGAGCTCGGCGAGGGATCGGTTCCCTTCAACGCCGGCGGCGCCGTGGCGATCGCGAGCGTGCTCTACCTCGGGCTGTCGATCGTCATGGGCGTGGTGGAGCGTTTCCTCAAGCCGCCGCTGTGGCTCACCACCGTCATCTTCGTCCCGGCGACGCTCGGCGTGGTCTGGCTCGGCACGAAGGTCTCGACCGTGCTCGTGCTCGACGTGGCGCACCCCCAGAAGGTCTGGGGTCTGACCATCCTCGCGTATTGTTTCGTCGCGTCGCTGCTGCCGGTCTGGCTCCTCCTGCAGCCCCGCGGCTACCTCGGCGGGTTCGTCCTCTACATCGCGCTGGCGGTCGGCACGATCGGAGTCTTCGTCGGGGGGCTGCGGTTCCCTGGCGAGTTCGACGTCACGCAGCCGGCGATCAAGACCTTCGACGCCGGCGGCCCGTTCGGCTCGATGTTCCCCTTCTTGTTCGTCACGATCGCGTGCGGCGCTTGCTCGGGGTTCCACGGCCTCGTGTGCTCGGGCACCACCTCCAAGCAGATCGCGAAGGAGTCGCACACCAAGCCCGTGGGCTACGGCGCGATGTTGCTCGAGGCGTTCGTCGCGGTCCTCGCGCTCTCCACCGTGCTCATCGTCGCCAAGGGCGACGGGCCCTTGCCCGGGCCCGGCAAGATCTACGGCGACGGCGTGGGGAAGTTCCTGACCGTCATCATCGGCAAGGAGCACTACGTCTTCGCGGCGACCTTCGGCGCGATGGCCTTCTCCACGTTCATCTTCGACACACTCGACGTCTCCACGCGCCTCGGGCGCTACGTCCTCGAAGAGCTCGTCGGCCTCAAGGGCCGGATCGCCTCGGCCGCGGCCACGCTCGCCACGCTGATCGTCCCGGCCATCTTCGTCGCGCGCGCGGCGCCGCCCCAGCCCGGCGCTCGCCCCGCGTACATGGACTACTGGCTGCTCTTCGGGACGTCGAACCAGCTCCTCGCGGCGCTCACGTTGCTCGCGGTCACGGTCTGGCTGCGCAAGGAGCGCCGTCGAGTCTGGTACACCGCAGTGCCCATGGTGTTCGTGATGGGGGTCACGCTCTGGGCGCTCTTCGCGCAGATCAGGCAGGCGTTCACCCTGCTCGGCCAGAAGGGGCTCGCCTTCGACGCCGTCACCATGAACGGGCTCGTGGGCACGGTGCTCGTCGCGCTCGCGCTCTCCATCCTCTACGAAGCGAGCCGAGTGCTGCTCTCGAAGACCCCGACCGCGACGCAGGCCGAAGCGTCGTAGTCGCGCCCCCCGCGAGCACGGTCACGTTTGCCGCGTTGCCGGGTACGTCCACCCATGACACGCTGCCCCGACATGCGCCTCAGGAACCACCGGGTTTTCCACGCAGTCGTCCTCGCGCTCGGCGTCGCCTGCTCCTCGCCGCCGGCCACGAACGGGCCGCAGATCGCGAGCAGCGCGGTCGCCTCCGCGCAGCCCCCCGAGCCGGTGGTGGACCTGCCCGAGGTCATGCCCGACGCACGGGAGAAGATGCTCTCCGAGATCATGATGGTGCTCTTGCCCGAGCGCCACCTCCTGAAGCGCCCGATCGACGACACGCTCTCGAAGGAGGCGTTCCCGGTCTACCTCGAGGAGCTCGACGGGGCGAAGCTCCTCCTGCTCGACGAGCACGTCCAGCTGCTCTCGCAATACGCCGACCGGATGGACGACCAGCTCCGCGCCGGGAACCTGTCGCTTGCCCGAAAGGGCTCGGCGCTCGCCGCGAGTCGCCGGAAGGTCGTGGCCAAGATGGTCGCCGAACTGCTCTCGAAGCCGTTCGACTACAACGCCGCGGGGGAGGTCGAGACCGACGCGAAGAAGCGGAAGTTCTGCAAGACCGAGGAGGAGCTGAAGGACCGCTGGCGCGGCGTGCTCGAGCTCCAGGTGCTCGAGCGTGTCCAGCAGATGGAAGACCTGCTCGAGGCCAAGGCGAAGAACAAGACGCCAGACGACCCCATCGCGCTGAAGACGCTCGGGACGATCCCCCCGACGTTCGAGGGCCGCGAGGAGAAGGCCCGCAAGGAGCTCGCGACGCGCTTCGAGACGCGGTTCACCCGCCTCGCCGACGCGGAGTCGCTCGAGCCCACCGAGCAGTTCCTGAACGCCATCGCCTCGGCCTACGACCCGCACACGAACTACCTCGCGCCCACCGAAAAAGAGAACTTCGACATCGCGATCACCGGGCAGCTCCAGGGGATCGGCGCGGTCCTGACCGAGAAGGACCACTACGTGCTCGTGCAGGAGCTCGTGCCGGGCGGCGCGAGCTGGCAACAGGGCAGGCTCGAGGCGGGCGATCTGATCCTCGCCGTCGCGCAGGAGGGCAAAGACCCGGTCGACGTGACGGACATGCCGCTCGACAAGGTGGTGAAGATGGTCCGCGGGCCCGCGGGCACGATCGTCACGCTGACGGTCAAGAAGCCGGAGGGCGCCATCGAGACGATCTCCATCAAGCGAGACGTCGTGAAGGTGGAGGCGACCTACGCGCGCGGGGCGGTCATCGAGCGCGGCAAACAAGAGAAGGTCGGCTACGTCCACCTGCCCGGCTTCTACGGCGGGCTCGGCGGCGCTTCGAACAAGGGAGAGCGAAACGCGACCGACGACGTCCGCGCCATCCTGCAGGAGATGCAACGCAAGAAGATCGGAAGCGTCATCGTCGATCTGCGCGGCAACGGCGGCGGCATCCTCGCGCACGCGCGCGACATCAGCGGGCTCTTCATCCCCAAGGGCCCGGTGGTCCAGGCCCGCGCCTCCGACGGCGAGGTCGAGGTCCTGGAGGACACCGATCCGACCGTGAGCTTCGACGGAGAGGTCGTCGTGATGGTCGATCGCTTCAGCGCCTCGGCGGCCGAGATCCTCGCGGGAGCCCTGCAAGACTACGAGCGCGCGGTCATCGTCGGTACGTCCCCGACCCACGGCAAAGGGACCGTGCAGGCCGTGATCGAGCTCGACGCCCTGAAGGCCAGCGCGGGGGGCGACTCGCTCGGCGTCCTCAAGCTGACCACGCAGCAGTATTTCCGCGTGAACGGCGCCTCGACGCAGTGGCGCGGCGTCCAGCCGGACGTTTTGATGCCGGACCCCGCCTCGTTCGTGGACTCGGGCGAGCGTACGCTCCCGCACTCGATCCCCTGGGCGAGCGTGGCGGCCCTGCCCTTCAAGAAACACGCGCACGCCTGGAAGCTCGCGGACCTCGTCGCCGCCAGCCAGGAACGCGTGAAGAAGCAGCCGATCTTCGGGAAGGTGGAGGCTTTCGGAAAGGTCGTCCGCGCCCGGCGCGAGGACACGACCGAGCCGCTCAAGGCCTCGACGTTCTTCGAGGAGCGCAAGCGGAGCAAGGCGAACCTCGACGCCGCGGATCCGAAGCTCGCAGATCTGAAGCCCCTCTTCACCGTGACGGCGCTCGACCTGCCCGGAGCCGCGCCGCCGCCGGCCACGACCGACAAGAACGTGAAGAAGAAGCTGGACTCCTGGAAGGACGATCTCGCGCGCGACCCGTGGGTCGACGAGGCGCTCTTCGTCCTCGCGGACATGACGAAGAAGCGTTAGCCCGCGGCTCTGGCGCGCGGGGCCGCCGCCCCGTCGAAAAAGACCTGCGACAGCAGCTCGGTGTACCGGGCCACGTGGCCGGACCTCGTGGGAAGCTGACCGCTCGCGAGCAAGGTGGCGACGCCGTGGACCAGCGACCAAGCGGCGACGGCCAGCTCCTTCGCTGACAGATCCGTCCGCACGGCGCCGGCGCGCTGTGCCTCGGCGATGGTCCGCTCGAGGACGGAGAAGCTGGCGATCGCGGCGTCGGTCCTGCTGCTGCCCTTCTTGGGAGGCAACGCGAGCGCGAGCCGGAACGAGGGCCCGTCCTGGAGGGCGAAGCGCACGTACGCCTCCCCGAGCGCCCGCACCCGCGCGCGAGGGTCCGCCCCCGCAGCGTCGAGGGCGCGCCGCTCGCGCTCCGCCAACCGCGTGAAGCCGTCGTCGCGCAGCGCCTCGAGCAGCTCGTCTTTGCCGGCGAAGTGGCGGTAAGGCGCGTTGTGGGAGACGCCGACGTCGCGCGCGAGCTCGCGCAGCGTGAAGCCGAAGTCGCCGCGCTCGGCGAAGCGCTTCGTCGCCGCGTCGAGCAGGACGCGCCGGAGATCGCCGTGGTGGTAGGCCTGCTTCGCGGGGCCCGCGCGCGTGCTCACGGGGCCACGTTACCAAGCCGCCGCTCATGTTGACAGGAGCAACATTTTGCTTGCCGCCCGACCGGGGCCGCGTGATGTTGCGTCTGTCAACATATGGAGGGCACCGTGACGCAGCTGGGGACGACGGCATCCGGTCTGGAGAAGGCGGCTCGAACAGGCAGCGCGCGGCGCGCCCGCACCTCGGCCCCCGACCGGGTTGACGTCGCGGTCATCGGCTCCGGGCTTGGTGGCCTCGTCACCGCCGCCACGCTCGCCCAGCAAGGCAAGCGCGTGGCCGTCTTCGAGTCGCACTACACGGCGGGCGGCTGCGCGACGCAGTTCACGCGCGGCCCCAAGTCCGCGCGGTACCACTTCGACGTGGGCCTCCACTACATCGGCGACTGCGCGGCGGACGGGACCATCCCCCGCATCCTGCGGGGCCTCGGGATCGACCTCAGCTACGCGGAGCTCGACCCGGACGGGTTCGACACGCTCGTCTTCCCCGACCTGCGTTTTCGCATCCCCGCGGACCTCGAGCGGTATCGTGACCGCCTCGTCGAGACCTTCCCACACGAGCGGCGCGGCATCGACAAATACGTCGCCCTGGTTCGAGCCGTCATGAAGGTCGGCAGGCTGCTCGACGTGCACGAAGGCAAGCGACCTCCCCTCCTCGATCTCGCCCGCGTCGCGCTCGACGCGCTGCGGCTCGGCCCGCACCAGGAGGCAACCATCGGGCAGGTGCTCGCGCCGATGGTCCGCGATCCCCGGCTCAAGGCCGTCATCCTCGGCCAGAGCGGGGACTATGGCCTGCCGCCTTCGCGGGCGAGCGCCGTCTTGCACATGGGCCTGGCCGGCCACTACTTCCGCGGCGCCTACTACCCGAAGGGCGGCGGCCAGATCATCGCGGACAGGCTGTGCGAGCGGATCGAGGCGTTCGGCGGCTCGGTGCACCTACGCGCGCCGATCGAGCAGGTCCTGGTGGAGAACGGCCGCGCGCTCGGCGTCCGCCTCGCGCCTCGAGCCGGCGAGCCCGCGCGGGACGTCCGGGCGGACATCGTCGTCTCCAACGCGGACATCTCGCGCACGCTCTTGGAGCTCGTCGGCAAAGAGCACCTGCCGTCGGAGTGGGTCCGCAAGGTCGACCGCTTCGAGATGGCCGCAGCCCTCTTCATGACGTTCGTCGGCCTCGAAGGCGACGGCCGCGCGCTCGGGATGACGAGCACGAACATCTGGCAGTTCGACGGCTACGACATGGAGGGCTTCTACCGCGACGCGGACGCGCGCACCGGCGAGATCTCGGTCGCGGGCTGCTACATAACGAGCGCTTCGCTCAAGGATCCCGAGAGCGCGCTCCACCACGCCCCGGCCGGCCACACGAACGTGGAGGTCATGAGCATCGTCCCGGCCTCGCCCGCGCGCTGGGGCGCCGAGGGAGACGGGTTCGATTGGGGCTACAAACACACGGCCGCTTACGAGTCGCAGAAGCAGCGCCTGGAGGACGAGATGCTCCGCCGGCTCGACGCGCTTTTCCCCGGCGCGGGCGCGCGCGTCGTGTTCCGGGAGTCGGCGACCCCGCTCAGCCACGCTCGTTTCACCGGGGCGACCGGCGGGACCGGCTACGGTCTGGCCGCCACGCCGGCGCAGTTCATGCGAGCGCGCCCCGGCTACCGGGGACCCATCGCGGGGCTCTACCTCGTGGGCGCGTCGACGCGCGCCGGCCACGGCATCGTCGGCGCCATGATGGGCGGCCGCGCCGCCGCGCTTCGCATCGCCCGCGACGGGGCGGCCGCCAGGGTCGCGTCGGGGGCTTGATCGCCCGGGCCTGCTGGGGCTCTGCTTGGGGCATGGTGAAGCCTTGAGCTCCCCCGCCCGCTTGTTCCTCGAGGCCCTCTCTCCGGAGGCGTACAAGCCTTACGGTGACGTCATCATGGCCGCCCCGCGCGGCGAGACCGGCGCAGCTGCGAACCAGGGCACGGCCGGCCGCTTCGATCACCTGGCGACGCTGGAAGACCATCGCCCCGGCCGGGCGCGGCTCAACGTCTCGGTGTTCCGGTGCGCGCCGCGGCCGGTCGGCGACTTCTCCGTCGACCTGCTCGAGAAACACCCCGCGTCGACGCAGATGTTCGTCCCCATGAACGCCACGCGTTTCCTCGTCGTCGTCGCGCTCGGTGGGGCCCACCCCGACCTCGGCACGCTCCGCGCGTTCTTGGCCTCGGGCCTCCAGGGGATCACGTACCGGCCCGGCGTCTGGCATCACCCGCTCCTCGCCCTCGACAAGCCGACCGATTTCACCTGCCTCGTCCACGAGGACGGCACGAAGGACGACTGCGTCGTCGTCGAGCTGCCACAGGCCGCGCGGCGCGTGGTCGCCATCGAGCCCGCCGCTGGTTCGGTGGTACCGTAGCCGACCTTTCGCCATGGAAAGCACGGCTTCCGGATCCACGGAGAGAGCGGGCCTCATCGCGCTCGTGAGCGGCCTGTTCCTCATCACCTCGATCGAGGCGCTCGTCCCCGCCCTGCGCGGCGCGGTGCCCGCCAGCGCTGCTCCCGGCGTCTTCGCCCACATGGTGGACTTCGCGTACAAGAGCCTGCGCGAGCCGCTCACCTACGGCGCCGCCGTCGTCGTCGCCGAGGTCGTCCTCAAGCTCGCGAAGCCCAAGAAGAGCTGGCCTCGCCTGGCCGCGCACGCCGCGCTCGCGGCGGCGCTCGTGGGGCACGCCTACCTGACGCTCCTCCGCTACGAGGAGTTCAAGGAGCACCCGATCCTCGCCTTGCCCTACGTGCTCGCGGTGCTGTTTTTCACGGCGCTCGGGGCCAGCCTCGGCTGGCCACGCGTCCGGCGGGTCGGGGCGCACGTCGGCCTCGCGGCCTTCGCGGTGCTGCACGCGCTGAACCACGCCATCCTGCCGGACTCGTATTTCACCTTCCACCTCAGCCTCTTCGAGCTCACCTTCGCGGCCCTGTTCCTCGGGCTCGTGCACGCCCTGGTCCGCAGGGCGCGCATCGGTCGCGGCTGGCTCGTGGGGACGGCCGCAGTCGCGGCCGCCCTCGGGACCATGCCCTACGTGGCGAAGACTCACGGCGGCAAGACGCTTCCGCCGTCGCTCCTGCACACGCTGCTCGGACGCCTCCAGGTCGTCTACGCGCCCTTCACCGAAGGCTCCGAAGGGCCGCCCGTCCCGAAGGAGCCCGATCCGGAAGGTGTGCCGCGGTTCAAGTCCCTCTCGGGGCTGCCGACCATCCCGCCCGAGGTGCGCCTGCAAGACTTCAATATCCTGCTCATCGAGAGCGAGGCGTTCCGCTTCGACCGCACCTCGCTCGCCCGCGAGGAGCTGGAGACCACGCCCAACCTGCGCGAGCTCGAGCGCGCCGGCGCCTTCGTCTTCACCAACGCTCACTCCCCGTCCAGCGCGACCTTGCCGTCCAACGCCGGGCTCATGTCGATGACATATCCGTCAGCGACTCGGCTCGACGCGTGGTCCCGCTCCTGGTGCGGCGAGCTCAGCCAGGACGAGACCACGGTGGCGGAGGTGCTGAGACAAGCCGGCTACTCGACCTTCCGCGCCAGCCACGACTTCCACTTCGGCTTCACCGACAACCTCCTCGGCTTCGAGCAGGGCTTCGACGAGCAGGTGCTCGTCCCCGAGGCGACGAAGGAGGACGGCCTGACGCTCGACCGCCGGATCGCCGAGCACGCCGCTGACTTCATCCGCGCGCGGCGCGACAAGCGCTTCTTCGGCTGGGTCTTCTTCGCGAGCCCCCACGAGCCGTATTACACGCGCTACGACGACTGGCCGAAGGAGACGAACGAGCAGAAGTACCTGCACGAGCTGCGCTACGTCGACGAGCAGGTCGGCTTCCTGATGCAGACGCTGAAGGACGAGGGCCTCTTCGAGAAGACCATCGTCGTCTTCCTCGCCGACCACGGGGAGGAGCTCGGCGATCACGGCGGCAAGGGCCACAAGACCCTCTACGACGAGTGCACCCACGTCCCGCTCGTGGTGCGGATTCCGGGGCTCGCGGGCGGGCGGCGCGCGGAGCCCACCTCCACCATCTACACCTTCCCCTGGCTCTTCCTCCAGGGCGACGCAGCGACCGTCGCCGCCGCCGAGAAGCGCCTGGTCGAGGACATCGGCCCGATGATGAAGGCGACGAGCGGCGCCGTCGTGAGCGAGCTCGTCGCTTACGACAAGATGTCGACGGCGCTCGTCTACAAGGACGGCAAGGTCATCTACAACTTCATCGCCGACGCCGCCGTCGCCTTCGATCTCGTCCGCGACCCGCGCGAGAAGGTCGACATCCTCGTGAGCCAGCCGGACTCTCCCAAGGCCAAGGAGCTGCTCGACGCCGTCGCGGCGTACCGCAAGGTCCGCCGCGCCATGCACCGCTACACGCTGAACCCCAAGAAGCGCCCGTCCCACGCGAAGTGGAAGGAGGCGAAGGACGGCGAGTAGCGCCGCCAGGCCATCGCGAAGCGATGGCCGGCGGGCCGGAGGGACACGCCAAAGAAACGCGGCGGCCCCCCCTCCGCCGCTTCTTCTTCCTCGTCGGGGCGAGTGGATTCGAACCACCGACCCTCAGACCCCCAGTCTGATGCGCTAACCAGGCTGCGCTACGCCCCGAGGCCGCGTGGACCCTAGTCGAACGGGAGAGCTTTGCAAGCCCTCGATGATCATCGACGCGCGAAGGTGACCCAACTCGACAGGTGCGAAGGACGGTTCGCTCTTTGCTCGCATCTCGAGCGCGCCGTCTGGTAGAGTCCGGCCTCCGTGCTGCACCGCGCCGTCCAATCCACGGGAGCCCTGGCAATCGCTTCGCTCCTCTCGTTGCTCGGTTGCGCTGAGGTCCACTCCGGCGCTCGCGCTCCGCAGGCACCTTCGTTCGCCGCGACCGGCGACGCCTCGCAGGCGCCCGTCATCCTGGCCAGCGGGGCGCTCGCGGACACGGCCGACGGCGCGGTCGTGCCGGCCACCCACACGGAAGACGGCGACGACGAGGACGGCGACGAGCTCCTCGAGGACGATCACGACGAGGAGCAGGAGCACCTCGACCTGTTCGCGTGCCTCGATCGCGGCCCCAGCTCCCCGCCGGACTGCCCGCAGTTCACCGTGAAGTCCCCCCTCACGGGCCTGTCCGACGCGGAGATCGCGCGGCGCGTGAAGGAAGACCTCGCTTCGATCGGGCCCATCTCGCTCGGGCCTCCCAACGGCGGGCGCCTCTTCAACGGCATCCGCATGCCCGACGGCGATCGGTGGACGTTGACCGACCCCGGCAACGCCTACGGCACGCAGGAGAGCATCGACTCGATCACGAAGGCGATCGACAAGGTGTTCACCGCTTACCCCGACTCGCCGAAGGTCATCATCGGGCACATCTCCGCGAAGGGCGGCGGTCGCCTCAAGCCGCACAAGAGCCACCAGGCCGGCCGCGACGTGGACCTGTCCTACTTCTACAAGGACAAGAAGAGCTGGTACGCGGTCGCCAACGCGCAGAACCTCGATCGCGAGCGCAGCTGGGCCTTCGTCCGCGCGTTCGTGGAGGACCCGAACGTGGAGATGATCCTCGTCGATACCTCCATCCAGAAGCTCTTGCGCGAGCACGCCCTGGCGAAGGGCGAGGACCCGGCCTTCATCGACCGCGTCTTCCAGTACGGGAGCAAGAGCAACCGCCCCATCATCCGCCACGTTCGCGGCCATGCCACGCACATCCACGTGCGGTTCTTCAGCCCGAACGCCCAGGCGAGCGCTCGGCTCGCCGCGGCCTACCTCCCCAAGCCGCCGCCGCCGCCCAAGCGCAAGTCGGGCAAGCAGCGGAACGAGGACATGCGCGCGGACGCGTCCACCGGCGGGTCGAGCCAGGCCAAACACGCCAACGGCAAGAAGGAGGCGGCGGACGACTCCTACGTCCTTCACCGCGCCCGCAGCGGCGACACGCTCGACGCCCTGGCTCGGAAGTACGGCGTGTCGGTCCAGGAGATCAAACAGGCCAACGGCCTGAAGTCGAACTCCCTGAAGCAGAAGAAGACCTACCGCATCCCGAAGCGGACGGCCTCCTCCTCCACCGCCGTCAGCTCGAAGTCGCGCCAGCGAAAGTAGCGAGCGGCCCCGCGTGCGCGCGCGGCTTGCGGCGGAGATCCGCGCACGCAGCCGGCCCGCGTTCATCGCCCAGCTTTATTGGCCCCGCTTCGAGACGACAAATACGCTTCTCCGCGAGGTTCACGATGAGCGCCATCCTCGCCCGTACCATTCATCGCCGAGCGTTCCGCCGGTCCGTCATGCTCCCCTGCCAGGTGGTCCGCGAGCGGGACTTCCGACTCGTCTCGACGCTGGCGCTCGATCTCTCGACCGAGGGGATCCTCGTCCTCACGGGAGAGCGCGTGCTCACCGGCGAGAGCCTCCTCGTCAGCTTCCGCGCACCGCAGGAAGCGGGCTGGTTCGATCTCGAGTCGACCGTGGCGCGTGTCGTCCACGGACGCCGGCCGAGCGACCGCGGCCGCTGCCTCGGCCTCTCCTTCGACCGCCTCGGCGAGGCGGACATGCTCCGGCTGTTCGAAGGCCTGCGCGGACTGCCGCCGGCCGCGTCGGCGCGTCCATCCTGACAGCGACCTGGTAGCTTGTGCTCCGCATGCTGGAGCACGAAGCCGACTGCTGCGTCGTCGGGGCCGGCTTCGCCGGGCTCCAGGCCGCAAGGACCCTGACCGAAGCCGGAAAGCGCGTGGTCCTGCTCGAGGCCCGTGATCGGGTCGGCGGGCGCGCGGCGACGGTTCGCCTGGACGACGGGACGCCGCTGGACTTGGGGGGCCAGTGGATCGGTCCCACGCAAGATCGCATCGGCGCGCTCGCCGCCGAGCTCGGCGCCCGGACGTTCGAGACCTACGGACGGGGCGAGCACGTCTTCGCCTGGAGCGGGCGGCGCAAGCGGTTCAAGGGGACGATCCCGCCCGCCAACCCCTATTCGCTCGCGTGGCTGGGCTACGGCTGGTCGCAGCTCGACAAGATGGCGCTGACCGTCCCGCTCGAGGCGCCGTGGACCGCTCCCCGCGCCGAGGAGTGGGACGCGATGACCGTGGAGACGTTCCTGCGGCAATCGGTCAAATCGGAGACCGCGCGCCAGCTCTTCCGCATCGCCATCGAGGCGGTCTTCGCCTGCGACGCCGCGGACGTCTCGCTGCTGCACGCGCTCTTCTATGTCCACTCGGCTGGCAAGCTCGACATCCTGCTCTCGACCGACGCTGGCGCGCAGAAGGACCGCTTCGAGCTCGGCGTCCAGCCGCTCGCCGAGCGCCTCGCCGAGGCGGCCGGAGCCGTCCTCGAGCTCTCCGCGCCGGTGCGGCGAATCACGCAAGATGACCGATTCGTCACGATCACTTCCGACCGCGTGACCGTCCGCGCCAAGCGCGTCGTCGTCGCCGTCCCGCCGACCCTCGCGGGTCGTATCGACTACTCCCCTGCCCTGCCCGCGCTGCGCGACCAGCTGACCCAGCGTTACCCGCAGGGCTCGGTCATCAAGTGTTTCGCCGTGTACCCCGAGCCGTTCTGGCGCAGCGAGGGGCTGACCGGGCAATCGGTCCACGACGAAGGCCCCGTCCACGTCACCTTCGATGCCTCGCCGCCGAGCGGCAAGCCCGGCATCCTCATGGGGTTCCTCGAGGGCCGGGCGGCCCGCCGTCTCGGCGACGCGCCCGAGGCAGAGCGACGGGACGCCGTCCTCTCGAGCTTCGCGCGCATCTTCGGCGACCGCGCGAGGAAGCCCGACCTCTACCGCGATCGCGCCTGGGCGACCGAGCCATTCACGCGGGGCTGTTACGTCGGCTTCCTTCCCACGGGCGCATGGACAAGCTTCGGTCCCGCTTTGCGCGCGCCGGTGGGTCGAATCCACTGGGCAGGGACGGAGACGGCCACCGTCTGGAACGGCTACTTCGACGGGGCGCTGCAGTCGGGCGATCGCGCTGCGCGCGAGGTCCTCGAAGGGAGGGACTGACCGTGTGCGACACGATGGTCCGGGTGACCTCCCGCGGCGTGCTCTTCGCCAAGAGCTCCGACCGCGATCCCAACGAGGGACAAGGTCTGGAATGGCACCCCCGACGCCATCACGCGTCGACAGATCGCGTCCGTTGCACGTGGATCGACATCCCCCAGGCGCTCCGCACGTGGGCCGTGCTCATCAGCCGGCCCTTCTGGGGTTGGGGCGCGGAGATGGGCGCCAACGAGCACGGCGTCGTCATCGGCAACGAGGCCGTCTTCTCGACGCGGCCGGTCCCGCGGGTCGGGCTCACCGGGATGGATCTCCTGCGGCTGGCCCTCGAGCGCGCGAAGACCGCGCCCGAGGCGGTCGACGTGATCCGCGAGCTCGCCGCGCGCCACGGCCAGGGTGGCGGGTGCGGCCACGAAGACCGCTCGTTCCGGTACTTCTCGAGCTTCCTGGTGGCCGATCCGAACGGCGCGTGGGTGCTCGAAACCGTCGGGGCCGAGTCGGCGACGGAGCGGGTCAGCGGCGCGCGCTCGATCTCGAACTTGCTGACGATACCGTCCTTGCACCGGCTGCGCGATCCGGTGCGGACGCGCTTCGCGGCGGGCGAGGAGCGCCGCGCCATCACCGAGCGGTTCGCCGGGGCAGCCCGCTCCGCGCGCGATCTCACCTACGCGCTGCGGGAGCACGGCACGGCGGACCGCGTCCCCCGCTACCGCCTCCACAACGGCGCGATGACGGCGCCGTGTATGCACGCCGGCGGGCTGGTCGCGTCGTCCCAGAGCACGGCCTCGTGGGTGGCGGAGATCGGTCCGAGCGGCGCCCGACATTTCGTGACGGGGACCGCCGCGCCGTGCACGAGCATCTTCAAGCCCGTCGAGGTCGATCGGGCCCTCGCGCTGGGCCCCTTCCCCCAGGACCGCGCGGACGGCTCGCTCTTCTGGAAACACGAGCGGTTCCACCGCGTGGCGATGCGCGATCCTCGCGTCTGGCTGCCCTTCGTCGAGCGCGAGCGGACGCTGCTCGAGCGGAGCTTCTTCGAGTCGGCGGTCGCGCCGGAGGAGGCGTTCACGCGCTCCGAGGCCCTGCTCGACCGATGGCTCGGCATTCAGAACGGATTTGCTGGAGACGACATGAGGCCGGCCTGGGTCCGGCGCTATTGGGAGACGCGAGACCGAGCCGCCGGCCTAGTCCCCTGGAACCAACATTTCTTGAAGACTTCGGGCCGCCCCTGACGGAGCGAAGGCGGCCCGAACTCTCGGGCGAGGTGTTGGCTTGTCCCGGAGGGGACTCGTTCCCCTTTGCGTGGAAGCTCCGTTTCCACGGGACTGGCGTGACCGGCGGCCCGGCTCAGCCCTTCACGCAGACGACCTGTCGGAGCTCGTGCACGATCTCCACAAGGTCCTTCTGCCGCGCCATGACCTCCTCGATGTCCTTGTAGGCGCCGGGGATCTCGTCGAGCACGCCGCGGTCCTTGCGGCACTCGATGCCCTGCGTCTGCTCCTCGAGGTCGCGCAGAGAGAAGCGCTTCTTGGCCTGCTCGCGGCTCATCCTCCGGCCCGCGCCGTGTGACGCGCTCTCGAACGCGGCCGCGTGACCGAGGCCACGGACGACGTACGAACGCGCGCCCATCGAGCCGGGGATGATGCCGAGGAGGCCCCTCTTCGCCGAGATGGCGCCCTTGCGCGTGACCAGGAGCTTCTCGCCGAAGTGGACCTCCTCCGCCACGTAGTTGTGGTGGCACAAGATCGGCGCCTCGAACTTCGCCTGCGGGAGGCTCTTCGACACGGCCGCGAGGACGAGCTCGAGCATCTTGCGGCGGTTCTCCCAGGCGTAACGCTGCGCCCAGTCGAGATCCCGGCGGTAGGCGTCCATCTCCGGCGTGCCGGCGAGGAAATACGCGAGGTCCGGGTCGAGCAGCCGCTC
>JAEUKE010000135.1 GCA_016794345.1 Myxococcales bacterium
TTTCCGCAGTCACGGTGAGCGCGAGCGGCGAGGTGGGCAGCGTGGTCGGCGCGGCCAGTGACCCGGGTGGGTCGACCGAGAGCGGCGCGGAGCGCGGCCGCAGGATCAACAGCGTGACGACGCCCGCGGTGGCGACGAGGAACGCGCCAGCCAGGATCAGACGTCGCCGGTCGAATGACGGCGGCTTCGCCGCGACGGTCGTCTCGTAGCCGGCCGGCGTGTGTTGCGAGACGTGACCGTCGGGCCGAGCCGACGCGCGGCTGAGGGGCGGCGGGATCTCCGGAACGGGGACCGTCGCGTACCTCCCGAACGCGACCGCAACCTCCTCGAGCGACGGTCGCTCGGCCGCCTTGGACGAGAGCATCCGGTCGACGATCGAGACGATGTCGCGAGGGAGCGAGGGGCGCGACTGCCCGAGCGACCTGAAACAACGCTGGGCGATGCTCTTGAAGATCTGCCCGACGTTTTCGCCTTCGATCGGACACGAGCCGCTCAGGCACTCGTAGGCGATCACCCCAAGCGACCAGATGTCGGCGCGGTAGTCGATCGTCCGCTCACCGAAGACCTGCTCCGGGGCCATGTACGTCGGCGTCCCGAGGACGGAGCCGGTCTGCGTGAGCGCGGCCGTGTGACGGATCACGCCGAGGTCGGACGTCAGCTTCGCGATCCCGAAGTCGAGCACCTTCAGCGACGTGGGCGCTCGCTGCGCGAGGAGGAAGATGTTGTCCGGCTTCAGGTCTCGGTGGACCACGCCGGCCGCGTGCGCGGCGCCGACCGCCGCGAGCACCGGCAGCAGGATGTCGGCGCACGCCTCGAGCGGAAGCGCCCCCTCGCGCTGGAGATGGTCCGAGAGCGGCTCGCCTTCGAGCAGGTCCATCACGAGCAGCGGCCTGCCGTCGGGCAGCTCGAGCACGTCGTGCACGTCCACCAGGTTGGGGTGGCGGAGGGCCGCAGCCACGCGCGCTTCGCGGAGGAAGCGGCTGCGTTGCTCGGCGGTCGGCGTCTTGAGGAGCTTCAGCGCGACGCGTTTTCCGGTCACCTGATGGCGGGCCGACCAGACGACACCCATGCCGCCCTCGCCCAAGAACCGCTCGAGCTCGAACCGGTCGTGGATGATGGTCCCAGCCGCGAGCGAGTCCATTACGGCGTTCGCACCTCGGACAGGACGAGGCGAGTCGGCCGGCCGATCGGGCGCGCGGCGCGGAGCGTTCGCGGCTCCGTGCCGAGCTCCTCGATCTCGACGGTTTCGAGCGGGACATGCACCTCGGTGGGGTCGTCGCCGTCGACGATCTCCAGGCGCACCGACCCCCGCTGCTCGGGCGCAGGCGATCTCGTCGACAGGACTCCCTCCGACGCCCCGGGCACCCACGTGACCACGAAGGTCACGTCGCCGGATGTGATCTCGAGGACGATCGGCAGCGCCGCCGCGGTGGTCGGGCGCCCGGGCTCGACGCGTGTGGCAACCAATGAGCCCGCTCCGATCAGGAGCAGGAAGCCGGCTGCGATGGCCCACCGGGTGCGCGCTCGCGGAGCCACCCTCGGCTCCGGAGCGGGGGCGAGCTCGAGCACGTTGGCGCCGGTGGTGGTCGGCGCCTCTGCGAGGGCGCGCGGCGCCCCGAGCTTCTCGAAGTGATCGAACGCCTCGAGCTGGAGCTTCCGGCGCAGGCTCGACGGCACGAGCGCGCTCGCATCGGCGTGCAGCAGCATGATCTCCGCGGCCGTCCGCTCGAGCGCCGCGCACTCGCGTGCCGCGTCGTCACCGAGCTCCGCCAACAGCTCGGAGAGCTCCTCCCGTGCCTCGTCGCGTAGCCCGAACAAGGTGTCGTCGGTGGCGAGGGCGAGGAGTCGGTCGCGCTTTTCATCCTGCTGATTCATCATCGCGATCCTCCTCGGCCGCACCACGCTCGTCGCCGTCGCCGTCTTCGGGACCAGGCGACCGGAGGAGCTCGCGGACGCGGATGAGCCCGCGCCTCGCGTGGGTCTTCACCGTCCCGAGGGGGAAGCCCGTCACGCGTGCGATCTGTTCGTGAGAGAGCCCTTCGCCGATCGCGAGGAGCAGCACCTGCCGCTGCTCCGGCCTCAGCTTGTCGAGGGCACGGGCAACGAGTCGCGCCTCCGAAGCGCGCTCGCCGGTGGCGCCGGCGTCGACGAGGTGGTCCACCTCCGCGGAGGCGAGCGAAACGCCGACGACCTCGCGCTTGCGGCTGCGCATCCGGTCGATGAGACGCCGCCGGGCGAGCACCGTGACGAACACGGCCTCCGGCCCCTGGGCGGGGTCGTAGCGACCAGCGCTCTTCCAGAGGTCCAGGAAGATCTCCTGGGTTGCGTCCTCCGCCTCGGCGCGGGTCGGGCAGTGGCGCCGGGCCAAGCTCCAGACCAGCCCGCCGTAGCGGTTCATGCAGGCCTGGACGGCGCTCGCTTCCCCTCTCGCCACGCGCCACAAGATCGGCGGGTCGTCTTCGCGACGGGTCGAGCGGCCGCTCGGTACCACCAGCGAGACCGGGCGGCTCCCATGACCAGACATTCCGGGTGCGGCGTGCATCCTCCGAACGCGAGGTTCGTCGAGGGCCGCCGGACGGATTCACCCGGGCGGTCGATTCCGGGCCGACCGCTCATCCGTTCAGAGCGGTCAGTAATGAAAGCCCAGGTGGCCGGCGCCCGTCGCGCTGAAGGACTCCCCGAACACGTCGAGCACCGGGGTGGTGCCGGCCAGCGTCGACGCTTGAGGGTTGCAGGCCTGAGCCTCGACGTGGCCCCAGCCGAGGAGCCCCGTGATGCCGAGCGAGAGGAAGCTCAGCGGGTAGAAGTCGAAGCCCATGAAGAGGTCGACGTTGCCGCCGAGCGCATCCCCGTCGTAGGAGGTCGACGAAGACGTGCCTTCGGCCGTCAGGGTCGGACAGGTCGGGTCGCTTTCCGGCCCGAGGAACTTCACCACGCCGCCCTGGAACCCGAGGTTCATGGCGACCCGATCGTCGAGCGGGCCCGAGATGCGGAGCCCCCCGCCGATCTCGAACGCGCCTGTCGCTTCCTCCGCGGGGTTCAGCTCCTTCGGGAGCGTGGCCTGGACGTAGTAGCGCCCGTACGCGAGGACGCCGACGCCCATCTCGCGGTCGCTGTCGAAGTTCACGGCCAGGTGTCCGCCGGCGAAGAAGCCGGATAGCCCGTAGTCGGGCTTCTGCTCCTTGTCGCCCGACGCCGCGTTGGTCAGGGTGTCGACGTCGTCGTCGACGCTGAAGCCCTGCGCGTGCATGCCGAAGTCGCCTTTGATGACGAAGATCTCTTCGCCGATGCTGGGCGCGCGCGTGACGTCCGGCCCGCCCCCGCTCGAGGAGTCGGGCGTCGGGGTGTAGGACGATCCGCCGCCGCTCGGCGTGGATGACGAGGACGACGAGCTCCCGGTGAGCCCGAGCTCCCCGAGCTCCTTCTCGTAGGGCTCGTACGCGGTCGCGAACTCCTTCTTCCAGGCGCCCTTCTGATCCGAGGACGCGAGCGTCTCGGATTGGATGGCGAGCAGGTCATCGAGCTTTTGTTTGTCCTGCAAGTACCGAGTCTTCAAGAGATCGAGCTTCTCGCGCCGTTGTCTCTCGGCGACCTGCACCTCACGCCACGCGGCGACGCGCTCCTCGGCTTGCCGCCGGAACTCGCCGTCGGGCCGGGCGTCTCGGGCGAGCTCCCATTTCTGGATCTTCGTCTCGGTGCTGACGCCCGTGTCCTTCTCGGCGCGGAGCGCCTCGTCGACGGTGCGCAGGTAGCCGCTGTCCACGCTGCGGAAGGAGGCGTTGCCGAGGTTCAGCTCGCCGAGATCGGGGACGACGACCGTGCCGAGCGGCCCGATGCCCGTCGCGAACCCGGCCGTGTTCAAGAGCTGGCCGCGGTCACCTTTGGCGAGCGGCGCCAGTCCGAGCTGCAGAACCGCGGCGCACTCCCTCGCCGACGGATCGGAGGCGCAGACCTCGACGTTCCCGGAGCCGCGGATGTTGCGCTTCGACTCCTGGCGGGACACCCCGCCGCCCGCGTTGCCGATCTCCGCGCCGGCCGCCGCCTTCCCGGCGGCGCGCGCGTCGAGGCTGTAGGCGCCAACGGTGATCGTGCGGACGAAATGGGTCACGCCCTCGCAGTCGCCTTCGTAGCCCTTGGGCGCGTCCTTTGCGATGCGCTGGCCGACGGCGATGTAGTCGAGCTCGAGGCTCGAGCCGAGCCCGAGCTCACCTCGCAGCGACGCGGCGCCCAGCGGGAGCCGCGCGTAGAGCTCGCTCTGGTCGGCCATGACGACCTTGTCACGAGCGGGCGTGACGCTCGTCATCTCGTAGCCCGAGCCCTGCGAGGTGGCCCGGCAGGAGCTGAGGACCTTCAGGTTGCAGCCCACGTAGCTGACGAACACGACGCCGCGTTGGCTCGCCGAGTCGAAGTCGACCTTGTTCGTGCCCGGCCACTCGACGATCAGCGGGTTCAGCGGATCTTTGGCGACCTTGCAGGTCGCCTGCTGGCTGTCCGCGTTCGCGACCTCGGGGGTCTCGGTGATGATCTGCGTCCC
>JAEUKE010000137.1 GCA_016794345.1 Myxococcales bacterium
CCAGGAGGCCCACGCCCTGCGCAACGAGATCGTCCAGGGGCTCACGAGCCAGGCGCCGGGCGGCGAGACTCTGAAGCCGCCGTCGCCGCTCACCATCGCCGCCCGCCAGCTCGAGGGCTTCGGCGGGAGCAAGGCGCTCATAGTGCGCGGCGGCCTCCGCAACTCCATCACCGTGATCGTCCAGGGCGACGAGGCCTTCATCGGCATCTCGCGCTCGGCGCGGTCGAAGGACGGCGCCTCGATGGTGGACCTCGCCAAGCTCCACGAGTTCGGCGTCCCGCCCGTTATCATCCCGATGACACCCAAGATGCGCCGCTTCCTGTTCGCGCTGCTCCGGCAGGCCGGCAAGGAGCCCACGGGTGGTAGCGGGCGCGGCGTCATCGTCGTGCAGGTCCCGGCGCGGCCCTTCCTCCGGCCCGCCTTCGACAAGTTCCGCGAGGGGGCCAGCCGTCGCTTCCTCGACCGTGTCGCCAGGGAGCTCGACCTCGCGCCTTGATGTGAAGGGGCGCGTCCCCTGAGCACCCTGTCCCGTGGCTTTGCCTCCGCGTGGCCCTCCCGACCCTCAGCTCCGTACAGCCCGTAGCCGGCCCTTCGAGCGGCGGCGACCTCGTGCGGCTCGTCGGGACCGACCTCGCCGACCGGGTCCGGGTGCTGTTCGGCGGCGTACCCGCCGAGGTGCTGTCGGTCCGTGACGAGGCGGGCCTGCGTGTCTGCGACCTCCGCACGCCGATTCACGCGGTCGGCGTCGTCGATGTCGAGCTGTCGAACCTCGACGCGGCGGGCGACCCGATCCCCGGCGAGTCCGTGGTGCTCGCGGGCGGGTACCGCTTCGCACGCCCGACCGTCACGCGCGAGGCCGACCTCACGCGCGTCATCCGCCAGCTCCTGCGGGAGCTGAAGCGCCAGGTGCTCGCCAACGTGAGCGCCACGGTCAGCGTCGACTACGACGACACGACGCTCGACGGGCTCAACGTCATCGCAATGGCGAAGCTGCCGTCGCTGGTGCTCTCGGGGCCGACGCTGCGCCCGAACCGCTTCTACTCCGCGAACGTCGCGCACGAGGACGTGGTCGGCGGCGTCTCGGGCCCCGAGCTCGTTCGGCGCAAGCCCCCGTACACCGTCGACCTCGTCTTCACGCTCACCGCCGCGTCGGAGCGGACCGCCGAGCTGTTCAACCTGATGGCGGCCGTCGCGACGTTCATGAACCGCAACCGCTGGATCGAGCTGCAGCGGGACCCCGCCGACGCCGCCCGCGGGACGGTGCGCTGGGAGCTGGACGCCGATGGCGAGTTCCGCACGCAGCTCGCGGGGAAGGACGACGTGCGCGCGTTCACCTGCGGCTTCGTGGTGCGCGGTTTCGACGTCGACGAGGGGCTTCCTCTCGATCTCGGCAAGCGCGTCGCCGAGCCCGAGCTGCTCCCGACGCAGGCCATCGCCACCGGAGGTGCTCCGTGACCGTTTCGCTCAGCAACACCAGCGGGCGCTGCCTCGTGTTCGTGCTCGCGCACGAGACCTACTGCAAGGCGCTCGGCGAGTGCCGTTGCGAAGTCGAGCAGGGACGCCGCGCGCGACGCACGGCCAAGTCGCTCACGCTCGCGAGCGGTGTGACGAGCCCTGCGCTGGATGACGCGGTGCTCACCATTCCCGAGGTCGTGCGCGCGGTGAAGCGCGGCGACCTCTCGGTGAAGCGCCACGTGCCCGAGCTGCCCAAGCCCGCCGTGGTCGCGACGAGGCCTCCCACCACGACCTCGCTCGCCGAGGTCATCCGCGCTGACGTG
>JAEUKE010000037.1 GCA_016794345.1 Myxococcales bacterium
GTCGCACGCATGCGCAGATGATACGCGAACGTCACAGCGGAGCGAGAAGACTGCGCGTCGGGGCAAAAGTGCCGCCCGGTCAGCGCACTGTGCCGGAGGTGTCCTCCTCGTCCTGTGCACCCGCCCCTCTTGCTGCACACCCCCGCAGCCGCTAAGTGAGCGGCCCCACAGGAGAGATCACCATGGCCACGAAGATCGCCATCAACGGGTTCGGACGCATCGGTCGCTGCATCCTTCGCGCGCTGGTCGAGAGGAAGGTCACCGACCTGGAGCTCGTGGCCATCAACGATCTGACGGACGCGAAGACGCTCGCGCACCTGCTCAAGTACGACTCCATCCACCGCACGTTCAAGGCGGCGGAGGTGAAGGCTGGGGACAGCGCCCTCATCGTCGGCGGCAAGGAGATCAAGGTCTCCGCCGTGAAAGACCCGGCGGAGCTGCCGTGGAAGGCCATGGGCGTGGACATCGTCCTCGAGTGCACCGGTCTCTTCACCGACAAGGAGAAGGCGGCGGCGCACGTGAAGGCCGGCGCGAAGAAGGTCATCATCAGCGCGCCCGCCAAGAAACATGACCTCACCGTCGTCATGGGCGTGAACGAGTCGTCTTACGACCCCAGCGCGCACCACATCGTCTCCTGCGGCTCTTGCACGACGAACTGCCTCGCCCCGGTCGCCAAGGTCCTGCTCGACAACTTCGGCATCGAGCGCGGCCTGATGACGACGGTGCACGCGTACACGAACGACCAGCACATCCTCGACATCCCGCACCGCAAGGGCGACCTCCGTCGCGCGCGCGCCGCGGCCGTCAGCATGATCCCCACGTCGACCGGCGCCGCGAAGGCCCTCTCCGAGGTCATCCCGGAGCTCAAGGGCAAGTTCGACGGCCAGGCCGTGCGCGTCCCCACGGTGGACGTCTCGCTGGTTGACCTCACGCTCGAGACCACGAAGCCCCTCACGAAAGACGCGATCCACGCCGCCATGAAGAAGGCCGCGACGGAGGGCCCGCTCGCCGGCTTCCTCGCCTACGCCGACGAGGAGCTCGTCTCGAGCGACTACATCGGCCACCCGGCCTCGAGCATCTTCGACTCGACCATGACGCAGGTCATGGGCGACAAGTTCGCGAAGGTCTTCTCCTGGTACGACAACGAGTGGGGCTTCTCGAACCGCATGATCGATCTCGCGCAGCTCATGACGCAGAAGGGGCTGTGATGCGCACGATCGAGGATCTGGCGAAGGCGGACGAGGGCCGCGGGCTCGAGGGCAAGCGCGTCTTCATCCGCGTGGACTTCAACGTCCCCCTCGACAAGAAGACCGGCAAGATCACCGACGACGCGCGCATCCGCGAGGCGCTCCCGACGATCAAGCTCGCTGTCGAGAAGGGCGCGAAGGTCATCCTCGCGTCCCACCTCGGCCGCCCCAAGCCGGGCAAGACCGCGGGCCTGAGCCTCGAGCCGTGTGGCGCTCGCCTGGCGGAGCTGACCGGCTGGGAGGTGCACGTCCCGGAAGACTGCGTCGGCGATGCGCCGAAGAAGGTCATCCACGATCTCCGCGCCGGCCAGATCTGCCTCCTCGAGAACCTCCGCTTCCACCCGGAAGAGGAGGCGAACGACGAGGGCTTCGCCAAGCAGCTCGCCGAGCTCTGCGACGTCTACGTGGACGACGCGTTCGGCGCCGTGCACCGCGCGCACGCGTCGGTTCATGCGCTGCCGCTCTTGATGCGCGATCGCGCCGCGGGCCTGCTCCTCGAGAAGGAGCTCAAGGCGCTCGGCAAGGTCGTGCACAACCCCGAGAAGCCGTTCGTCGCCATCCTCGGCGGCGCGAAGGTGAGCGACAAGATCGAGGTGGTCGAGTCGCTCCTCTCGAAGTGTGACGTCCTCTGCATCGGCGGCGCGATGGCGAACACCTTCCTCGCGGCGCAAGGCCTCAACATGCAGAAGTCGCTCGTCGAGGCGGACAAGCTCCCGCTCGCGCGCACGATCATGGACAAGGCGCGCGACAAGAAGGTCAAGCTCATCCTCCCGGTCGACGTGGTCGTCGCGGAGGGCGTCGACGCCACCGCGGGCGCCGTCGTCGACACGACCGCGATCCCCGAGGGCCAGATGGCGCTCGACATCGGCCCGAAGACCGTCGCGCTCGTCGAGAAGGAGCTCGGTCGCGCGAAGACCGTCTTCTGGAACGGGCCCATGGGGCTCTTCGAGTCCAAGCCCTTCGCCGACGGCACGCTCTCGGTGGCGCGCGCGCTCGCGAAGGTCGGCGGCTTCACGGTCGTCGGCGGCGGCGACAGCGCGGCCGCCATCAAGGTCGCCGGAGAAGACGTGGTGAAGGGCATCGACCACATCTCGACCGGCGGCGGCGCCTCGCTCGAGCTCATCGAGGGCAAGAAGCTGCCCGGCGTCGCTGCGCTGGAGCAAGCCGGATGAACCCGTTTCGCAGACCCCTGATCGCGGGGAACTGGAAGATGAACGCGGGCGGCAGCGACGCTTGCGGGCTCGCTCGCGCAGTCGCGGATCGCACGCGCTCGTACGACCTCGTGGACGTGGTCGTGGCGCCGCCCTTCACGGCGCTCGCCGCCGTCGCGCACGAGATCTACGAGGCGCGCGGCGTGGTGGAGGTCGGCGGCGGGGTCGGCGTCGCAGCCCAGAACATGCACCACGCCGAGTCGGGCGCGTTCACCGGCGAGATCTGCGCGGCCATGCTCCACGACGCCGGCGCGACCTGGGTCATCATCGGCCACAGCGAGCGGCGGCAGCTCTTCGGGGAGACTGACGAATCTGTCGCCAAGAAGACCCAGGCCGCGATGGAGGCGAACATCCACCCCATCGTGTGTGTGGGCGAGACGCTCGCCGAGCGCGAGGCCGGCGAGACGCTCGCCGTCGTCGAGCGCCAGACGCGCGCCTTCATGGATCTGTTCGGGGCGCGGCCCGGCTTCGCCGTCATCGCCTACGAGCCCGTCTGGGCCATCGGCACCGGCAAGGTCGCCAAGCCGGAGGACGCACAGGAGGTGCACAACCACATCCGCGAGCTCCTCGTCGAGGTGAGCGAGGAGGTGGCCGAGGCCACGCGCATCCTCTACGGCGGAAGCGTGAAGGCGGACAACGCCGGCGGCCTCCTCACGGAAGACGACATCGACGGCGCGCTCGTCGGCGGCGCCTCGCTCGACGCCGAGGGCTTCTCGCGCATCATCGCCGCCGCCAACGACATCTCGAAGCGCCAGTCGGAGACGCCGACCGGCATCGACGAGGACGAAGTGGCGGACGACGGCGAGCCCGAGCCCGAGGTGGTCGCCGCCCCGGAGGTTCAAGCCGGCACGTCGGATTCGGTGAGGCCGAGCCGCAAGTCGAAGAAGGGCATCCCGGTCGCAAACGACTCCGACGGGGACGGCTGAGAGGGAGGGGGGAAGGAGAAGGGCGCTGCACTACCGGGCTGACACGGACGGTTGTGCTGCGCGTCTCTTCGCCGACGGAGTTGCTGCTTTTCCCTCCCTCCGGCCCCCTCCACTGCGTGGAGGGGGAGATCGGAGTAGATTCAGAGCGTGGAGCCCGCTCGCAAGAAGGCGACGTACGCCGATCTGGAAGCACTGCCCGAGGGGGTAATCGGCGAGATTCTCTTCGGCGTGCTTCACGTGCTCCCACGTCCGCGCCTCCGTCACGCTGCGGCAAGCTCGCGGCTTGGCGCTCGGCTAGGGAGCGAGTTCGACGAGGGAAGCGGAGGGCGGGGGTGGCTGCTGCTCGATGAGCCGGAGCTCCACCTCAGCGATGACGTTCTCGTTCCGGACATCGCCGGATGGCGCCGCGTGCGGTTGCCCGAGCTTCCGGACGCTGCCTACCTGACGCTCGCACCCGACTGGGTCTGCGAGGTCATCTCCCCCTCGACGAGCAGCGTCGACCGAACCGACAAGCGCGCGATCTACAGGCGCGAACGCGTCGGCCACCTGTGGTTCGTGGACCCTACGGATCGAACGCTGGAGGTCCAGCAGTGGAGCGATCGTGGGTACGTGACAATCGGCGCATGGAAGGATGATGCGGTTGTCCGGGCCGAGCCTTTCGAAACGCTGGAGCTGCACCTGGCCGCGTTGTGGTCGGGGTGAGGTTGTGGCAACGCCGATCTCGCCATGTTCCTCCGTGCTCTGCGCCTCGCCGCCCGCCGTCCGCTGGCGTTCCTCGCCGTCGTCGTCGCGATCGTCGTGATGACCTTCGGGGGCTTTCTCTACCTGGGCCTGCGTGGGTCGGCGCCGGCGCTCGAGGCGGAGGCGGGCGCGGACGAGAAGGTCAACCCGCGCCTCATCCTCAACCGCGCCTGGTTCGACAAGTACCCCGAGAAGGCGACCGACGAGGTCGACCTCTGGATCTTCTTCGGCGGGGGCATGGGCGTCCACGAGACTGGCTCGCGTTACAAGGCCACCTTCGAGATCTTCGAGATCGAGCGCGCCGGCTCCAAGCTGCACATCAGCTACCTGCACGAGAAGAAGACCGTGAGCACCGCCTTCACGGTGGAGACCTGCTCGGACAAGCGGCCGTTTACTGTCTGCCTCACCCTGAAGGACATGCCGGGTGGGCCGCTGAAGCTCTACGGCTTCCACTACGACGAGGAGCTCGAGTCCGCGATTCCCTGGGGCAAATCCCGGGTCGAGGCGGCCAAGGCGCTGTCGAACGGCCCGAAAAACTGAGGAATCAGTCTTCTGGCGCCTCGGTTGGATCCGCGGTAAAGGCTTCCTCCCCCACCGGACCATGCTGCACACGTTTCTGAACGTCATTCACGTCTTCGTCTGCCTGTTCCTCATCCTGGTGGTGCTCCTCCAGCAAGGCAAAGGCGGCGGCCTCGGCGGTCTCGGTGGCGGCGCGGCCACGCAGGTGTTCGGCGGTCGGGGCGCGGGCAACTTCATGACCCGCCTCACCGCGATCTGCGCGGTCATCTTCATGCTCACGAGCATCAGCCTCGCGTACCTGTCTTCCGGCGGCGACCGCGCGCTCCGCGATCTCGCGGCTGAGGAACAGCAAGTTCCTTGATGGTTCTTGTTGGTGAGGGCTGAGGGGTCCCAAAGAGACTGATGCGGGAGCCGCGGCGAGATGAGTCTCGTACTGCCTCGCCTCGCGCCTACGAAGTCCCCGCTCATCACGGCCCCGCAGAGCGTTTCTAGTCAGGGGGTCTGATGCAGCCCCCCTCGGCCGCTGCGCGGCCTCACCCCCGCCTCCGGGCTCCGGGCCTTGCGGTCCTCGCCCGTGAAGATGGCAGCTGCGACCGCCCTGCTCAGGCGAGAGTGTCGTTGCCACTGGAGGCCAGATGAGCGCTCCAAAGGGTTGGCGTGCACTGGCTGCGCTCGCGCTCCTGAAGCTGGCGCTGTCGCTTGCGCTCCTCGCCAGCGGCTTCCACGGGGTCAGCGACGACGACTTCGCGCGCATCGTCATCTCGCAGGAGTTTGCGCACGCGCCGAAGCTCGATCCGAGCGGGACGAGCTGGCTCCCGCTGCCGTTCTGGATCACCGGCGCCCTGATGATGGCGTTTGGCCTCTCGCCCGCGGTCGCGGTCGGCGTCGGCGTGGCCCTCGGCGTCGTCTCGGTGTGGCTCGTTTACGCGGCCGCGAGACGATTGACCGACGACGACACGACCGCGTTCTGGGCAGCAGCCCTGGCCGCGGTGCTCCCCTGGAGCGCGCGGCTCGGGGCGTCCGCGGTGCCGGAGCTCCCCGTCGCGGCTTGCTCACTCTACGCGCTCACCACCCTTCTTCCTGCTCGTCTCCCCCTCTCCGGCACGGAGAGGGGGCCGGGGGGTGAGGAATCCACAGAGACGAACGGTCGAGCGAGGATCATCGGCGCCATTCTTCTGCTGGCCGCCTCTCTCTCTCGCTACGAGCCTTGGTTCCTCGCCGGGGGCTTTGCGCTCTTCTGTCTGTGGGACGCGTCGAAGAGTCGCGCGGCCCGCGCGGCGAACGTCCTCGCCGCCGCGCTCGCTCTCCTCGGTCCCGTCGTGTGGTCGATCTGGAACGCGCACGCACACGGCTCGCCGACTCACTATCTCGATCGCGTCGCCGCCTACAAACAGGCCATCGATCAGGGCGCCATCGCGGAGCGCCTGACCGCCTACTTCCTCGCCGTCTTCCGCGCCGAGCCCGAGCTCATGGCGGCCGGCGCCCTGCTGACCTGGGTCGCGCGCGGCGCCCTGCGCACCGAGCTGCGGCGCTGGTCTCGGCCCGTGATCTTGCTCGTCGTGCTCCTCGTCACGCTCACCGTCTCGAGCGTCAAAGGCGGCGCGCCGACCCACCACCCCGAGCGGGCGCTGCTCGCGCTTCATCTGTTCGTCGCGATCGTCGTCGGGCACGCTGCGGTCCTCGCCTCGCGCGCCGAGCTGCTCCAACCCAAACACGTCGTCATCGCCCTGCTCGTGCTCGGCGGTGGCATCGCGAGCCTCCGCGCGACGCTCCTCTTCAAGGAGTCCGTCGCAGACCGTCGAGCCGAGCTCGCAGTCGGGCGCGAGGTCGCGTCGCAGGTGCCTGCCGGCGAGCGCGTCTTCCTCGAGGTCGTCGACTACGGCTACTTCGCCGTGCTCGCTGCGTCGGAGCGGCCATGGGATTTCGAGCTCTCCGGCAAGGTCGACCCGGCTCGAGGAGGGGAGGCGCTCGGAGAAGCCGAGGTCAAGGCGCGGGCGCACGCCGCGGGGATCCGGACGGTCGTCGTGCGAGATCGGGGCGGGGCCTGGCACATCGTCGCCGCGCCGTGAGCTACCGCCCCCTTTGCTATGCTGGCGGCTGAATGACCGAGGCCTTCGTGCACCCAACGGCCGTCGTGGAGGACGGTGCGCTCGTCGGTGCTGGCACGCGCGTGTGGCACCACGCGCACGTTCAGTCCGGGGCGCGCATCGGCAGCCGCTGCACCCTCGGCAAAGACGTCTTCGTCGGCCGAGCCGCTCGTATCGGCGACGGCGTGAAGGTCCAGAACGGGGTGTCGGTCTACGACGGGGTCGAGCTCGAGGACGACGTCTTCGTCGGTCCCCACGCTGTCTTCAGCAACGTGAAGGCTCCGCGCGCGTTCGTCGACCGCAAGCACGAGATCGAGAAGACCGTCGTCGAGCGCGGTGCCACGATCGGTGCCGGCGCGGTCGTCGTCTGCGGCAATCGTATCGGCGCGTACGCGTTCGTCGGCGCCGGCGCCGTCGTCACCTCGGACGTCGCCCCACACGCGCTCGTCGTCGGCAACCCCGCCCGCCGCGTCGGCTGGGTTTCGCGTGTGGGGAGGCGCCTGCCGGAAGGTCGTACGGTCGCCTGTCCGGAGACCGGCGAGCAATACATGACAGATGCGTCATCGTGTCGGCCGCTCGCGCCGGGTGAGCGGCCGGCCGCGGAGCGCGTGCCCTTCGTCGATCTCGCCGCGCAGCACGCGCCGCTCTTGCCGGAGCTGCGCGCCGCGTTCGATCGCGTCGTGAAGAGCGGTCGCTTCGTCCTCGGTGATGAGGTCGCCCGGCTCGAGGCCGAGCTCGCCGCACGCCTCCGCGTGCGTCACGCCATCGGCGTCTCCAGCGGGACGGACGCCCTCCTCGCGGCCCTCATGGCCCTCGGCGTCGGCCCCGGCGACGAGGTCGTCACGACGCCGCTCTCGTTTTTCGCCACCGCCGGCAGCATCGCCCGCCTCGGCGCCCGGCCGGTCTTCGCCGACGTCGAGCCCGAGAGCATGAACCTCGACCCGGCCGCCGTGCGCGCCGCCATCACCCCGCGCACAAAGGCCATCCTCCCGGTCCACCTCTTCGGCCGTCCCTGTTCGCTCGAGCTCTTCGACCTCGCGAGCTCGCTCGGCATCCCGGTGGTGGAAGACGCCGCGCAGGCTCTCGGCGCCACGACCGCGCGCGGCCCCGTCGGCTCCCTCGGCACGCTCGCGTGTTTCTCGTTTTTCCCCACGAAGAACCTCGGCGCCCTCGGCGACGGCGGTCTCGTCACCACAAACGACGATCGGCTCGCCGAGCGCGTCCGCCTCCTCCGCGTCCAAGGCGCGCGGCCCAAGTACCACCACCTCGTCATCGGCGGGAACTTCCGCCTCGACGAGCTCCAGGCCGCGTTCCTCCGCGTGAAGCTCCCCCACCTGGACCGGTGGACGTCGGAGCGCCGGGACGCGGCCCGCGCCTACGAGGAGGCGTTCGCCCGGAGCGCGTGGCCGGTGAAGACGCCCGGCCTCGTGGATGGGCACGTGTACCACCAGTACGTCGTCCGCACGCCGGAGAGGGACGCGATGCGAGCCCGCCTGAAGGATGCGGGCGTGGAGACCGAGATCTACTACCCGGCGCCGCTGCACCGCATGCCTTGTTTCGAGGAGCTCGGGCACGGGGAGGGGAGCTTCCCGGAGGCGGAGCGGGTGTGTCGGGAGGGGTTGGCGTT
>JAEUKE010000189.1 GCA_016794345.1 Myxococcales bacterium
CAAGCCCGAGAAGCTCCGCGCCGCGCACCTCGGCGACATCCGCGTCCCGAGCCTCTTCATTCAGGGCACTCGCGACCCGCTCTGCGATCTGAAGCTCCTCCGCAAGGCGTTGAAGCCCATGCGTTCGAACGCGACGCTCCACGTCGTCGACGGCGGCGACCATTCTTTGGTCGTCCCCAAGAAGGGCGGCCGCACGCGCGCCGAGGTCATGGAGGAGATCGGCGCGGCCATGGAGGCGTGGGCGGGCGGGCTGGGGTAGGCAAAACGGGGGGGGGGCTCGCACCTGTTTTCAGAATCGGCGGAAACGCGGGTTGCGCATGCCGTACGTCAAGTTCATTCTCGCCTCACGGGGTGGGGCGCAATGCCGCGGCCCGGGGAGGCAGAAGATGGATCGCTTGGGTTGGGCGCAGCGCCAAGGAAGAGTGGCTGCGACGTACGGCATGGTTGGTGGGGACGACGAGCTATGCGTTCGTGTCATTGACCGAACGGACTACAGCTTCGATGGTCGAGCGGCAGGCAGCGTGCAATCGATCACGCTGGCCGCCGGAATCCCGACCGTCAGCTGGGTCTCGGGCGTGCTCGTCGCGCGCCTCCACGCAAAGGGGACGTTCTCGGCTAGCGCGACGGCGCGAGTGGTTGTCGAGAACATCTCCCTCGTGCCGGAGGAGCCGCAGGTGATCTTCACCGACGGTCTGGCGCTCGCGACGGTGAACTACGTGACGGGGACGACCGCGCCGAATCTCCAGGTCGTGGCGTTCTCCGGTGCCATCGGACACATGGTCCAGGTTCGCCTGACCTTCGATCAGGGCGCGACTGCGGCTGCGGCTGCACAGACGCTCTCGATCTCGGTGGATCTTATCGGGAGGACGGGATGAGGCCGCGAACGATGAGCCAGCTCGGCACAGGCCGAATGCTGTACCCGTCGGGCGAGAGCTCGAGCAGGCTGAGCCTCGCGTCTCGGTTCGGCGGTGAGTTGATCGAGGTGATCGAACGGACCGACTACTCGTTCGATGGGCGCACGACGTCGAACCAGGACATCGTGCTCGCGACGGGGATCGACTCACGACGGTGGAAGAGCGGCGCCGCGATCATTCGTCTCCACGCAAAGAGCGGCTGGAGCGCGTCTGCGATTCTGAGCATCAACATCGACAACATTTCACTCACGCCGGAAGACCCGAGCGTGGTGTTCACGGGCAGCCGTGTTGCAAGCCCGCAGATTCTTGCCGCCGCAGCGGCGCCGTTGCTCGTCGTGTCGGGGCTGACGCTCGCCGCAATCGGGCCGCAACTGCAGGTATCGCTTCGCTGGTCGCAGGGCGCGACCGCGGCCGGAGCGGCGCAGACACTCTCGCTCTCCATCGACCTCGTCGGCAGGCCACGCTGAGATGGGCTTCGGGTTTTTGCCCGGGTACCCGCCGGGCGCAGCCCAGGACGTGATCGCGTCGGAACAGGGACACCTCCGGGTGAGGAGCTTCGCGTTTCACGGACCTTCGGCCGCCCCACAGGTCACGGTCGCGCTTTTGCCCGGCCCTGGTCCCGAGCAGCGGGCGTTCTTTCTGTCACCGCAAAGCGGTGCTCCCTTGGGATTGTTCGCCGCCAGCGCGCTAGTCCTGCAGCAACAGGCTGAAGGCTTCCAACCTGTGATGATCTCGGCCACGGGGGATGAGCAAGGTTTCGTCTACGGCATCGTATTCGAGCGCCGCAAAGCGGCGACGAAGGTGATCTGGATGACCGATGCCGCCGGGCTGAGGACGGGCATCGGTTCGGGCGTTCCGCTTTCTGTCGACGTCTTCACCTTCGGTTTCCCCGCCGACGGCATTCCCGTGGCGTTCTACACTGGCGTTGTGGAGCCTGCCCCGAAGCGCAATGTTCCACGTGCGCTGCACTTCCGACCCGGTGAGCCGGGCTCGTTCCGCGACACGGAGTTCTTCCGGGCGATGCAGCGAGGTTGGACTCGACCGGAGATCGTGGTTCCCGGACCGCCTGGGGTGATCGTCGGCGAGGTCCCCAACGGGCTCGATAGCCTCCTCGGTCCGATTGGAAGCGTCGTCGATCCGAAGATTACCCAGTATTTTCTGGACGATCCGACCCTCTCGGGACTGCTCGGAACACACCCTCTGGAACAGGACCTTCCGCCTGATATTCTCAGCTACTGGCTCGACGACACCTACGAGGCGTGGCCACCCGGCATGGATCAAGAGTCGTTCTCTGGCGGCGTGACCTGTCACGGTCCCCTGACTGCGACGGAGTTGAGCGAGCTCATCCCTGGCCTTCCCGGGCTCAGCCAGTGGCCGATCCATGTCGGGGCAAACGGAGTGGGAAACCGAACGCGCTTCTGTGTGCTCACCGTGCGCGACGGCATGGTAAAGCCGTTGCTGAAGACCTCGAGGCTGGTCGGCGCGACGATATCGCAGAGGGCGTTGAACGCCGCCGAGGTCCCGACGATCGAGACGAGGCGTTACCGGGAAGCGTTTCACCCCCGGGCAACTTGGCACGCGCGCATGGCGCTTGCGCAGGAATCTGACGAGGACGCGGATCTCGAGGCGGGCGGCGCGCTCCTGGCCAGGATCCTCACTCCCGCCCGCCCAGGTGGCCCCTTCGGCGGAGCTGGCGATCCACCACCACCGCTCACGTCCGATCTGCCCAACACGCCTCTTGCTGTCCCTCTGACGAAGAACCCGTTCCCGAGCTACCTTCTCTCGGCTCTCGAGAAGAACGGGGCCCGGGTGGGTGTAGTGGTGGTAGCCCGCAATGGGAAGGGGGCGCTGGCCCTGGCGGCCACTCGGGCCGAGGACGGGTACCCCATCGCAGGCGTCCACTCGAACATCCGGATTGGCAGCGTCTCCAAGCCTCTCACCGCGATGGCGATCCTGGCGCGTGCGCACCTGCAGCCTCAAGGGCTATTTACGACGATTCGCGACGCCCTCGGGCTCACGAGCTCGCAGGCGACCGACGCGTTCTCCAGTGTCGGAAACCTGCAAGCCCTGGAGTATGGGCGAGTCGAGGACTTGCTCCTGCATCGCTCGGGTTGGGGCGGTACGAACGACGGCACGGCCAGCTTCGGTGCGGGCGATGTGGTGGCTGTCGCGAGCAACGACCCTCCGCTGCCGGGAGACCTCGGCACCTTCCTTCGCGGCACCGAGAAGCCTATCGTGGCGCAAGGGCAGGCCGTGCGCCTGATCTCGAACTACAGCAACTGGAACTTCATCGCGCTGAGTGAGATCGCTTCCCGGTGGCTCGGCTTGAGCAACAGAACGCAATACGTGGATGCTATGCGAAACCTCTTCTGGGGCGGGCTCGTGGAAGAGCAGGCGCATCCCTACCTTCCGTCATGGCCCGAGAGTCGAATGCTGGGCGACGCCCCTTGCCATCTCCGCAACCCGGATGTGCTTCCCTTCGCTGGCAAGTTGGAACCTTGGCAATACGGCGAAGCGGGGCGTTTCGGTTGCGGCGCTGGTTCATGGACGATGTCCATCGTCGAGCTCGTTCGCCTCGTTTCGTCGATGGATCCCAATTCAGCGCGTTCCCCCCTCCTGACCTTCGAGCAGGTGCAAGCGATCTCGGCTGCCTATGAGGCACCGTACGACCTGATTGCCCCGGGCGGACGTGGGTTCAACATGGACAAGCTGTTCGGGAGTCAAAGTGTCTTTCCCGGCACTACCATGACTCGGCTCTATCACAACGGCATGGCGGCAGGCGGCTCTGCGTTCCTCATTCATTGCATGGCTCAGGGAGATGTGTCGCCCAGCATGACGATTGCCGTCGCCTTCAACGTCGATGGAGTGCCCGTGGGCGACGAGCTCAAGGACGATCTGACGAGGATGGCGAGGTTCTGCGAGGAGCAAGGCTTGTGGAGTGATGAGGACCTCTTCGAGATGCTCTGACTTGGTGTGGGCTGTTGTGGCCTTCACGCAGCTCGCCTGCGGTGACGGCGGTCCCGCACCTCCGCTGCCCTCGCCTTCTGGTACCCCGGTGTGCCCCCTTCCGGCACAAGATCCTCGGCCTGCTCAGCTCTCCGTCTGGTCATCCACAGGCCTCGTGCGCTACAGCGATGGGTCGGCGCGCTGCTGGGGGAGCAACGGCAATGCGCAGTGCACGGTGACCGAGTACACGGGCCAATGGTATTGGCCGGGCTTCGCGAATCGGATTGCCTGTGCGACCTCGCTCGCCGTTGGCAGTTTCGGGGGCATCGCGACCTACGCGGACGGTGCGGTTCGGGTCTGGTCCGCGTTGCCGGAGATCCTCGCGCCCACGGAGGACCCGGACGCCGAGCCGGGGGTGCCCACGCGCGTGAACGGCCTCGACGGGGCTCAGAGCGTCACAGCAGGGGAAGAGGTTGTCTTCGCCATCCGCAATGATGTCGCCGCGTGGTGGGGGGTGTTCCCGTATTACCCGGTGGCGGTTGCAACCGAGCCGACGCCCGTACCGGGCCTGCCGCCGGTGAAACAGATCTCGATGGGTACGCACGCTTGTGCGGTGACGCTAGAGGGGGAGGTCTGGTGCTGGGGCCGAAACTCGGCGGGGCAGCTCGGGGACGGCACCACCGTCGACCGCCTGGAGGCCAAGCCCGTGGTCGGCGTCCAGAACGCGGTGCAGGTCGCCGCCGGCGGTGCATTCACCTGCGCGCTGCTGTCGGACGGGACGGTGCAGTGCTGGGGTACCCACTCGCGCGGGCAGCTCGGGCGTGGGGGGGAGATTCAAGGGACGGGGCCCGAAGACTACTTCTTTCCTCTCGCGGCACCTGTGCCGGGCCTCTCCGATGTCGTAGCCATTGATGCGGGCTCGGGCATCGCTTGCGCCGTGCGAGCCGATGGCACACTCTGGTGCTGGTCGGGCAACACAGCCAACGAGATCGACGGCTCGCCTTCTGCGCCTGCGATCTTCACCTCGCCCGCTCGGGTGCCGAATCTCGTCAACGTAGTTTCGGTCCAGGCGGACGCTGGGGTGGTGTGCGCCCTCCTCGCCGACGCCGCGGTGTGGTGTCAGGGAACTTTGGATTCTATCGGTCGAGGTCTCGACATGGGCTTAACTGGGCCGGGCCCGGTTCCGCTCGATCAAGCCAACGACTACACGAAGGGCTTTCCGGAGTGAGTCATTCGTGAAGACGGCGTTTGCCGTGGGCGCGATGCTGATTCTTGCCTGCGGTGACGGCGGTGCCGCACCTCCGCTGCCCTCGCCTTCTGGCACCCCGGTGTGTTCGCTTCCGGCAGAAGACCCTCGGCCTGCCCGTTGCGCGATCCTCCCCTGAGACTCGACCACCCAGCCTTGATTGGCGGCCACGCTGGCCACCGCTCCGGACGGCGACATCGCCTTCCTGCTCGGCGAGGACGACGACATCGCCGTCCACGCCCCCGCCACCTTCCCGGTCAAAGGCACCATCGACCTCGTCACGGGCCGGATAGGCCTCGACGGGACGATGAGGTGGTACAGGCAGTTCGGCGCCCCCGGTGGCCTCGTCGACGATCACAGCCCGTTCAAGACCTTCGGCCTGCAGCCCGATGGCAAAGCGATCGTCGCCTTTCGGGCTGCTGGGCAGCCCGTCGACTTCGGATCGGGACCGCTCGCGCCGACGAGCACGGACCTGGCCCGGTGCAGCTCGCGCCCTGATGCCCCATCGTTCCCAGGGCCGGCGCGGAAACACGCCGGTCAGGGGACGAGCACGGCGACGCCGAGGTCCTCCAGCCAGGGACCGATCTGCCAGCGCGAGTCGTCGTCGAGCCGCGTGTGCCAGTTCGTGTAGCTGATCTGGTTGGGGTCCTCGTCGACGGGCAGGAACGAATAATAGGCGTTCACGCCGACGACGTGGCGGCCGGTGCCGTCGTCACGATAGACGGGACCGCCGGAGTCGCCGGGGCAAAGGCTCGCCTGATCGGAGTCTTTCGACCGCCCAGGGGTAATGGCGTAGGCGCCATAGACGGTGCCTGTCTGTGACTCCGGGATGAACGCGCCCTCGTGCACCAGCGCCGTCTGCGCCAGCGCTTTGGTCCGGTGGACCTTCAGACGCTGCCCGCCGGTGGGGTAGGGGCTCGCCCCCTTGAGACCGCTCTCGCAGCCGTACCCGGTGATGACGAGGCGGTCATTGCGATCGACCTGCTCGAGGTCCACCTCGGCGGTCGGAATAGCGGCGAGCTGGGCTTCGGCCGCGGGCGTGAGCACGATGACGGCGACGTCGGGCGGCGCTTCGGGCGCCAGCGCGACGGCGGTCCCGTTGCCGGCCCTCTTCAGCGCCGTGACCCACGCCGGGTGAATCACGGTCCGCTCGATCTTCACCGCGATGTAGGCGCTCGGCGCGTTCGCCGGCTCGTTTGCGCTCGAGACCTCGATCGTCGCGCCCTTGCGGAAGGCGTAGTCCACCCCGCCCGTGCGCGTCGCGTCGTCGACGCAGTGAGCCGCGGTGAGGATGTGGCGGGGACCGACCTTGGTGACCGTGCAGTTGTTCCGGACGATCAGCGTCGCGGGGAAGTCGCTCGCCTTGGCGGCTTTGCCGCCGGTGAGATCGCTCCCGGCGCGCTCGTCGTCCTCCCCCGTCACGTCGCTCGTCGGGGCGCACCCCGCGAGGCCAACCAACCCGAACACCGCGACCACGAGCCGAGCGCTTGCTTGCACGGGACCTCCTCGAGCGTGACGGATCTGTCAGGGAAGCCGGCGCGACGTCGTGTGCGCCGTGGACCTCCAAGGTAGACAGAGGAGGGCGAGCCAACCACTCGGGTTCCGGGGTGGCTCAAGTCATGGAAATGACGCGCTAAACTTGGCACGCGCCCGAGGGCGGCTCGGCTTTCCCTCCCCCCTCGCGAAGCGAGGGGGGGCTGGGGGGTGAAAGAGCAGCACAAACCTCATCGAGCACAACGACGTTGCCTCTTTCAGCACCCCGCTAGGGGCAGGGCATCGGCGCCGTTCCGATGGCCAGGTCGTCGATCCAGACCTCGAGCGGCGCGTCCATGTCGTGGAAGCTCCACGCGCCGAGGTAGATCTCCTCCCACACGGGGCCGTACCAGGGCGAGTCCCCGGGGACGTCGCCCACGCAGCCCTGGCCGACGTCGTCCACCGCGACGGTGGGCGTGGACGGGTCGCCCGTCCACATGCGGAGCGATCGCGTCACCGAGTCCATCTCGAACTGGACGCAGGTCCACTCGGCGGTGGGCATGGCGCCTTCGCTCTGGAACCAGCAGTCGTGGTACGGGTCCGTGTTCGTACCCTCGAGGCCGTACACGAAGCTGTACGTGTTCACGCCGTCGCGAGGCAGCGAGCTCATGAGGTACGTGGCGCGGCGACCGACCTCGGGAGACGAAGGCTCGGCGTCGCCGCTGGCACCGAAGAACGTCCAGTGCACGCTGGTTCCGTTCGGGTCGATGTACATCATCATGCGGCCGTAGAGGTGCGTGGGCCCGCCGGTGAAGAGGGGCAGATCGCCGTTGGCGAAGAGCCGGCCTCCGGCGCTCGTGCCGGTCTCGATCCGCGTGTGGAGAGCGCGCGTGCCCGAGGTGGTGTGCGCGTCGTCCAGATCCATGCTGCCGCCGTTGGTGTCGAGCGCGGCCCGCCACGGACCGAAGGTCTGCGCGTCGGCCAGCGTTCCGACATCCGTGTAGTCTTCGAAGGTCTCGCAGAAGATCGCGCCTGCGCACGGATCGGCGGACCCGCCGCCGGTACCGCCGGTCCCTGTGGTGGAGGACGTGGTGCTTGCGGTCGTGGTGGTCGTGGGGCCGGACGTGGTGTTGCCTGAAGCTGTCGTCGTGGCTGCGCCTCCGCCTGAGCCTTCCACCTCGCCCGTGCACGCAGCGATGGAGAACGCGAGCCAACCGAGCGCGAGAGGCGAGGGACGAGCCATGGGGGGGATGTTACGCGAGTTGCCTTTTGTCGGCGTGCTCGCGGAGGTACTGCGCGTCTTCGTCCGAGATCACCGCGGTGGGGACGGTGATGACCGTGCCGTTGAAATGATGCAGCGTCCACACCTCGGCGGAGCTCTTCTCGAAGGTGAGGATGCCGTCGGCGAAGATCCAGAAGTCTGCCGCCTTCTCGCCGAAGCCGATTCCGCGTTTGTCGAGCACGAGGACGACCGACTGCCGTGCCACGAGGAGGATCTGGACGAGCCCGATGAAGAAGCCGCGCGAGAGGAAAGCGAGCGCTCCCGGACCGATCCAGGTCCACGCGGGCGCGCGCGTGACGACGATGAGCGCGACTCCGACGAAGATGGCGAGCGGCATGAACACCGCTTGGCCGCGCCACACATGCAGGTGCGAGCGCAGCCGAGCGCGTCGGTCCAGCGTGTAGCGGTATTCGGATCGAGCGCGGGGCGCGCCCTGCGTCATTTCTCGAGCTTCACCGGTGAGCCGTCGGCCGGCAGCGCGTCGTAGAGCTTCTGGCCGTCGAGGCCCTTGAGAGGAATCGCCTTCGCGTCTTTGTCTTTCGAGAGGCTCAGCTTCTTTCCGACCACTGGCGGGTCGCCAGCGAGGAGGAACGCGATGAGGTCCTCCGTGTCGTCGGTGACCTTGCAGCTGCAAGCGTTGATGGCGGTGGGCATGCCCTTCTTCACGGACTCCGAGCGGCCCGCCGGCTCGTCCGAGGCGAGCTGCGAGAAGAGCTTCTTCGCCTCCGCGCAGTCGCCGATCGCCTTCGAGAGCGCCTGCGCGAGGAGCATCGCGCGCTCGCTCTGACCTTTGTCGGCCATGTCGATGCCCTTCGGGAGCGGCTCGCGCTTGCTTCCGGGAATCGACGCCACGAGGTAGGCCTCGACGTCGGGGCCGAGCGCCGCGAGCACCTCGCTCACGCGGCCGACGGCCTCCTCTCCCTTCGGGATCGCGAGGAGGACCCTGCTCTGGCCGTTGAGCTTGTCCTTCAGCTCGGCCGGCTTGGCGGGTTGGCCGTTCACGCGGATGTCCTTCGTGGTGACCACCACCGCCGGCCACATCGACGAGATCGGCGCGCCATCTTTGCTCTCCGGCAGGGTGATATCGGCACCGAGGCCGACGCGCTGCGACTTCGTGTCGACGTCGGCGAGGCGCTTCTGGAGCTTGTCTGCCTTGTCGCAGAGCTTCGGTCCTTCGGCAGCGGAAGTGGACGGCTTCGCGGAGCCGGCCGCGGTCGCGCTCGAGGCGGGCTTGGCGCTGTTGCCGGCCTTGCCCGCCCCTTCGGGTGCAGCCGAGGGCGAGTCACACGCGACGAGGACGACGAGCGAGAGCAGAGCCGCGAGACGCATGGCCGAGGCCTACCATGGCCCGCGGC
>JAEUKE010000191.1 GCA_016794345.1 Myxococcales bacterium
AGCTCTGTCTCGCGAGCAGCGTCTGGAGCGAGTGCTTGCCCTGCGGCATCAACTCCGGGCTCGAAGAGTGCCCCGGCGGCGAGATCGTGTGCGAGCCGTTCGGCGCGGGTGGTGGTGGCGGCTCCGCTTGCCCGTGAGCGATCACGCGCGAGAGCTGTCGTCCGTTGGTGAGAGGGTCAGCCCGGCGCGAGCGCGAAGCGCACAGCGAGGAACGCCAGCGCGACCATCGCCATCGTGACCAGCAGCGCGACGACGAAGGGTCGCGCGCGGAACGGCTCCCGGTTCGGCTTCGCGCGGCGCGACCTGGCGGGCCGAGCCTTCCGCGGGGACGCAGCCTCCACGGGAGCCGGTGGATCCATCGGCACCGTGGGCGCCCACGCCATCGGATCTGCGACGACTCGGTCTGGAGCCTCGATGAGCTCCGTCGCGACGACACGACGCGTGGACTGCGGCTGCTCGGGCGCCACCTCAGGTGCTTTGGCCACGGGTGCCGGCGCCGGCTCCTCGAGAGCGGCCAGGTACGAATCGATCGCGCCCATGAAGGACCGAGCATCGGGGTATCGGTCCTGAGGTCGCTTCTCGAGCGCGCGAAGAACGAGCGCGTCGAGCTTGGCGTCGACTCGATCGGGCGCGAACCGACTGGGCGCTGGTGGGACGCTCGTGGCCGCCGCGAGCGCGAGCCCGGAGAGGCCCTTCTCTTCATCGAACGGCCCGCGGCCGGTCAGCGTCACATAGAGAATCAAGCCGATGCCGTACAGATCCGTGCGGGCGTCGAATGGCCCGTAGGTCACGTGCTCGGGGGAGAAGTACCGAGGCGTTCCCATGAAGTAGCCGTCCTTCGTCGGGATCACGGGGGCCTCGATCCCGTGCCGCTCCGCGAGCTCGGTGATCTTGGCGACACCGAAGTCGAGGACCTTCACCACGTGGCCACGCGGCGTGTCTGGTCGGTGCACCAGGAAGAGGTTGGCCGGTTTGATGTCGCGGTGCACGACGCCGAGCTTGTGCGCGGCGTGCAGCCCGGCCAGGGCGTCGCGCGCGAGGAGCAGCGCCTCTCGAACGGGGAACCGCCCTCGCTCCGCGAGCTCAGCGGCCAGGCTCTGCCCCTCGAGGAGGTCCATCGCCACGTAGAGCTTGCCGGCCGTTGTCCTGCCGATGTGGTGGACCGACACGACGTGCGGGCTGTCGATGTTGGCCAGCGCCTGCGCCTCGACGCGGAGGCGGTCCTCCTCGAAGTGCGTGACGGGCGCACCACCCGGCGGGGAAAGGAGCTTCACGGCAAAGCGCTTTCCGAGCTCCTTGTGGATCGCCTCGACCACGACCCCCATCCCTCCGCGCCCCAGCACCCGGGTGGCCCGGTAGTTCGTTCCATCCAGGCGCACCTCTTCCTCGGCCTCAGGCTCCCCTGCGCTCACGCTCGATCATCCTCCCCAGAAAAATTCTGCGGCCAAGTTGGCCGCTCTTCGCTCGCGGGGAGGATACAAGTCCCAGAGGCAACATGGCCGATCCGATTGAAGACCCGTTCGTGGCGGCGCTGGTGGAGAGGGCGATCGCCCCCTACCGGAAGACGCTCGGCCCGGCGGAGCTCGAGGTCCTGCGAGATGTTCTGCTCCTCCAGCTCGCCGCCCACCCCACTCTGTCCCGGTACGTGACGCGGCTCGCCGCCCGGCCCGATGTTCTGGAGAGCGGCTCGCTGGAGACCGACGCTGACGCGACGGAGAACGCGCCAGCCGCCAAACGAGCGAAGGGCGGGTGAGGGGCGGCGTGATGGAGGACCAGCTCACGACCGAGCAGCGGGCTCTGCTCGCTCAGCTCCACGGAACGATCCGCAAGGCCGCGCGGTTCGTCGCGCGGCGCTTCGGGATCAACCCGGACGACCTCATCGGCATCGGCTTCCTCGCCGCCGTCGAGGTGACCCGGACGTTCGACAGCGCCCGAAACGACGACGTCAGCAAGTTTGGCTTCGCGCGCATCGCCGGGGAGATGTTGGATGTCGTCGGCAAGGAGCGACGCACCGACCAGGCCCAGCTCCTCGCGTCGGCCCACCGCTTCGCATCGAAGGCGAGCGCGACGGTCGAGAGCCCGGACCCGTTCGCCGCCGACGAGACCTTGAAGCTGGAGCTCGAGAGCGCGGTCGAGGTGCTGGCCGCCGTCACCGTCGTGGCCATCAGCGGCGCGCGTGTCCAGCCGGATCCAGAGCAGATCGTCGACGACACGCGGCTCGGGTCCACGCTCGAGCGCGCGATCAGGCGACTTTCGGATGAGCACAGGCGACTCGTCGACCTGGTCTTCTTCGAGGAGCTCACGCTGGACGAGGCTGCCGTCGCGCTCGGCCTCTCGCCGCGTACCGCCAGACGACGCAAGCGCGAGGCGCTCGAGTCTCTGCGCGATGCGCTCCTCGCGGAGCACCAGGAGCTGCCGGAATGACGATGCGCGTTGGGACACCCGCGCGCGTTTTCGTTAGCATGCACGCGAGGAGTGGGCAGGTGAGGCGGCGATGACCGACGGGGTGGGCCCCGCAAGTCTCGATCTGGGCAGGGTTCGCAAGGTGGAACCGCTGCCGGAGGACTCGCTTCGCGTGGGCTCCACCTGGAACGACTACCGGATCCTCGCCGTGCTGGGCCGTGGAGGCATGGGCGAGGTCTACCTCGCCTACGAGAGCTTCGTGGAGCGGTACGTCGCGCTCAAGGTCGCTCCCGTTCGAACCGAAAACGACCCGGGAACGCAGGAGCGCCTGAGGCGCGAGGCTGCAGCTGGGGTCCGCGTGCAGCACGAGAACGTCGTTCGCGTCCTCGGGGGAGGGATCCACCTCGGCAAGGTCTGGGTTGCGATGGAGTACCTCGGCGACGCCCGAACGTTGCGCGAGATCATCGCCGCCGGACCGCTTCGTCCCGCGGACGCCGTGGTCTTCGCCACCTTCGTCGCTGACGCGCTCAAGGTCATCCACGCGGCGGACATCCACCACCGCGATCTCAAGCCCGAGAACGTCATCGTCCAGGCTCGGGGGAGGCTGAAGATCATCGATTTCGGCTTGGCGAAGGTCCGCACGAGCGCGCTCCGGACCACGAAGGCAGGCAAGATGGGGACGCCGCACTACATGGCACCCGAGCAGACGGACGACACGCTCGGCCTCGTCGACAGTCGCGTCGACGTCTACGCGCTCGGCCTCATCATCATCGAGATGCTCGCCGGTGCGCATCCG
This sequence comes from Myxococcales bacterium, assembly GCA_016794345.1. GTDB lineage: Bacteria > Myxococcota_A > Polyangia > Polyangiales > Polyangiaceae > Xiheicaenibacterium > Xiheicaenibacterium phototrophicum. The sequence continues at coordinate 3,200 of JAEUKE010000191.1, forward strand.
TTTGAGCTGCAACGGAGCGAGCGCCTCAACAAGCAGGAGGTCACGCTTCGCCACGTCCTGACGGAGCCACCAAAGATCGCCGAGCTGTTTCCCGGACTTCCACCGCGCCTCTCCGAGCTCGTCGCGCGCATGCTCGCGAAGCGGCCAGCGATGAGACCTACGGCAGAAGAGGTCGCTGTCGAGCTGCGGAAGGTCACGGTCGAGCTCGATCAGCAACGGCTCGGCTACTCCACGACTCAGCCGACCTCTGCCAGGCCGGTTGCACCGTCCGCTCGTCCGGTCGCGCCGCCTGCCGTCGTGCCGCCTGCCATCGTCCAGGCGAGCCCCCCGGTGACCAGCCGAGGCACGCTGAAGCTCGTTCCCGGCGCGGACTCGTCGTCGCCCGCGCCGCCGTGGGCCGCAGCGGCAGCTTCTCCTGCGCCTCCGGTTGCGGCTTCCTCGCCGCCAGCCGCGGTACCCGCTCAGGCAGCGGCCCGAGCAGACTTTCTTCCGGACACCGCAGCCTGGGCGCAGCGCGCGGCGCATGACCTCGCGACTGACGAGCACACCTCCACCTCGAGGAACGTCGATTCGACCTCGGCCGTTCCTCTCCTGTCCACCGCGTCCGAGCAGCGCGCGCGCCGCGGCAGCGCTGTCCTGGGCGTGGCGGCCGCTTTCCTCGTTGCCACCGCGATCATGGTGGCCTTCTGGGTCGGTCGAGCGCTCGTCGGAACGACGGAGCCGCGCGCCGCCGTCTCGCTGCCCTCGAGCACCCCGGCGCAAGCCGACCCCGCTCCGACAGTCCTGGATCTCGCTCCGACGACCGCAGCTGCTCCGGGGTTGCCAGATCCCATGACCAATCCGTCAGCGAATGCGGCGGCCCCGACCACCGCACCTACCTTGCTCCCGTTTTCGCCGGCAGCGCGGCCGCCGTCTGCGCCGAGCAATCCATCGGTGCCGGCGCCTCCGCCGCTTGCGCCCACTGCCACCGTCGCCGCCTCTGCCACCGTCGCTCCCCCTCCGGCACCGAGCTCGACCAGCAATGGCGGTCTCTACTTCCCGCCCAAGCCTGCCGCGAGCGGAGCGCCCTGAGCTGCCACGACCGACACGCCATGAAGGACGACGAGCCCCCGAACATCGACGACTACCTTCCGGACGCGGCCACGGTCGCGCGCGCGCAGGACTCGTCGGCGGCGGACGCTGCCGCAGCGAAGCTCCGCGCGGACGAAGAGCTTCGGGCGATCGTGCAAGCGCAGCGGGAGGCTGAGCTCGCTCCGCCGCCGCCCGCCCCTCCGAGCACGGCCCAGGTCCACCTGGAGGATGTGCGACCCAACCCCGTTCCCGGCCGGTTGACCAAGCCGCGCGCCTACTTGAACCTCGCGAGCCCCGACCTCAAGCGAGGAGCGCCCACCGTGAAGGTCGAGCGCGCAGAGGGCGCGCCGCACGATGCCTCCGCGGACACCATTCCCCGCGTCGAGCGGAGGTGGCCGTGGGCCGTCCTCGTCGGCCTTGCAGTGCTCGGTGCATTCTGGCTGGCGCTCTCGCTGGGCGCTCCGTCAGCGCCCCGAACGAACGATGCCGATGCCGCTCTCCAAGCATCGAATGCGTCAACCAGCTCGGCGATGAACCCGACGGCAACGCCCATCCAGGCTGCCCCGTCCGCTCCGGGAACCGGCCCAACCCCAACGACGGATGAGACGGCTCACCCGTCGACCACGAGCACGCCGAGCCCTCCCAAGACCACCGCTCCTTCTGCATCGCAAGACTCTGCTCCTCCGTCGGCCCCGCGAACGGCCGAGGCGACGAGCGCACCACCCAGTCCTCCGCCCCCCCAGCCCTCGGCTTCTGGAACAGGAATGACGTACGACTTCAAGAAAGGCACGCGGCCGTGAGCATCATCAACCGAGGCTTGGTCTGCATCCTCCTCATCGCGCTCCCGACCGGTCGAGCCTACGCTCAGCCCGCGGAAGACGCGGTGCGTTCGCTCATGGCCGGTGCGCAGGGTGATTACGAGGCCGGGCGCTACGCCGACGCCGAGCAGAAGGCCGAGAAGGCCTGGGCCACCCGCCAGACCGTCGACATCGCCGTCGCGCTCGGCGAGATCGAGCTCAAGCTCGCGAAGTATCACGAAGCTGCGCAGCACTTCTTCTACGCCCAGAAGACGGTCAACGTGACCGAGTCGCCCGACATCAAGAAGCGCATCGACGACCTGCTCGAGCAGGCGAAGAAGGGCGCAGGCGCCATCGTCATCAACGCATCCGTTCCCGGCTGTGCCTTCACCACCTCGGCGACTCCCGAGCCGAGGACCGTGACGGCAGAGCCCGTCTTTTTGCCACCGGGCAAGCTCACGATCGAGGTCGTCAAAGAGGGCTACAAGAAAGAAAGCCTCACCGTGACCGTCATCGCGGGTGACCAGACCGTCGTCACCGTCAAGCTCGTCGAGGAGCAGAAGAAGGACGACACGGAGCCCGGCGCGGCGCCCATCTGGCCCACCATCCTTCTCGCGAGCGTGGGCGGCGCGGCGCTCGTCACCGGTATCGGGCTCACCGTCGGGTCTCGGGTCCAGTACGCCGACGCGGAGGCCATCGCCACCGCCTGCGCGCCATTCACCCGAGCCTGCGAGGCCGAGTCGCAAGCAGCATTCGACGACTCCGCGCTGCTTCAGAACGTCGGGTTCGGCATGTTCGGGCTCGCGGCAGCGAGCGCGCTCGGTCTCGGGCTCTATCTCGGTCTCGCTTCCGCTGATGCGGCGAGCCCGACCGCCATTCGCTTTTCTCCGCAGCTCGGCGCGAACGCCGGCGGCATTCTGATTCAGGGAGCATTCTAAATGGCTTACACCCGATGGCTTTGGGCCTTGTCCGCGCCACTTTTCCTGGGCGGTTGCTCCTTCGAGGTCTGTGAAGAGGTCTTCGGCGGACCTTGCCCGTACGCGCAAGGCGGCGGAGGCGGCGCGGGTGGTGCGGGTGGTGCGGGTGGTGCGGGCGGCGCCACGACAGTGACCACCACCACCACCACCTCATCATCGGGTGGAGGCGGAGAAGGTGGGTCGATCGACCCGGGCTGCATTCCGTCGATGTTGCCCGCCGGGGCGAGCGTCCCGGCGACCTGTGGGATCTTCGTTGAGGCAGGCGCGACTGGAAGCGGAACGCCGGCCGAGCCCACGGGGGATCTCTCGCAAGCACTGCAAGACGTGGCGGCGGCTCAAGCCGTGTACATCTGCGGCGGCGACACGTTCACCGGGAGCTTCACGCTGGCCGGCGGGCGGAGCGTCTTC
>JAEUKE010000275.1 GCA_016794345.1 Myxococcales bacterium
ATCGACTGCATCGCGCAGGGCCTCTCGGCCGTACACGAGGTGGGCGTCATCCACCGCGATCTCACGCCCAACAACGTGCTCTGCACCGGGCGCGGCCACGAGGAGATCTTCAAGATCGCCGACTTCGGCGTCGCCCGCCCGAGCGGCGTCTCCGGCACCCTCTCCGGGGCGCTCGTCGGCACGCCCGGCTTCGCCGCGCCGGAGCTGACGACCGGCGACGAGATCGGCACCTTCACGGACGTCTTCAGCCTCGCCAGCGTCATCTTCTACATCCTCACCGGCGAGCCGCTCTTCACCTCGACGGCCGACATCTGGCGGGCGATGGAGACCGGCAAGCGCCGCAGCCTCGCGGAGATGCCGGGCCTGCACCCCGACCTGCGCAAGAACGAGAAGGCCGTGCGCGGCATCGACCTCGTCCTCGGTTGGGCCTCTGCGCCCAAGGCGGAGAACCGGCTCGCGGAGGCGCTCGCGGTCTCGTCGATGGTGCTGCCCCACTTGCCCCGCCGCCGCGAGTCGACATTTTCGTCATTTCCCCGCTCGGGAGACACCTCCATCGTGGAGCCCGATCGGTTCACGTGGAGCGTGCTGCAGCAGCCCGGCTCGAGCCTGGTCATCCGCTCGGTCGCGTGGGATGGGCACGGCCGGGCCATCGCGGCCACCGCGCAGGGGCTCTCGTTCTGGAACGGCACGGCGTGGCGGGTGGCGACGACAGAAGGCCTCCGCCTCTCGGGCGGTGTCCGCTTCGTGCAACGTGTCGGCGCGGGCCGGTGGATCCTCGGCGGCGACAGCGCGGAGATCGCCATCTACACCACGGGCGGCGCGGTCGAGCTCGTCGCCGGCCCCAAGGGCGCGCAGCGGGTCGAGGCGTTCGGCGGCGATCTGGAGGACATCAGCGTCCTGGCGACGATCGACGAGACGGGCATCCCCTGCCTCAACACCTACGCCACCAAGCGCTGGCTCCGCCCGCTCAAGCTCCCGGGCGTCGCGTCCATCTCCACGGTCACCCGCTTCGACGACGCGCGCTGGCTGGTCGCCGGCCGGAAAGACTCGGGCGCCTTCGCCGCGCTCTACAACGCGCTCGACTGGGAGCTGGAGGAGCTGAACTCCCCCGGCGTTACCCGCGCGTTCTTGTGCGGGGTCTCGCGCCCCCGCAAGACGATCGGCTACCTGGGCGGGACGGACGGCATCGTCCTCGTCCGCGACGGAGACTCCCAAGCCGTGGAGACCATCCCCGAGAAGCCCCTCGTCTCCGCCATCAACCTCGATCCGTTCGGCCGCACCTGGGCCGCCAGCGCCGGCAAGATCCTCATGCGCGACGACGTGCGCGGCTGGTCACCGGTCTGGCAGTCGCAGGAGATCGTGGTGCCCATCGTGTCCTTGTTCCTGGACGCCGGCCTCTGCATCGCGATGACCGCGGATGGCGCCATCGTCGAAGGTCGCTCGGTGACCCGGAGCGCGACGGAAGTGCCGCCGCCGCCAAGCATGCCGGTGGTCTGAGGGCCTCCCGTTGCGACGCCCCGCCCGGAATGTGCTAGTCGCCATCCGGACAAGATGGCGGAAATCGCAGTCGATCTGACGAAGACGAACGTCGTCACCTCGGGACCGGCCCACCGGGTCATCCTCCGGCTGGCGTTGCCCACGCTGGCCGCCATGCTCTCGCAGAGCCTGGTGAACGAGATCGACATCGTTCTCTTCGCTCGCCTCCCCGATCCGGAGTCGTCGAACGCGCAGGCCGCGCTCTTTCCGTCCCTCGTGCTCCTCTGGGCGCTCGGCGGCTCGCTGTCGGCCATCTCGGTCGGCACCCAGGCGATGACCGGCCGGCGCTTCGCCGAAGGCGAGCACGACAAGGCCGGCGCCGTCCTCCTCAACGCCATCGTCTTCACGCTGGTCGGGGGCGTGGCGTTCGTCGGCCTCGGGTACCTGCTCCAGTCGACCATCCTCCAGGCCCTCATCAAGACGGACGGACCGCGCGAAGCAGCCCACGCCTACTTGGACTGGCGCATGCTCGGGATCCTCAGCATGGCGGTCACCGCCGCGTTCAAGTCGTTCTTCGACGGCATCGGCAAGACACACGTGCATTTCGTCTCGGCCGTCGCGATGAACATCCTGAACGTGTTGCTCTGCCTCGTGCTCATCTACGGCAACGAGACGCTCGGCGTCCCGAAGATGGGCATCGCGGGCGCAGGCCTCGCTGCCGTCGTCGCGACCTACGTGGGCCTCGCCATCATGGTGGGCTACGCGCTCCTGCCGGGCTATCGCAAGCTCTACCGCCCCTTCGAGCTGAGGAAGATCTCGGGCTCGCTCCTCTGGTCGCTCCTCAAGGTCAGCATCCCGGGGGCGATCGCCACGGTCGCCGTCATGACCGGCTTCGCGCTCTTCGCGATGATCGCGAGCCAGCTCGACAAGCTCGACCCCGTCGCCGTCGCGACCGGGGAGCCCATCAACAGCGCCGCGGTCGCCAACATCGTCGCCATCCTCAAGCTCACCTTCACGGCCTGCCTCGCGTTCGGAACGGCTACGGCCACGCTCGTCTCGCAGTCGCTCGGCGAGAAGGAGCCGGGCAAGGCGGAGCGTTTCGGCTGGGCGAGCGTGAAGCTCGGCCTCGTCATCTTCGGCGTCGTCGGCCTGGCGGAGGTCGTCTTCTCCCGTCAGATCCTCGGCTTCGTCGCCGCGAGCGAGGCCGTCCGTTCCGCCGCGCTCACGCCCCTCGTCATCATGGGCGTCTGCACGCCGGTCATCGCGACCGCGATGATCCTCACGCAGGCCCTCTTTGGCGCCGGCGCCACCAAGTTCGTCATGGTGGTGGAGCTCATCCTCCACTTCCTCTGCCTCGTGCCGCTCGCGTGGCTCCTCGGGGTCACCCTCGGCTGGGGACAGACGGGCATCTGGCTCGCCGCCGTCAGCTACATCATCGCCCTCGCCATCGCGATGGTCCTGAAGTTCAGGCTCGGCGGTTGGAAGACGATCAAGCTTTGATGTGGAGCCGGCCAGCTGGAGCCGAGCTGGATCTTCATCCGCAGATGATGCGCTTGTCTGCAAGGACGAGCGCATGCAGGATGCGTGCATGCTTCCGTTGGCCTTGACGTTTCGGCTCGAGCCGGCCGGTATTCGTGCCGTGCCTGCCAATCCTTCCCTCGTGTGATGGGAGGCGACAGCCTGTCGCGACTGCGCGTAGTCGGGGCTTTCCTCGGCGCGCCTCGGACGGCGAGCTGGCTGGCGCTCGGCGTCACGTTGTTCGGTCTTTTTCTGCGCGTCGAGCACGCGCTGACGTTCGACGGCCCCGCTCGGGGATCTGACTACGCGGTCTATGTCGACGGCATCCGGTGGATGCAGGAGCACCGGCGGTCCTTCGATTTCGATCCGACCGCCAGCCTGAACGTTCGCTATCAGCCGCCGCTTTGGTATGCGTCCGGCGCGGCCATCCTCGCAGTCACCCAGAGCGAGCGCGCGATCGCGTCGCTCTCCGTCATCGGATGGCTCGTGCGACAACTCTTGCTCGCGCGCATGCTGCCCGGACCTGGGCATGCCTGGAGCCGGCTCGTCGCGCTTTCCCTCCACGCGGTCTTGCCGCTCAGCGTGCTGATGGACGGCAAGGTGAATCCGGAAGGCCTCCACGCGACGATCTTCATGGTTGCGGCGTACTTCCTGTTCCGAGCCGAGCGCGATCTCGCCACCTCGGGGACGATCCCGCTTCGGACCGCGCTGGCGTTTGGTCTCGCGACCGGCCTCGGCATCCTCACCAAAGCCACCTCGACTGTCCTCCTGCTCGGCGCCGGTGTCTGTCTTCCTCTCCGTGCCTTCGAGCTCTTTCGATCCTCCGGATGGCTAGCCACCTGGCGCGGCTTAATCCGACCCGCGGCGCTAGCCGCCGCGGTTTGCGTCGGCCTCACAGCCTGGTGGTGGTTGCCCAACTACCAGCGCTTCGGCCACCCGTTCCCTCACGCGTGGGATGTGCAGCCGGACGAAGCACAGCAAGCAGTCGCGGCGGTTCCGCTCCATCAACGGCGCCCCGTCGAGTGGTTCCTGCCCTTCGAAACGACATATCTCGAGACCCCCATCCTCACCAACGCGACCGAGCCCACGCCCAACTTCTGGGCAGCAACCATCGCCGGTACCTGGTCGGATTGGTACAACCGCGGGTTCTGTCGTCTTCCCGGGAAGAAGAAGACCCTGACCGTCTGGGGAGCAGAGGACGCCGAGGCTCCCGAAACATGGGCCGTGACGGAGCGCTGCATGCGGCGGTTCTCCCGCACGACGAAGCTCGGGGCCGCGCTCTCCGCAGGAGCAATCCTCGCGCTGGCCGTATGCGCGCTTCGAAGCGTGACGAGTCGCGGGAAGCGCGGAACGCTGGTGTTCCCCGTTCTGGCGACTCTCGTACTCCTGTTCGTCATGCTCTTCGCCGTTGTTCATCCGGCCGACTACGCCGCCGTCCTGAAGCCGGCTTACATGCTCGCGGCCGCGACTCCCATCACCGCCTGCCTGGGCATCGCGCTGGCTGAGGCGGAAGAGAGCGCCCGGCGCGTCACGCTGCTCCATGTCGCCACCCTGGCCCTGATCACCGCGGTGGGGGCGATCCTCACGGTCATGCGGTTCGGGCACTGAAGGGCCACAGCACTGGCACAATTCATGCTACTGACAACCGGGGAATGCGAGCGGAGGGCCTGATTCAGCAGACATCGCCTCACGTTACGGCTGTGGAGCCGGGTGCAGCACCGCGTCCGCCTGCGACAGCGGAAGCAGGACGCGCGCCAAATCGTGCCAAGCTCACGTTGGAGCTGGCAGGGCGGGCTATCGACCCGACGGCTCCCGACGCATCAGCGCCGGAAATAGCGCGCCTCCTCTTTCACGAAGCCATCATCGATGCTGCCCAGCTGGCATCGGAGAATGGATCGCCGCGTCTCGATCTCGATCACGCCCTGGTCGTCCTCGAGCAGGGCCGCCACCTCTCGGCCGCTGGCGTCTCCGCCGACACGCTCCGATCGGCTCTGTCAGAAGGAACGCCGCCCCCCACCGGCCCGGCGCTTCGGGCGCTCGAGCTCCCGATCTCCAAGGTCGTCGAGTCCGCGATTGGAACGTCCTCCCTCGCGCGCGCCGAGCGGCTTCGGCGCTGGGCTGCTCGCGCTCTCGGTGGCCTGGCCGCACTCGCGATCCTCGCCTACGGCGTATTCTATCTGGCAGCCGCCTCCTTCCCCTACCGCGTTTCGTCCGCCCACGCCGGCTTCCCAACCGAGAGCTACATCGGACGCATCCACGCCTACGGCCTCGTCCTGCACACCCAGCAACAACCTGGTCCTTGGGTGGAGATCGATCTGGAGCAAGAGCGGACGATCTCGACCATTGTCCTGAAGAACCGAGCGGACTGTTGCACCGACCGCGGGCTCCCGCTCATCGTGGAGCTCGGCGACCCAGACAAGAACTGGAAGCAGCTCGCGCGCAAGACCGAGAAGTACGATCAATGGGTGCTGCACTTCCCACCCCAGTCAGCGCGTTACGTCCGGCTCCGCTCGACCGCAAACACCGTGCTTCAGTTCCGTGAGATCCAGGTGAAGTGACGTGAAACGGCTGGCGCGAATCTTACCGTTCCTGCGGGAGCACTGGAGCGATCTCGTCTTTTTGACGGTCTTCGTGGTTTCACGAATGATCTATCGCGGCAAGTACGGCATTCGTTTCGACGGCTCGCCCCTCAACTACTTCATTCAATACATCGACCCCTGGTTCTTCGAGAACGACTTCCTCCGCAGCATCCTCTATGTCAGCCACCAGGCCCCTATCCCCAACTTCGTGGTTGGCTGCGCTTACCTGGCGCTCGGCAAATACGGGTGGTGGATGTTCTTCGAGGGCGTCTTCGCAGGCTTCGGGATTCTTCTCGGCCTGTTTCTCATCCGTGCGCTGAAGCGTTTCGAGGTCCACCCGCTCTTCGCCACGATCCTGGTCTGCCTCTTCCTCTCCACGCCCGTCGCGATTCTCTACGAAAACTGGCTCTTTTATCACGTCCCGGTCGCCGCAATCTTCTGCGGCTCCGTCCTTGCGCTCTTTCGCTATTACCGAACCGGCTCGGTTCGCGCCGCTTTCGTATTCTTCTCCTCGCTCGCGCTCGTGGCGCTGATCCGTAACGTCTACGGAACGGTCTGGCTGGCAGCGGTCCTAGCGGTTCTCCTCGTCGCGCCGCCCCTCGCGGCTCCGCCACGCTCGAGCCCGCGTCGCACCGTCCTCAAGGGCGCCGCCTTCCCGTTGATCCTCTTGTTCGTTCTCGGGATGAAGGGCCGACTGTTGCTCGGTCACGACTACGGTGGCGCAGCCGTGTGGACGAACATCGTCTACAAGACGTGGCCGTCGGTCCCCGAAGCAGAGCGAGAACGCCTCCAAGACGAAGGCATGTTCAAGCAGACCGTCAACTATGAGCCGTTCACCGGCGTAAGCTCGCTCGGATCCATGCGCGTGCCGATCGAGCCCACCGGCGTCCCGCTGCTGGACATGGCGCGCACACCGAATGGGCGAGCCAACACCCACACGCTCGAGTATCTGCTCATTGCAGAGAAGCACTACAAGCCCGATGGCGAGTTCCTCGTGAAGAACTACCCCTGGGCGTACGTCGACAGTGTCCTGTTCGCGCTCCTCGATTGGTATCCTTCCTCCCCCAGCCGTGACATCGTGCTCGAACAGACGGTCAACTACCACAGAGTAAAGAAGCTCGACGTCGCGCTCAACAAGCTCGCTGGCAAGAACTCGCAAGGCCGCTTGCTCTTCCTCGCCATCGGGCTGCCCGCCGCTCTGCTCTACGGCTGCTACCGCGTCCTGCGGACCCGCGCGAGGTTGCCGTCCGAGCGAACGACGGTCGCGGCCATCCTCTTCATGCTGGTGACCATCGCGTACGCCGCCCTCGGCACGACCCTCATCTCCTCGGGTGACTTCAGCCGCTACCGGTTCGATGTCGACCCGTTCTACCTCATCCTGGGCGCGATGCTGGCGACGCACGCCGCCCGTTCGCTCACGAGCTTGTTCCGCCGACTTCGGCGGCGGGCGTCGCCGGCCCACCAAGCGGCGTGACGGCCGTGGTACGGAGCTTCGTGGTGAGCCGTCCTCCGCCGACGACAACGAGCCGACCGGCCGACGTGCAACTCCACGAGGCTCAGTGCTCGCTCGACCTGGCGCGTTCGATCCTGGCAGCGAAGGACGGAGATCTAGGCGTGGCGCAAGTCCTCCTGAGCCGAGCGGTGAACACCATCGACGCCCCCTCGGATCACTCAGTCGCCGCGACATCGACTCCCGAGGCGACACGAGCCCAGCTCCTCCGGGCCCGACTGTCCCAGCCCCTGTCACGAGACCAGCTGTCCCAGGAGCTCAGTGGGGTCGACGCGCTCATCACGGAACACAAGCTCGCCTCCCGAGACGGTCTCGCGCAGCGGCGAGCACACCTGCTGCTCATCGTCGCGCTGGCGGCCATAGCCACCCTGCTCATCCCGATCTTCGCCTACTTCCGATATCCGTCTGACCGATACGAATGGCGAGCTTCCTCATCGACACGAGGCTATGCCAGCTCTGGCTTCCTCGGCCAACTGGATGCGTTTGCCCTGATCGTCCACACCGGATACCAGGCTGAGCCCTGGGTCGAGATCGATCTCGAGAAGACCCGCACGATCAAGCGTGTCATCATCCGGCAACGGCTCGAGTGCTGCCAGGATCAAGGCATTCCAATGGTTATCGAGATTGCTGGCGAGGACAAGCAGTGGAGGC